>NZ_JAAITA010000020.1 GCF_013304445.1 Blautia hansenii
TTACCATACATTATCCTCAAAATATATAGTAGAGATTTAATTTATTCTATACTAGTAATCTGATTGCAGGCACATAACCGCCTCCTCCTATAACAGATGATCAACTCCATACAGGGATTGGTGCTGGCTGTAAAATGCATCACTTGCTTCCATCAGTTCTTCCTCTGTTATATTCAAATATTTCATAGTTGTTTCAATGTGTCGATGACCAAGTGCCTGACTGATAAGTTCTAGTTTCCACCCTGCCTTTCTCCTGGTATTTGCGAAATAATGTCGCAGCATATGTGGTGTCACTTTAATTCCGGTCTTTTTTTCAAGACGCTCCATCAAACTCCGTACACCGCTGTCCTGCATTGGTTTCCCTGCATATTTTCCAGACACATTGACCAGAAGATACTCTTGTTGAAAGATCAGGTCCTTATATTCTTCCAGATAAAACTTTAAGATTTCGAATGTCGCATCACTGACTTTTGCCTTTCGGAATTCTGCATTCTTGGCACGTGCATCATTTTCATTATCTTCTCTAAAATTTACATAGATCAGATGGTTTTCATAATCAATATCTGTTGCATAGCGATTGCCCAAAATTTCTCCGATTCGGAAACCTGTTTCTGCTAATAATAAAAGCAGGACTTGATCGCGGCAATTTGCACATGCCTTTAGTAAAATAACGATCTTGTCCTGCTCTATAGTTCTTCCTATATGTCCTGTTTCCTTTAAGTATCCGTGAAAACTTCTCCGATTCAATATCTTTCGAATTCCTACAGAATTTCTTACAATGTATTGTGCATCAGATAATACTTTTAAACTTTGCTCGCAACCTTCCTGCTGTTCAGCAAAATTGTACAATCGAAACACTTCCTTGAGATATGCATTGCAAGTTTCATTGTATGGCTTTTTCGTGTACTCATCTTTGCTATGCATCCCAGCCTTTAACCATATAAGAAAATCTGTAAAATGTTCCTGTTGCTTTTCGTATTTCATATTCCATACATCTTCCATCGTTAGTTGATTCTCAGACAGATAGTTTAAGTAATATGAAATCACAAGAGCGCTTCTCTTGATGGTGTTTGGCGAACCTTTCGCCCTCATTTTATGCATTAGATATTGGGAAGGAAGAAGAACGATTTCTTGGCTGACTTCTTCCCGTATAAAATAGTATTTCTTAGATTTTTCTGTCTGCATATCCACTATGAAATGTTCCATTTCTTCACTTCCTTTCCTCTAACGCTATACACAGTATACCCACTCTATGCTATGAAAGCTATTCACAAATACCAACAATTCCGAAAGGTTTCTCCTAAAATACTCACTACATTTTTCTCTATTTTCTTTGGAAAACTTAGCACTACCAACAATTTCTCTACAATCTGTTACATATAGTATTCGATTCGTTTTCGGTTCCGAATAAAATTTTCTACATCTGCCATTCTGTCTGTAATCCGACATACTGGAAGTGCATCAATTACCTCTTTGTGGTATTTCCCTCCTCTTCCTGCTCTGGAATCTAATATAGACACTACACAAGTATCTGTTTCCGTCCGGATTGCTCGTCCAAATCCCTGGCGCAGTTTGATCTGCATATCCGGCACTATGATTTTCTGAATATATTCCTTTAAAGTCTGATATCGTTCTCTTTCTGCTTCCCTCACAGGATCGGGTACCGCAAATGGCAAACGGACAATAATCAAAGAAGATACTACATCTCCTGGAAAGTCCACGCCTTCCCAGCAGGAACCAGCTGCAAAAAGCACACAATTTTTCTGTGCCTTAAATTCACGGATCACTGACTGGGAATCTTTCCATACCTTCAACAACGGAAATGGGAGATTCCCTCTCAATTCTCTGTATACATTCCCCATCATAGAATAAGAGGTAAACAGTACAAGAGTATGTCCAAATGTGGAACATACCAGCTTTCGGATCTGCTCAGACAAGAAACGGATTTCTCCATGATAGCTATCATACACTTTTCTCTTCCGTCTTGGCATGTATAGTAAACAATTTTCATCATAATCGAACGGTGAATCAGCCTGATATTCACGTACTCTTCCGACATCTTCGAGTCCGTTCAGTTGCTCTGACCTTTGAAAACTCTCCCCTGCTTTTAAGGTGCCAGATGTAAGAATGGCTGGAAAGCCACGCTCCCAAATATCTGCCTTTATCAAACTTTCTGTTTTTCGATGAACAGTGCAAAACACTGGCAGTCCCTTTGATGTATACTCTAAAAACAATATATTGTTCCGGTCCACATTTAAAAACTGTAACAGGACTTCCCTGCTCTCTTCCAGCCGGTTCTTTGTCCATCTGGATAAATTCCCGATCAACAGATCTTCCGCCCGCTGCAACCAGCGGATGCTGTTTCTTAATGCCTGTCTGGACTCCCTGTTGAGAACAAAGCGAAAACGTGCCTGTTCTTCTAACACTCCCTGTGGTCTTGGCAGACTTTCAAAGAGCTGTGAAAATGCTTCCCGAAGTTTTGCCGCAATATGGGTATAATGTTCCCCTTCTAAAAGACTGCAGATTTCCATAAAATCTTCCGGTCCGAAAGACTTTCCATACATCTGCCTTGCTGCTTCTGGAAATTTATGTGCTTCATCAATGATCAGTGCCTGATAATTTCTTAATAAAGGACGGAAATCATTGGCTCTGTGAAGTGTATCTGCCAGTAGATAATTATGATTACAGATCTGGATAAATACTTTTTCATCTGTAGCTTCTTTTAAATATTTTTGATAACGACAGTACGTTCTCATCTCACAAGTTTCCGGGCAGTATTTGGGGACGCATACCATCCTGCGGTCAAACCCACTCAGATGCTGTACGGAGTCCATGTCATATTGTTCTCTTAATGCATATAAAGCTTCTCTCTGCAGTGGATTTTTTGCTTTTCTTCGTACTGCATCCAACCGAAGCTCCAACCGATTGTCACATACAAAATGTTCTTTCCCTTTTCGGATGACTGCTTGGATAGGGGCAGATATGATTCCTTTCTTCAATAAAACCTGTGATAAAAAAGGTATATATTCTCTTTGGATGGCTTCCTGCAATGCAATGCTTGAGGTTGAGATCACAATAGGCTGACTCTGACCGCACATAGAAAAATATCCAGATAACAATTGACTGTATTTTCGAAAAAGAATGCACGCTACCAGGTATGCATAAGTCTTTCCTACCCCTACTGCTGCATCGCATAATGCAATCTTGTTTCCACACAGGCTGGAAAGCATTTGATGGCAAAGTGTGATCTGTTCTTCCCGAACTTTCATTCCTGCTTGTGGAAGTATTTCTCTGAATATCTCTTCCACCTCTTCGTGTGCCATTCTCCGATATTCGTTCCGATGCATCTTTCCACCCTCTTATCTTTATATTTGTGTTAATATCACATCAATACAGCCAGAGATTTGGTTACTCTGGCTGCATGTATCTGATATCAACAGCACACTTCGATTGATTTTCTTTTGTTGTTGGATATCGTATTTGTCCTCTCACTTCCCCGATATCAAATGGGCACATTATAGCTGGATGTCTGGCAAAACATCCACACAGATATTCCAAACGTCTTACTGATTACAACGTAAGGTTTATCTATCCCTGCATTCGGATCTTTTGGTGTATCATTATCATCCACCCGGACTCATGGCGTCACATTCCTGCCTGGATGCTTACAGAATAAAAGGGGCGCTCTTATATAAAACGATGATCACTGATGCCGTCCGTTGTAGTGAATAACTGAACCATCCTTTTATATCGTCATGGCGTTTCTTTCTGCTACGCTCCGCCGGATGGGAAAGTTTCTATAATGCGGATATCCAATTATCAAGGAACAGAGGAGGGGAAGGCACTAAGTACCTTCCCGAAAATGTATAGGAAAAATTCCTACTTAGGAGAGAACTTACCTCTCCTACTTACTAGCCAACTTCCACAACAAAATATGACGCTAAAAAAAATATTTTTTTAATTTTTTTCTCAAGCGTTTCATTCGTGCAGAAACTGTATTCGCTTTCATTCCAAGCAATTTCCCTATTTCCTCTGTACCATAACCAAACGTTTTTAAAAGAATAATATACAATGTTACTTGATCCAACTTCTGCAGTTCTTTTCTTAGTTTATTGTCATCTAAAGACTTTATGAAGTCTTGCACGTTAACAGGCTGTTGAATTTCCCACTTTCCGGAAGCATCTTCAGTTCTCTCTATAAAATCTGTATCAGGCATTTGATGATTTTTGTAGTTACGTTCTTGTTTAAAACAATTCCAGTCATAATCACGAAGTTCTGCAATAACCTCTTCTGAGACGCCTAGTTCACGTAATTTTTTCTCTTCTTGTTCCTTCCATACTTTCCATTTATATTCTTCTTTTGCTTTGTTATATGCCATATCATTTTTCCTCCGATTTGAATTTTCGAAAATCAAATCGGAAGTGGTGGGCTTCTATTTCTTGGATTACTCCAATAGAAAAAGATGCACTGCAGATTTTCTATCCACAGTAACGTCTTTCTTTTTTGACAATTATATTTATAAGTATATGAAATATGGTATGAGACACCATATTTAAAACCGCATTTTTTTCTATCTGCTGTTACGCTTTTTTTAACGTTTTCTTATGACTGAATCTTCTCCTATTGCCTAATATTGCACATCAATCCCTTATTATAAATTATGTGCCTCTATCCCATTTTCTTTTTTAATATTGCTTAATACACCACATCAAATATTGTTCACTACTATTTTCACTTTTCCAATGTTGCATAATACACTAGATTTCATGGAGGTGAATAGTACACATGGCGCAGATTGATAGTCGTTTAGGTGATATGATTCGTAGCTACCGTGAAAAACTTGGTTTAACGCAAGAAGAAATGGCTGAAAGACTTCAAGTTAATCTTACACATTATGGAAATATTGAGCGTGCCGCATGCAATCCAAGCTTTTCTCTTTTTCTTCGGATTGCCAAAGAATTAAATCTTTCCGTAGATGCTTATCTATATTCTACAAGAGATGATACTGCCGCTGAGATTACACGTTTACTCTCAAAATGTTCCAAGCGCGAATGTCAGATTATCTTAGAAAATATCCTTACCCTTCTTAAGAATCGGGATGAATGCACGTAAATTGATGTTACAGAGTGATTCTGTTTTTATTCCAAATTTTATCTAGCTTTTTTCTAGTTTTAACATTAGCAAAGCGGTCCATGCACATGCATGAACCGCTTGATCATTTCCATTGCTTGATTTTTTCCAACATGTTGGAGGGAACTTTCAATATTCCGCTTCCGGATAGTAAAAGCAGCATATCCACCATTCCCTGCAGATAAGCTTGTTGGTTTTCTTCTTCTGCACATTGTTCTGTCAAGCCAACATATTTCTCAATGACACATTTTTGTTCATCTGTCATTTCACAAACTGTCTGCTCATAAATCGGCTGATATGAAAATTTTTCTTTCATAGCCTTTTGATACTCTGGTAATTGTAACTGTGAAAGTCTTCCGGTATCCTCACATCGAAGTTCCTTTAAAAACTGTGCAGTTTTTTCCCATACTCGCTCATCCATGCTTCCCTCTTCCTTTCATCGTACCAAATCTTTTTTTCTTTTGTTCTATTATTCCTCTATTTCCACTCCGAAACACATAATAATTGCTTTATATTATTCTTCTTTGTATGTTGTATAAAATAATTTTTAAAACTTCATCTTTAGAAGTATATTACCATTCCATTTCGCTAGAATCAATAATGTAACTTCATCTTTAGAAACATTGAGGATATTATGAAAATATATTGGAATGGTGAACGCAAAAACGTAATAGGATCTCGCGTTAAAGAATTAAGGAAAAAACAGGATATTTCCCAAAAGATTTTGGCAGCACGTCTTTCTCTTTCTGGGATTGATTTTACGGAATTGACAATTTTAAGAATTGAAAAAGGGACACGGTTTGTTCCAGATTATGAATTAAGTGTAATTGCTGATTATTTCCATGTAACTTCTGATTATCTGTTAGGCAGAACAAATAAAGAATAGGACAGGTACTCCGTATGTAGCGGGACCTGTCCTATTTCTTCGCAAATTTATACCCTATCCCTCGCACGGTTTGGATAAAAACGGGATTTCGGGGATCTAGTTCTATTTTCTTTCGTATATGACCTATATGTGCGGTAACATTTCCTTCATCACAGAAATATTCTTTTCCCCATACAGTTTCATATATCTGTCGATGAGTAAATACCTGCCCAGGATAACTCGCAAGGAAAAATAGGATATCAAATTCTTTTACTGTTAGATTAATTTTTCTGTTTTTGTGAAATGCTATTCTATTATTGTAATCCAAGTACAAATCTGCATGATTTAATATATTTTTTTCTTGTAGAGCAATTTTTTTTGCAATATAATTCATATTACAAAGCAAAATTTCTTTATAATTCCCCTCTTCTTTTATTCGAATAAGAATTTCAACTTCTATAATGCTTCACCTGCCCTTTTAAATTTCAAGCAAACGCTCATAAATAAACTTTCTATTTTATTTCATCATTTTCTTTATAAATCTTATTCCACTCTCCATAGGTCAAACGGTTTCGGTACCATTTAGAAGTGTCATCTAAGTTCGACTTAATAACTTGATTGGATATATAGTGAAAACGGTTATTATCTAACGGCTGAATGACTAATTCACTTGTCATTGCATTATCCTGCATTGTTCTTTCCCACACCGCATTAATTATAAGTTTAATTTTCCCATCATCCATCTTTTCATATGATACTACTTCTGGATACGGTTCATACGTTGATCCATAGTCATATAATCCTCTTGGTCTGTACAAATACGTTTTTGTTTCTGCATTATAAATGGCATTAGACTCTAATACTTCACTTTCAACTGTTAAAAATGTTTGAATAACTTCCTCAAAATCTTGTTTTGGAATATAATATTCTACTCCTTCTTGACTATAATTATATGGAACATATTTTTCATATTTTAAAAGATACATAATCTCATATAGATCATAAAAATCAAGTTGTGAATAATCACTTTGATTCCAATTCGTTATAAATAACTTATTTCCAGCATAACCTACTGGCATAACATACTTTCTATTCAACTCCCGACATGCTTCATCCAATGGTTCCACACGAAATCCAATTTTCCCATGATATCCATCATATCCCTGTCGATCATATTCTTCTATGAAAAAATACCCATTTTTTGTATACTTCCATGATTGTACTTGAAATTCATTAATGTACTCAGCTTCTGGAGCGTCCTGATCCCAAGTCATATTACTACATATGGCATAAATTTCCCCATTTTGAGAGTTTAAATCATATCTCACAAATCCTCCTGATTCCATAATAGAAAAAATTGTTATACTATCATTAACCTCGTTTTGCACATTCTTGCAAAATTTTTTCACTAGTTCTCCATTTACCATATCTATTTGATTATTTATGTCAACCGCAATATAGTTTTTTCTGCCTAAATATTCAATAATGTCTTGTTGTAATTTCAATGAATTTCTATTGCTTTGATTCCATCTTTCTTTGTATATATGAAAATAATCATCTGCCAAATCTTCGGATTCTACCAGAATTTCTTCAGTTCTTTGAACTAATTGTACTTGATTTGAATTTTTTTGTATTTTATTACATCCTCCTAGTAGAAAACTAATGACACCAATAATGATCATTAATCTAACTTTCATACTCTTCCTCTCCAATTACAATATCAGTTATAAAAAAATCTATTTTCTTAATTTACTTAAAAATCTCTTCGCGGTTTATATTCTGGAATTTTATATGCTCCCTCACGTTCAATACAGTTTCCCAAATATATCCACTTGTCACCTTCTTCTCGGATTGTCACTTCATGTCTGAATGAACAATCTGTTCCTTCTTCCTGAAAAACAGCTTCTACTGTCAAAGTTAATGATCCATCCTCATTTTCTATACAATTCACTACTTCTGGGAAAGGTTGGAATTGTTGAATTCGATTCCATGGACCAATTGCTTCCCATGGATATACCCCCTTCACGTCATCGTATTGAGCATATATTTCCAAGGTTTCTATTGAAATATCAAAATAAGTTGTGACCACTTCTTCAAATTCTACTTTAGGAATGCCTGATGCATATTTTTTTTCATCAATTTTCTCCCCATACTTCATTGTGTATAAAAACTCAAACAAATCATTAAACTCTATATTTTCCAAACTGTTTTGATTCCAATCTACGAGGAACAGATTATTGCAAAAGTAACTAACCGGTGTAATACATTTATTTCCTAATTCTCTGCACTGTTCATCAAGTGGCAAAATTCTATAAAAAACATGCATATCCATTTCTTGATTTCTTGATAATGCCTTCTCCCATATAATCCACCCTTTATCAGTATAGTTCCAATCATATACCTGAATTTTTTCTATCTGCACAATATGTGGACTCATATTATCATCAAATGCAGCTGTTGCTGATGTTACATATAAATCTTTGTTTTTAAATTGAAGTTTATTATATATCCAAACACCACTTGTATTAATTACAAAAAATTCAGTTTCAGTATTTTCTCCTGTTTTTGCCAAAGAAAGAGCATCATCAACTTGTTTATAATTCAACATATTATAATCATGACTGCCACAGGTAATGGCAACATTCTCTTCTGCAATACTTTCGATCATTGTATGAACTGTCTCTTCTTCAAGAACAATATTTGACGCATTACCTTTATCTGCCTGACTGTATATCCTTTTGCATTTTCCAACCATTTTCCTTAAGCGATCACTAATGTCTTTTTCTTCTTTTCTCCCCATTTCAATATTTTTTAATTCATAATCATCATTTTCATCCATCACCACATTCTCTTCTTCTGTATTATTAATTATAAGATCATTTTGAGACCCATTTTTTTCACATCCGGATAATACTAAAGAAACCAAAATAATAGCCAACATTTTCTTCATTAACATTTTCACCTTTTTTCATCTCATTCCTATCGTAAATATTGATCCAATACTCTTTTATCTTTTTGAACTACATAACCACTGCCACCAATATTTTTTACATCTTCAACCATACTAATTAGCAATATTGGATTCTCAATATTAGGATCAGTTGTAAAAACTGCCATCCACCCCAATTCTGTTCCTGTTGCATCTTCTTTTGAAAGCTTTATTTCTGCCGTTCCTGTTTTTCCAGCCAAAGTGTACTCCTCTCTATGTAAACCATATCCCGTTGCTGTTGGTTCACTAATAACTTTCTTCATTGTCTCTAAAACAGTATGAATACTTTCTTTTTGAATAACTTCCGGCATCCATATATTGGGATTATAATTTGGGTTATATAGTAACGTCGGTTCAATTATATTTCCATCATTACTAAATGCGGAATAAATAGAAGCTAGATGCAATGGATTTATTAAGATTTGACCTTGTCCATATCCACTATCTGCCAATTGAATTTCTGACTTTATTCCTTCTGTATTTGAATACTGTGATATTGACATTTTAATATCAAATGGTATTTCTTTGTTAAACCCCAATTTTTCTAAAAAGCTAGTTAAATTATTTTCCCCCAGTTTAAGTGCTACTTTTGCAAAATATATATTATCAGAATATATCATTGCATTTTCCAGTGTTGCAGGTTCAGTCTCATGTAATGTGGTCACATAATAATCCCCCCATGACGAGTCTTTTTGCCAGCTTAAACCTTCGTTTCCATAATCTTCTACAGGATCAAGAATACCTGTGTCTAACCCTATCACTGCAGTAACAGGTTTAAATGTTGATCCGGGACACCATACCTGTCTGAATCGATTGTACAAAGGTTGCCTTTCATCTTCATTTAAGCTTTTCCATAATTTATCTGACATTCCCATTACAAAATCATTTGAGTTAAAAGAAGGAGTACTGACCAGTGCCAAAACTTCTCCTGTATATTGGTTCATAGCAACAGAACAACTCTTATCATCCTTAAACTGTTCATACAAGACTTTTTGCAATTCTGCATCAATTGTTAATTGAATATCCTCTCCGTTTTGAACCGGTTTATCTACAATAATATCTTTTCTGTTTCCAAATTCATCTTCGATATATATCATGCAACCATTTTGACCTTTTAATTTATCTTCATATAAACTTTCTATACCACTTCTCCCTATAACACTATTGGAATCATAACCTTTCCCTTTATTCTCTTCCAAATCTTCCGCTGTAACTTTTTGAATATATCCAACCAAATGTGACGCTGCTTCTTTTAAAGGATAGTCTCTAACTTCGATATCGTTAATCATAACACCTGGAATTGATAGTAATTCCTCTTGATTTTCCTTTAATTTTACAAGATTTTCATCCGGATTAATTTTCATTAATTCCAATTCACTAACTTTAGGAATTGTTTTTATAGGAACAAATGAATCATCTTTTACCCACTCTGCAGACAATTTGTTCTTTATCACATCAATATCCACTTCAAGCAACTCCGCAAGTTTAATTATTGTGTTTTCTTTATCCTGAATTTTACCCGGCACTAGCCCAACTGATGATGCAACCCCTTTTCCAGCTAACACTTTTCCATTCCGATCTAAAATTTGTCCTCGCTCTGCTTCTACAGTATCTATTCGTACTTTATCTGTAGACTCTAATTGCGGAAAAATAATACTATCTTTCCAAACAAGTTTATATTCAAATTTTTCTTTTATAAAGTTTACTTCATTTTGAAATTTCACTTCACCTGCAAGAGTATTAAATGATGTAAGATATGAAATCTCTTTACCATTGGATTTCTCATTTAAAATTTTAATGCTTAAATCCTTCGTTTCTAATCCTTCATATATGTTTTTATTTCTCTTTACAAATTCTTCCATAGAAATATTCGATGAATGTTCTTTAGAAATCATTTTATACATTTTTTCATATTCATGTTTATTGATATAATTCATATATTCGGTTAGCAATTGTTCAGTAGTGTTCTTATGTGTCTGTTTCGTAATAAAAAAAATCAAGCTCAATACTAAAATTAAAGAAAATATTATTAATATCAATCTACCTGTCCATTCAAATTTTTTTCTTTTCATAATTGTCTCCTGTTTCCATATCTTACGTTTGTAATATATTCTATTATCACTTTTTTGTCAATAGCCTTCTTGACGTTTCTATTTCAATGCTCTATAATTATTACGAAAGTAAGATTAAAGGAGAATAAACATGGATAAATTACCACAAATATCTGAAGCAGAATATGAAATCATGAAAATAATATGGGATGAGTCACCAATAAGCACAAATTCTATTTGTGAAAAAGTTCCATCTATACACAATTGGAGTAATAAAACAGTTCATACGTTATTATCTCGTTTAGTGTCAAAACATGTTATTTCTTATGAACAAAAAGGGCGTATGTATTACTATTTTCCCATTATCTCTAAAAATAAATATTTATCACAAGAGAACCATAATTTTTTATCTCGCTTTTATGATGGTGAAATGGCTCCGCTATTATCTTCCTTACTATCCAATGCCCAATTATCTGACAGCGATTTAAAGAATATGTATCATCTTATAGACTCTAAATTGAATGGTGGTGATGAAACCTAATGTTCTCGATTCACTTTTTATTATGTAATCTCACTATCAGTATCTTATTGGGGATAATTCTATTACTCAAAAAACTATTAAAAAATTATATTACAACTAATAGTCGGTATTATTTGTGGTACATTTTTGTATGTGCGCTTATTATTCCTTTCATACCATTCAAAAATATCGGACCACATCAATTATTAATAAAGTTACAACACTTTTTCCAACAAGATACGGGTAAAATTGTAAATACTTCTACAAAACAACTTGATGATATAAATTTATCTGTTCAATTAGGTACTTCTGATTTTGCGTCAGCTCAAGATAATTTTAATTTGTATGATCTTGATAAATACTTATTTGCAATATGGATAATCGGGTGTTTGTTTACATTAGTATATTTTATATATAATATTGTTAAAATTCATTTAATCCAAAAAAAAGCTTTTTTGATAACTTCTGAAAACGAACCAGAACTATACCAACAATACATTTCGTGTCATGAAAAATTAAAAATAAGACGACATGTCGCTTTATACGCTTCATGTAATATTTCAAGCCCTGTTTCTTACGGTCTTCTATATCCCAAGGTAATTATTCCTCAAGATATGGATATATTACTGTCTGAACAGGATGTATATTATATCTTTTTACATGAATTACAGCATTATAAACACAAGGATGCTGCATTAAATTATATAAGTTGCATTTTACAGATCATATATTGGTTTAACCCATTCATTTGGTACGGATTTCATATATTACAAAAAGATCGGGAAATTGCATGCGACAACTCAGTAATTAACATCATAGGGAAAAACAACTGTATAGATTATGGCTATACATTAATAAGATATGCTGAAAAAATGCAACACAATGCTTTTCTCTCTCCACTCTCTCGTTTAGGTGGAGAAAAAAAGGTCATTATAGATAGAATAAAAGAAATAGCAAATTATCAAAAAATTTCTAAAAAGCATAAGAGAAACAGCATTGTAATCTTAGTGTTCGCTTGTGTTCTAGTATACTGCATTAGTCCCTTATTAACTGTCTATGCATCACGAGACTCATCTAATAATTTGACTTCCCAAAATATAGATGACATAGACCTATCTTCTTATTTCAGTAAAACAAGTGGTAGCTTTGTAATATATGATATGACAAATGATAGATACAAAATTTATAATAAAGATTTAAGCACCAAACGAGTTTCTCCGGATTCCACTTATAAAATTTATAGTGGTTTATTTGCATTAGAGGAAGGTGTAATCAATTATAATTCTTCTAATCAGCACTGGGACGGAACAAACTATTATTTTGATTCATGGAACAAAGACCAAACCCTTACTACAGCTTTACGTAATTCTGTTAATTGGTATTTTCAAAATCTTGATACACAAATAGGATACCAAACACTTTATTCTTATTATAACAAAATTTCATATGGGAATTGCGATTTATCAGCTGGTATTGAAGATTATTGGTCCGAATCTTCCTTAAAGATTTCACCGGTAGAACAGGTAATCCTATTATCTGAACTTCTGGAAAATAAATGGGAGTTTGAGGAAAAAAATATTCAAGCAATAAAAGATGCCTTATTTATTTCTGATACATCCATTGGAAAATTATATGGAAAGACAGGTACTGGGTCATTGAATGGACAAAATACAAACGGTTGGTTTATTGGCTTTATTGAACACGGTGAAAATACTTATTGTTTTGCTACCAACCTTCAGAATTCCGAGAATGCCACCGGCAGTGCTGCTTCAGAAATAACTATAGAAATATTAAATTCTTTATTCTCTTAAAAATGAAAATACTTTATTCCCAAAAGCTAAGGAGGTTGATGCCTATTAACACTAGTGTTTATCAAGATAATCAAAGCTTAAAAGTATCGGCTTATATAGTTAATGTAGGTTTATGAAACATTTATAGAATAACTAATTTCTAGGATAGGCAGAAATAATATGAAAAAAAACAAGTCTTTTTATCTATTAATTATTGGAATTTTGGTTGGTATATTTGCATTTTCAGGTTGCACGAATCATAATAATTCAGACGCTAAGAATATACAACAGGATACAAAAGATCCTACTCCAGAGAAATTTTCTGTAGTAGAATCACAAGAACCCACACTAACTGAAGTAGATTGGTCTAATTATTTTGAAGGCTTAACCGGGACCGCAATAGTATACGATCCAACAGAAAAAAACTATATGATATATAATAAAGAACTGGCTCTAACGCAGAGATCTCCATGTTCTACATTTAAAATTATCTCTTCGTTAATCGGTTTAGAAAACGGAATTATTGATCCTGATAATTCTGTGCGTCCTTGGAGCGGTGAAATATTTTGGAATGAGGACTGGAATAGAGATATCAATTTTTCTGATGCATTTCGTACCTCATGTGTTTGGTATTTTCGTCAGGTCACTGATGACATTGGCAAGGTGAAAATGCAGAATGAACTTAATAAACTGAAATATGGAAATTGTGATATTTCTGATTGGGAGGGAAAGTTAAATACTAATAACAACAATAGAGCCTTAACAGGTTTCTGGATAGAATCGTCTTTGAAAATTTCTCCAAAAGAACAGGTTGAAGTGATGGAACGAATCTTCGGAACTGACTCCACCTACTCAGAAAGAACACAAAATATTTTAAAACAAGTAATGTTGATATCAGAAGAGAATAATACGGAAATATCTATTTATGGAAAAACAGGAATGGGAAAAGCAGAGGGTATTGTTGTAGATGCATGGTTCACAGGATTTGCAGAAACACTAGAAGGAAATAAATATTTTTGTGTATATCTCGGACAATCAGATGCAGGCAACACATCAAGCACTGCCGCAAAGGAAATCGCCATTCAAATTCTTAATGACAATAAATGACAATAAGATACCCTATCAAAAATCGCCTCAGACTCTCACAGGCTGGGCGATTTTTTTATAGTAATCTTTTGCCAAATCATTTTGTTCTTTTACTATGTACTCTAAACCTGATCTTAAATTAGTGACATACATAGTCTGTATTTTACATATTACTTCTACATACAAGCACATTATTATTTGGTCTAATTTACCTTTATATAACATCAAATAAGAGAGTGTATCTCTTTTAACACACTATTAACTATTAACAACGTAGCCTTATCAATTCCAATTATTATAAATAAATATGAAATATAGATATTTCTGGAACAACCCCCAACCGACCAGAAACATGTGTAGTTCCGATTCCTGTATTTACGTATATTTTTGTCTTTGAATTTAATTCATACATTCCGCTGACATAATTTTTAGCGAGGTTTGTAGAAGAGATAGCTTTTTGATTAATAGCAGGAATAAACGGGATATTAACTTGCCCGCCATGACTATGTCCGCTCAACACTAAATCATAAGGGTATTCTTGAAAAGAGTCTGCTGTATCTGGCTCATGTATTAACAGAATATTGTAATTCGAATCATATATCTTTGTAGAATCCGGCATATATACATTTCCCAGCATACTATCATCTAACCCTGTAAATAATATTTTTTTATCTGAATCAGTAGTCACATACCAATTTTCATTTTTCAGCACAGTAAATCCTGATTGCTGCATAATATTTTCATACTGTCTGGCAGCTCCACCACCGCAATCGCGATTCCCCCATATTGCTATTTTATCATATGTTGCATTGATTTTTTGTAGTTCTTTTATGATATGTTCATCATCATGATACTTGGCATAATTGTCATACAAGTCCCCTGTAAACACAACAACATCTGGATTTTGCTTATTGATATAGTTTACAACCTTATCCAGGTTCTTATAATTAAAATCCGCTTTTATATGCGTGTCTGAGAATTGAACAACTTTAATAAAATCAGAAGTTTTTTCGTTTAAATATAATTGATTTGATGCAATACGATACGGTTCGATTTTAAAAGCATAAAACACACAACTTCCAATCAAAATAAGAAGTGTGAAGACTGTTCCAAAAAAAATTTTCAAAAATCTTATCATAAAGATCTATCCTTCCCATAAATTATCTTGCTCAAAATAAAAGCTGCTTGTGACATTTATGTTACAAAAAATGTGGCATAAAGAAATATATAATCTTTAAACCACAATGTTTTTTAACTTACAATCTTCCAGTTACTTGCCTTACAAATTGTCAATTTATGCTGGACATCTGTGTGGTTTTGGCCTGATTAGTAACAAACTTTACAATTGCATTAACTATTACAGCCAACCATTGCATCTTAAATCTAAAGCTATAGCAAAGAATACTAATGTCTAAAATTACATCCAGGTAACCAACCCCAGATTCTGACATTCCATATGTATACTCACTCTACACTAATTCCAGCATATGCCCATGTCTCTCCGTTATCCTTTGACTCAAAGCGAATTCCCTGGATTTCCCCAGCTCCTGTTAAAAGCTTTATAGTCAGGATATCCTCTTTCTTTTTCGGCATCTCACAGTATTTATAATTTTCTATGGTAAAGTTAAGTTCTTTTGCCAAAGGCGGTAGCTCTGTCACAGTCTCCAAAGGTAGCTGAAGTTCCGTAAAGGTTGTACCTCCATCCCTGGTGACATAAAGGCTGGAATGGGACTGGGAAGCTCCTGTCAGCCCTGCAAACCCGAAATTTTTATCAAAGAATTCCAACCCCTCTGTTACCCCAAGATTTCCGCCAAAGGGATTCTGGTTTGCCATTTCCCATGTGTCACCGCCATCCGCAGTTTTTTCCAACTGGTAAAATCTGCTTCCCGCCGCCGCATCAGCCACCACCAGACGCCATCCTATCTTATCATCTAAAAAGAAATACATACTGCCGTCTGTCTGATCTACTGTCCAGCTTTCCACATCTTTTACCTCATCCATCTGTTCTTTATCTAACACTTCCTGGCTGATATATTCTGGTTCCATCATATAGCGAACAGGAGTGATATCTTTCACAGCTGGCATGTGAAGAGAAACCTCAAATCCCACAATTTCTCCGCCATTGAAAAGTTGTGTAAAATTTTCACTTCCTTGATCAACACCATCTCCGTCTGCATCACCGGGAAGATAACGCAGCCCGTCCATCACTCCGAAAGACCGGCGCCCATAATATACAAGTTCATAGGTCTCATTTTCCAAAATTGAAGACCACATTTTCACCTGATTTTCGCTGTCTGCTTTCTCCAATATCCGGAGCATTGGCTCAAAACGCATATCGGCATTATAATCGGCATTGGCTTCTCCGTTCACCCAAACAATAATCTTCTCATTTATCTTTCTGTCATAAGTAATCAGATATGTCTTTTCTGTTCCTTTTTTATTTTTTCCGTAAAGAAAGGTATCTAAGGTCTGAACTTTCCCAGTCTCATTAAAGGACATCTTAAATCCATTTACCACATAAAGATTTTTCGGCATCTCAAGCTTTTCCTCTAAATCCGTCAGAATTCCTTCGATACCATCTTCAAAGAAGTTATCGTGGACAAAATCTACTTCCCTTTTCTTCCATAATTCATCAAGCTTCCATGACAAATGCCCGTTGTACGGAATTGCTGAATAAATGATACGCCCGCCAAAATAGATTGTACCAAGCAACGCAAGAAAAATCTCTATTCGTAAAAGAACTTTATTCTCGAGCTAAGATGTTTGCTGCATCTTTTTCCTTGCAATCATCCATAGTACAGAACTAAGCAAAATTCCAGACAGACTAATCAGCAAAATCAGCAAATGCCTTCTCAGCCCACCATACTGACATACATACCATGCCTGATATAAAAACAGCAGGTAAAAACAAAGACTGGTTTTCCCACATAATTTATAAATATTCTTCATACACCCCTCGATTCTTTCATTTTTGTCTCTTCTAACATGATGTGTCAGTCATATTTTGGCAACTTTATCATATTCCAAAGATAACATGTAACTGTAATCATTTGAGATATGTCCATCCATAAATCCAATAAATGGATTTATGAATTGGAAAAGGGATTCTTATTTGATCCCTAACATTTATTTCAATCTAATAATTACTCTAAATTGATATTAATGTGATTTTTATTTTTTATAAATGTAATAAATTGCTCCTCTGTACCAAAACTAAATTCATCGCCATTAATTACAAGCCCTTTATTACCATATCCTAACCAACAAAGATTCTTTTTGATATTACAACAGGTTATATTCTTCCATTCAATAATGGTTCTATCGTACTTTCTTATAATTTCCAGCTTATCGTCATAAAAGTTATAAGTTACTTTCTCTTTATACCTTTTATAAGAATAATTTGAATCTAATTTTAAAAATATTTTCTTAGTATAACTTATTGTCCAATAATATAAAAATATAAAAGTTATTGCAATAAGCGGAATACTATAGATCCATTTGTCTGATCCAATCAAAGTACAAACTACAATTCCAATAAATACTTCAATGATTATAAAGTGACGACTCAGATCAGCCAATTCCCTTTTTCCATTTTTATTTTCATATTTTAAATTTTGATAATAATATTCTATCACCGCCTCATCATACAATGTATGATTTTGTAAAATGACATCCATTTTAATTTCTTCCTTTCCATACTCTACTCCAATCTTCTCCAGCTAATGTGTTTAATTTAATAAATCTTTTAAAGTCTTCTATATCTCCGATAACAAAATTTTCTTTTCTTATAAAAATAAGTTGATTAATAACGCGAATCCAGCAATACTCTTTTATGGTGCCAATTTCCATAATTTCGATAAAAGACACTATTATTTTCTTACCGCTTTCCGGAACTAAAACATTAATCTCATCTTTTTTTATTGTCATAATTCTTTTTCCAGTTCCATACTGTTTTAAAGCAGTTTCCATTTGTATATAAGTCGCTAGTCTCAGATATATATTATTTATCAATATCACAGCACAAACAAATAATATCATCATAGTCATAATCATTTCTCTTCCAATTTTACTACATAGACAAAATGAAAATATAATCACTGCTCCACAAAAGAATAATAATATCCTTCTGTACTTTCTATTTTGGGTTTGATAATATAAACAAAAGAGTTCTTTGTTCCACTCATAATGTATTTGAAATAATATATCCATTATGTTTTTCTCCTCAACTTATGCACTAACTTATTCTATACCGAAATAATACTCAAAAATATTTTTTCCGCATTCTACTGCGTTCCCTGCCTCATACCCATTTACAATTCGAACTGCTACTGCTATTTCTGGATCATCAGCAGGTGCATATCCTATAAATAGACCATGATCCGGTCTATTCTTAACTTCTTGAGCTGTACCTGATTTTCCTGCAACCGATATTGGAAATCCGTCAAATATCCCCGTGCTTTGAGTATATAATTCCATACCTGCATGGACTCCTTCCCAGCTTCTTTTATTGATTTCAATCTGGCTTTCCACTTTCGGGCTTGTTTCTACCCCGTCAATTTTGTCAATTAGTGACAATTGGAAACTAGTACCTTCGTTTGCAAGTGTTGTTACATACCTTCCCAATTGGACTGTAGAAAAGTTATTTGTTCCTTGTCCGATAGCTGATGGAATAGCATAATTATCAGTTATCTTAGGTTTACTTTCGGTTAACTCAATTCCACTTTTTTCATCTAAATCAAACATTTTCGCGTACTCTTGTATATAATTTAGTGCCTGTTTATCCGAAAATTCATCATTGTCTATCATTCCTAAACGATATGACACTTCACATAAATAATCATTACATGAATTCTTCAATGCGCTATCTACACCATTAACAGCCCCATGCCCTGCATGGTTCCAGCATTTTAAAGGTGGATCTACTTTATCAAACACTCCATCGCATTCAACCATGGTTGACTCATCTATTACACCTTCTTCTAATCCCGCAATAATTGTAACAGGTTTAAATGTTGAGCCTGGTGCTGATAACTGTTGTGTTGCACGATTAAATAAGGGTAATGATGCATTATTATATATTTTATAATAATATTTGTTATCCATTTGGTTTGCTAAACGATTATTATCATATCCCGGATAAGATACACATGCTAGCACTTTTCCTGTTGCGGTATCTGTAACAACTGCTGATCCCGAACATGGATCTAACGCTAAATCCGCTGGCGTAATTTCAAGTTTCTGTATTTTTTTAATTAACAAATCAAAAGTGGTAATTAGCCCTCGATTCCAGTTTTCGTAATCCTCATCTTCAGGATTTAAAAATTGCTGTTCATATAATAGCCTAACGATATCATCTGGCAATATCTCATCGTTGAGTACCAAGTATTTATTTATTAACTCATCAAACTGACTATTTTCCTGTAATTCATTTACTATAAAAGAGACCAATGATTCATAGATTTCATCTTTGTTCAAGTATTCTTCTTCTGACGCAATTATATCTGAATTTATGTTTCCAACACCAATTTGGTCATACAAATAGTCTTTCATTGATAATTCGCCTTTTTCCCATTTTTCAACTAATTCTTCATTATTGTTCTTGTTATTTATAATGTTCAAATTATCAATGATAAAACTCTGGTATTCTTGATTTTCAATTCCCAATTCATTATATTTCGTTGACAATTCTCTTAAATCTTTTTCAATACCTTGAACCACTTCACTTTTCTTTTTCAGAAAAATTTGAAAAAACTTTCTCTCTAATTCCGAAGCATCCTCTTCTCTTAATTGTTCTAAATCAATAACGCCATTGTTTAAAAGTGCAATATACACATCATATATTGGAATTTTTATTTCAGTAGTATCATCTACCCCTTTTTTATCAAAAGTTTTTGTGTTAATCAGATGTTGCACTAATATATCGGCTATCTTCCTTTCTAATGCTTCATATGTTTTTTTCTGTAATTCAACATCTATGCTTAAATATACGTCTTTTCCTGCTCTCGGTTGCTGTATTACTCCAAGATCTTGTGTAGTTCTCCCTGTATTATCTACATATACTTCCTTTTTCCCATCTCTTCCTTGAAGAACTTGATCTAAATATTGCTCCATTCCAGATTTACCCACTATGGAATTAATGGTTAATTTACTATCATCCCTTTCTTTTAACTCCTCGGATGATATAGTGCCTGTGTATCCTAATATAGAGGAACACGCTTCTCCTCCTTCATACACTCGTATTGTATCCTGTTTAATATCAACTCCTGAAATATCATATTGATTTTCCATAATGGCAGCAACAGTTTCATCTGATACATCTTTTACCACTGTTACTGAAAGATATTTTTGATATGCCTGTAAAGATAATGCGTAGCGTATATTTAAAATATCAAGTAGATCACTTTTTTCAAACTGTTGCGGTAATCCATAATCTTTTTTTTCTTTATCTGTATACTTCTTCTCTCCTTGCGCAAAAACACAGAACTTATCTGATAAATAAGAGACTATTTCATCTGCTGTAGAATTTCGTTCCTTAGCTTCCATATCGTCGATGTTCGCTTTTCCATATACATCTGCTTTAAATCTTTGAAGCCAAAAATCATCTACAGAAAATTGGAAATTACCGTTTGGATCTATTATAATTTTTAGACTAGTTTCTATGCTATCTCCTTTACTTTTTATAATACGAATCATCTGATAAATTTTTGAATTCAAATTCAACTGTCGCTCTCGATCTGAATTATAAGTTTCTTGATCTTCGAATGTAACCGAATTAGCTAACTTATTTGTAGCAAGTGGTTTGCCATTACGATCATAAATATTTCCTCTTGCTCCAGATAGTACAATTTCTCTTTTCGTTTGTAAAATAAAATTATTTTCGTATTCTTGTCCTTTCACAATCTGTAATTGAAACAACCGTACTATTAAAATCGAGAACATTATAAAAAAAACAATTAATAGGACTAAACTTCTTGGTATTTTTAATTTCTTCATAATTTATTTTCTGAATTTCCAAAGAATAATCTCTGAAGTACTCCTTTTTAATATTTCCTCCCTGCATTTGTATGATTATAAATTTAAAAAATCATTGCGATTGTAGTTGATTATATAAATAAAAAGCATCATTTACATGAAATGGTTCTGTATTATGATTTCCTTCTGCATTTACTGTTATAGCAATATATTTTCGACCATTAACAATCGCTTCTGAGGCTAAACAAAGCCCTGCCTCATCTGTATAACCTGTTTTTCCTCCCACAATTTCACCCTCATCCAACTCCCATTGATCTCGTAGTTTAAACATACTACTATAAAAAGTAAAACCACTTAAATGCTGGTCTGTCGGCGCAACAAAATAACTTTTTGACTGAAATATATCATTAAAAGTTTGATTTTTTAATGCATACTGTAAAAGAATTCCTATATCTTTCACTGTAGTATAGTGAGATTCATTATGTAATCCTGTTGCATTCATAAAATGTGTATTATTCATTCCTAAATCTTTAGCTTTCTCATTCATTAGTTCTACAAATGCTTGTTCTGAACCAGCAACATACTCCGCTAAAGCAATTGAACACTCTCCCCCTGAAGGCAAAATGTTTCCATACAATATGTCAATTATTTTTGCATTTTCACCAGGTAGAAAGCCCGCCATTGACGCATTTTGGGCATATAGTTCATCAAATATTTCTGGCTCTAATGTAATAGTTGCTTCCAAATTGTTTATATTTTCAATTGCTAGAATACATGTCATTATTTTCGTTAATGATGCTGGAAATATTTTTTCATCCTGTTGAAATTGAAATATAACTTTACTGTCATCGAGACTGATTACAATTCCAGCACTACTATGTAGCTGATCTAAATCCAGTTTCCGCTGTTGTGTCTGAATAACTAATGGTTTTACTGTTTCTTCAGATTTTTCTTCTATTTTCTCCCTCTCTTGCGGATTGAAAATTTTTAATAAGACTAACAAACTGATAAGTATTATAAAAAGCAAACTTTCTATTATCCAAACTATCTTTCTATTTTTCTTTTTTACTTTTTTTCTTCTCTTACTCATATATACCTTAATCTTCTTTCTATAACCTGATAACTAAATATTCGTTTACAAAAACCACGCGTGTAAGACTTATAGCTAATAAATCTTTTTTATTTTTACAGGTGTCATATTTAGAAGTATATATATAACACCACGAATCTTACACGCGTAAGACATTTATAATATTACATACGTAAGATTGGAATGTCAATATATTTTTTTCTATTTCATATTCTACGTGATCATGTTATTTGACCTTTTGCAAATTACCTGCATTGATTTTAATTCATCAAATATACCTTAACTTTAAACGAAACATGTCTATAATATTTGAGGGCAGAATCGCAAAAATACGAATCTGCCCTCAAATATTATAGTGCAATGCTTAGATATATAATTTAACTTGTTGAAATTCTTTTTCAATACTCTTCGTATACTGGAATATCTAATTCAATTTTCTGTACTTTATTAGACAAATATTGACAAGTTCCATCGCCATACGGTTTAATGACAATTTCATTTTTAAAAGCACAATCAGTATTCCTATCTGGCCATACAGCATCAACATATAGCGTGAGTGTTCCATCACTATTATCCAAATAATCTACTACTTCACCAAAAGGGGATGTTCCTCGATAAAAAAAGGTTCCACTATCATAGGTATTACTTTCCATATCATATCCACAATGCTTTCGCAATTCTTCTATTGTAACAGGTAAACAAGCTATCATAACATTTTCATATATTTCTGCTGAAATTCTCCCTGAATCTTTCTTTAATTGTTCACCTGTATGTACCTGATATAAATCCTCAAACAATCTAGGTAATAATATCGTTTCTACATTACTTTCGTCCCAATTTTGAGTAAGAAAATTATAGTTCAAATAGTTAAATACAGAAACATATTGATCAGTTAATATTCGCAATGTGTCCGATAACGGTTTTACACGATAATATTCTTTTAGTGCTGCATGTGCAACAATATACTCATATGAATAGATTAGATATCCTTTTGATGTGTATTTTATTTCAGCAATATTGTTCGCTGTTCCGTTTGATATTTCAGCTTGTTCTCCTTTTTCCCAAGTAAGAGTCATTGTAAAAGTTTGCAACACTTTATTTCGATATATAAAAGTTTCAGAACAAAAAGAACCATCATTATTTACCTCATATATTGTAACATCTGTTTCTCTATCCTCTAAATAATCCAGATAAAATTCTTCCACTTTTTCATAATTTTCCATATTCATATTTTCAGCCACACATACCAAACCATTTTCGCCAAAACGCTTTTTTATCTTTTTTACTTCCTCTCTTGAAATACTCTGATATCCTGTTGTTTGATCAATAATTGGATGATAAATATCCTTACATTGAGTTACTATTTTTAATAATTGATTTCGAAGTTCTTGCTTCTCTTTTTCTGTTAAAATACATTTCGTTTCTTCTCTAATAAATGGATTTTGGATATTCTGTTCTTCTTTTTCTTCTAACTGTTGATATACTTTCCAATTGTCTTCATTACCTTTTTTTTCTTGTATCTTTTCTTTGCAACTGGTCAAAGCATATAATATAATCAATATTGTGAGAAGTATAATCATTATCTTCCACTTTTTCTGCATTTTTTCTTTCTCCTTAATATTACATTTGTAAGACAAAATATAATATTATATGTATATAACTATAAAGTCAAGATTATTAGTATAAATTCAAAATTTAGATATTCTGAATACAAAAATTTAAAGTTCTATATATTTTAAGTAAAAATCTATAGTCAATTTATACGCCTTTTAATTTCCCTGTCTACAATTTTTTAATCACTAAATTTTTCCTTATGACACAAATAATTGCGTAAAGGAAAAGATATCAGTCAAAACAATCTCCATTTAAAGATTTTTAAAAAAAATTTATAAAAACACTACTTTAACAACAGACTTGTGAAATATTATACTCCACAAGTCTGCCTGTTTCCTTTTATTATGTTTATTAAGTGCCTGTATAAAATAGCACTTCTTATTCTCTTTATTTAAATAATCCCATATCCAAGAATAGTTGCACTTCCAACAGAATATGAATGTTTCCAAACCCCTCGGACATTATTACCACCAATGTTAGTACCTGTATTTCCTTCTACTGTATAAATGATTCCACCTTCATATTTTTCCACGATTCCCACATGATCCGATATGCCATCTCCATTCCAATCAAAAAATACCAAGGAACCTGCACTCGGAATGCCGCCTGTTTCCTGCCACTTTCCATGACTTTTAAACCAATCAATTCCATTTTCGCACAAAGAAAACTTCGGCATTGCACCAGATTCTATCAATCCAGCTTGTTCCCCACACCAACTGACAAAGCAGGCACACCATTCCACATAAGAATCAAATCCATACCATCTCCAGTATTTTTCCCCATTACTACTTCCAACTTCCTGTTTTGCCACTTGCACAATCTGTCCGTTTCCAAATATTCCGCCAAGGATACCACCTCCAGAATAGTATCTCTGAACATGAGGAACATATTGAGGATCTCCATATCTTGGCCAACCAAGTTCCGCTGCCTTTTCTTGGCTAAACTGCAATGCATTTTCCAGACTATAACCGCCATGATGTTCTAAAGCCCATCCAATATAACCATTTCCGTAATTATATCCTTGCCAACTGAGTTGTAGCCTGCTGATATCTAATGGACTTTCACATCCTGCCTGTCTTACACAATCTGCATAATATTGTACCCCTACCTGTATGGAATACTCTGGATCTTGAATCGCCCCTGGACTATTTGGATAGCGGGTATTGTACGGACATTCACTTGCCTGCATAGGATCTGTTCCACGTCCTCCGGATTCCTGCATCATGATTGCTTGGATTGAAGGTACATATTCCGAAATTCCATACTGTGAAGCATACCTCTGAATGGTAGATGTATAAGCCAGTACCTCCTGACTTAGTGGCTCCGCACTAGTACTCCCGGAGCTTCCTGCAATTCCACCAATCACCCCCAGAACAATTACCAACAGCACAACAATCCAGCCGCCTGCCACCAGAAAGGTTCCTAATGATTTTACTGCGGTAACTCCCGTTTTAACCGCTGTTTTTATTCCAGATACTGTCCGTTTAGCTGCCTTTGCAGATTGTGTTGCAGCCTTTTTCCCTTGGACAGCTAATTTTTTTCCAGAACGGTAAGCATGTTCTGCCTGTTTCTTTAATTTTGACGCTTCCTTTGAAGTTTTCGCTGTATGTGCTTGTTTGATACGATTTGCAGAATCTCTCAAAGGGGTCGCATTTTTTACCTCTGCAATGTTCTCTCTCGCTACTCCTGCTGTTCTTTTGTTTACCGCTTCTTTTGTTTTAATTCGTATATCAGTTTGACGTTCTGTTTGTGAATTTCCTTGAGTTCCACTGTTTCTACTCTGTTCAGCAGTACGATCCGCATTTTTACTCCTTCGTTCTTTGATGACTCTCCAGGTCTTCTCTGCCTTTTTTTTTGCCGCTTTTTTACTGCCTTGAGAAACGATGGTTTCCCCTTTACTGGCCGACCACTTGATTCCTTCTTCCAGCCGGTCAGAAGCATACTGTTCCGGAGACTGTTTGGGAGAAAAATGGGAACCGTCATGCGTAGATAGCAGGGAACGTTCTGCAGATTTTAAAGTAATATCCTTGATCAATTCTTTGGGAAGCTGTTTGGCATGTTCCCGGACTTTCAACGTCCGGTCTACCTCTTTTGTTTTAATATCTGCCTTATTCTCCTCCTTTATCGTTCCACCTGTTTTTTCCTATCTAACAGTTTCTGCATATCTTTTTGTGCTTTCTGTACCAGTGGGTGCTTCTCATAAGCCTCCACAAGTGCAATTAAATCCCGCTCCACCCCATTTCCTTGATATAAAGGATAGTGGATATCACTGTACTCAGGCACATCTGGATCATGTAAAATAAATCCAATCCCAACCCCCATACCGGATCTTTTCTGTTCCATTTTCTGGTATATCCGAAAGGCTTCTTTTAATGTGGCGCACTCTGTCACTTCTCCCATTGTTTCAAATTCCATGCATTCAGCTGTATAAAAAGATATTTTCTTTTCCTGTACATCTTTTATCACATTTACACACCCTTTCTCTATGAATCAAAAACCGTTACACAGTCCCCCATGTAACGGCTTTCATATTTTTTGATTCAATTATGACGTACTGTAAAACACATTTGATGAACGAACCTATGCTATACAGCTTTCAAACTTTCTCCTGGTTTTGTTGTCATCAGTTGGTACAACTTTGTATTCCTTGGGAATGTATTTTCAAATGGAACCAGATTTCCAGAACAGCGTATCAAACCACTTCCAGCTTTCACATTTGTGATATATCCTAACTGGTTGTCGGAAATGTTCAAAAGTCTTGCCAATTCTTCCCGGTCCGTACTTGCCTGGTTCAGCATAACTAAAAACTCACTGTTTGCGAGCATAAGTCTTGCCGTATCGGAACGTAGAACCTCATCTACATTCTGGCTCATGGCATTCACGAACCCATTATACTTTCGGATACGCTTCCATAACTTATAAAAAAATTCCGCACTGTATGGATAACGGAATAACAGATAAAACTCATCACAAAAGATCCAGGTCCGTTTTCCTTTTTTCCAGTTCTGGATCACACGGTTGAAAATGGCATCCAGTGTTACCAGCATGCCAAGGGGCATGAGCTGGGAACCCAGTTCCCGGATATCATAATCCATGATACGGTTCTTCGTATCCACATTTGTTTTATGCGCAAACGTGTTCAGACTTCCACTGGTAAATAATTCTGCTGATAAGGCAAGAGCTCTTGCTTCTGGCTCTTCCTGCAGCATCAGCTGTCGGTATAAGTCCTTTAAAGTCGGCACTTCCTTGGTATAACCGCTGCGGATATAATCACGATAAGTATCAGCTGTACAGCGGTCAATGATGGATTTATCCTTTGCGCCCAGATTGCCTGCCCCTATCAGCTGTTCAAAAACAGACAACAGAAATTCTGATTTTTCAATTAGTGGATTGGTATCATCCCCATAGCTGCTGTCCATATCCATAGCATTCAGATGCATTCCAGAAGTTGCTGATACTTTTACAACTTCTCCCCCTAATGCTACTGTCAGGTTTCCAAATTCGGATTCCGGATCTAGAATTAGGATGTCATCCTCCGTGGCAAGTGCTAATGCAACAATCTCTTCTTTGGCAGAAAAACTTTTTCCGGATCCACTGACTCCTAAGCGAAAACTGTTGCCATTCAGCAGTTTCTTCCGGTCCACAACGATCATATTTTTGCTGACCGCATTCTGCCCGTAATAAATCCCGCCTTCCTGCATAATCTCCTGGGTATGGAAAGGGATCAGCACAGCTGTGGACTCTGTGGTCAGGGTACGCAGAGCGTTGATCTTTCGTGGTCCAAAAGGCAGCGCCGTATGCAGACCGTCCATTTGCTGCCACCGCAGAGTGGACAGCTGACACAGATTTTTCCTCGCAATGGATTTCAAGGTTTCCGTATCTGAGTTCAACTCCTTATAACTGTCTGCCATATGCACAATGGTCAACACCCCGAACATCATTCTCTGGTCTCTGGTGGTCAGATCATTTAACATCTCCTTTGTTTCGGTTCTCTGCAACTCCATCTCATACGGAATGGTTGCAGAAAAGTTATTGTTTTCGTTCTGCCTTCTCTGCCAGTTGGTCACGTTCGTTTCTACACCAAGCAGTTTGTTTTGTATCTCACGGACTGCTTCATCCGTAGGGACTGGCAGGATATCAATTGACAGCATTAAGTTTCTGCTCAGATCACAGAGCTCCGATACCATGCTGTCCCGGACGTAAGTTGCATAATCCTGCATATATAAAACACGCCCATATCGCCCATCAATCTTAAAATGATCCTGCAAGAACTCCATAGAATCTGGTGCAAACCAGTCTTTAAAATCATGTCCTCTTTTTACAGCTTCCTTAAAATCAAACTCTGCTGTCGCAGAAACGTCTTCTTTAAAGAAATCACGGAAAATCTTCAGACGCTCTCCAGCATCCAGTTCTTCCCCAATGGAAGATAACTTCGCCAGATGTGTGGTGATATCCGTTCCAACACGTGCGAAATAGGTCCTTGCCTCATCAATGTTCTTCTTATGGACACTGATCGTCAGATAACGTTCCCGAAGAATACTGTTATTGGTATCACTGATCTTGGATAACAACATTTCGTTGTATTCTTTTCGGTATTCATCCAATTCGTCCTCTTTCATAGGGATCAGAATGGATTGTTCAAATTCTGCCTTATTGATGCGGCGGTTATTAATGGTAAGTTTGGCGGATGCGCCGGAGTCCAATGCATTTAAAAGCTCGGAATAATCCAGAAACATTTCTGTCTTATCCTCTTTGCTTGCAATGGAATAATTGATATCCGTAAAACGGAACGATTTTGAAAACAGCCTGCCGGACTGAAAGATGCCATCCGGCCAGATCCGCTGTATCGGGATTGCCTGCTGTACAGACTTCGGAATCATAAATTTCTCTTTTTCTAGTTTTAATGTACGATGCAGCGTTTTAATCAACCGCATCCCCCCTTCCTTTCTTTTTTCTATTTTTGCTTCTCTTTCGTTCTACCAGCTCCGTGCCATTTCTGCAGGAACGTGTTCCGATTTCTATTGTCTCTTCCAGACATTTCAGATAGAGATTCTCCGATTGAAACACCAGCTTTTTGGGGCATAAGATCTCTGATTTTAACCACACCCATACGAACTTTTCCAGTGTCATCTGGTGATAGCGGAAAAAACCACATCCCGCAAAAGGGGCTGCAGCAAAAACACTCAGCCATCCGGCAATCTCCGTTCCACAGGTATCTTTTGTCCCTAGATAAACACCTACTGCAGCAGCAATCGCCAATACAGAAAAGAAACACTGCCGCATGCTCAGTCCAAAGAAAAAGGACTCCTGAAATTCCTGGATCTCTTTGTTCATTTTTACTTCCATTTTGTCAATACAAATAACAGAAAATAAGCCAGGGGACGGCCTTTTCTGTCATAACTCCTTTCCTTTTGTATTCCCACATTTTACCGTTCCATTTGATTTCGTTTTTTCTTTTTCGGCACTTGGCTCTGTTCTTCAAGTTCTGGATGATCCTTATAAAAACGTTTCATTCCTTCTGGATCTAATTCCTCCAGCCGCTTAAGATCAAATGCCACTTTTGCATAGGTACAGAATCCAGAATGTCCTCGCTCTGGAAGAATTTTACCCAACTTATGTTTTTGAATAAATTTCAATTTTTCCTTACTCCCAAAGTCCTGGATAAAGGCCTCATGAACATCCGATCTCTCAAACGGTAAATTTACCGTCAGATCACTAAAAGATTCCCATACACCATCTTCCTTTGCCAGCATTCCAATATACAGACCTTTTCCTGTATAGTAAGTGCCTATCTCCAGTTTGATTTCTTCATGTCCCATTTCCCAATCATATCCTAAAATTGGTTGTTCTTTCATACTCCTGCCTCCTTACTTATAACCCCATGATTTCTTTTACAATCCGGTCCGCTGCCTTAATTGCCCCTACCAATACTAATAGGTTAAAGATCAGCTCTGCCACATAATTCCATACAATATTCACCGCAGATAAACTGCTGTCTGCGATTGCCGGCGGACTGGCAGCAAATACAGAAAAAATAATGCAGGCAAGTGCAATGATTGCTCCTTCCATACAAACCCCTGCATAGGAACGGACAAAGTTCTTCCCTATGTTCTGTGTAGGCTCTCCCGCAAAAGTCGCAATGGGAATGGGTGCTATGGCTGTGTACATATACAGCTTGAACATCCTTCCATACACGGTCAAGATCATAATAAATGACAAGACTGTAATAAACAGGCTGCCAAGCAGTGTAACAATCCAAAGAGGAATAGAATCTAATAATCCTACACTTTCAATCTTCTCCACCATTTCAGCCGGAAGTTCGATTACATCTGAATCCCCACCAAATCCTGAATTTTGCATGATTGTAGATACCATTCCCTGTATGACAGAAAAAAGTGCCATCATCAATTCCAGCCCATACCCTACTGCCCCTTTTGCCAGTGCAAATCGAATAAACAATTTCACCGCATGCTCTGGCTTTTTTACGTCCAGATAGCTGCTACAGGTTTTCACTACACTGATCGCAAAAAAAAGTACTAAAAGTCCATACCCGATTCCTTTTAGAGCATCATGAATGGTCAGCATCACACTCCAGATATCTCCGCCTTTAAAGGTTTCCGGGCTTTGCGTTAAAAGCTGCCAGATTTCTGACAGCTTAGAATTCCATGTTTCTAACGCATTGTTTAGATTTTGAACGATCCAGTTATCACTTTCCAAGTAGCATTTCACCTCCCTGTTGTTTCCATTTACAGACAGGGAGAACAGCACAGTGTCTGCTCTCCCGCTGTACTGCTGATATCAGATTACACCATGATCAAATCCAAAATCTCTTTTGCAAAGGTAATGATGACGCCGCCTGCTAAAGTCAAAAATCCATTTGCCCTCTGGCTTGGATCATGCGATTTTAAAGACAAGCCGATCTGCACCACACCAAATCCTAACAAGATCAAGCCAATCGCCCGGATCAAGGAAAAAATAAAATCAGACAAGTTATTCACCACTGCTAATGGATCTCCTGCAGCCAGAACAGGGGTTGTACACCACATCATGGCGAATACGATTACTGCATAGCTGACAAAAAATCGTTTTTGTACACCACTCATTCGCAAAGGCTTCGTCTTCGGATTCTTTTTCTTAAACAATTTCTGCATCATATGCACGATACACATTCCTCCCATCTAAAAAGGCTGCTCTTTGCCGAGGATGTCCTCTTCACAGAGCAGCTCATAATCATCTAAGCGTTCAATATCAATATTCAAATCATCATGTGACCTCGGAGCTTTCGCATAGTCATACGGAGGCGCACCGCCATCCTCTGTCCATTTCACATTTGGATGTTTCTTTAAATTATATTTGTCATCCAGCATGGGACGTTCCCCTCGGACAAACAGGATTGCTTTCCGGTTATCCAGTAAGCGGATCTCATCCGGTGTAAAGAGTTCCCGCCCTGTCTGCTGATAGTTCGTAGAATAACTTCCGTTTCGTCCTTTTGTCTGTCCATAAGTATTCGTATCTAAAGTTTCTTTTCCCAACAGTTCCGAAATATATTTATGTCCCTCTTTTTCGTTGCCTCCCAGATATAAAAATTCATCGCAATTACCTACCAAGCTTTCCCATGAGTCCTTAAACAGGGCTTTCATTTGCGCCATATTCTGGATGATGATACTGCAGGAAATTGCGCGTGACCGCATGGTAGCAAGGATCTTATCAAAATCATCCGGCAAGGCTACATTCGGCCACTCATCCATGATACAGTGGACGGGTACCGGCAATCTCCCTCCATATTTTCGGTCTGCTACATAATACAGTGTCTGGAACAGATTGCTATAAATCATACCTACCAGATAGTTCAAAGAAGTATCGGCATCGGGGATACAGCAGAACAACGCCACTTTCTTTTCTCCGATACTTGCCAGATCCAGCTCATCCGTACAGGTTAAGTTTGCAATCTCTTTCAGATTAAATGCAGCCAACCGGACACCAACAGAAATCAAGATAGACTTTGCTGTTTTTCCCGCTGCCTGCTTGTAAATCTGATACTGTTTCACCGCAATGCTGTCCGGCTTTCTCATTTCTAACCTTTCAAACAAAATGTCCAGAGGTGACTGATATTCCTCATCTTCTTCCTTAACCTGGGCACTACCTAACATCTCCATGATCATAGGGAAATTCTGCTCTTCCGGCGGTGCTTCATGTAACAGGTACAGCATCAGAGCCTGCAACAGCGCTGTTTCGCTCTTCTCCCAAAATGGATCCGATGCCTGTGAACCTTTTGGTGTTGTATTGCGGATCAGGTTGTTGATAAGTTTTAACACATCTTTGTCATCATGGACATAACAAAATGGATTATAACAAAAGGATGTATCCGGGTTGATCAGATCAAACACCCGTACCTCATATCCCATCCGTTCCAGCAGTCCTCCAGTCTTCCGGAGTAGCTCTCCTTTCGGATCCGTTACTACAATGGAACAGCCACCGCCTTTTTTCGACTCAGCCTGAGAGCATTGAAGAATATTAGGAACTGCATAGGTACGACTTTTTCCGGCTCCTGAGCCACCCGCCACCAAGACATTTAAGTTTCTCTGGTGCTTATAGACTTCCTGGCTCATGCGAAAGTTTTGTGTCAAAAGAAGATTATGGGTATACTCCTTGTCTGCATATCTCTTACAAATCTGATGGACGTCTCCCCAACGGGCGGAACCGTGTTCCACACCTCTTCTATAATTTTTCTGCTGAGAATAATAGATACAGATACCTGTGATATAGGCAAATGATAGAATCAAGATACACTTTCCCGTATATACGGTGTAGTGCAAAGAAAAAGGCTGGCGAAGAATCTGACTCAGCCTGTCTAAAATTTCAAATATATTTTCCCCTGGTTGAATCGCACAGGCAAGGGAAGCCCCCATCCACCAGACAATCGGAAGAAAAATCCCCCAGACAATCAAGTCTGCTTTTCTAAATGTTACCTCTGCATGTCATGCTCCTTTCTCTTATGCGGCTCTCCTATTTTATGGAACGAATCCACTTCTGGCAAAACCGCAAGGGAACTACCATTCTCCCAGTTCACATGGATCTGTCCGGCATCATCTACGTAACATACTTTTCCTTTTAATCCAGAGGGCATATTCCTTTCACCCTCCATCTCATCTAAGCAAATCTGCGTTCCTTCTGGATACATCTTTCGTATGCGTTCTACCTGTTTTCGATCTAATATCTGAATGATCACCCCTCCTTTTACCACGGGAAGTGCTTGGTCCTATGGGGTTTCATAACCTCCATGATAGCTGCTTCCACACCATCAGTATATTTTCCTTCCTCTAAACGCTGATTGCGGAGATCATTTAAGGCATGGCGAAGAACCCTCTGTTCATCAGAAGTGATTTCCATCCTCTTTTCTTTCAGATCAAAATCCCAGAGTTTTAAACCCATTTGTCTTGCCTCTTCTGATTCAGGTCCTTTTTTCCGGTAAAGACTCAGCAATGCATCTGACATCATATTTCTTCTGGTTTCTTTCATTTCGATATAATATTTTGTCATATATGACACCTGCCTTTCTTACACCAACCATATCACACACGTTCCGCAATAGCTATCACAAATCCAACTTTTACTGTGCTTTATCGCTCTGGTTCATTTTTACTCTTTTTCCCTTTGTCCGGAGATTTTTTCTCGCTTTCTCCTACTGTAAAGGTATCCTCTGTCACAAACTGCTGTTCCGGCTCCCGCAAATTCCGTTCGATATGACCACGGATTCCATAAGCTGCTGTCCGGACATCATTTAAGAATAGCCTTAACTCCTGTGGATCTTTCTGACCATGCTCCTGAATTCCTGCCACTTTCTCAAGATCAAAACCGGAGACATCCACACCATATCTTTTTCCTAATATGTATGTGGCACAAAATGCCTGTGCATTAACTCTATTTCTGGCATAGTTTCCATCATGCTGGTCTAGTGCTGCACAGGCAAGTTCTCGGTTAATAGCATGAAAAGTAGTAATCTCTGACATTCCGTTTCGTATGTAAATCGTCCTTTGATTTGGAATATATTGTGCCTGAATCTTATCCGGAAGATTATCCGCAATCTGCAGACGGATATTCTGATTTTTCAACACTGCTTCCAATAATGTGTGGATATCTCTCTGAGGACGTTCCTCTAACGGCCTTCCTTTGGTCTGCGTAATATCATAGCCCTTGCTGATCGCATAACCGGAACGCATTTCTCCATCCTTCTCATACTTTGTATCAATAATATAAGTATAACCATGTACTCCTGTTCTCAAGGAACGTCTGTCATGCTTCCACTCATCAAAAGATTTTACCAGCTTTACTTCGGGATTCTGGGAATATAAAAGCAAAAGGTTCGGAACCTTTGGCATATTATACTGCCCTGTCATAAAATCCAGAAACTTCTGCAAGGACGCTCCATCCTTGAACACCGACTGTGCCTGTCCATCGATCTGCATCCACGTTTCTTCCCGCTCCTGTTTCTTTAAAGCTGCATACTCTTCTTTCGATAACTTTTGCTCCGAGTTCTGATCCTCCACAGGATTCTGAATCATACCTGTTAAATCCATATAGCATTACCTCCCTTTTCCCTTTTTCTTGTATTTTCGCCCTTTCGTCTTTTGACGCTGTCTGCTTTGTTTCTGCCGATTCTTCTGTGCCTGCTCTTTTTTTATCTCTTTGATCTCTGCACGCACAGAGGGCTTTGCTCCATGTTCCCTATTTTTCTGACCGGAAGAAAAATCTCTGCTGGGCGAGGAAGTCCCGGACGGAAGCTTTTCTTCCTTCCCCTGCGTAAAATTTCCTTCTTCAAAGAACAAATCCCCAAAATCAAACTTCTGATCCGATTCATCAATTTCAAATTCAATGGTTCCTTCCGGCATAGATACTGTTTGGACTTTCTTTTCCTGTCCTTCTTTAGTGGTTCTTTCCAGTTCCATTCCCTTTGTTTCTTCTTTCTTGGGATCGCTTGTATCAAATTCCACTTTCCCGGATTCTGCTTTTACATAGTCAATATCCATGCGATCCAATACCCGGTTCATTTTGGCAGCGTCTTCTGCAAATACCATAATCTCGTTATTGATTGGTTTCTTTTTATCCTTAATGACGACATATAAAAGACCTCTTGCTTTTGCTTCTCTGGCAAATTCTTTCATACGGTCATCCGGCACGGTAAAAAATTTGGTCGGCCTTCGTTCTTTGATCATACGTACCATCTGTGTCTTTCCATAAGTCTTTTTCTGGTCTTTTAACACTGCTACGATGAAAACTGCCAGATTTTTTGCGATACTCCCGGAAATCCGAAGCGTATGTTCCATCCCTTCCATCGAATAACGAACAATCTGATCTGCCGCATCACCACCGTAATTCATACCGCTCACCTCCTCGATTTTTTACTTCACATAGGATTCCTTTATCTGCTCCTTCTTTCGTTGCATATTTTTCTCTGCCTGTTCCATCCTCTCCTTTGCCCGTTTCATCCGCTGCTCCATTTCTACGGAATACTGCTCAATCCGCAGCGACATCCGGATATCCTTGCGGATCTGTTTCATCTCTTCTGTAATCTTTCCAATCCGTTCACATCCGGGCTGGCTGCGATACAGTTGCCCGCGTTCCAATAGCAACTGTGCCATTTTTTCTTCCAGCGGGTGCCGGAATTCCTGCAGCTGTTCTAGGGTGGAAATGTCCTGTTTCTGAAGAAATTCTATCTGCGCAATCCGCTGATCCAGCCTGCGGATATCTTCCCGCACTTCATAAGGGATGCGCTTGGGTTTCTTTTGAAAAACACCCATCTGATACAAATAGGAATAATACAATGCCTGTAGTCCGGTCCGTTTCTTTCTTTGTTTTGACCATTGCAGATATACTTTTTCTGTCTCCCGAATCTTTGGTCTTAAGATCCACTCCCGGATTTCCATTTCTCCATATCCTTTTCCCAAAGATCGTAAGCGTACATATCGTTCCATTCCAGGAGCCTTTAGAGCAAGATATTTCCTATCTGTCCGCCATACATAACCTCTTGTTTCCATTTCTTTTACAAACTGAGTCCAGCTGTAGCTTGCTTTCACTGTCTCACGAATATCCGAACGGATGGCTGTCCGCCAGGTTGGTTTTCCCTCTTTCTCCGCTTTCCATTGTACATAATGTATCCCTTTTTTCTGATTTGTCTGGATTACGGACAACCCATATTTTCGGCAAAGTTCATCGGAAATCTTTCGAACCTCCATATAATAACTTTGTTCATTGCTATGATACTTATGCCCATCTTCCATAGACACGGAATTCCAGACCAGATGGTTATGGAAATGACTGGTATTTAAGTGAGTGGTGATAACCACTTCAAACTGTCCTCTCAGCAGACGCTCTGCCAGTTCCACTCCTATCAAATGTGCCAGTTCCGGACTAACCTCTCCCTCTGCGAAACTTTGTACCAGATGGAATCCCTGCACCTTGTCTGTTTTATGAAATCTTTTTTTCGTAGCAACCATATCCTGATATGCCTGATCTATGGTACAGCCAATGGCATCTTCAAAAAACACTTGCTCCGTTTTATCCCGGTTCAATGCATAATCGATTGCTTCTTCCAGAGAACCGGCCGTATTCCCTTTCTTTTGAGTCTTTTCTTTATCCCGGATATAGTCTACAGAACGGTCCAGGCGGTGAACGGGAATAATACTTGTATATGCAATAAGCCATCACCACATTTCCCTTACTTCTTCCCAGACTTTTCTGGATATCCTCAGCATTTCGTTGACACTCTCCTGACTGGCAGTTCCTGTTGCATTGGCAACGTGTGCCAGCTGATTCGCATTATTACACAATCCTGCAACTTTCCGCAGCAAATCTGCATGATGGGTACAAGGCTTTGCACGCACTTCCGCCCCTAAGATCAAGGTACGGAGATATTCTTCCCTGTTTAGCCCACTGACTGCAACCTGTGTCTCCAGATGTTTCATTTCTTTTGTATTCAGCCTTATAGGAATCACATGATTGCGTTTCCTCATTCAAACACCTTCCCCTCTAATGCTGATGTTTCTTTCTTCTTTTCAATATGTTCCATATCCTCATCTGCTTGTTTTCCTATCACCGTAAGGCACACAATTCCAACTCCACACATACCGCCAAACATTGCACCTATGATAAAATTCCACATATTTGATCTCCTCTCATGCTCTGTCACGGGGGATTGGGGTTCTCCCCAAAGGGCGTTTGGATATCCAAACGCTATGCTTGCAAAACAAGTCGCACCGCAAGTCTGTCTCCTTCCCCCCTCTGTCATTTACTTGGTTTCTTTGATCTGAATCAGTCCCTCTAAAGTCGTACAGATGATATGCAGTCGATCCGCAGTACTGATCTCTGTATTCATGTTTTCTGTCACTTCATTTCCGCAGACTACTACCATACGGCATCGTTTTAAAAGAAGCATGGACATCTGAGCCAGTCCCTGCTGATCTTCCGCATTGCTCTCATCCAGAAATGGCACAAATCCAAATCTGGGACAGATGGGGATATAACCCAGTTCATAAATCTTCCTGCAGTATTTCTGCACCTTTACTCTGCTGTCCTCTTCAGAGCAGCTCACATACGCAAACGCTCGATCCATATCTCATCTCCTTTCGGCAGGCATCCTTATGGATGCCCTAAGTTTCTATCACGAAAAAAACGGACATCCTATTGGACATCCACTTCTTCTTTCAATGCTTCTCTCACTCTTTCCGTTCCCAATTGGAAATACGCATCTGTCACTTCAATCCCCACTGCCTGGTATCCCTGCTGGGCAGCCGCAAGAATCGTAGTACCTGCTCCGGCAAAAGGATCTAAGATTCTTCCGCCTGGCTCGCATATCTGCACCACGTCCTTCATCAACTGCAGCGGTTTCTCTGTCACATGCACCCGGTTCTGGGGATTCCCATATCGGAACACACCTGGAAGACAGGAAACCGGACGGCTGATCGGCATAGGTCCGTTACTTCCCCATATGATAAACTCTGTCTGCTGACGGAACCTTCCCTTCTGTGGCCGGCTGTTTGTCTTATCCCAGACCGCTGTTCCTCTCCAGATCCACCCCGCCCATTGAAGAGCATCCGTCATCGATGGATACTGTCTCCAATCAATAAAAAGGCATATCGGAGCACCACTTTTACATGCTTTTCTCACATCATACAGCCACTCTGCCATCCAATGGGTCCAGGAACGCTGATCTTTCTGGTCGCCGTCAAAATCTGGCAGGGCTTTTTCCGGTGACATGCTGCTGTATTTCTGATTGGTTGTCCGGTTCCTTTCATTCTGCTTTGTACCGCCCGATGCGTAGGGCGGATCTGTGATCACTGCATCAAAAGTTCCCGGTTGAAACGCTTTTACTAATTTCAGTGTATCTCCGTGTAAGATCCTCCAGTTGTCTCCTCCTTCAGACTCCACAGGATACATTCCATCTTTCAATATTTCCCCTAACTGCAGGGTATGTTCCATAGGCATCATCCTTTCTCTTCAACGAATTAACCGCTTTTTCGAGTTTACTTTTCTCTTATCGCTCCCGATTTTTTTTCTTTTCATCGAGACAACGTTTCAATTTTTTATCTCTTCCACTGTACTCATAGACATGATCACTTAACATCTGCTGGATACCCATTTCACGGTTCCTTTGTTTCAACGCCTCTCTAAGATATCTTATCGGCGCATTCTCGGTTTTTCCTACAATCAAAACTTCATGGATATTAGCTGGGATCACATAAAAATCCATACCTGCCATTTTCCTTAATTGTTCTAACATTCCCGGATATGTGATGGTAGTCGCTCCATTTCTCCCTTCTCTGTTTGAAAGGATAAAGTAAGGGAATCTACCATTCGTATCTACTGGCATCACCACAGGAGGATTTATTTTTATCGTATTTTCCATCGCCTGCTTCATCATGGTGCTTTGACTCACGCCACAAACTTCCAATACATCCCTTCCCAGTCTTACCATAACTAACTGGTTCTTCTGTTCCAATCTAAGGTACAGAACCAATGCCCCCATAGGCTGCTTTTCAAAAATTCCATGAGATAAATGTTCTCCGTTGAACTCAGAACGTTCCAGTTCTACCACCAGCAGATCTTTTATGCAATCATAATCTCTGAAATCAATTCCTTGCGTACCATCTATCTCTGGGATCATCATAAATGCAGTATTTACTGTATCTTGTATAGTTTCTATAACTTCTTCTATACTTTTTTTGTTCTGTGAAAAATCCTGATACATCTCCTCCATAGAGATACCTGGTACAACTTCCTTGTCAGACTTATTGATGATCAACATCTCGCCAAGCCCGTACTCTGTTTGATCCACAATAGTGATTACATAACCTTCTTCTTGTGGCAGAATCCTTTTTGCCTGTTCCATGATCTGTTGTTTAAATACAGCATATTCCATAGGTTTACCTTTCCCTTTCTGTTTTCTTTTTTCCTTGTTTCTCCGGCTTTGGTTGATCCATGTCCCTGCTCAGTTCCGTTTCCACGTATTCGCTGATGATCGCAAGTGCCTGCTCATAACTTTGGGAAGACGTGACTCTGTCAAACATCTCTTTTGCGGCTTCTGGCTGTCCATTCTGTTTTAAAAGCCTGCTGGCATCACCTAAAATAGAAAAAACATTTCCATCATGTCCAAGCAGTTTTAACTTTGGTTTTACTGCACATTCCGGTTTTATCTGCTCCGGAATCTTGTGCAGGATATCCATCCGGAAATAGTCACTATTCCAGAAATGAACATTTAAAACACCATCTTCTACCGGAATATCCTGTTGTTCAAATCCTTCTCCCCAGCCATCGGAATATTGCCCAGTCAGATAAGTTTCCAGTCGATTCATTTCCCATCGATCTAAGGGCGCTTGGATGGTAACTTCCGCACATCCCATAAGTTCTCCAGCCTTTAAGACAACCGACAACTCCAGATTTGTAACTTTTTCTTTGACGGAATCCTTTTCATCGTAATATTCCATCAGATCTTCTCCTACATGATCCGCTCTCTCCTGCATCTTCTGTAGAATGTCTGCTCCATATACTGCCAGTGCACGGCCATCCATCACGTCATCCGGGTACATCCGGTCACTCTCGTTTTCATAAAATTCTGCCTGTAATGGTGATAATAAATATAGTTTTCGTTCCATAGAGACTCCTACCTTTCCATTCGATTTTTTTCTTTCTTTTCCCATGCTTCCTTTGACAGGTCTGCATAGTCTGCCCCTTCACGCTCCGGTAAGTTTATCAAAATCTCATATCTATCCCGATATGTTCTTTTCATAGTTTCACACGCATATCTGCCCGGTCCGTCATTATTGGTACAGATTTCAATCTGCGTAACCTCCGGATGGTTCTCCAGAAAATGTTCCAATGCCAGTGGCGGTTTTTCCTCTTTTTTTCGCCTGCCATCTTTTGGAGCATAAATCCCCCCAACGGACAAGCGATATTTATCTGTACGATTTCCCTCCAGCGTCATGTGTGCTAAGGTTTCGATTGCCGCTTCATATACCGCCACTCTGCAACACTTCCCACTTGGTGGAACACAAAAACTATATGCTTTATCACTTCCTGACTGTTCCATCTTAAAGGGTTTCCCCCGGTCATAGATTCCCCGCAGGAAAGCATACCGGGCTTGTCCTTTTTCATCCCTGCCAACAAAAACAACATTATGATATGGCAGGCTTTCATAGAGAATCCCTTGGTTCACACAGTACACAAAAGTTTCCCTGCTGATTCCCCTGTGTTTCAGATAATTCCAGATACGGTTCACATCCTTCGCACGTTCTGGAAGAGCAAATGGCTTCTTTGCCATTTCACGTTCCTGTATGTTAGGCGGTATATAAGATGGGTTCTGCTCCAGCAAAAAACCAACTGCATCCAGAAAAGACATCCCATTCACATGAACCAGGAAATTCAATGCACTGATTCCTCCGATATCCCTGGATTTCCAATGCCACTGGCTGGTGATCTCATTGATCTTGAAGCTGTCATGATCGGTCAGCTCATATTCATGTCGAAGCCCTCTGCATGGTTTCAGCCGCTGTGGTTCATATCGTTTTAAGTATTCAATCGCTGTCATTTCCCTAGCCTTTTCCAAATCTTCTTTTTCATACCACGGCATTACAATAGTGCTGACCGTAGTGCTTCTACCTTATCGGTACGTTCCCACGGAAACTCCTTTCTTCCAAAATGTCCAAACACCGCTGTTTGGCTATAGATTGGACGTTGCAGCTTGAAATGGTCTATGATCTGTTTTGGCGTCAAACCAAACACCAGCGGAATGGCTGCAGCCAGACAGTCATCCGCACACACAGTTCCAGTACCAAAAGTATCTACCTGCACCATCACAGGTTCTGCCACACCAATTGCATAAGCAAGCGAAACCAAACACTTTTCAGCCAATCCGGCAGCCACCATGTTTTTGGCAATATACCTTGCCATATATGCCCCTGAACGATCCACCTTTGTTGCGTCTTTTCCAGAAAAGGCACCGCCTCCATGTGGCGCTATGCTACCATAACAGTCCACCATTAATTTCCTTCCTGTCAGCCCCGTATCTGCATCCAGACCGCCCACCACAAATTTCCCTGACGGATTGATCAAAATCCTGGTATCCTCATCTGGTGGAAGCAGCCGCAGTGCCAGGCGTAACACTTTCTGCCGAATCTCCCGTTCCAGATCTTTTTGGGACTTTTCTTCAGCATGCTGGCAGGACACAATGACCGTATCCAAACGGACAGGTTTCCCATCTTCATATTCCACGGTTATCTGTGCTTTCCCATCTGGCAGTAATCCCCGGATATATTCACTGATCCTGCAAGCCGACAATTCCCGGACAATCCGATGTGCCAGTACCACGGGAAGTGGCAGAAATTGTTTCGTTTCACTGCATGCATACCCCGTCATGACTCCCTGATCTCCGGCTCCCATTTTCCATTCTTCGCCAGCTACATGCTGCTTTCTGGATTCCATGGAGTTTTGAACCCCCTGTGCGATATCCGGGCTTTGCTGATGGATCAAGGCATCAAAGAGGATTTCTCCTGCCTGGTATCCGACTTTTTCTACTACATCTTCAGCAACCGCCAAAACATCCGGCTCATACTTACTTGTAATTTCCCCGGCCAGAAGTACCGTTCCCTTTGTTGCAAATACCTCACAGGCTACTCTTGCTTCTGGATCCCCTTTCAAACACTCATCCAGGATACTATCTGCAATCAGATCACAGAGTTTATCCGGATGCCCTTCTGTTACAGATTCCGCTGTATAAAATCGTTTCATATCTTTTTTCTCCTTTCAGACAAAAACAGCAGGAACACGATACTTACCGCATTCCTGCTGTTTATTTTTCTCTTTTTTACCCTGCCTTTTTACAGGCTGGATTTATGCTGTTTGTTTTTTCCGTTCTACTTTTATGACACGGATAAATTTCCCCATCAAAGGGAAATAAGTCACCAGAAAAACGAGAAGTGACCCCAGAAACGGAATCTTCCTTTTCTCCTTTGGAACACTCAACCCAATCATGACTCCGATGGCACATAAGCAGAACTTAACGAGTGCCAGATCCTTCCACGTACAGTTCTTAATATATGCGTCAGCATAAGAAAATAGAGACTTCACGAACATTCCCCCTTGCATTTTCACACAGAATTTCCTAGTTAATTTCATTATATTCCGTCTGCCTCGCCAGTACAAGAATTCCCATCTTTAAATCTCTTTTTTCTACCCTACATCAGGAGGATCCTGGCGCTTTCCTGCATGTAAGAACAGACTACACACAGGAAGGCTCGTCAACACCCTGTTGCAATTCTCCTTGTTTTGAACACTTCCAGCTGGAAGAGAGGATGAGAGATCATGGATTTCGAACACTTCTCGGACACCTTTCTTTTCCAGCCGGTTTTCCTATTTTCCCGGCTGTTTTGAAATACCACTATTATTTAGTTTTCTTCTTTTTCATCTGTTTCCTGCTTTTTCTTGCGATAAACAAAGCATCCAATCAGTATTCCTGTACAAACCGCACAAATACCAAGAAGCAGCATTGGTGATACCGTATCATCCCCTGTTTTTGGAGCATCTGTTGGGATTCTCTGATTGGTCACATCCAGCTCCACTAAAATCTCTCCATCCTTTTCCCCTTCTAAATCAAAGGTAACCGGATGTGGCCTGGAATCCAGCTGGTATCCCTCTGGAGCCTTTGTTTCCACAACTTCATACTGGAACAGTTCTTTGATTCCTTTCTCGTTATAACTTCCGATCAGCAGTTCTTCACTTTCTGCCTGCCCGTTCTGGTCTGTCTTAAGAACTCCGGCCACTTCATTGGTCGTTTTATTCCGGATTTCAAATTCTGCACCTGCAAGGGCATCTCCGCTTTGAAGGTCTGTTTTCCTTAAGAAGATTTTTCCATAGACAAATTCATTTTTCATGGATACCTTCTGTACTTCACCCGTATCCTCTAAAGTAAACTTCACATCCTCCGCCAGCGTGTATCCAGAAATTGTCTGGGTTTCACGGAGCGTCAGTTCTTCTCCCACTGGCAGATATTCAATCGGATGTTCTGTTCCATCGGAAATCCATTCATCCAGCACTTCTTCTTTGCTGTTTAATACCTGAAGTTTCACACCTACAAGCTCGGTATCTCCAGTAATATCCGTTTTGCTGATATCCACTTTTGAAAAATCATCCTTCATTTCCACTTTTGTGATCGTTCCATCTTCTTTAACCTCAAAAGACACATCCTCTGCACTTACATATCCATCCTCTAACGGTGGAAGTTCTTCATGAAGGATATAGTTTCCCGCCGGAAGTGCATATTCCAGATGTTCTTCCTTGGTTGTGATCCATTCACGGACAACGGTTCCTTCTTCATCCAGAATCTGCAGTTTTGCACCTTCTACCGGTTCACCGGTTACAATATCTGTCTTTGTAAAATAGCTTTCTGTCGGCTGGTTCTCTACTTCCTTTTCCAGAAGGATAGCCGGAAGATTCTGGTCTTCATACGTTGCATCAATTTCCCAGATTTCATCATTTGGCAGATATCCCGGCAGATGCTGGTCTTCTTTTACATAATAATGTCCATGCCACAGGTCACTTTCAAAGGTAAGTCTGCCTTCCTGATCTGTCGCTTTTGTTTCAAGCAGCGTATCTTTTTCCACCACAACCTTGCCCTGCGTATTTTTGATATCTTCCCCGGCATACAAACCAAACACCACACCCTCCAGTGCTTCTTTGGTTACGGAATTTTTCTTCTCCACAGAAATTTGGATTTTCTGCCGCTCATTCTTATAAGTAACACCTTCATAAACAACGGATACTGTGTCATCTTCTGCAGAAAGTGTGAACTCCTTCTGTTCAGGATTTAAGACAAAATGGTCACCAGCTGTCGTTTCTTTTAAATAATAACTTCCTAATGGCAACTCTCCTATTTCCGCTTTCCCATCTTCATCTGTAGTCAGCGTTGCCACAAGTGCATCTTTTTCATAACGGATGATGCGGTTTCCATTCTCATCTACAGCTCCGTCTGGCGTATAGATGGTTTCTTTCGCATGAAGTTCAAAAACAGCTCCTTCCACACCGGATTCCTCATAGATAAACTTCTTTTCCAGTCCAGATTCAACTGAAACTTCCCCCATAACCATATCTTTCAATGTTACAAAGAATTTTTTTGCTTTTTCCAGCAGGTTCTCATCTTTGACTGTTTTTAGCTGTTCTCCTACTTTTTGCAAAGTAAGATGACCTGTCTGCACCTCATTATACTGTACGACTTCCACAATATAAGCGCCTGTATCCGGATCGATCTGATGAGGCGTGTCAGAATTAATCACAATTTCAATAGCCTTTGTTTGTTCTTCCTCATACCCTTGTCTCACATATCCATCCGGTGCCTGGATTTCTTCAATCCGATAATGCCCTGCCTTTAATTCTTCTGGCAGGATCAGATATCCGTCTGCATTAGTGGAAAACTCAGAGATTTTCTCTTTCTCTGGATAATATACCATTTGTTCCACATATGCTTTTTTCTCAAAATCCCAAATCTTATAAGTTGCAGAATTATTTAATACATTATGGTCTGTTTCCGCATCTTTCTTTATGATCTTCAGCATGAATTCAAATGGGCGGTCATCAAAGACTCTCCATTCCTGCGGATCTCTGCTGTCTTCGTTTACAGTTACCAAAAACGGATGGACTTGTTTCAGATTTTCCGGTGTTTTGGTCTCTGCAACCACATACTGTCCATATGGAAGTTCCACGCTCTTGGCATATCCTTTTTTATCTGTTACAAGGACAGGTACTTCTATTTCTTTCCCATCCTCATATGTGACTGCCACTTCTTCGTCTGTAAAATCATAACCAATAAAATCTTCCGGGGTAAATTCAGAACCATTTCCCGGTTTTAAGGTACCGTCTTTTACTTTGGAGAGATTGCTGACCAGATATATGGTAAATTCTGCTCCCTCCACTAAATCTGTCTCCGTCTGATCTCCATCCTCTGAAATCTTAATGATCTGAAACGCCTGTTTCTTAACTTTTTCCTTGACAGTCAGCGCCTTTACTACAATCGGTTTTTCCTGTCCTTCATAAATAAGCGTTGCATCATATTCCGTTTCGTCCAGAAGGTATCCTTCTGGTGCAGCGATTTCTTTCACATACATTGCTCCAAGGTATACATTCTCAAATACGATTTCTCCGCTCTTTCCAAAGGTTTTTTCCTGAATCAGGCTTCCTGCTTTGTATAAAACTCCAGTTCCATCTGGTTTCTGGATATCTTCTTTCGCATACAGCCCGTAAACAGCACCGTCCAGTTTTGCATCTCCCTGCGGAAGGAAATCTCCCGTATCCACGTCCTGTTTCTTCACCGTGATCTTGCCTTTTACCGAGGTATTTACTGCTTCTACCTCTACACTTGATCCAGCGGACACATGAACCGGATATACAGTCTTATTGATTGCATATCCATTAGGCGCTGTGATCTCTTTTACATAAACAGTTTCTAATGCTGCATCAAAATAGTCACTGTAACTGATACCGTCTTCACCTGTCATAGCAATGGTCAACAGCTGGTCCGTACAGGTACTGTTTTTATAAACGCCATAGACTGCACCATCTAACGGGTTCCCTGTCTCCGCATCCTTTTTCAGAATCTTAACTCTGGCAAGATTTAGCCACTGGATATCAAAAGATACCGGAGCTGCTTTTTCAGAGATAAATGCTCCGATATCCTGATTGTTTCCTCCGGTGGAAGTTAAAACCAATGTTTTCCAGCTCTCACGGACAGAACCATAAAGCTGCCCGCTTTCCCATTTCCCAGTTACCGTAAGAGGTGCCTGCAGATAGAACGTATCTCCCCCATAAACTTCCAGATTTCCGCCGCTTACATTTGTTCCTTTTGACTTGTTATATCCGGTTACACCCTGTGGAACAGGAATGGTAATCTTATTCCGATGGTCACCGTTCAATGTAATATCTGGTGTTTTCTGGATATCACCTTCTCTTACTGCAGTCACATTTGCATTGGAAAAAGACAGCTCACCTTTTGGCGGCTCTTCCATGCCAAATAAGTGATTGATATAAGCAATCACACCTGCATTGACCAGGTTTTCATACGGGCATCCTGTAAATGCCAGATCCCCACAATAGGCATAAGATGCTGCAAGATGGGTATAAACATACTTTTCGTCATCACTTTTCCCAGACAGGTAACTGCCTGTGATATCTCCGGCTCCGCCATACCCATAATAAAGAACTTTCTGAAGATTCTTATTACTTTCCAGAATATCCGCAACATAGTCACCAGTAGGCGGTGATGCACGGTGGGATTCCAGACAGTACGCCAGTTTTCCATTCACCGTAAATAAACAGGTCAGATAATTACCTAAATAATCCGGATAGTAAATGGTCCGTCCTTTATTCAGATGGACTGTTTCACTTTTTCCCATACCATCTGCAGCAGAAAGCATCATCACATTTCCCTCTTCAATATCTCTTTCCAGCTCTGCAAGGACATCCGGGGTATCTTCCGGCTGGGAACTGGTAATCTCTACAGGAAGAGGCTGCTCCGAATCTTCCTCAGAAGACGTATCTTCCTTCTGTTTCTCCCCGCCATTGGATTCCGAGTGTGCCAGCCCTTCCGTATCGGTCAATGTGATGGTCCGTCCAATCATATATGGCTCACTTCCATCTTTTGGGGTAACCAGATACTGTGCGTAATAAACACCTGGGTTTTCCGGCTGGAAAGAGCCTCCATCCTGATCTTTGATTTCAGACAGCAGTACACTCTCCCGCTCCGGGTCATAAGAAATCCCTTCCATAGAAGTTTCTACCCGGAACTCTTTATCTGAGACATCTTTTACAATATCTTCTGCTCTTACCTTCTCTTCCGTCTGTTCCTCAAATACCTGCGTTTCCGTTTCTACTTTTGTCTCCGGCTGTTCCGCCGCAGCATAAACGGATGAAGAAATCATCGAACTCATTCCCATACTAAAAGCCATGACAAATGCCATGGCTCTGGTTTTCCATTTTCCTTTCATAATCATTCTTTCTCCTTTATCCTTATCGTCCCACTTCTCGACCATGAGACTCTTTTTTCTTCTCTTGCTTCTTCATTTCTTTTCTGGTCGCATGGACAGCTTTTTGAATCTCATTTTCCGATAATCCATTCTGCCTGCATCCTTCCAGAATCCCTTCCAGATATAATTTGCCCGGAAGTGCCGGTTGGCTCTGGTAGGGTTCATTCATAATATATACAGCTGCATAAAGTTCCTGCCCATCTTCACACTGCACAAGAATATCCTGTTTTCCATACAGATATGGATATCCTTCATAGTAATCCAGGCTTTTTTCGCATTTTTCTGTAATACTCCATAACACACCCGATACCTGTTCCCCTTGCTCCGGCAGGATACTGGCTACTCCATTTCCCCTGCTATTCCCCCGGAATGCCAAGCGGTAATCTTTCACCATTACATTTCCTATTACTTCTGCATCCGGGCATCGAAATTCCATTTGATCCAGATTCATGTTACTTCCATACGCAAAATACAAACGTTCTTTGATAACTTTCCCTCCTTTATCGCTCTTCCTGCTTTCTCTTCAGACATTCATAGGTGTTCTTGTCATATCTCCATGCTTTGTCCCCTTCCAGATGATCCAATAAGTGTTTCCGCACATTCTTATATTCTGGTCCGATCAGGCCAAGCCGAAGAAGAAAGGTCCGAAAAGTAAAACAGGGGTTTTCAGAAATCTCCGTCTTTCTCATATGGGTACATTTCTGATTGATAGCTTGAGCAGAAATTGCTAAAGCAAGGGTGATATTTGCACGTACTTTTCCTGCATGGAGGGTACTGTTAAAACACCGCCATTCCACCGTTCCCTTATCAAACACAGCATGCAGGTTCAGCGCATAGTACCTGGTATCATCATAGTGACTATGCGATCTTCCTCCCATTCTTCTTTCCTCATACCACAGCTGACGAAATTTATCCATGGACATATTCCCGGAAGGCATTTTCCGGATATCTTCCAGCACATTTTCACGGACTTTTTTACACCATTGTTCCACCCGGCTGGGATTTACCTGCAGTGCTTTAAATAAAATATCTTCTTTGGAATACATGATCGTGAGCGCATTCTTTAAGCTTCGTGGTGTATGATTGGAGGCATCCACATGAACATGCATTCCACAGGAGGAATTGACTTTTCCCCCATGGCTTCTTAAACAGCGCACAACCTGTTGCAGTTTTTCCATTTCGCCATATTCCAGTTTCGGACTGACCATTTCTGTGCTGTACTCACTATCTGCATAAACATAACGGTTTCCATTTCTTCGCTGTGTATGGATGCTCCCATCGTAGGTAAACTTCCACTCTTTTCCTTCCAGATCTCTGACTCCCCAAGTACTGTAATAGGTTCCAATATAATATGGCTGTGTTCCAAACAATTCTCCTACTGCGTTTGCTGCCTCTTCTCTGGTAATCCCCGTCATTTCTATTTCGGTTCCAAAGTATTGTTCTTTCAAATCCATCCTGACACCACCTTACTGCAGAATATGGATACCGGAATGTACCTGAAACAAGCGTCTTCCTATGGCTTCGATCACATTAACGGTTACCCCGTTTCCTGCCTGCTTATATGCCTGTGCATCAGAATTAAGTTCCAAAATCTTGTCGATCTGTTCCTCATAATATCCCTGTAATCTCAGGCATTCCCGTGGTGTCAGTCTCCGGATTCTTCCTTCATAACACACCCCATGCCGGTCCTGTGCAGTTAAAGTGAACATTTCTTCCTCTGGTGCTTTCATCCTACGTCCCTGTTGACGGATATTTTTCCTTTCGGGTGTCAAAACAGCTCTTGGTCCCTCTTCTTCCAATGCTCCGGAGCGTTCCCCTAGATGTTTGTCACTAAGGCTATTCTGCCTTGTTGTGATACAGCGTGCCACTTCGGTTACACGCAGTCTGGAATCCAGATCTACAAAATGCACGGTTCCCTGGGTACTGCCCGTTGTCAGCGTATGGGCAACCTGATGCCCCACTCTTCCCCGTCGGGTATTCATCCCGGCATATCCCAGATCAATGCTGTCGCCTTCATATGCCATCTTATAACCTTTTTTGGTATTTTCCTTAATGGGTACTCCAACATCATAAAGCCCTGTTTTTCCTCCCATCCCTCCTGCAGTGGAAGTGATAGTACAGCTTAATCCGTCTTTGGAATAAACTCTGCTCCCTTGGCAGCCTGGGACGATTTGAACAAGAGCCTTCTTGTTTGCTCCGGTGAAAGGTAATATTTTTCCGGCACATCTTTCATCAAGATATCCGATAAGATACACTCTTTTTCTGGACTGAGGGACTCCGAAATCCTTGCTGTTAAGCACTTGCCATTCCACATGATACCCCAGTTCATAAAGCGTATATAAGATGGTGTTAAACGTCGCGCCTTTGTTATGCGATAACAATCCGGGTACATTTTCAAGTAAAAGATACGGAGGTCGTCTTGCTTTAACCAGTCTGGCAATTTCAAAGAATAAAGTTCCTCTGGCATCTTCAAAACCTTGTCTTTTTCCAGCAACTGAAAAAGCCTGGCACGGAAATCCTCCGCACAAGAGATCAAACTCTGGTAGTTCTTCTGGTCGTATTTTTTTTGCGTCATTACAAAACCACTCTCCTTCTGTGTTAAAAATTGCTCGATAACTTCGGTCTGCATACTTATCGATTTCGCAATGTCCAACACAGGAAAAACCACCAGCCCTGTTGAGCCCTTCCCGAAATCCCCCTATACCGCTGAACATATCAAAAAATCGAATATTTTTTCTGACCACTCCCTTCAATCGAGTAGAAGGCTAACCATTAGTTGATTAGCCGACCTCTCACACCACCGTGCGTACCGTTCGGTACACGGCGGTTCTTTAGTTTTCGTAGACTACTAGATAATAGTCAAGCATGGATGTATATCCTAACTTGGCTATTATTTTATTCGAAAAGATTTGGTTCAAGACTTTCGCCATTCTCCAATAGCCTTTTCTACTGTTGGCTAATTCCTTGGCTTTCCAATCCTCTAATCCTAGTGCTTTCAGCATTCGGCACTTTGTTTTGATTTTCTTCCACTGTTTCCAATAGACCGCTCTGATTCTGCGTCTTGCCCATTCGTCCGTTTTCTGGAGAAGTTTCTTCATGTCTGCAAGTCTAAAATATTCTACCCATCCTCGCACATACTCTTGATACTTCTTTTCTCGCACTTCATTGCTTATCCCTTTGTTCCTGTCAGTAAGTTCTCTGATTCTATTCTTCATCTTTGCTACTGACTTCGGGTGTACTCTAAATCTGCATTTACCTTTATGTCTATAAAAGCTATATCCGAGGTATTTGACTGTGCTGATATGAGCCACCTCTGTTTTCTTCCGATTTACTTTAAGAAATAGTTTCTTTTCAATAAATGGAATGATGTTCTTCAAGGTTCTTTCTGCGCTTTTTCTGCTCTTGCAGAAAATCATACAATCGTCTGCGTATCGGACAAATCTATGTCCTCTATTCTCCAGTTCCTTATCCAACTCATTTAGCATTACATTACTAAGCAATGGGCTAAGCGGACCGCCTTGTGGCATTCCAACCTCTGTACGTTCAAACATTCCTTTTGCGATTACTCCCGCATTCAGATATTTGTGTATCAAGGATATAACTCTGCCATCTTTGATGGTTCTTGACAATACTTCTATCAGCTTATTCTGGCATACTGTGTCGAAGAACTTTTCCAAGTCCATATCTACCACATATACATAGCCATCATTTACGTTCTTTTGGCATTGTCTGAGAGCATCGTGTGCTCCTCGCTTTGGTCTGAAACCGAAACTATTTTCTGAGAATTGCTCCTCATAGATTGGCGATAATTCCTGTGCTATTGCCTGTTGAATAACTCTATCAACAACAGTAGGAACTCCTAACTTTCGAAATTCGCCTTTTGTTTCCTTGGGTATTTCTACCCTTCGAACTGGGTTAGGCTTATACTTTCCTTCCCTTATCTCTTGGATTAAGGAATCTTGGTTTTCTCTAAGGAAGGGCAGAAGTTCATCCACCTGCATACCATCGATTCCACCTTTTCCTTTGTTTTTCTTGACTTGTTTATAGGCATTGTTTAGATTGCCTTTTCGCAAAATCAAATCCAAAAGATTGTTCGTCCAATAGTCTGTGATGACACCGCTCTTTTCAGCAATCTTAGAGTAGTCGAACACTTCTGCATACTCTTTCTGTTCCGCAGATACCATTTGCAGATAGTCTTCCATATGAAGTTGTCTGTTCTTAAATCTACTTTCAGTTACATTCATTGCTTGTGTCTCCTAAAGTTCAGCCCTTCGCCAGTGTTTGCAACCACTGGTTTACTATGGCTTCTGCTGACTTCTCACCATTCGTTGTTACTGACGGATTTCATACTCTGTTTTCATCCGCTGACGAGACCTCCCTTGGTACCACACGTTTCTTTCTCTCCATATATCTGCCACATTTACTACTGTTAATTCCGAGTAGTTATTGGACTTTAGTTTGTCGTGCAACCTTATCCTTAACTGTAGCCTGATGTGATTTCTGTTCGTCAGACCAGAGATTTGCCTCCACCTTCCTTCAGATTCCCCTCACGTTAATCATAGTAACTCTATGAATAGGACACCCTTGGTCTTGGCTATATCCTTCCCACTACTAGGGTGGATTAGGGACTTTCACCCATTAGAAACGTGCGCCGCAAGGCGCACACGAAAAAAAGTACGGGCATACCCGCACTTTTTATACAGTTTCCTTATTTATTCTGTTTCTTCCTCTGATTCTGCCTCTTGCAGACGCTCTTCATTCTCTAATTCCAATTCTTCAGGCTGTGTTACATGAAGTTCCGGTTCATCCTCATCTTGTTTTTCCAGTTCATCCGCTGCATCCAGTGCCTGGGTGATAATTTCGATCAGATAGTCTTTCTGAGTGAAACGCCCGCGTCTTTGGCGTTTCTCCTTTTCTACTCTCTCTTTTAAGCGGTTGAATAATTCCTCGGATACTTGTACTGCCAATGTTTTTGCTTCCATCTTTTCCACTCCTTTTTTCATAAAATGCTCTTCGATAACCTTTTGTAAAAACTGAGGAATTGTCATTTCTGTTCCTTCCAGTTCTTCCCTGACCTTTTCATGTAATTCTACTGGTATCTTGCCACAGATGTTTTTGGTTTCCATAGAAGTCTTTCTCCTTTCTTTTTGTTACAACCAACATACTCCAAAGGTCATCACAAAGCTAAGTCAGCAACCACCAGTTCAACTGGTGGTTTGATATTAGCCCTCAAAAGGGCTTT
>NZ_JAAITA010000021.1 GCF_013304445.1 Blautia hansenii
TAATAATCAGCAAGGATGATTATAGGTTCTGTGGATAAAACTGCGGAAACTCAAGGAAGGCATTCTCTTGACGCAAGGAGAAAATAGTGCTAAAATACAAATAGATATGACGTATGATGTCTTAAAACAAAAGAGAGAAACCTTATAAAAAACTTCCAAATACTTATGGAAAAGGAGAATGATTATGGAATTAAGAAGTCAGGAATTAAGAAAAATTGCACCGGAATTAGACCCTCTTCGTCTGGGAACAGGCTGGAAGGTAGAAGATTTGTCAAAACCTCAGATTATGATTGAAAGTACCTTCGGAGACAGCCATCCGGGCAGCGGACATCTTCTGGAACTGGTGGAAGAGGCCAGAGAAGGAATCGCAGAGGCAGGCGGCCATGGGGCCAGATACTTTACAACAGATATCTGTGACGGAGAAGCTCAGGGACATGATGGTATTAATTACTCTCTGGCTTCCAGAGATATGATTGCCAATATGATTGAGATTCATGCCAATGCGACGCCTTTTGACGGTGCTGTGTTTGTGGCAAGCTGTGATAAGGGTATGCCGGCACACTTAATGGGTGTGGGAAGAGTGAATATTCCCTCTATTGTAGTGACAGGCGGCGTTATGGATGCGGGTCCGGACCTGCTGACACTGGAACAGATTGGAAAATACAGCGCAATGTGTGAACGTGGAGAAATCACAGAAGAGAAGCTGACTTACTATAAGCAGCACGCCTGCCCATCCTGCGGCGCCTGCTCCTTTATGGGAACAGCCTCTACCATGCAGATTATGGCAGAAGCCCTGGGATTAATGCTGCCGGGCAGCGCCCTGATGCCTGCTACCAGCCCGGATTTAAGAAAAGTGGCAAAAGAAGCCGGAAAACAGGCAGTATGGCTGGCAGAGCACAATCTGACACCGGATAAAATTGTTACGATGAAATCTTTTGAAAATGCAATTATGGTGCACGCAGCCATTTCCGGTTCCACCAACTCTCTTCTTCATCTGCCGGCCATTGCCAGGGAATTTGGTATTGAAATTGACGGAGATACCTTTGACAGACTCCACAGAGGAGCTCATTACCTTCTGAATATCCGTCCGGCAGGAGAGTGGCCAGCACAGTATTTCTACTATGCAGGCGGTGTGCCGACAATTATGGAAGAAATTAAAGATATGCTGCATCTGGATGTGATGACCGTTACCGGAAAAACACTGGGTGAAAATCTGGAAGATTTAAAGAAGAATGGATTCTATGACAAATGCGATGCCTATCTGGCAAAAGTAGGATTAAAGAGAGAAGACGTCATTCGTCCCTTTGATAAGCCTTTCGGTACAGACGGAAGCATTGCCGTTCTTTACGGAAACCTGTGTCCTGACGGAGCAGTGGTGAAACACACAGTTGTTCCAAAAGAAATGTTTGAGGCGACCTTAAAGGCCCGTCCCTTTGATTGCGAAGAAGACGCTATTCATGCGGTACTGACCCATGAAATTAAACCGGGGGACGCTGTGATTATCCGCTATGAGGGACCGAAAGGAAGCGGAATGCCGGAAATGTTCTATACCACAGAAGCGATTGCTTCTGACGGAGAATTGGGAGCTTCGATTGCACTTTTGACAGACGGAAGATTTTCCGGCGCATCCAAGGGCCCGGCCATTGGACATATTTCTCCGGAAGCAGCCCAGGGCGGCCCGATTGCTCTGGTAGAAGAGGGCGATTTGATTGAGGTGAATATTCCAAACCGTGTACTCCGTATTGTGGGAATTGCAGGAGAAAAAAAGACAGAAGAAGAAATCCAGGAAATTTTAAAAGAACGTAAGAACAACTGGACACCGAAGCCATTAAAATATGACAAAGGCGTATTGAAAATATTCTCAGAACATGCAGTTTCTCCTATGAAAGGCGGGTACATGAAATAATGAATCTGTTCGATATTACAGGGAAAAAAGCCATTGTCACAGGAGGAACCAGAGGGCTTGGCTATGGTATGGCAGAGGGCTTTCTGGAAGCCGGCTGTGAGGTGGCTATTGTAGGAACTTCAGATAAAGTGTATGAGGTGGCAGAAGACTTCCAAAAAAGAGGTTTTTCCTGCCACGGCGTAAAAGGAAACCTGGGAGAGCGGGAAGATGTTTATCGGGTATTCCGGGAATGTGTCGAAAAGCTGGGCGGTGATTTGGATATTTTGCTGACGGCTCACGGCATACAGAGAAGACACAGCGCAGAAGAGTTTCCCATGGAAGAGTGGGATGAGGTGATTGGTGTGAATCTGACTTCCGTTTTTATTCTGTGTCAGGAAGCAGGGAAACTTATGTTGAAAAAGGGATATGGCAAGATTATCACCATTGCTTCTATGAATTCGTTTTTTGGAGGGCAGACCATTCCGGCCTATGCAGCAGCAAAAGGCGGCGTGGCGCAGCTGACCAAAGAGCTGACCAATGACTGGCTGGCCAGAGGGGTGAATGTCAATGCCATTGCCCCTGGCTATATGGCAACCGAGATGAACAAAGCTCTGTTAGACCCTGAAAATCCCAGATTTGCTTCTATTTCAGAGAGAATCCCGGCACATCGCTGGGGAACCGGAGAGGATATGAAGGGGACAGCTATTTTCCTGGCCTCTCATGCCAGCGACTATGTAAGCGGTGCTGTGATTCCGGTGGATGGCGGATATCTGGTGAAGTAAGATACATGGATACCTGTATAAAGGAGCGGATAAGTATGAATAAAAAACAGAAAAGTGCACCCCAGCGGCTTTTATGGGCGCAGTTTGATGCCTTGCAGATGGGCTCCGGCTGGGACGAAGAGGATATTCAAAAACCTCAGATATTGTTGGAGGATGTCTTTGGAGACAGTCATCCCGGCAGTGTTCATCTGGCAGGGCTTATGGAACAGGCCAAATACGGAGTCTTTGAAAAAGGTGGATTTCCCGCTCAGTACCACACCACGGATATCTGTGACGGCTGTGCCCAGGGACATGACGGTATGAATTATATTCTGGCTTCCAGGGAAGCTATCTGTGATATGATAGAGGTGCATGGCAGTGTGTATCCCTGGGACGGAATGATTTTGTCTGCCTCCTGTGACAAGTCCATTCCTGCCCAGTTAAAGGCGGCTGCCCGTCTGGATATTCCTGCTATTTTTGTACCTGGCGGCAGTATGCGCCCCGGACCTGATATGACAACTTCCTTAGTGGCAGGGGATATTTCCCTGCGTCAAAAGAGAAAAGATGCCATTACGCCAGAGGAAATCCGGGATTATAAGAAAACAGGATGTCCTTCCTGCGGAGCCTGCACGTTTCTGGGAACAGCCAGTACTATGCAGTGTATGGCTGAGGCATTGGGACTGGCGCTTCCCGGTTCAGCGCTTATGCCGGCTACCATGCGGGATATTCTGGCCTGTGCCAGAAAAGCAGGACGCCAGATTATGGAATTAGTAGAAAAAGATATAAAAGTCAGTGATATTCTCACAAAAGAAGCACTGGAGAACGCCATTGTGGTACACAGCGCCATTGGGGGTTCTACCAATGCCACTCTGCACTTGCCTGCTATTGCAAGAGAATTGGGAATTTATCTGGAACCGGAGCTTTTCGATGAAATCAACCATAGGGTTCCTCATTTGGGAAATATTACTCCAAGTGGAGAGCATTTAACCGAAGCCTTCTGGTTTGCAGGAGGCATTCCTATGGTGGAACTGGAACTGAGAGATATGCTGCATTTGGATGTGATGACCGTAACCGGAAAAACGCTGGGAGAAAATCTGGAAGAGATTCAAAAGGAGGGCTTTTTTGAACGCAATATCGGTTATCTGCACAATTATGGTTTGCACAGAGAGCAAGTTATTTTCCCGGTGGAAAAAGCAGAAGAAAAAGGTTCTGTGGCTGTTTTACGGGGAAATCTGGCGCCAGACGGGGCAGTTATCAAATATTCTGCCTGCACGCAGGAAATGCGGGAACGCAAAGGACCGGCAAAAGTGTATAACAGCGAGGAGGAAGCTTATCAGGCCGTGGTAGAGGGCAGGGTAAATCCCGGAGATATGCTGGTTATCCGTTATGAAGGCCCAAGAGGAAGCGGAATGCCGGAAATGTTGATGACAACAGAGGCCATTGTCTGCGATGAACGGCTCAATGGTTCCGTGGCCTTGATTACAGACGGGCGTTTTTCCGGTGCTACCAGAGGAGCGGCTATTGGACATGTATCTCCGGAAGCAGCAGCAGGAGGCCCGCTGGCTTTTATTGAAACGGGTGACATTTTGAAGTACAGTGTGGAAAAACGTTATCTGAACGTTGTGGGAATCCAGGGACAGGAATTACCCGAGGAAGAGATTCAGAAAGTTTTGAAGGAACGAAGCCAGGCAGGTATTATCCCCCGTCCTAAACGGAAAGGGCTGTTTGGACGTTATACCAGACATGCACTTTCCGCCATGGAGGGGGCAGGATACGAAGAGTAGGGAGGAACATTATGAAGGCAAAATGGATTACACCGGTAGTGACAGCCCTGGACCAAAAGGGGCATATAGATATCGAAGCAAATAAAAGGATTTATGATTTTCTCATAGACGGCGGTATGGACGGTATCTTGCTGTTTGGCAGTATCGGAGAGTTTTTTGCACTTTCCCTGGAAGAAAAGAAAATCATGATTCGGGAGGCTGTAAAACACATTCGTCATAGAGTCACACTTTATGTGGGAACCTGTCATATGGAATTTGAGACCTGTGTGGAATTGTCTAATTATGCCATAGAGCAGGGAGCTGACGGCGTGATGGTGATTTCTCCCTACTATTTCAATCTGCCGGACAGTGCGATTCTGCATTTCTATGATACATTGGCAGAGCAGGTGAAGGGATCTGTACTTTTGTACAATTTTCCGGACCGTACAGGGCACGACCTTTCCCCGGAACTGATATACCGGCTGGTGTCTGAACATGAAAATATTGTGGGCATTAAAGATACGGTGGCCACTATGGGGCATACCAGAGCTATTATTCAGAAGGTGAAAAAAGAGTTTCCCAATTTTATGGTGTATTCTGGATTTGACGAGTTTTTCGGACACAACGTACTTTCCGGAGGAGACGGTTGTGTGGCTGGTCTGTCTAATTTTGCTCCGGAAGTAGCTTCCGCTTATGCCAATGCAGCCAGAAATGATGATTTGGAGAAAATGGCACAGTGTCAGCAGAAAATTGACAGCCTGATGGCTATTTATGATGTGGCACCGCAGTTTATTCCTACCATTAAAAAGGCCATGGCAGTGCGCGGTATTCAGATGGAACCGGTGTGCGCCCAGCCCCTTTTGCCGGCTACAGAGGAAGAGACCGGCAAAATCCGGGAAATTTTAAAACATGCAGGATTGAAGGAATAGAAAAACTCCCCGCAAGACGGAAATGCTGTCTTTGCGGGGAGTTGTGCTTTTAAGAATTTTCTTTTTCCGGGTGTTCCAGCTCATCAATAGCCAGGCGGAAACCGTTCTGTGCAGCTTTCATGCGCCAGAAATCCGCTTTTTCAACGTCTTTTTCTACCCCTTCACCATAGCGGTAGAGGACAGAAAGGTTATACTGGGCTGCCGGAATATTGCCGTTTGCGGCTTTTTCAAAAAGCTGAAAGGCTTTTGCTGGTTCATAGGGAATGGTTTCTCCTGAGAGAAACTGTGCGCCCATGCAGCACATAGCCCGGAAATCTCCCTGGGCGGCAGCTTTTTTATACCAGTCAAAGGCCTTGGAAATATCGGGTTTTGTGCCAATCCCCTCTTCGTAACAGCGTCCCATGTTGTACTGGGCATTCATGTTTCCGCTCTTTGCAGCCTGGTTCATGTAGAAAAGGGCTTTTTTGTCATCTTTTTCCACACCCCTGCCCTGGGCATAGAGAAGCGCCAGATGCATAGCGGCCTCTATATGGTCTTTTTTTGCTGCTTTTTCATACCACTGTGCTGCCTGAGCATAGTCCACAGAAGTACGAATACCGTTTTCATAATAATAGCCCACACCGTAAATAAAATCCCGCTGTCCGTTTTCTGCGAGGATTTTCAATTCTTCTACGGTGAGATTTAAATTTTTCATATCCATAGGTGTGTTCTCCATTTGTCTGTGTTTTGTAAAATAATATTCATTATACCACAAAGCAACGGCCAGGGGAACCTGTTACCGTCTCCGGAAGGACAAAATTATGAAAATCCCTTTACAATAAGAAAACAGCCTTATATAATAGAAAACGGACGAAAATTGTTAATATTTGGCTGAGCCAAAGAACAATTTCATGACATAGAACGGAGGGAAAAACCATGCTTGAATTAAAGGACGTGTCCTTTCGTGTTCCGGAGGATTCCAAAGAGGAAGAAAAGGGAATTCTGGAGCATGTAAGTTTCACCCTGGAGGACAATAAATTTGTTGCCATTACAGGACCAAACGGCGGAGGAAAATCCACGCTGGCAAAAATTATCGCAGGAATTGAAAAGCCCACAGAGGGACGCATTTTCTTTGACGGGGAGGATATTACAGACTGGAGTATTACCGAAAGGGCCAGGCACGGTATCAGTTATGCTTTCCAGCAGCCGGTGCGTTTTAAGGGAGTAACGGTCTTTGATTTAATTAATCTGGCGGCAGGAAAGGACATTTCCCTGTCCGGCGCCTGTCAGTATCTTTCCGAAGTGGGGCTGTGTGCCAAAGATTACATTAACCGGGAAGTAAACAGCAGTCTTTCCGGCGGTGAGATGAAGCGTATTGAAATTGCTACGGTGATGGCAAGAGGAACCAGGCTGTCTGTTTTTGATGAACCGGAGGCTGGTATTGATTTGTGGAGTTTTCAGAACCTGATTCATGTGTTTGAAAATATGCATAAACAGCAAAGCGGCTCCATTCTGATTATTTCTCACCAAGAGAGAATTTTAAATACAGCAGATGAAATTCTGGTCATTGCAGACGGGAAACTGGTACGCAGAGGAAGCAAGGATGAAGTGCTTCCGGCATTATTAAGCGCAGCAGAGACAGATACGGGCTGCAGTATCTGGCAGAAGGGAGTGCAGAACTAATGGATACCATACAAAAAGAACTTTTAGAGGCAGTGTCAGGGCTGCATGAAATCCCTGTAGGTGCATATAATATCCGGACCAACGGCAAGACGGAAGCCAGAAACAGCACGGAGCATATTGAAATTATCCCCAGAGAGAGCGGAGACGGTATTGTCATTAAAATCAAGCCGGGAACAAAAAACGAGAGTCTTCACATTCCCGTGGTTTTAAGCCAGGCAGGTTTAAAAGAAACAGTGTACAATGATTTTTATATTGGAGATGACTGTGATGTTACCATTATTGCAGGCTGCGGTATCCACTGCGGAACCGATGATTCCAGCCAGCATGACGGTATCCACAGCTTTTTTATCGGGAAAAATTCCAAGGTGAAATATGTGGAGAAGCATTATGGCAGCGGAGACGGCAAAGGACAGCGTATTATGAATCCGGAGACCATTGTGGAAATCGGAGAAAACAGTTATATGGAAATGGATACTGCCCAGATAAAAGGTGTGGATTCCACGATTCGCAAGACAACAGCAAAACTGGGAGCACATGCCAGCATGAAAGTCATGGAAAGACTGATGACGCATGGAACGCAGAAAGCGGAAAGCCGTTTTATCGTGGATTTAAACGGGGAAGATTCCGGAGCCAACATTATTTCCCGTTCCGTGGCAAAGGATGAATCCCATCAGCTTTTCCAGTCCGTGTTAAACGGAAATGCAAAGTGCAGCGGACATACGGAGTGCGATGCGATTATTGTGGGCAATGCAAAAATCAGTTCTATTCCGGAAATCACAGCAAACAATTCAGACGCGGCGTTGATTCATGAGGCTGCCATCGGCAAAATTGCAGGGGAACAAATTGTGAAACTGATGACACTGGGACTGACAGAAGAAGAGGCGGAAGAACAGATTATCAGCGGATTCCTGAAATAAAAACTGGAAATAATAGACGCTTTCTTGTCTGATTTGTGGTAAAATAGAGATAACTATTAATTGGGAATGGAATGAGGGTATTTCTATGATTTATAACAATGTAAGACATGAATGTAACCTTTATAATTTCTTTTTTGCGCCGAGGGGAAACCGCAGGGTTATGGAGTTGGGCATGAAGATTACCCAGATGTATTTGAATCCATTTGACCGGATTATCGGCATTATCGGCGCCAAGGATTCGGGAAAGAGTATGCTCATTAAAGGCATGTTTCCCGGGATTCAGACAGTAGAATCAGATGACGAATACGATATTCTGGACATGCCGCTTCTGAATTCAGAAGATGTAGGTTTTTACACACCCAGAACCTTTCATGTGGATGTGCGTGCAGCTATGAAATATGTGTCTCTGGAGCGGATTGCCGAGGCGGTCCATCATGTGACCAGCCAGCAGAAACGGGTGATTGTAGAGCATTTTGAAATCCTGTATCCGGTGCTAAAAAGAAATGCGGACTTGCTCATTGGAATCGGGGAAGAAGTGATTGTCACAAGACCGTCTCTTTTTGGACCTTTGCCGGGAAACATTGCGGACATTGTTTTTAAGTCTCTGGTTTACCGGAAAATGGCCCACAGCGCGGAGGATTTGTTTGGGTACTGCGTCAGGGATATTGAGCGTCCCCGTTCGACCCGTTCCGGTATTAAGCATGGATTTATGATTAATTATGCAGACAAGCCTGCTTTTGATTTGGAACAAATCGAGGGAAGAATTCTGGATTTGATTCGCCAGGATTTGCCTATCGTACCTTATGATGAGGAACATATCAAAATCGGGGACGAAATCATCCCCTGTACCGGACCGCTGATGCATGTGGAAAGCACTGGGAAGATTGTAAATTTCTCTCTGGTGAAGGAATTTTACTATGAGCCTAAGTTCCGCGAATATGTGGTGGCGGGAACCGTGGGGTATAAGCATGAAGTGACAGAGAATGATGAAGAACTGAATAATATTGAAATTTAGTCAGATTTCAGATAAAAGAGAAGTGAACACAACATGAATGGTTGTATAGCTTCTCTTTTTTTCGTTGTAAAAGAGGGGTATAACGTAATAAATGAAAAAAATTAATTATTTTGTAAAAAACAGATGAAAAATACATAGAAATGTTGTATTATCCCATCTTTGACAGTTGGAGAAGAAAAACGGCAACAAAGTAAGCAACTGTCAAACTCCCGCTTGTGCAGGTGTGGCTCTCGTTGCATAAAAGGAGAAAATTTGGAAGTAACTTGATTCTTGAGGTACGGTTCTTTATAATGAAAATATAGAACAGGGGGAGATGTAAATGTCTTACGATGCGGTTGTATGGCTACAAGGTTTTAAAGTACATGAGATGACACGATATCAATTACGATGATGATTGATGATAAGCTTTTAATTTAAAATAAGCGAGGTGTTAATGTGCAGAAAACGAAACGGAATGTAATGAATGAAAAAGACTTACAAAGGATAACAGAACTTCGCCTGATGGATGATGACTTTTTTTCAGAGGCTCTGGATGGGAAGATTATGGATATAGAAATCCAGCGTTCCGACAGGGGCTCAGGGGTGAAAAGGGCCAGGTTTCACAGCAGTATGATAGACCGCACACTTCTCAGTAAAGGAGAGGATTTTGAAGATTTGGTTGATACCTATGTAATCTTCATTACGGAAAATGATAAATTTGGTATGGGGATTCCGCTGTATCATGTGGAAAGAAAGATTACGGAGCTGGATGATGCATGATTTCAATTACAAAGAGGCAAAGGATATTGTAAATCCATTACTTGCAGAAGAAGTCAGATACTTAAAAGAGACAGAAGGAGGTCGAAGCCAGATGTGCAAACTTTTAGAAGAGATGAGAAATGAAGCTACCGAAAAAGCTACGGTTGAAGCTACTTATAACAAGGCCGTGAGTACTGCGCTGAAGATGCTGAAAAAGGGTTATTCGATAGAGGAAATTGCAGAGATAACGGATTTGCCTTTGGAAGAGGTTCAGGAACTGGCAGATAGGAAAACAGTATAAGATGATTTTCCATGCTTATGTGCAGTGGCATAACCGGGGAAATGGATAATTCTACCCAAGATAAAAATCAAAAATACAGTCAGAGGACATATTGTCTTTTATATAGTGGACAATCTCGTAAAACTTATTTTATCGAAATGGGAAGAAACATGAGATTTTATCAGTCGTCTAATTATGAAACGTATGGTTCGTTTTCATAGGCCCCAGCCGCTTTTTGTGGTTTAAAGAGTTCAACGGCAGCAATGCTCGCGCTGGGAGGAGTTGGTGCTTTGGTTGCTGTTGAACAAGTAAATTTTATAAAATTTACTATTGACATTTTGAAAAAGTTAGCGTATTCTAATCAATGAAGTTAGTGAAAACTAAGAAAAGTTAGAAGGCACTAAATATTTGATGAACGGAGGGATTCTATGCAGCCATTGATTTTTTTACAAAACGGAGAGCAGGCAACAATCAGACGAATAGGCGGTGCTGCGGAAACGAAAAGGTTTCTGGCGAATCTGGGATTTGTAGAACAGGCTCAAATCAGCGTCATTTCCAAGCTGAATGGAAACATGATTGTCAATATCAAGGATTCCAGAGTAGCAATTAACGAGGATATGGCAAAACGTATTATGGTATAGGGATGAACAACGTTTGTTATGAAATATTTTATCAAAGACAGGGAGGAGAAGTGAAATGACACTGAAAGATGCAAAAGTAGGTACCACAGTGGTGGTTTCCAAAATTGAGGGTGACGGTGCTTATAAACGCCGCATTATGGATATGGGAATCACAAAAGGCTGTGAAATTTTTATCCGCAAGGTAGCCCCTCTTGGTGACCCGGTAGAGATTACCGTTCGGGGATATGAACTTTCGCTGAGAAAGCAGGATGCCCAGTGCATACAGCTTCGATAAATTTTTTTGGACTAAAGTTAAATCTAACTAACCAGGAGGAATGAAAAATGGCAATTAAGATTGCGCTTGCCGGAAACCCCAACTGTGGAAAGACGACCATGTTTAACGCATTGACCGGGGCAAACCAGTACGTTGGAAACTGGCCGGGGGTTACAGTGGAAAAGAAAGAGGGAAAAATCAAAGGAAAGAAAGGAAACGGGGAAGAAATCATCGTGACGGACCTGCCGGGTGTTTACTCCCTTTCTCCTTATACATTGGAAGAGGTTGTGAGCCGTGATTATCTTCTGAAAGAAAATCCGGATGTAATTTTAAATCTGGTAGATGCAACCAATATCGAACGAAACCTGTATCTGACCACACAGCTGATAGAAACAGGAGTGCCTGTGGTGATTGCGCTGAACATGGCAGATTTAATGGAAAAAAATGAGATTAAGATTGACGTAAAGCGTCTCGGGACTCTCTTAGGCTGCCCGGTGGTGAAAACTTCTGCCCTAAAAGGCACCGGACTGGAAGAGGCGGTGAAAGAAGCGGTTCACTGTGCAAAGCAGGGAAAACAGGAGCTGCCGAAGAAAATCTTCGGTAAGGATATGGAAAGCGCCATTGCACAGGCTGAGGGCTGGCTGCAGGATGTTGCCGAAGAAAGCAAACTGAGATGGTATGCTGTGAAGCTTCTGGAAAGAGACAGCAAGGTTTTGGAAGAACTGTCTTTAGATGCCAAGGTGCGAGAACAGATTGAGGCAGAGGCAGAACGTCTGGAGAAAAAAGAAGATGATGATATGGAAAGTATTGTCACAGATGAGCGTTACTCTTTTATCCAGAAAGTTGTTGCAGATGCAGTAAAGAAGACGGCAAATAAGCTGACTATGTCCGATAAAATCGACAAAATTGTCACCAACCGTATTTTAGGTCTTCCGATTTTCCTTTTGGTCATGGGGCTGGTGTATTATGTTTCCGTAACGACAGCCGGCAGCATGGCAACCGACTGGACCAATGACACCTTTGTAGTGTCCATTCAGGACGCGGTTTCCGGATTTCTGGCTTCGGCAGGCGCCAATGATTTGATTATCAGTCTGGTTTCTGATGGTATTATCGGCGGCGTGGGAGCTGTGCTGGGATTCGTTCCTCAGATGGCAATTTTATTCCTGTTTCTTTCTGTTTTGGAAGACTGTGGTTACATGGTTCGTATCGCTTTTGTTATGGACCGTATTTTCCGCCATTTCGGACTTTCCGGAAAGAGTTTTATTCCGCTTCTGATTTCTTCAGGATGCGGTATTCCGGGAATTATGGCGTCTAAGACCATTGAAAATGACAATGACAGACGTTTGACCATTATGACAGCAACCTTTATTCCCTGCGGTGCCAAACTTCCGGTTATTGCACTTATGGGCGGTGTTATGGTAAGCTATACAACAGGCAGCTATGAAGCGGGCGGTCTGATGGCGCCGTTTATGTATCTTTTGGGGATTGTGGCTGTTCTGGTATCTGCCATTATGCTGAAAAAAACAAAACCGTTTTCCGGCGAACCGGCGCCATTTGTTATGGAACTTCCTCAGTATCACATTCCTTCTGCAAAGACTGTACTGCTTCATGTATGGGAGAGACTGAAAGGATTTATGATTAAAGCAGGTACGATTCTGTTCCTGGCTTGTGTAGTTATGTGGTTCCTGGGCGGATTTGGATTTACCAATGGCGGTTTCGGTATGGTAGAGGACAGCAACAACAGTCTTCTGGCCGCTGTCGGCGGAGTTATTGCACCGATTTTTGCACCTCTTGGATTTGGAGAATGGCAGCCAGTGTCTGCTTCACTTTCCGGATTCACCGCAAAGGAAGCCATTGTTTCTACCATGGGTGTCCTGGCAAATGTCAGCAGCAGTATGTCTGAAGACCCTATCACCGTAGGGGCAGCTATCCAGTCCTGGTTTCCAAGCGCATTGGCAGCATTTTCTTTCCTGCTGTTTAACCTTCTGGATTCTCCCTGTCTGGCAGCCATTGCGACGATGGCGCAGCAGATGCAGTCCAGAAAATGGTTCTGGTTTGCAATTTTATTCCAGAATGTGTTTGCTTACATGGTGTGCCTGAGTATTTATCAGATTGGTCTTCTGGTGACAGGAGGAGGATTTACCGCAGGCTCTGCGGCAGGGATTCTGGTAGCGGCAGTCATGCTGTTTATGTTATTCCGGCCAGACCCATATAAACATAAAAAAACCTATGCAAAGAGCTCTGTGCAGGCAGCAAGGTAAAAAATAGAAACAACAGCCTGAACAGGCACTTTCCAAAGTGTTTGCTTCAGGCTGTATTTGTATAGAGAGGAGTGAAAGAATATGTTCGCAGATATTGTATTGGCAGGCGGCATTGGCCTGTATTGCGGTTATGTGATTTACCGGCAGATAAAAAACCGTAAAAATCCAAAGGCAGGGTGCAGCGGCTGCTGCAGCAGTTGTCATGGCTGCAGTCATGCAGAACCTTACAATTCGAAAAAGCAGATTTAAAAGAAAGGCAGGAAGCATATGATAAATGGAATTATTTTAGTTTTAGTTCTTGCTGTTTTGATTCTGGCAGTAAAAAGTACAGTGAAACATTTCCGGGGAGAGTGTTCCTGCTGTGGCGGGAGCAAGGGTCTGATAAAGGAAACAGAAAAGAAACTTTCCAATCCCATTGTTGGGAAAAAGACAATCTCTATAGAAGGCATGACCTGTGACCATTGCAGACAGAGTGTGGAAAAAGCGCTGAATGCCATGGATGGGGTTTCTGCAAGAGTAAATCTGAAAAAGAAGCAGGCTGCTGTGGCTTATGACCGGACAGTGGCAGATACAGAACTGCGAAGAGCGGTGGAAGGAGCCGGCTTTCAAGTGACAGCAATAAAATAGTAAAAGATCACAGGTGCAGGCATTCGGTTAAGGAACCAGAGAAAATTCCTTAGCCGGATGCTGTTTCTTTTTTCATAAATTCTTTCCGAAACTGCAGGGGAGAGCGTTTTTTGTGCTGCCGGAACAGGCGGATGAAGTAGCTGGTAGAGCCAAAGCCGTAGGAGGCAGCAATTTCTGTTACCGGGAGTGTAGAGGAAACCAGCAGTTTTTCTGCTTCTGTGAGCCGGATACGGGTGACGTAATCGCTGAAACTCATGTGCAGAAGGTGATTGAAGCAGCGGGAAAAATAGCTGGAACTCATGCCGCACAGCCGGGCTGCCTCAGAGGCTTTCAGCGGCATATCGCAGTGTTCCTGGACGTAGGAAAGAGCCGGGGTAAGCTGTGCGGCCAGTTCGGCCTGAAAAGGCGCTTCAACAGGCTGTGCGGTGCCTTTCTGGTGCCAGTAGCGCAATACCCAGAGAAAAATGCTGCTGATATGGTTTCGGATGGCCAGAGGATAGCCGTAAGGCTTTTGCGCGTCTTCCTGAAACAAGGCATCTATGAGCTCGGGAATTTCCGTCTGTGCAAGAACGTTATGGGGAATGACTTTTTCCTGTATCTGACTGTCTGTGAGAAAAGGCAGAAGATAAAGGATTTCGGAACCGTTCTGAGAAAGTCCGTTATAGACCAGTTGGGGGAGAAACCGTATGACATAGTAAGTTCCTCCGTTTTCCGACAGGCTGTTAATGAGATGTACTGCATTGGCGGGAATCAGAACCATATCTCCGGGGCCGAACCGGTGATAGGAGTTCCCCAGGTAAATCTCAAAGGTTTCTTCCCGACCGAATAAAATTTCAATATATTCATGATAGTGGGCAGGGTAGACCATCCCCGTTCCTTTCATATCCTGCAAGTGGCATACATACTGTAAGGGAATACCGTCTATGCAGGGCTTTTTTTCTTTCATGTATTCCATGGCAAAGTCCTTCTATGACAAAATTTTATTATTTTTGAGCATGAAAATTATAGCATCAAATCCGGGAAACGTCTATAATAAAGCCAGAAAATTCCACAGGGAAACAGAAAGGAAAGGAAAAAATGGAGTGTACAAAAATGGGCGTGCCCTTAGAGGGCTTCGGCGATAAGGTAAGAGAGACGGCAGCAGAAGGAATGGTCCTTCTGAAAAATGAGAAACAGATGTTTCCGCTGACAAAAGAGGACCATGTGGCCATCTTTGGCAGATGTCAGATAAATTATTATAAAAGCGGAACCGGTTCAGGCGGTGCGGTACATACAGCCTATACCACCAATCTGGTGGAGGGTCTGCGCCGTTATAAGGAGATTTCCTTAAACGAAGAACTGGTGCAGATTTATGAAAACTGGGTAAAAGAAAATCCTTTTGATGACGGAGGCGGTGTCTGGGCAGGGGAACCCTGGTACCAGAAAGAGATGCCGGTGTCGGAAGAGATGGCAAGAAAAGCGGGAGAAACTTCCAATAAAGCCATTGTGGTAATCGGAAGAACCGCAGGAGAAGACCAGGACAATGCTCCCGTGGAAGGCAGTTATCTTTTAACAAAAGAAGAGAGACAACTCATTGAAACTGTGGCAGGGTGCTTTGAAAAGACAGCCGTGGTGCTGAATGTTTCCAACATTATAGATATGAGCTGGCTGGAAACCATACAGAACAAAGCGCATGTCTGCAGTGTGCTTTACACCTGGCAGGGCGGTATTGAAGCCGGAAATGCCAGTGCAGATGTGCTGACAGGGGCAGTGACTCCAAGCGGCAAGCTGCCGGATACCATTGCCTATGATATCGCAGACTATCCCAGCACAGAAAACTTCGGAGACGAAGAGAGAAACTATTATGCGGAAGATATTTATGTGGGTTACCGTTATTTTGAAACTTTTGCACCGGAAAAAGTGCAGTTTCCCTTTGGTTTCGGTTTGTCTTACACAGAATTTCAGACTCAGGTGACAAGAGCCAAAGTGCAGGGAGAGGGAAAGGAAGCAGTTGCTGTAATAGAGGCTTGTGTGACCAACACAGGCGCCGTATACAGCGGCAAAGAGGTTGTGCAGGTCTATTATGAAGCCCCTCAGGGAAAACTGGGACAGCCGGTACGTCAGCTGGCAGCTTTTCAAAAGACCGGACTTTTGGCGCCGGGAGAAAGCCAGAAGCTGACCTTTACCATCAAGGCATGTCAGCTGGCTTCTTACGATGACAGTGGCGTGACAGGATACAAAAATGCGTATGTGCTGGAGGAGGGGACGTATGGTTTTTATGTGGGAACCGACGTGCGAAATGCCGGACAGGTGCTTTTTGCAGAGGGAAAGGGTCTGAAGATTCCTTCCTGTGTGGTTGTGCAGAGCTTACAGGAGGTGCTGGCGCCTGCAGAAGCTTTTCAGAGACTTCGTCCGGGCAGATTGTCCGAACAGGGGATATATGAAAAGACAGAGGAAGATGTGCCTTTACAGAGCGTTTCTTTAAAGGCGCGGATTGCAGAAAATCTGCCGGAAGAAATGGAGATTACCGGAGACAGAGGGATTACTTTTTCTATGGTGCAGGAAGAGAAAACATCCTTAGAGGCATTTGTAGCACAGTTTACCAAAGAACAACTGGCGAGAATTGTAAGAGGAGAAGGCATGTGCAATCCTATGGTGACACCGGGAACAGCCTCTGCTTTTGGCGGAACAGCCCCAAGCCTTTACCGCTATGGAATTCCAGCAGCCTGCACTGCAGACGGACCTTCCGGAATCCGTATGGACAGCGGTCTTCAGGCCACACAAATGCCCATCGGAACCATGCTGGCGGCCAGTTGGAATCCTGAGATGATGGAAGAATTATACGAATGGGAAGGAAAAGAACTGTTAAGAAATCAGATTGATACCCTTTTAGGACCGGGCATGAATATACACAGAAGCCCTTTAAACGGAAGAAATTTTGAATATTTTTCAGAAGACCCTTATCTGACCGGAACATGTGCGGCGGCAGCGGTAAGAGGTATCGGGAAAACCGGAGCAGCTGCTACCATTAAGCATTTTGCCTGCAACAATCAGGAAAAAGGCAGAACCACGGCAGACTCTGTAGTGTCCCAGAGGGCTTTAAGGGAAATTTATCTGAAAGGCTTTGAAATGGCAGTAAAAGAAGGGAAGGCACGCTCTCTGATGACGTCTTACAATCCTTTAAACGGACACTGGACTGCTTCTAATTATGATTTGTGTACCACTGTTCTGCGGGGAGAGTGGGGATATGAAGGCATTGTCATGACAGACTGGTGGGCCAAGATGAACGACCCTGTAGAAGGGGGAAAAGGGGATATGAAGAATACGGCCGCTATGGTTCGGGCACAGAATGACCTGTACATGGTTGTTGGAAACGGCGGTTCCCAGGAAAATATCTATGAAGATAATACCTTGGAAGCGCTGGAAAGCGGAAACCTGAGTGTAGGAGAACTGCAGAGATGCGCTATGAATATCTGTCGCTTTATTTTGGAGAGCCCGGTGGCAAAAAGGCCTTTAAAGACACCGGAAGAACTGGAAAAGGAAGCCGGAAGCTTTGCTTTTGTGCCAGTGAAGCTGATTCCCGAAAAAGAGGAAACTATGCGGCTGTCTATAGAGCACACCGGACGGTATAAGTTTTTTGTGAAGCTGCGTTCCGGACTTTCTCAGCAGGCCCAGTCGTCCTGTAATCTGCTGCTGAACGGAAAGCCTGTAGCTACCGTACAGACCAATGGAACCGGAAACGAGTGGAATCTGATAAAGCTGGAGAACATCTATCTGGAACCGGGAGACTATCAGGCGGCGCTGCAGGACGTGAAGGCAGGCATGGAGATAGCCTGGGTGGAAGTGTGCAGGTAGAAAACGGGGAACGGTTCTTTGCGGCAGTTCCCCAAAAGATTATTCTCTGTATTGACTGAAAATTCCTCTGATAACCTCATAAAGAGGCTTCTTTATCTGGTCTAAAGGCACCGGCTGTTCATAAAGAATGGTATTGTAGCTGGTGCCGCTGACCAATTCTAATATCATATACATCATCAAATCCGGTGTGCGGTAGGTATGGGAAGCATGGGCCAGCATGGTTTCATAAATGGTGAAAATAGCGGGCGTATCTTTGCTTGGCGCAACACTTAAAAAATCTTTGAAAAATCCCCAACTCAAATGTTTGGAAATCAGCAGCACCAGATTGTGGTTCTGGGCAAACTGGTCCAAAATGTTGTCAATGATAAACAAGACCTGTTCTTCAAAATCTTCAATTTCCTTATGTTTTCTAAGTTCTGTATAGGCTGTCTGAAAAACCTGATTGGCCTTGTGACTGATTAAATGATTGCGGATATCATACTTATCCTTAAAATACAGATAGAAAGTTCCCTTTGCCACTCCTGCTTTTTTAACGATATCTGCAATGGAGGTCTTGTTAAACCCATTTTCAATAAACAAAGTGAAAGCAGAATCCAGAAGGGAGTTTCTTTTCTGCTCTTTATTAGTTTCTATCTTACTCATTGGTATTGCCTCCTTCCCCACAATTATAGAGAGAAAAGAGGGGAAAAGTCAAACCTCAAATGTCTGAAATGAGGAATTCTGCATATTGCATAAAAACGAAAACTGACTTTTGGTCATAAGTAATATTGACTAAAGGTCAGTTTTGCGTTATAACAATTAATGACCAAAGGTCATAAAAATAAGAATATGAAGACGCTATGTCTGCATATGTTTAGCAAAAACGGGAAAGGGAGGAAAGGAAATGGTAAAGCTGGGAAGGAAAATTGTCAAATTCCGGGTTCCGATTTTTGTTCTGAGCCTGCTGCTGTTGATACCATCCGTGATAGGATATATAAACACCAGAGTGAATTATGATGTGCTGTACTATCTGCCGGATGATATTGAAACGATGAAGGGACAGAATATCCTGGTGGATGAATTCGGAACCGGTGCGTATTCCATGTTCGTATGTGAAGGCATGCCAAATAAAGATGTGGCGGCTCTGAAAGAAAAAATAGAGGAGGTAGAGCACGTTTCGCAGGTGGTGTGGTACGACAGTTTTGCGGATTTAAGTCTTCCGACAGAAATGCTGCCGGAGAAAATACGAAGCGTTCTGTTCTCAGAAAATTCCACCATGATGTTTATTATTTTTGATACGACTACATCAGCGGATGAAACTATGGACGCCATAGGAGATATCAGAAAGCTGGCGGGAAAGCAGTGCTTTGTCAGCGGCATGTCGGCCATTGTAACAGATACCAAAAATCTGGCAGAGTCGGAGGTGGCTATTTATGTACTGATTGCCGTTGTACTGTCCTGTATCGTTCTGGCGCTGGCCATGGAATCCTATCTGATTCCGTTTCTGTTTCTGGCCAGTATCGGTATTGCCATTGTTTATAATATGGGAACGAATATTTTCAAAGGAGAAATTTCTTATATTACCAAGGCGTTAAGTGCAGTTTTACAGTTGGGTGTTACCATGGATTATTCCATTTTCCTGTGGCACAGCTATCAGGAACAGAAGGAAACTTATAGAGAGAACCGCAAGGAAGCCATGGCCCAGGCCATAGCTGCTACCATTAAATCCGTAGTGGGAAGTTCGGTTACTACCATTGCAGGCTTTGTGGCGCTTTGCTTTATGAGTTTTACTTTGGGTATGGATTTGGGAATTGTCATGGCAAAAGGTGTGGTATTTGGCGTTCTCTGCTGCGTTACCGTGCTTCCGGCTATGATAATGATTTTTGACAAACCTCTGGAAAAGACAAAGCACAGACAGTTGATACCGGATTTTCCGAAAGTCTCAGAATTTCTGGTCAGGCATCATAAAACCTTTGCGTTTCTCTGCGTGGCTCTGTTTATACCGTTTGCCTATTTTCAGGCAAATGCAAAAGTATATTATAACCTGGATGCCAGCCTTCCAAAGGATTTGGAATCCATTATGGCCAATGAAAAACTGCAGAAGGATTATGATATGGGTGCGGCCCACATGATTCTCATGGATAAAAACATTTCCGGTAAGGAAAAACACAAAATGATAAAGGAAATGGAGCAGGCAGATGGTGTAAAAGAAGTGCTGGGACTGGAGAGCATTATCGGACCGTCTCTGCCGGAAAGCATGATACCAAAGGAGATTAAGGACATTCTGGAAAGTGACAACTATGAACTAATGCTCATTACCAATGAGTATCAGACAGCTTCCGAAGAAGTCAATGACCAGATTAACGAATTGAATCAAATTCTGAAATCTTATGATAAAAACGGCATGCTGGTAGGTGAGGCACCCTGTACCAAGGATTTGATTGAAATCACAGACCATGACTTTAAGGTAGTCAGCGCAGTTTCCATCGTGGCCGTTTTTCTGATTATCCTGTTTGTGTTCAAATCCATGACCCTTCCGGTGATTCTGGTACTGGTTATTGAGGGGGCAATTTTCATTAACATGGGAATTCCGTATCTCACAGGAACAGAGCTGCCGTTCATTGCCTCCATTGTTATCGGAACCATTCAGCTTGGGGCAACGGTAGATTATGCTATTTTGATGACCAGCCGTTATGAGCAGGAAAGAGGAGGCGGCAAGAGTAAGAAGGAATCCATCAGTATTGCCCTGCAGAGCAGTATCCGTCCCGTTATGGTATCAGCATTCAGTTTTTTTGCGGCAACCTTTGGGGTTGGTGTGTATTCGAAGATTGATATGATTAGTTCTCTTTGTCTTCTTATGGCAAGGGGCGCATTAATCAGTATGTGCGCAGTGCTGCTGTTTCTGCCTGCCATGTATTGGATATTTGACAAAGTTATTTGTGCAACAAGTAAAAATTTCAAGGTTAGGAAATAGGAGGTTTTGGCTATGAAGAGGAAAAATGTGCAGGCGCTTCTGGTGGGTATGGCTGTGATGATGTCGGTGATTCTGCCCACATCGCCCATACTGGCAGCAGAAAACACACAGACAGAGAAGGAGCAGACCGTTTATGTAACTGCAGATGAAAATGGAAATTCAGAAAATGTGATTGTCAGCAACTGGCTGAAAAACAAGGGAAAAGAGAAAACCCTGAAAGATAAAAGCAGTCTGACAGACATTGAGAATGTGAAAGGTGATGAAACTTTTAAACAGAACTCAGACGGAACACTTACCTGGAATACGGACGGCGGAGATATTTATTATCAGGGAACCACAGGCAAAAAATTGCCGGTTTCTGTAAAGCTGACGTATTATCTGGACGGTAAGGAAATCCAGGCTTCTGATTTGGCAGGAAAAAGCGGTAAGGTAAAAATCAGAATCGACTATGAAAATACAGAAAAACGGACCGAAGAGGTCAATGGAAAAAAAGAAGAAATCTATACGCCGTTTATGATGATGACGGCCATGATTCTTCCAGCTGATACTTTTACCAATGTAGAAATCACAAATGGCAAGGTGCTTTCCGACGGAACGAATGATATTGCAGTAGGGTATGGATTTCCGGGTCTGTCAGACAGCCTGAAGCTGTCAGATATGAAAGAATTGGACGATATGGAAATTCCGGACTATGTGGAACTGACGGCAGATGTGAAAGATTTTTCTCTGGGAATGACGGCTACCATAGCTGCCACAGGTCTTTTAGAAGATTTGAATCTGGGAGAGACTGCCAACACTGACGATTTAAAGAAAAAACTGGATACGCTCACTGATTCTTCCACGGCTTTGGTAAAGGGCAGCAAAGAACTGCAGGAAGGCATTGCCGCTCTGGACAGTTCTGCAGATACTTTTGTAAACGGCTTAAACAGTGCGGATGACGGCGCCGGAAAGCTGAAAAACGGCATTGATACCATGAATAACAGCAAAGGGGAACTTTTGGACGGGATTGCTCAGCTGACTGCAGGTATGAATTCACTGGAAGGCGGAGCCGGACAATTAAGGGATGGCATCAGTGCTTATACGGATGGCACTTCTAAGCTGGGCAGCGGAATTACCCAGGTGGCAGACGGCGCGGCAGCGCTTAACAGCGGTATGGAAACCCTTGACGAGAAAAAGGGAACGCTGCTTGACGGTATCGGTCAGTTAAGCGCAGGAGGAACACAGCTGGCTGCGGGAAGCGAAAGCCTTAAACAGGGTGTGCAGGCTTACACGGCAGGGACGGCCCAGTTGGATGCAGGTCTTGGAAAGCTACAGAGTGAACTCGGCGGTTCTGTGGGGCAGGCATCTAAACTTCCGGAGGCCATTCAGAGTCTCACAGACGGAGCCGGACAGCTGATACAGGGAGCAGAAACTTTAAAAGAAGGCATGACACAGGCAGAAGGGGCGGCCGGAAAGTTGGGAGCCAGTGTAACAGGATTGAAAACTGCGGCGCAGACAGTAGGAGATTTAAGCGGTCAGGCGGCAGGTATGATTGAGAACTTTGTAAACAGCCAGACAACACCAAGCGTAGATACCAATGCAGTAAACGAACAGGCCAGTGCCCAGGCGAATGAACAGCAGTATAACAACGTGGCGGCAGCTTTGGATGCTGCAGGTGTATCGGAAGAAGAAAAACAGGCCGTACTGGCAAATCTGGGCGGTATCGGAGTATCTGTGGATGTGAAGGTACCGGTGACTTACGGTGACAACAGCGGTGCGGCAGATACAATCCAGGGATTGCAGCAGATACAGGGGGCAATGACAGCAGTAAATGGACAGATACCAGAGGCAGAAGCAGTACTTTCAGAAGCAGAAGCACAGCTTCATACCATGAAAGAAGGAGCAGCCAGTGCTGCAGCCGGAGCAGAAACTTTACAGAAAGGCGCCTGGTCTTTGAAAGAGGCGGCAGGTTCTATGGGGAATTTGACTTCTCTTTCTGAAAAACTGCAGAAGGCAGTGGGAGAATTGAAAAAAGGCAGTGAAGCACTGACTGCTAAGAATACAGAGCTAAATGCAGGCGCCGTATCTGTAGCTTCCGGGGCTTCGTCCTTAAATGCAGGACTGCAGCAGATGTCAGAAGGTGCAGGCCAGTTAAGCGGCGGTATTGCTCAGCTGACCCAGGGCAGCAGCGCTTTACAGGCGGGAACGCAGCAGCTTCAAACAGGTGTAAATGCATTGACAGCAAAGAATGATTCCTTAAACAGCGGGGCAGCCGGGTTAGCCCAGGGCAGTTCGGAACTCTTAAAGGGCGGCAGTGCACTGGCGGCAGGAGGAAATGTGTTAAGCGACGGCATTTCCCAACTAGCAGACGGAGCAGCAGCCTTAAAAGACGGAACGTCCCAGCTGGCAGCAGGGGGAAAAGAGTTAAAGGGCGGAACTGCAAAATTAAAAGATGGTTCCACACAGCTAAGGGATGGTATGGAGAAATTTGATAAAGAAGGTGTACAGAAGCTTGCGGATATGGTAAACGGTGATGTGAAAACAGTTCTGGACAGACTGAAAGCAGTAGAAAATGCAGATAAGTCTTACAAAGCCTTTGACGGACAGTCTGAGAATGTGGACGGAAAAGTGAAATTTGTTATTGAAACTGCCGGAATTGAAGCAGAATAAAGACATTTTGTCATTGTATCCTCTGGCAAAAAGAGCTATAATGTTCCTTACGCAGAAAAATGCAGAAGAGAACTCTATATCTATACAGAAGGAAGAGAGGATACGCAAATGAGTGTATATGCCATTTATTTCAGCCCAACCAGGGGGACAGAGAAAATCGTCAAGATACTGACAGAAACCTTTGGCGCATATAAGGAAATAGACTTGTGCAAGCCGAAAGCGGAAAAAAATATTGCGGCTTTTAAGGCGCAGGATATTTGTTTCTTTGGTGTGCCTTCCTATGGAAACCGGGCCTATGAAGACACCCTTCTGGAGCTGCAGGAAGAAGTGGAAAAACAGGGATTTGTGTGTGCTGCTGCTGTGGCAGCTATTGCAGAACATTCCATTATGCACCAGTTTGCCACAAGAAGACCGGATCGGAAGGATAAGAGCGAACTGAAAGCCTTTGGAGAGAAAATCCGGCAGAAACTCCATACTGCAGAGACTTATGAAAAGCTGGCTCTGCCGGGCAGCAAGCCTTACAGAACGTATCAAGGTGTGCCGTTAAAGCCAAAGGCAGATAAACACTGTACAGCCTGCGGCCTGTGCGCCAGAGTCTGTCCGGCTGGTGCAATTCCCGGTGACAATCCAAAGAAGACGGATAAATCCAAATGTATTTCCTGTATGCGCTGCGTCCAGGTCTGCCCTCAGAAGGCAAGAAATATAAGTAAATTAAAAGTGAAACTTGCTTCTGCGAAGATGAAAAAGACTTGTACAGAGCGCAAGGCAAATGAATTGTTTTTATGATAAAAAGAGGCTGCGGGGTGCAGCCTCTTTTTCAAGCATGAGCAGCATCTATTTATGGCTTTTCAGATAACGTTTTTCCAAAAAAGAAATCATTCCATATAAAAAAATGGCAATGATACATAAAATTACAATGGACATAAGCATAGTGGTCAGTTGGAAGACCTGGCTGGAATAGATTATCAGGTAACCAAGTCCGCTTTTGCTTCCAATCATTTCTCCAATGACAATTCCAATCAAAGACAGTCCGATATTTACCTTCATAACGCTTAAAATCAGAGGGACAGACCCCGGAAGAATCACTTTCAAGAGCGCATCTTTTTTTGTGCCACCCAGCGTTTTTATAAGTTTTAATTTATCCGGATCTGTTTCGCAGAAGCCGGTATACAGATTCATGATGGCGCCGAAGACGGCGACGGAAATTCCGGCAAGAATGATGGTTTTCATATTGCTGCCTAGCCACACAATGAGAAGCGGAGCCAAAGCGGATTTCGGCAGACTGTTTAAAACCACAAGATACGGTTCCAGTACGGCAGACAGTCTGGGAAAGGCCCACAAAAGAACCGCGCACACAATACCCAGCAGTGTGACCAGAAGAAAACTGATGAGCGTTTCTGTGAGCGTGACAGAAATATGCCGAAGGAGCGTGCCGTTGTGAAAAAGTTCCGCCATTTTCTCAGCTATCTGGGAGGGGCTGGAGAAAATAAAAGAGTCTATCGTGCCTGTTCGGGCACAGATTTCCCATAAAAAGAGAAAAGCAAAGAAAAGAAAAAATCGGAAAAACTGTATGAGCATGGCATTTTGTTTCAGCTTTTTCAGATATTTTTTCTGCTCCTCAGAGGGATTGAGAGGATACATCATGATGATTCAGCTCCTTCCATATTTCATTAAAATAAGTTTTAAATTCAGGGGCATTGCGGGAAGCCATAGGGGTACGCACAGGCATGGAAAAAGTAATGGGAATGATTTTTTGTATGTGCGCAGGTCTCTGGCTGAATACAATCACCCGGTCTGCCATACTGACGGCTTCAGAAATATCATGTGTGACTAAAATAGCGGTTTTTCCTTCCCGGCGGATAATGGTTCCGATGTCATCACTTACGGATAAACGGGTCTGATAATCCAGAGCAGAAAAGGGTTCGTCCAGAAGCAGCAGTTCCGGTTCTAAAGCCAGAGTGCGGATGAGTGCCGCCCTTTGCCGCATACCTCCGGAAAGCTGGGAGGGTCTTGCGGTTTTGAATTTGTCCAGTCCATAGTCTGCCAGAAGCTGCTCGGCGCGTGCTTTGGTATCCGGGGAAAGTCTTTTTTGAATTTCCAGCCCCAGCAGGATGTTGCTGTAAATGGTCCGCCATTCAAAAAGATGGTCTTTTTGCAGCATGTATCCAATGCTGGCAGTTTTTTCCTGTAAAGGTTTTCCGGCTAAAAGAATTTCGCCTTTTTCCGGATGTAAGAGGCCGCAAAGCATATCCAGAAACGTAGATTTACCGCACCCGGAGGGACCTACGATGGCAGTAAATTCTCCTCTGGATACGGAAAAAGATATATGAGAAAGGGCAGGTGTTTCCCCGGATTTTGTGTGGTAGGCATAACTGATGTCATTTACATTTAAAAGAGGTTCGCCCATAAAATCAATCCTCCTGGTGGTATATATCATTATGATATGAAGAAAAACAGGTACTTGACAAATATAGTAGATATTATTACTATGATAAAGAAGCATAGTGATTAAAATCCTGAGAAGTACAGAACAGGAGGAATGCAGAATGAGGATTTTATTTTTTGACACAAAAACTTATGATAAGGAATCGTTTGAAAAACAGACAGGAAATTATCCTGGTATAGAAATTGATTATTTAAAAACGGATTTGGCACCCAAGACAGCGCCGTTGGCCAAAGGATATGACGCAGTCTGCGCTTTTGTAAGCTCTGATGTGGGAAGCGAAACCATGGATGCGCTTCACGAAGCGGGAGTTCGTCTGGTCTTAATGCGCTGCGCAGGATTTAACAATGTGGATTTAGAAAAAGCAGCAGAATACGATATTGAGGTTATGCGTGTGCCGGGATATTCTCCCGAAGCCGTAGCGGAGCATGCAATGGCTCTGGCCCTTGCAGCAAACCGCCGTATTCACAAAGCGTATGTAAAAGTGAGGGAAAATGATTTCAGCCTTGGCGGACTGATGGGGATGAATTTTTACCAGAAGACGGCCGGAATCGTGGGTACAGGAAAAATCGGTGCAGCTATGGCGAAAATCTGTCGTGGCTTTGGCATGAAGGTCATTGCCTATGATGTATATCAGAACCCGGAACTGGCTGATTTTGTAACCTATGTAACCTTAGATGAATTGCTGGCTTCCAGTGACTTGATTTCCCTGCACTGCCCGCTGATGGACAATACCTATCATCTGATTAATAAAGACACCATTGCGAAAATGAAGGATGGGGTAATTCTGGTAAATACCTCCAGAGGCGGTCTGGTAAAAACCAATGACCTGATTGACGGTATCCGTGCCAGAAAGTTCTTCGGTGTAGGACTGGATGTTTATGAGGAAGAGACAAAGAACGTATTTGAAGACCGTTCAGATGAAATCCTGGAACACTCCACAACAGCCAGACTTTTGTCTTTCCCCAATGTTATGATTACGTCTCACCAGGGATTTTTTACAGAGGAAGCCCTGGCGGCCATTTCTCAGACCACGCTGGACAATGCCGTGGCTTTTGAAAAAGGAGAAATCACCGGAAATGAGGTCACAGAAAGACAGTAAACCTGAAAAGGAAAAGACTGCAGCGAAAAATGCAGTCCCTGTTAGGAGAATATGCTCTTGACAGGGGCTGTTTTTTTATGATTTCAGGGTTGACAAAATTCTGGAAAAGTGTTACTTTAAAACAAGGTTAGGAAAGACTAACTAAAATTGCTGTAAGCAAAATATCCTAAAGGAAAGAAAGGTGTAAAAGTAATGAGTAAAATCGCAGTTGTATATTGGAGTGGAACCGGAAATACAGAAGAGATGGCGAATGCCGTTGCAGATGGGGCAAAGGCGGCAGGAGCAGAAGCCGTTTTGCTGACCAGTGGAGCGTTTGACGCTTCTATGACAGAGAATTATGATGCGATAGCTTTTGGCTGCCCGTCTATGGGAGCCGAAGAGTTGGAAGAAGAGGAATTTGCGCCTATGTTTGAAGCGTGTGAGAGAAGACTGGAAGGAAAGAAAATTGCTCTGTTTGGCTCCTATGGCTGGGGAGACGGCGAATGGATGAGAAACTGGGAGGATACCTGCCGCTCAGATGGAGCCGTGCTTGTCTGCGACAGTGTCATCTGCAACGACGCACCGGATGAAGAGGCCGTGGCTGCCTGCAAAGCACTTGGAGCAGCGCTTGCAGCAGCGTAAAAGGGCCAATTCTTTTATACTCGAAAGTTTAATAGTTCCGGTTCTGCAATGCGGATATGGTTTTCCAGAGACGCTTTGTCTACAAGGGCAGGAACAACCCCGGTTCTGGAAACGCAGAATCCAGCGGCATAAGTGGCAATGGGAATTGCTTTTTCCAGAGGACAGCCTTCTGTCAGATAAGAAGCCAGGGCTGCGATGAAGGCGTCGGCACCGCCGGTAGAATCCACAGAGGGAAAAGCGGCGGCCGGAAAGGCACATGCCATATCTTTCGTTCTTAAATAAGAGCCCCGATGGCCAAGGGTAATAATGACTACCGGACAGCCCAGGGAAAAGAAAAACGCAGCTTGCTTATCCACTTCCGTTTCCTGAGGGCACAAAAGAGCAGCTTCCTTCCGGTTTGGAACAAAGATGTCCGTGTTCTTCAAAAGTTTATCCGGAAGAGTCTTTAATGCTGCAGGCTTCACAATGGTCTGTGCCCCATATTTCCGGGCCGTTTCGGCAGCACAGATACAGGTTTCCACAGGAATTTCTGTAGAAATCAGGCAGTAACCGCAGCCCTCAAACAAATGCTCCCGGGAGGAAATATCTTCCGGGAAAAGATTTTGGTTGGCTCCCGGAAGAATGGTAATGCTGCTTTCTGCGTCTTTCTGCACATGGATATAAGCCTTTCCGGTAATGGAAGCGGAATCTCTCCGAAGCCCCAGGGTCAGAACCTGTTCTTTCTTTAAAGAGTCGTAAATCATGGTGGAATCGTAGTCATTTCCAATCTTTCCGATAATGGTCACTTCCCTTCCCAGGCGGGCGCTTGCAATGGCCTGGTTAGCTCCTTTGCCGCCCAGTGCCATACAGGAAGACGTGGTGATAATCGTGCTGCCGGAACTGGGAGGTTCTTCTACATTTAAAGTAATATCCATATTAATACTGCCTACAGATACCAGTTTTTTGTAGCGGCAGGAAGGCGGTTCGCTGATACTTTCTTCATGGTCAAAGAGCAAATCTCCGAATTCAAAAAGGGCAAACTCCGGTTCGGACTGTTCTTCGCAGCGGGCAATCAAAGACTCACATGCCTTTTCTCCGAAACGCTCATAAGGAATACGGATAGAGGAGATTCGGGGAAAACAAATGGCTTCCCTGCCGTCTTCCCGCAGGCTGACCAAAGATAAGTCAGAAGGAATGTGATAGTGAAAGCTGTCCACTTTTTCATAAAGAGAAAGGGCTGACTCGAAATGTGTGCTGACCACTCCTGTAAAGCCCTGCCGGGATATTTGGGTATAGAAATCCGGGTCAAAAACAGAAATTTTTCTGTCTTCGGTATAGGGGATTTCATGGTCAAACAGACATTTTTTAAAGCCTTCAAACACCATATCTGAGCGCAGGCTGCCGGGCTTTGTAAGACAGCAGATATGGGTATGACGGTAATCCAAAAGCTTTTTGGCAGCGGCATATCCCATTTGGGAGAAATCAAGGCAGCAGGCTTCCTGAGGAAAAGAGCTGTTGATGTAGGAAATGGGAATGTTCTGCTCTTTGAAATGTCGTGCCTGGGAAAGGCTTTCTTCGCAGACAGGTTCCCAGAGAACTCCGTCAATCTTGTGTCTGCACAGTGCTGTGATGTGTTTTAATTCCTGCTTGGGATTATCTGCACTGTCACAGATTAAAACGTTATAGCCGTGTTTCTGGGCTGTCTGCAGGATACCGTTCAGCATCAGATGCATCTGGGAAGTTCGTTTCAGAAGAACACCGATGAGGAAGGTTCTGGCGGAAGAAATGCTCTTGGCTGCCCCGTAAGGGGTATAGTTGTATTCCTTTACGATTTTCAGAACCCGGTTTTTGGTCTCAATATTTATATTTTCGGCTTTGTTATTCACAATTTTGGAAACTGTGGATATGGAAACACCGGCCAAATTTGCAATATCTTTTATGGTCATAAAGAAAATACCTCACTTTCGTTGATAGATTTATTATTGACTATCTGAAAAAGTTTGTCAATAATAAGGATTTGCTTAAGTGAGGTATCTTTTTTTGGGGCTTCTATTCTATTGGATATTCCTTATGGTGTTCGTCCGTGAGTTTTTCATAGACTTCATCGCTTACTGCTTCCAGCCACTGATTGGAAGTGTTTTCTCCGGGGCATTCCATAGCCAGATGACTGAACCAGCTGTGAGCTTTGGCGCCGTGCCAGTGCTTTACATTAGCCGGAATCGTAATGACATCGCCGGGTTTTAAAGACTGCGCCTCTTTGCCTTCTTCCTGATACCAGCCTTCGCCGTCTACACACAGAAGAATTTGTCCGCCGCCTTTGTCAGCGCGGTGAATGTGCCAGTTATTGCGGCAGCCCGGCTCAAAAGTGACGTTGGCAATGAAGACAGGGCAGTTCTGGGGATTCGTAAGAGGCTTTAAGTAGCTGTTTCCTGTGAAATATTGGGCAAATGCCGTATTTGGCTCGCCCTGACCGAAAAAGCCGCCGTGAGCTTCTGTTGGGACATCTTCTGCATAGACTTCTTTTGCCATACGAAAGGCTGCCCATGCATTGGACCAGCCGGCATAAAAAGCCAGATGTGTGAGAAGTTCTGCCATTTCTGTGTGGGTAACACCGTTTTTACGGGCAGAAGCAAGATGGTGCTGCAAAGAACTGTCCACAATCCCTTTGCTGACTAAAGCGGTAACCGTAATCATGGAGCGCAGTTTGGGGGCAAGCTGGTCTTCTCTGGACCAGACTTCTCCAAAGAGTACATCATCATTTAAACGTGCAAATTCCGGTGCGAAATCGTTTAGGGCATCTCTGCCTGCTGTTTGTTTTATCATAGAAATTCCTTCTTTCTTTTAAAATATGGTTGTTCTTATCTGATAGAAGCGCCCATGGAGTAAGCTTTTTCCAAAGCGGTATGCCCCTGCATCTGATTGGGGTCATCCACACCGCCTGCAAAGACAACGCCGGCCAGCCGCGCTTTTTCGTAGCAGTCAATCCAGCCCTCCAGGCTGCTGATGGCTCTTTTATCAGTGCCTTCTTCTTCCTCTGCGGCAGTGGAAAGCAGATAAATATCGCGGAACGCATAATCAGAGGAATAAAGTGCATTGGCCCGGTCAATCAGGGTTTTCATCTGACCGCTGATATCATAGTAATAGATAGGGGTTGCCCATACGATTACATCTGCCTGCTGCATTTTCTCTGTAATGGGGGCAGCGTCGTCAGAAATGACACACTTATGCAGTTTCTGACAGGCCAGACAGCCTTTACAGAATGCAATCTGCTTATCCCTTAAAGTGATTTGTTCCACTACATTTCCTGCAGCTTCGGCCCCTTCGGCAAAGGCATGAGCCAGAGTTTCCGAATTGCTCTGATTTCTCAGGCTGGTACTGATAATAAGAACTTTCTTAGACATACAAAAACCTCCTGTTTTTTTATTGACATTGCTGTCTATCTGTGTTATTTCTTTTGCTATATAGAATAATCCTTGAAGTAAACTCTAAGTCAAGAACTTTTTTCAGATTTTAATCGGAGGAGGCGCAATATGTTTGGATTTGGAAGGAAAAAACCGAAAACCTTATGGATTTCCATGCAGGACATTTTGAAGATTATGCGGGAGGATTATGAGAAAGAGAGTACCTTTGAACTCATAGATTTTTGTTACAAGGGTACCGTACACCGTATGGGCTCCTGTACCATTCCTCTGGACGAGGAACCGCGGAAAGAAGACATTCGTTTTGTGTTTGATGAGGATGTCTATGGGACACTGGAAGAGTTTCTGCAGTATGTCCGGCTGGAAGGTATGACACTTGTGGAAATGGAGGAGGACGTGGAGGTTTTGCAGGCCGGAATTGTAGGCGGAGAGACACTGCTGAGTTCTCCGTGGGGAGAGAACAGGCTTAGTGCGCATGCAAAAAACAAGTAAAAGCAGATTTACTTTTTAAGAAATTTATGGTATATTGTAAGCAGTTTTGAAAAAAGGAGGCGCACAAATGGGCTGGAAAACACCTTATTTGATGATTCAAAAAGGAAACTTTTTTGGTGTTCAGGCTATAAGTGCGCCCATTTTTAGGAATATTTGTCTGAAAACTCGTTGAGTTTTGTCGTTTTCAACTCTAAAAGTGGGCATCATTCTACAAAATATAAGAAAAGAGTGGTGCAATATGAATATCAAAAAACAACTTCAGAATTTATATCTTTATGAAATTATCAGCGGACTTCAAATTGTAGATGCAGTATGGGTTTTACTCCTTTTGAGCCGGGGCTTTTCTCTGGCCCAGACAGGGATTGCAGAAGGATTCTTTCATGTGGTCAGTATGTGCTGTGAAATCCCAAGTGGTATGCTTTCGGATATGATAGGGCGGAAAAAGACACTGATTCTGGCAGGTCTTGTATCGGCTGCAGGTTCCTTGTGCATGATTGCCACAGACTGGTTTGGCGTGATTTTAGTTGCCATGGGTCTGAATGCGTTCAGCTATAATCTGGTATCCGGTACAAGGGAAGCGTTGACTTATGACAGTCTTTTGGAAAGCGGACAGGAAGAACGGTATTTGAAGGTGTCGTGCATACAGGAAAACATTTATCTTGGAGTTTTCGCGCTGACGAATCTGCTCACGGTAGTCACGGTGACGCTGGGGTATCGAAAAGCCTATCTTATTTCTGTGGTACAGGGACTTCTGTGTTCTGCTGTAGCCTGGCGGCTTTCAGAAACAAAAATCGGAAGAGAAAAAAAGAAAGAAAAGCTGACACTGGCTGATATGGGAAGGGAACTTAAAAATTATTCTGTGGAGAGTATAAGATTTTTAGTTGAAAATTCTCTGGTTTGCAGGCGTATGCTGGTTTGCGGTGCTGTTTCTGCCGGATGCTATATTGTCTATATGATGATGCAGGAGCATTTGGTAGAGTGCGGATTAAGCGCTAAATGGGTTGGAATTCCGCTGCTGGTTCTTTCGCTTTTCAGTATGGCAGGGGCAACTCTGGGAGAAAAAATGGGAAGGGTAAATTTGAGAAAACTGCTGTTTTTTGGCGGTTTGCTGACCTGTCTTTTTATCTCTGCAAGCGGCAGTTCTGTATTGATAGTTTCTGTTCTGGCAGCAGGACTTGCTCATGGGCTTGAGGAAATGTTGATGCTGCGTATAGAAAATGAAAATCAGAAGATGTTTTCCAGCGAAATACGTGCTACAATGGTATCAGTAAGCAGTATGCTGTACAGTGTGTTTATGGTTGTATTAAGTCCGGTGGCCGGATGGATAGCCAAAGAATATTCCATTGCAGCAGCTTTTACAGGACTTGGTATATTTGCGGCAGGTATGGTGTGCGTATTTGTTTTATGGGAGAGAAAGGAGTAATGTATGATACAGGTGAATTTTTCCCAGGTTGTAAATAAGGCAGAAAAGGAGAAGTGCAAATTTGCAGTCATTGTTTCCAGATATAACGGACAATGGGTGTTTTGCAGGCATAAAGACAGAACAACCTATGAATGCCCAGGTGGACACCGGGAAGTACAGGAAGATATTTTAGATACTGCAAGAAGAGAATTGTATGAGGAAACGGGGGCGGTAGAATATGAACTTTCCGTTGTGGGGATTTATTCTGTAAAGCAGGAAGAAAGGGAAGATTTCGGCCTGTTATGTAGATGTGAAATTCTGGAGTTTGAAGAAATTCCGGAAGAATCAGAGATAAAAGAAATTCGGCTTTTTAAAGATTTGCCGACGGGCTGGACGTATCCGGAAATACAGCCGGTATTATTGGAGAAAGCTTATGGTCTCCGTTAAGTATAAAGATATTTCTGGCTTTTTCAAAGATACGCAGGAATCCTTTCTTTGGTCTTGTAAGCAGGGGATTATGGGGAATTTTTATGCCAGAGAGAGAAACTTTAAATCTCTTATGGCTGTGTTGGGAGACTTCACATTTTTCGACGGAGAACCGGACAGGGCGTTGGTGGAATATCTGCCAAAGGAGAGCAAACCAGAGTTTCGAATTCTGGTTCCACCGGATGAAGCGTGGGGGAGGCTCATTGAGGACTGTTACCGGGGGCGAAGCCGGAAAATTATGCGTTACCGCATGAAAAAGGAGCCGAATACTTTTGATACAGACAGCCTGAAACGAGTGGCCCGGCTTCCAAAAGGGTATACTTTTAAGTGGATAGAGGAAGAATTTTACAATCGGTGCAGAGAAGAAGAATGGAGCCGGGATTTTACGGCTCAGTTTGCTGATTATGAGAGTTTTTGTACCTTTGGAATGGGGGTGTTGGCTCTAAAAGGGGAAGAGCTTGTTTCCGGGGCGTCTTCGTATTCAGCCTGGAAGGGCGGCATTGAAATAGAAGTGGATACCAAAGAGGAATATCGAAGGCAAGGGCTGGCCTCTGCCTGCTGTGCCCGACTGATATTGGCTTGTCTGGAAACAGGGCGATATCCCTCTTGGGACGCCCACACCGAAAATTCTCTGGCACTTTCAGAAAAGCTGGGGTATCATTTGGACTGTCCTTATACAGCGTATGAAATATATGGGGAAGGAAGTAAAATCTAGGGAGAAGGTGGCGTATGCTTGTTCTATGGACGTTGTTTGCAGTACCTGTTATAGGAACAGGGATTCTTTTACATCGGAAATTGCAGGATTGGGAAAAGAAAGATTGGAATATTTTGCCGAAATGTTTGTCTACCTGGATGGTCGTATTTACCGGAGTATGGGGACTCTGCCAGACAGAAGATATGCATACAATGGGAAAGCAGTGGATTTTGTCTGCACTGCTGTTGTTTCTTCTGGCAGACGCCTTGCTGAAAGTGAAATTTTTCTGGGGAATGGGCGCCTTTGCAGCAGGACATATATTTTTGATAGGCTGGATTTTGTCCAAAAGCAGATTCTATCTGGCGGAAATTATTCTTTGGCTGATACTTATGGGGATTTGCCTGTTTCTTTTCCGGGAAGAAGTAAAAGGTGCGAGGGAAAATCCAAAACAGTATGCCATGTTGTTGTATCCTGCTGTTTTGATGGGAATGACAGTGCTGGCTCTTTCTCTGCCTTTCCGTTTGGGAAAGGAGTACGGGTGGATAGCTTTGGGGGCAGGCTTGTTTGCAGTTTCCGATATGATGGTGGGAAAAAGTTTTTTCCACGAGCAGACAAAAGGGATTCACTATCTGGCGCTTGGGCTGTATTATAGCGGAATTTACTGCTTTGCGCTTATGATGTGGATGTGATTTCGTTTTTACGTTTAAGGGATAGGGAAAGGAGTATGCAATGACAAAAGAAAAGTTAAGTCGGGCTGTATATAAAAGCCCGGTAGGAGAATTGCTTATTGTATGTACAGAAACAGCATTGCTGTCTTTGGGGGTTCGGAAAGAGCAGGAATCTGCAGAGGATAAAGAAAATAACCCTGTTGTCCAACAGACCATCAAAGAGTTGGAGGAATATTTTGCCGGAAACCGGAAGGTATTTACTGTGCCTTTAGATTTGCGGGGAACAGAATTCCAGAAAAAAGTCTGGGAAGCTTTGAGAGAAATTCCTTATGGGGAGACCCGTTCCTACAAAGAGATAGCAGAAAAAATTGGAAATCCCAAAGCCAGCAGAGCTGTAGGCATGGCGAATCATCGGAATCCCATTGGGATTGTGGTTCCCTGTCATCGTGTGGTTGGCGCAAATGGAAAACTAACCGGTTATGCAGGCGGTATTCCCATGAAACAGGCCCTTTTGGAGTTGGAAAAACCAATGTAAAGGCAGGTGGGATTATACCCAGGGAATTAAAATTCCATGGACACTATAAAGTTTTCAAGAATAAGAAAAGGCCCTATGACGAAGCTGCCGGAAAAAGCAGCGGCGTCACAGGGTCTTTATTTGGTGAAATCAGTCGTTTTTTGCCAGTTGGATACCGGAAATGTCGGGCTCTATCATCAGGGAATAGTTGGTATAATACACCACGAATCCGGGTTTTGAGCTGTTTGGCTTTTTCACATGTTTCTTCTGAATATAGTCGATTTCCACTTTGGGAGCTGTGCGTCCGCTGGAGTAGTAGGCAGCCAGTCGTCCTGCTTCTTCAAACGTTCTGTCCGGCAGTTCTTCGTTGTTGCTTTTGACAATAACATGGGAGCCCGCCATTTTCTTTGCGTGGAACCACCAGTCATTGCCGGTGGCAAACTTAAAGGTCAGCTCTTCGTTCTGGTAGTTATTTTTTCCTACATAAATATGATAGCCGTCACTGGAAATATAGTGAAGAGGCTTGGATTTTTCCAGGGCTTTTTTCTTTTTGGTGTAATGCTTTTTAATATAACCGCACTCGGTCAGTTCTTCTTTAATCTGGGACAGGTCGCTTTCTGTCAGTGCAATATCCAGAGCCGTGCTGACAGACTCCAAATGCAGGATTTCTTCATGGGTTTCTTTTAACTGTTCTTCCAAAGCCTGGGCAGTTCGTTTCAGTTTGTTATAACGGTCAAAATATTTCTTGGCATTTTCCTGGGGTGTCAGAGTATTGTCCAGCGGAATGGTAATCTCTTCGTTGGTGTAGTAATTCAAAGCCTGGAAGGATTTGCAGCCGCTTTCCAGATTGTAGCCGTAGGTATTAATCAGCTCCCCATAGACTTTGTACTTATCCATTTTCTCTGTATCTTTCATCTGCTTTGTCTGCAAATCGTATTTTTTGCGGTTGCGTTCCAAAGCGGTCTGGACAATTCGGCGCAGGTCGGCGGATTTCTGGCGGATTCGGGTAATCTGGTCTTTTTGTGCGTAGTATTGTTCCAACACAGTGGATATGGAAGGAAAGTCTCTTTTTTCCGCTGTGGTGTACTTAGTCAGAGGAATAGCTGCATATTCCAGAGGTTCCCCTTTTTCATTGTATACAATATTAGGTTGAAAATCGCCGTTTTTTATATCCTCCATGACACGGGTGAAGGTGTGAAACAGGTGTTCCCGTGCAGTTTCGCTGAGGGCCTGGGGAGAGAGACTTCCGTCCACAGAAGCGCGAAAACAGATTTCCTCAGCAATACAGGGGCTGATACCTGTCAGGGAGGTATAAATTCCTTTGGCTATGGCCGTAGGTTTGGTATATACCATGCTGTAAAAGGTTTCCTGGGTCATGGTCAGTGGATTTGCTTTCTCCTGAGTTTTTGGAAGAAAATAGTCTCTTCCGGGCAGAACTTCCCGGACAGAACTGACATTACAGGACACATGCTTGATACTGTCCAGAATCATGCGATTTTCATTCAGGAAAATAATATTGCTGTGTTTGCCCATGATTTCTACAACCAGAGTTTTAAAACACAAATCCCCCAGTTCGTTTAAATGTTCGATGCGAAATTCAATGGCACGCTCCATGTCCGGTTGGGTTACTGCCGTGATTTTTCCGTTTCCCACATGCTTTCTCAAAAGCATACAGAAATTGGGCGCCGTTAAGGGACTGGTTTTGTTCCTATCTGTAAAATAGATAAGCGGAAGAGAAGCACTGGCAGAAATCAGAAGCCGGTACTGGGTTTTATTGTTCTTTATGGTAATCAGCAGCTCGTCAGGTTCGGGCTGGGCAATTTTGTTGATTTTTCCGCCAACAATGGTTTCATTAAATTCTTTCACCATGCCGGCAATGGTAATTCCGTCAAAAGCCATAATGAGTCTCCTTTCTTTTGAATATGCAAAAGGCATATGAATTAAAGTTCATTCTATCATAAATTTCCACCATAAGCAAAAAAATATTTGACGGCTCTTGGGGATTGGCTTATAATAACCATGTATGTTTATGCCTTACGGTAAATCAAAGACATAAGAAAGAGTTCAGAGATGATAAAGAGCATGACCGGCTTTGGCAGAGCCGAATTGTTAGACGAAGAAAAGAAAATTACAGTGGAAATGAAGTCTGTTAATCACCGCTATCTGGACGTAAATATGAGAATGCCCAAGAAATTCAGCATTTTTGAGGCTTCTATCCGTTCTCTTTTAAAGGAGTACATTCAGAGGGGAAAGGTGGACTTATTCATTACCTGTGAAGACTATACCCAGGGCAGAATGGCTGTGAAATACAACCGGGATATTGCGGCACAGTACATGGAATGTCTGCGGCAGATAGGCGAGGACTTTGAGTTGGACGAAGAAGTGGACGCTGCTGCGCTTTCCAGATATCCGGAAGTTCTGACCATGGAAGAACATGAAAGCGACGAAAAGGAACTCTGGAGTTCGTTGGAAAATACCATTCGCAGGGCAGCAGAGCAGTTTGTGGAGACCAGAAGCCAGGAAGGTGCCCATTTGAGACGGGATATTCTGGAAAAACTGGCGGACATGGACGAAAAGGTTGCCGGGGTGGAGAAAAGATACCCGGATATTATTAAAGAATACAGAGAAAAACTGGAGACAAAGGTCAGAGAACTGCTGGCGGATACGCATATCGAAGAGAGCCGCATTGCCGCAGAGGTGGTACTTTTTGCAGATAAAATCTGTACGGATGAGGAAACGGTACGCCTGAAAAGCCACATTGCACATATGGGGCAGGTGCTTTCAGAAGATGACGGCATTGGCAGAAAGCTGGATTTTATTGCCCAGGAAATGAACCGGGAAGCAAACACAATTCTGTCTAAGGCGAATGACTTGGAAACCTCCAATTTGGCCATTGATTTGAAGACGGAAATCGAAAAAATCCGGGAACAGATTCAAAATATTGAATAAAGGCAGGAAAAGCAATGGCAAAGCTTTTAAATATCGGATTCGGAAATGTTGTGAATATGGATAAGATAGTAGCTGTGGTAAGCCCGGACGCGGCCCCCATTAAGAGACTGGTGCAGGCGGCTAAAGAGTCGGGGCGGTCTGTAGACGCGACCCAGGGCCGAAAGACCAAGGCCGTGCTGATTACAGACGGAGATATGCTGGTGCTGTCTGCCCTGCAGCCGGAAACCATAGCAAAGCGTTTTGGTACATTTTCAGAAAATGAAGCAAAAGGGGAATATGATGGCTGATAAAGGAATTTTAGTAGTGGTATCCGGATTTTCCGGTGCCGGAAAAGGAACACTGATGAAACGTCTGCTGGAAAAGTATGACAATTATGCGTTGTCTGTGTCTGCGACCACCAGAGCGCCAAGACCGGGAGAAGAACACGGCAGGGAATATTTTTTCCATACAAAGCAGGAATTTGAAGAATTGATTCTGCAGGACGCTCTGATAGAGTATGCCCAGTATGTGGACAATTATTACGGAACGCCTAAGGCTTACGTGGAGAAGCAGTTAAATGCGGGAAAAGATGTGATTCTGGAAATTGAAATCCAGGGTGCGTTAAAGGTGAAGGAAAAAATGCCGGAAACCCTTCTGCTTTTTGTAACTCCGCCAAGTGCCCAGGAATTGAAACGCCGTCTGATTAACCGAGGCACAGAGAGTCTGGAAGTCATTGAGTCCAGGCTGGCCAGAGCAGCAGAAGAGGCAGAGGGAATGCCGAAATATGACTATATTTTGATTAACGATGAGATTGAAGAGTGCGTAGATACCATGCACAGCATTATTCAGAGCCAGCATGACACGGTCAAAAACCGTGAGTCTTTTATAGAGAAAATGACAGAGGAAGTTGCTGTATTTAAGAAAGGAGAAGAAGTATGATACACCCATCTTACACAGAATTAATGGAAGCTATCAATGAAGGTGCAGAAATGGAGGACGAACCGTTAGTAACCAGCCGTTACTCCGTAGTGCTTGCTACCAGCAAAAGAGCAAGACAGCTTATTGCGGGAAAAGATGCCATGGTGCCAAGCTATGGGAAAAAGCCGCTTTCCACTGCTGTAGAAGAAATTTATAAGGGCAAGGTTCATATTCTGCCGGAAGACGCAGAATTGGAGGAAGAGCCTGCAACAGAAGAAGACACAACAGAAACAATGGAATAAGAAATAGAAAGGACTGCTGACCGGCTTTGGCGGCAGTCCTTTGTGCAATAAGGAGGATGCATGAGGAAAGTATTGTTTATTTCCCTGGGCTGCGACAAGAATCTGGCGGATTCGGAAGAAATGCTGGGAATACTGGTGGAAAATGGTTATGAAATTACCAATGACGAGACAGAGGCAGAGGTGATTGTAGTGAATACCTGTGCCTTTATTCATGATGCCAAGGAAGAAAGTGTCAACAGTATTCTGGAAATGGCGAAATATAAGGAAGAAGGGGTTTTAAAAGCCCTTTTGGTTACGGGATGTCTGGCTCAGCGGTACAAAGACGAAATTATGAAGGAAATCCCGGAGGTAGACGCAGTGCTGGGAACCACCAGCTATGACGGAATCATTACAGCTTTGGACAAGGTGTTTGAGGGAGAGCGGTATGAAGAGTTTAAGGATATCAATGTGCTTCCGGCAAACAGCAAGAAGAGAATGATTACCACCGGCGGATATTTTGAATATCTGAAAATCGCCGAAGGATGTGACAAGCGGTGTACTTACTGTATTATTCCAAAACTCCGGGGGAATTACAGAAGCGTGCCAATGGAGCAGCTGCTGTCCCAGGCTGCCTATCTGGCAGAGCAGGGTGTGAAAGAGCTGATTTTAGTGGCACAGGAAACAACGGTTTACGGAAAAGACCTTTACGGGGAGAAATCTCTGCACAAGCTGTTAAAAGAACTGTGCAAAATACCGGGGATTCAGTGGATTCGGATTCTTTACTGTTATCCGGAGGAAATTTATCCGGAACTCATACAGACTATGAAGGAAGAAACGAAAATCTGTCATTACCTGGATTTGCCCATTCAGCACTGCAGTGACCGGATTCTGAAAAGAATGGGAAGGAGAACCACCAAGCAGGAGCTCATAGACATTGTACAGACTCTGAGAAAAGAGATTCCTGACATCATTCTTAGAACCACACTGATTACCGGATTTCCGGGAGAGACGCAGGAAGACCACGAGGAACTGCTGGATTTCATTGACAAACTGGAATTTGACCGTCTGGGTGTTTTCACTTATTCTGCAGAAGAGGATACCCCTGCAGCCCTGATGCCGGACCAGATTGACGAGGAAGTGAAGCTGGACAGACAGGCGGAACTGATGGAACTGCAGCAGGAGATTTCCATGGATAAGGGAAATGATAAAATCGGCGCTGTGGTAGAAGTGATGATTGAAGGAAAGGTCGCAGATGAAAATGCCTATGTGGGACGTACTTACGGGGATGCGCCCAAGGTAGACGGCTATATTTTCGTGAACACAGATACGGAACTGATGTCAGGCGATTTTGCGCGCGTGCATGTCACAGGTGCGTTGGAGTATGATTTGATAGGAGAGTTGGAAGATGAATACACCGAATAAATTAACCATTGCGAGAGTCATTATGATTCCCTTTTTCGTAGCTTTTTTAATGTATGATATTACAGGAAGTGCAGACAAATGGATTGCCCTGGCTATTTTTGTCATTGCCAGCCTTACGGATACTCTGGACGGTTATCTGGCCAGAAAACACAATCTGGTAACAAATTTCGGCAAGTTTATGGACCCTCTGGCGGATAAGCTGCTGGTATGTTCTGCCCTGATTTGCTTTACCTCCACAGGACAGTTGGCAGCCTGGATTACCATTGTCATTATTGCAAGAGAATTTATCATCAGTGGTTTCCGTCTCATTGCGGCAGATAATGGCATTGTCATTGCGGCAAGCTACTGGGGCAAGTTTAAGACGGTTTCCCAGATGATTATGATTATTCTGATGATTATGGATATCCAGAATACGGTTTTCCAGGGGATTCTTACACTGTTTGTAGTCATTGCAGTGGCTCTGACGATTATTTCTCTGGTTGACTATATTGCAAAAAACAAAAGTGTACTGAGCATGCAGGATTAAAAGGGAGTGGAGAGCATGACTGCGGAACTGATTTTTATAGGAATGGATTTGCTGGAACAGGAAGCGGCCAAGGACGGCAGCCGGTATCTGGCTGAAAAGTGTAAACGATTTGGATTTTCTTTCAATGGGATAAGCCTTGTAAGAGAAGATAAAAAGCAGGTGACAGAGACTGTAAAGGCGGGGCTGAAACGTTCGGATTTGGTTTTTGTGTGTACGAAGACCGGGGAACTTTTGGAAGGTCTGCCAAAGACTCTGACACAGGAAAAGGGGCTGATTCTTCTTCCGCAGGAAGAGGAGAAAATGGCTGTAGTATTGGAAGAGAGGCTTGCCTGCTGTCTGGAAGAAAAACAGGCAGGGGCAGTCTGCTGTGACACTGTGAAGCTTTGTGGTCTGGAAGAAAAGGAAATTCGGGAAAAAATCAGAGACCTGCAGGAAGAAAAGCAAAATCCCGTGCTGCAAGTCTTTTCCTATCCGGGGGAGGTGCATATTTGTGCAGCGGCATACGGGGAAACCAAAAAGGCAGCTAAAAACCTTTTAAAACCGGTTATCCGGGAACTGAAGGTTCGTTTTGGAGCTGATATCTATACCACAGAGGAAAATAAAAATCTGGAAACCGCAGTGGTGGAGCTTCTGAAGAAGCAGGATTTGACGCTGACCACGGTAGAATCCTGTACAGGAGGCGCACTTGCCGCCAGAATTATCAATGTGCCGGGGGCTTCGGATGTGCTGAAACAGGGCTTTGTGACCTATTCCAATAAAGCGAAAAGAAAAGCGGTCAAGGTAAAGAAGCACACGCTGAAAAAGTACGGCGCTGTCAGTGAGCCCTGTGCCAGAGAAATGGCAAAGGGCGGCGCCTTTGCGTCTGGTGCAGATACGGCACTGTCGGTTACCGGATTTGCAGGTCCGGAGGGCGGTACAAAAGAATTTCCGGTAGGAACCGTGTTTATTGGCTGCACCGTGAAAGACCAGACAAGAGTAAAGGAATGCCATTTTACAGGAAACCGAAGCAGCGTAAGAGAACAGGCAGTCACCCAGGCTCTGGTGCTGCTCCGGGAGTGTATTCTGAAAAATTTTGAACAGAAAAGCGGAAAATAGTGGTTCAGCGCATCATTTTTATCAGTTGAAGCATACGGTCCATGCGCTGGATTTCTTCCTGGGATTTTCCGGCTTTTAGGACCTGAATGATAGTTTCCATTTCCTGAGAAGAAAACTGCAGGTTGCTTTCTTTGTTTCGGGAAGCGGCGGACATGAGAAAGGGCAGAAGCTCCTGTGGGCTTTTGCCCTTTCCCTGTTCTGCCAGTTGTCCCAGCATAGCCAGTTTGGACATATCCATGCCGGAAAGTTTGGGATTGTTCATCCAGGATTCGTTTTGATTATTCATAGCTATGTTCGCCTCCTTGCGCATACATGCCGTCCGTATGAAATTCCGGGGGCAGGGGTTTCTGGGACAGTTCCAACATCTGCAGCATTAAAAGTGTGTTAATCATATTGTTCAGTTTTTCTTTTGCAGGGCCGTGGCAGGCATTGCTGCAGGCTGTCAGCATTTCTACCGGGTCGCTTTTCTGTCTGGAACAGATTTCCATGTTTCCTTTGGAAGAATGGAAAAAATGTATGGTGTTCTGCAATTCCAGAAACTTGGCAAATACAGATACCACAGACTGCCCCGAAGACGGCAGATAGGGAAGCGCAGCCTTTAAAATCTGTACGGAATCTCCGTTTACCATCTCATCTAACAAATTCTGAGAATCCATATGCAGGCTCCAATTCTTGAGTTTCTATCACTATATGCGAAAAGAGGGTGGGATATGTTTCTGAACACAGAAATTTTTTCTGCATATCCTATTACGAAAGGAGAAATTTCCTATGAATGATGAAAAAACCAGATTGGTGGAGGAAGGCAACACCATTTATGAAATAGATTTGGAATGTATGCAAAGGAAACAGGAGCGGAACCGGAAGTGGGAAAGCAGAAAGAAAAGAATACAGCCGCCGAAAAAAATGCTTGACAAATCCCAAAATCCCCCTTATACTCTGTAACAAATTAAAACTTTAAACCGATGAATAAGAAGAGTAAGCAGAGATATTTGTTTTCAGAGAGCCGCGGATGGTGGGAGCGGGGCAGCAAGAGTTTTTGCTGAATGGACTTGTGAGGGCAGCTTGAAATCTTCAGGGAAGAGAGTAGACGCTGACGGGGAAACCAGCCCGTTATCCGTTGGGAATGTATGTCAGTACATGAAAGAGTGGTTTTGTGTCCGGCAGTTTCCATATGTTTAGGAAAGCGCCGGACACAGGCAATTTGGGTGGTACCGCAGAGGCAAAGAAGCCCCTGTCCCATTTGGAAATGATTCCAGTGGGGCAGGGGCTTTTTTCAATTCGAAATCCACAGGTGCTCTTTCTGAAAAAGGGAGGAAACAAAGATGTTAAAACCAGATTATGAAACCGCAAAAAAGTTTGCAGAGAAGTACTCCGTGCTTCCTCTTTACAGGGAACTGCAGGGAGACAGTACAACGCCTATTGCCATTTTGCGAAAGCTGTCGCAGAAAAAGAAGAGATATTTTCTGCTGGAAAGTGTGGAGGCACAGGAGCGGTGGGGCAGATATTCGTTTCTGGGATGTGACCCTGTCTGCCGGGTCACCTGCAAAAACGGAATTGTGAAGGTGGAAAGCAAAGGTGGGACAAAGACGGAAAGGACGGAAAAACCGCTGCATGTTTTACGGGAGATTTTAAGGGATTACCGTACGCCGGTATTTCCGGAACTGCCGCCTTTTACCGGAGGATTGGTGGGATATTTTGCATACTCTATGATAGGCTATGCAGAACCTGTTTTAAACATAAAAGAGAGTGCATTTGCGGATTTTGATTTGATGTTGTTTGACAAGGTGATGGCTTATGACCACCTGAAACAAAAAATTTTTGTTATTGTAAATGTGAAAACCAGACGGTTGGAGGAAAATTATGAGACAGCCGGGAAACAGATCGAGGAATTGTGCCAGCTGCTGCAGCGGGAGCTGCCGGAAGAAAAGCCGCGAGAGCCGGAAAACATTACTTTTACCTGCAATACAACAGAAGAAGAATATTGCAGGACTGTAGAAAAAACAAAAGCCTATATTCACAGCGGAGATATTTTTCAGGCAGTCATTTCCCGGCAGTTTGAGGGAACCATGAGGCAAAGTCTGTTTCCTGCCTATCGGATTTTGCGAACCACCAACCCTTCTCCCTATATGGTCTATCTGCACACAGAGGAGGAAGAACTGATGAGCACGTCCCCGGAAACCCTGGTGCGGCTGAAAAACGGCAGGCTGGTGACGTTTCCGGTGGCAGGTTCCAGACCCAGAGGGAAAACAACAGAGGAAGACCGGAGAATGGAGAGCGAACTTTTGCAGGATGAAAAGGAACTGGCAGAACACAATATGCTGGTGGATTTGGGCAGGAATGACCTGGGGAAAATCAGCAAATTTGAATCTGTAGAGGTCACAGAATATATGATGGTGCATAAATATTCAAAAATTATGCACATTTGCTCCCAGGTGGAAGGAAATATCCGGGAAGACAGGGATGCTTTTGACGCTATTGAGGCAGTTCTTCCGGCAGGAACCCTTTCCGGAGCGCCTAAAATCCGGGCCTGCCAGATTATTGAAGAACTGGAAAAGACACCCAGGGGCATTTACGGCGGCGCTTTAGGTTATATGGATTTTACCGGGAATATGGACACCTGTATTGCTATCCGCATGGCGGTGAAAAAGGGGGATACGGTTTATGTACAGGCAGGCGGCGGTATTGTGGCAGACAGTGTGCCAAAAAAGGAATATGAGGAATCCGCCAATAAGGCGGCGGCCGTTATGCAGGCAGTGATAAGGGCAGGAAAGGGGTTAGATATATGATTTTATTTATTGATAATTATGACAGTTTTACCTACAATCTGGTGCAGTATCTGGGGAGTCTGCAGCCAAACCTGGAAGTGGTGCGGAACGACAGGATTACCTTAAAGGAAATCGAAGAAAAAAATCCCACCCATATCATTTTGTCACCGGGACCGGGATATCCCAAAGACGCAGGTATCTGTGAAGAGGTTATCCGGCATTTTCAGGGGAAGATTCCCATTCTGGGAATTTGTCTGGGGCATCAGGCCATTTGTGAGGTATACGGCGGAGAGATTGCTCCTGCTTCCCATCTGATGCACGGGAAAACCAGTCAGATTTTTCCAAAGGGTGTAAGTCCTTTGTTTGAAGGAATAGATGGAGCATTTCGGGGAGCCAGATACCATTCGCTGGCGTTAAAGAGAGAAACCTTGCCGGATTGTCTGCGGGTGACGGCTTTGGCGGAGGACGGAGAGGTTATGGCCGTGGAGCACCGGGACTATCCGGTGTACGGACTGCAGTTTCACCCGGAATCCATACTTACGGAGCAGGGAATGAAATTTCTGGAAAACTTTTTAAAAATACAGGGAAGAAAGGAAAGAACGCTCATGATAAAGGAAGCCATTCACACACTGATGGACGGGAAAGATTTGGATTACGGCACCGCAAAGGCGGTTATGGAGGAGATGATGGAAGGCAGAGCCACACAGGCGCAGATGGGAGCTTTTTTGGCGGCGCTGCGGATGCAGGGGGAAAGTATTGACGAGATTACCGCTTTTGCAGAAGTCATGAGAGAAAAAGGCGTGAAAATCCGTCCCCAGAGAGAAGTCATGGACATTGTGGGAACCGGAGGGGACGAGGCGGGTACCTTTAATATTTCCACAACGGCAGCTTTTGTAGTGGCGGCGGGAGGGATTCCGGTGGCAAAGCACGGAAACCGCAGTGTGTCCAGCAAAAGTGGGGCAGCAGATGTACTGGAACATCTGGGGGCCAATGTTTCCCTGGACGCAAAGCAGAATGAAACGGTGCTGAACCAGACGGGGATGTGTTTTCTCTTTGCTCCGGTGTACCATTCTTCTATGAAGTATGCGGCTCCGGTGCGAAAAGAAATGGGAGTACGGACCGTTTTTAACATTCTGGGTCCTCTTTCCAATCCGGCGGCAGCCACCATGCAGCTTCTGGGCGTTTATGACAAAAAGCTGGCAGAGCCTCTTGCCCGGGTGCTGGGGAATCTGGGGGTAACCAGAGGGGTAGCTGTGTGCGGCGCAGACGGTTTGGACGAAATTACTTTGACAGGGGAAACACTGGTGTGCGAAATTCGTTTCGGAGAAATTACCAGCTACACCATTACCCCGGAACAGTTTGGACTGAAGCGGTGTACACTTTCTGAATTAACCGGAGGCAGCCCACAGGAAAACGCCCGGATTACCAGAGACATTCTGGAAGGGAAAGAGCGGGGGCCTAAAAGGGATGTGGTGCTGTTAAACGCAGGTATGAGCCTGTATCTGGGGATTGACGGCATTTCTCTTGAGGAGGGGATTCATATGGCAGGAGAGTTGATTGACAGTAAAAAAGCTCTGGCGAAACTGGAAGAATTTGTGGCGGCGACAGGAAAGTATGAGGAGTAGAAGATGATATTAGACCAGATTGCAAAAGATACCCAAATCCGGGTGGCGAAAAAGAAAGAGGCATGCCCGCTGGAAGAAATCAGAGAAAAGGCCCTGGCTTGTGAAAATACTGGGGAATTTCCATTTGAGAAAGCTCTTGCGGGAAAAGAGATGTCTTTTATCTGCGAGGTGAAGAGGGCTTCTCCTTCCAAAGGGGTGATTGCCCCTGTGTTTCCTTATCTGCAAATTGCAGAGGAGTATGAAAAAGCAGGTGCTTCTGCGATTTCCTGTCTGACGGAGCCAAAATACTTTCTGGGACAGGACCGGTATTTGCGGGAGATTGCTTCTAAGGTGAACATTCCGGTGCTTCGCAAAGATTTTACAGTGGACAGCTATCAGGTATATGAGGCAAAGGTTTTAGGCGCCTCAGCCGTACTGCTTATCTGCAGTCTTTTGGAGGAGGAAACTCTGCGTGCTTATGTGGAACTTGCGCACAGTCTGGGGCTGTCGGCTTTGGTGGAGGCTCATGATGAGGGGGAAATAGAAAAGGCGCTCAGGGCAGGCACCAGGATTTTAGGAGTCAATAACCGGAATTTGAAGGATTTTACGGTAGATGTGGAAAACAGTCTGCGGCTTCGCCAGCAGGTTCCGGAAGACGTAATTTTTGTAGCGGAAAGCGGGATACGCACCGGGGAAGACATAGAAAAGCTGAAAAAAGGAGGGGTACAGGCCGTGTTAATTGGAGAAACTCTGATGAGGAGCAGAAATAAAGGGAAAATGCTCCAGGAACTGAAAGAAGGGAAGCGATGAGCAGGGTGAAAATCTGCGGACTGAAAACCGTGGAGGAGATTCGTATGGTGAATGATCTGCTGCCGGATTATGTGGGTTTTGTGTTTGCAAAGAGCAAAAGGCAGATTTCTTTTTCACAGGCCATTGCCATGAAGCAGAACCTTTCTGCGAAAATCAAAAGCGTGGGTGTGTTTGTCAATGCTCCGAAGGAGGAAGTGCTGCAGGCGGCCAGTCTGGGGATTGTAGATTTGCTTCAGCTTCATGGAGACGAGGATTGGGAATATGTGCAGCAGATAAAGGCGGAGACAGGGCTTCCGGTCATAAAAGCCATAAGAGTTCGAAACCGGGAGGATATTTTAAGAGGAGAGGAACTGCCCTGTGATTATCTCCTGTTGGATACTTACAGGGCAGGGGCATATGGCGGCTGTGGGGAAGTCTTTGACTGGAAGCTGATTCCAATGCTGAAAAAGCCCTTTTTCCTGGCAGGAGGACTGAATGGAGAAAATGTACAAAAGGCAGTTTCACGGTGCTGCCCTTTTGCCGTGGATGTCAGCAGTGCAGTGGAAGAGCAGGGAAGAAAATCAGAGGAAAAGGTACGCAAATTTCTAAAAAAGGTAAGAGAGGTACAGAAATATGAGTAAAGGAAGATATGGGATTTACGGAGGACAGTATATACCGGAGACCTTAATGCAGGCGGTACAGGAGGTGGAAGCGGCCTATGAAAAATACAGCAAAGACGAAGAATTTCAAAGGGAACTGGAGGATTTGCTGAAACATTACGCGGGGAGACCTTCTCTCCTCTACTATGCCGAAAAAATGACAAAAGACCTGGGAGGAGCCAGAATTTACCTGAAAAGGGAGGATTTAAACCATACCGGCTCCCACAAGATTAACAATGTGCTGGGGCAGGTGCTTTTGGCCAAGAAAATGGGAAAAACAAGAGTCATTGCAGAGACCGGGGCGGGACAGCATGGGGTGGCCACCGCTACGGCGGCAGCTCTTATGGGCATGGAATGTGAAATTTTTATGGGAAAAGAGGACACAGACCGTCAGGCTTTAAATGTCTTTCGCATGGAACTTCTGGGGGCAAAGGTACATGCCGTAACCAGCGGAACCCAGACTTTAAAAGATGCGGTAAACGAAACCATGCGGGAGTGGAGCCGCCGCATGGACGATACCCTCTATGTCCTGGGCTCTGTCATGGGGCCGCATCCTTTTCCCATGATTGTCCGTGATTTTCAGAAAATCATAGGAAAAGAAATCAAAGAGCAGCTTATGGAAAAGGAAGGATGTCTTCCCAATGCAGTCATTGCCTGTGTAGGAGGAGGAAGCAATGCCATGGGGGCTTTTTATGAGTTTCTCCCCCATAAAGAGGTGCGGCTTATTGGCTGCGAAGCGGCAGGGCTGGGGGTAGATACGGCCAAACATGCAGCCACCATCAGCCGGGGGACAACCGGGGTTTTCCATGGCATGAAATCCGTTTTCTGTCAGGATGAATATGGACAGATTGCACCGGTGTATTCCATTTCCGCAGGACTGGATTATCCGGGAATCGGACCGGAGCATGCACATCTGGCGGAAACCGGAAGGGCAGAGTACGTGCCGGTTACAGATACAGAGGCAGTAGAGGCCTTTGAATACCTCTCCAGAACGGAAGGTATTATTCCTGCCATAGAAAGCGCGCATGCTGTGGCTTATGCCAGAAAGCTGGCCCCGTCCATGGAGAAAAACCAGATAATCGTAGTAAACATTTCGGGCAGAGGAGATAAGGATGTGGCAGCCATTGCCAGATACAGAGGAGTGGACATTTATGAATAGAATCCAGGAAGCATTTCAGAACAAAAAAGCATTTATTCCGTTTATCACAGGGGGAGACCCCTCTTTGGAAATTACAGAACGTCTGCTTTATGCCATGGAAGAGGCAGGGGCAGATTTGATTGAAATCGGAATTCCCTTTTCCGACCCCACCGCTGAGGGCGTGGTGATACAGAAAGCCAATGAACGTGCGTTAGAGGCAGGCTGTACCACGGATAAACTGTTTGATACCATAAAAAGGGCCAGAAAAAAAGTCCGGGTTCCCATGGTATTTCTCACTTATGTCAATCCCATTTATACTTATGGGAAAGAAAGGTTTATGAAAAGATGTGTAGAGTGCGGCATTGACGGGCTGATTGTGCCGGACATGCCTTTTGAGGAAAAAGGGGAGCTGGCTCCTGTGTGCGCCGATTATGGAGTGGAAATCATTTCTCTGATTGCGCCGACCTCAAAGGAGCGCATACAGAAAATTGCAGAAGGGGCACAGGGGTACATTTACTGTGTTTCCTCTCTTGGTGTTACGGGAGTGAGAAGTGAGATTACCTCGGACATTGCAGGTATGGTGAAACTGGTGCGCCAGGTGACAGATACTCCCTGCGCGGTAGGCTTCGGTATTTCCACACCGCAGCAGGCAAAGGAGATGGCAGGGATAGCAGACGGCGCCATTGTGGGAAGCGCTATTGTGAAAATAATCGAAGAATATGGAAAAGACGCGGTTCTCTCTGTGGCGGAATATGTGCAGAAAATGAAGAGAGCCGTATCCGAAAGAAGTCAGACGGACAGCGTACAGGATTTCTTGAGTTTCCGCAAACTGTAATTCAAAAATGAATATGTCTGCCCAAAGTGCCAA
>NZ_JAAITA010000022.1 GCF_013304445.1 Blautia hansenii
TAATGACATATCTTATATCAGTTTTTTGAGTTTACACAAAACTTGAAACGGTCTCCAGAATTTATAAACCTTTTCATCTCCAAGCACCCAAATATCATTTTCAAATCTATGCTAATGAATAAATTCCTGTTTGCATCTTTCCTAAAAAGATGTATGATATAGAAAAACACAGGAGACATCATTAAAATGAAGGCACATAAATATTGGTCACTCGGTGCATTGGCATCCATGATCGGAACTTTTTACTGCTTCTCAAGATATGAAATCTGCTCATAAATATTTTGCTTACAGCTCTCTTCTCTGTATGATTATGGCTATCTATTCTGGTCATAAAATGATTTCTGGAAAGTCCTTAAAAAAGAAAGACTCTGTTTCCGAAGAATCTGCTGAATAATCAAAGAAGGAGTTTCTCCATGTGTGGCGAAATAGAAAAATGCTATTAAAAAGTTCACATAAAATACATTGCTTATGTAAATGTACCGGTATTCTCAAACAGTTATAACGAAAATACCTATTGAAAAGGAACTCACAACCATAGTTCATTTCATAAATCAATACAAAAACATTGATGTTTTTCTTATTTACAGTATGATATAATTAAAAAGAAGATGCAGTATTAAAGGGAGAACTGCCCAGACAGCCTGGCCTCAGAAATATGCACCTTCCTCTATAAATATATTATGTGGTATCAACACCTTTTATACATAAATAAAAAGATACAGTAAACAAAATGGTACTACCCAGGTAGCCCGTTTCTTGCTCATGTATCTCAATCTATCTTAATCTTAGTCGATAAATTTTAATTTGTCAAGATAAATTTCAAATAAAAGAAAGGAAAAAAAGGTCTCACTTATGTTAGAAAAGAACAAAGCAGATAGCAGAAAATATTTTATTTTCAAAATACGAGATTTGGTACATAATTCTTTCCACACACTTGAAGAAAAGCGAACAGAAAGTTTATTGCAATATATGGGTATCTGTATCAGCACCTATGATGAACTTAGGGCATCCCTTGACCCAACCAAACTAAAACGCTCATACGAAGGATTGTTAGAAGGACTGGATTACCAGATGCAAATACATCCTTTTCATAAGCTTGATTTATACCAAAATGATTTTTCTCACTTACATCAGCTCATAAATCTTGCAAATGAAGCTCGCGATAAAGAACTTCATAACATTCACCGTAGCATTGTAGCTTTAAAAAAGAAATTGGAAGCTGAAAATCTCATAAATTGTTATATTCAATGCTTACTCACAGAAACCACATTCAAAGGCATGGATTATTTAATGGAGGCTCTTATTAGTGATTTATTATATGCAGGACATTCTATGTCTCATATTTTAGATTTTTTCAAAAGACAGCAGCAAGAATTTCTAGAACATAATGATGCTGAAAAAACTATACAGAATCTTAACGAATTTGACAGAAAACCTATACCTTTTTCTATTCATATCTGTTTTAAAATTTCAAGCCAGACGCAGAAGGAACTGGCACTTAATCTTATAAAACAGCAATTTGAAATCCATACTAACCAAGAATTAGGGATACCTCATATAAATAACGATACTTTAATTGCCAGTAAAGAGTATCTAGCTTTAGATGAATTCAAAGCAATCGACTTAGCTCAAAAAGAATTCCAATCCGTTACAGAACTGTTTGATATGTGGCAAAGCACAACCAATTGTATTCGCGATGATTTATGGTATTATTGGAAAGAAGACACGGTTTTTCATAAAATCAGCTTAAACAGCATTGATCCCATAAAAATGCTTAACCATATTGACGCAAACTATAAAAAACAGATGGAACGTTTTTTACAGTTGCGAAATGATCTTGGCAGCAACAATATTAGAACTTTGGAACGAGTACTTTATACTCTTAATTCTGCCAAATCGCTGACTACTCAAAACCGTTTTCTTAACTTTTGGTCATCCCTTGAATATATTTTATATTCATTTCCACGCTTTACAATCATAGAAAAAGCACGCGTTGTTGTTCCAGAAGTTTTTGGATTGTTCTATCTAAAAAATAAACTTAATATATTTTGGGCACGACTTACTTATTGTATGTCTAACAAAAAGGATTATGCTGAGAAATATCCTACTTTACAAAATTTTATAATGAATTGTCAGGTCACTGAAAAAGATTATTCTACCCCAAAAGTAATTGCTTATCTAAGTGATGTAAATAAATATAGTGCTATTTTATCTGAGCTTTCTTTCCATATTGTCCTTGAGCGAGAATGTCGTGAAATAATTATGCTTTTAACTGAGCCAGAAAAAACAAGCAAGGCAATTCAAGAATATTTTGACGGTATTAAGCATGATTTAAATTATATTTATCGTCTCCGAAATCAACTAATTCATTCTACAAAGGACATTGACGATTCCCTGGAGTATATCAGCTTTCGATTGTATCGCTATGTTAACTCTGTACTTTCCACGATATTATACTATCAGGAAAAAAACAATTTATATAGCATTACAGATATATTAATTTCTGTAGATGCCACCTACCAAGACTATAATAAAAAATTATCGCCAGATATCAAAAAGAAAAAGAAGAAATCTTCTTCCGAAATTGCTTCAGAAACCCTTTCTCCTGAAGACATCTATCGCATTGTACGACCAAAATATTTATTCATTGAATAGTATTTTAATATTAAGATTCATCTTTAAAATACATTATCTAAAAAGTGGATGCTACTTTAACTAAAAGTTACAGTAACATCCACTTCTTAAAAACTATTTCTTCTTTCTCTCCATTTCTTCTTCGATTTCCTTCTGTGGCTGTCCTTTTCTCTGACTGGCTATCTTCTTCTGATGATTACGGAGTCGTTTCAGTACCGATCTTCGTGGAGCATTTTTATCTTTTTTCCTTGGAATGTTGTTCATCAGTCCATCAATCATATTGTAGTTGGCTTCTTCTGCCATCTCTGCACTGCGAAGATATTCTCCATTATCCATGACCTTCTGCCAGTTTGCCAGCTCTGGTTTCTTCTTTTGTGTTTCTCCAGATTGTTGCTGTCTGATCTGGGATTGTGCCTGCATTTCCTGCTGTTTTTGCTGTGCCTGCTCTGCCTGTTGCTGCATGAAGTTCTGGATGTTCCGTCTGGCTTCTTCATCAAAGCCATTGTAACAGTCATTCATGACTACGGCACCTTCCTCACTGAGAATCACATAGGCTGCTCTTGTTCCATACTCCTCATGCTCCATCAGAAACCATTTCTTCTCGTTCATCAGGATGTAATCCTGTGCAAGCCATGTTCCTTTCTTTCCTTCGATTTCGTACCCGGTTGTATCAATGGAAAGTCTGGTATCGGAAGAACTTTTGATTGTGAGAAATTCTGGAATGATGATAAAACCATCTTTGTTGACATAGTAAGCTGTGGTTTTTCCATCGTCGGTGATGACGATCACATCACTGCAACCAATGGAATGACCTTTGAAGTTCTTCGGTCGCTGCTTCTGTAAACGGAGTTTAATATCAGCCGGAGTTTCCCTCGGCTGGATTCTTCCAATATACACCTGCTGATAGTTTTCTACCTGGACTGTTCTTCCTTCGCTTTTCAGTTTCTCGTAAGAACGGAAACGGACATCCCGGTACTCTGGGGTATCTTTTACCTGATATACTGCACACTGACTTGTATTCATTCTTCATCCTCCTCTTCCAGTTCCATTTTATATTCTTCCAGATCCATAAGAAAAACCTCATATCCTTCATCGCTCATGCAGAACAGTTTTCTTATGGTATTGCAGACAAGCCCGATCATATCTGCATCGCCTTTCAGAAAAGGAATGATATGATCGATTGCCTCCATCGTGTCATTTCTGTTTCCTTTATCAAACATTGCTGTTACTAAACATTCATCCGCATCAAAGTTCATCGCCAAATCCATCATAATTCCACTTCTCCCTTCTTATGTGTCTTGGATTTCTCCGTTGTCTTATTCTGCTCCTGAGCTTTTGCCCTTGCCTGAAAATCTTTTAAAGACTGCAGCACAGATTTCTTCACTTCACCTTTTGCTCTGCTTGCAGGTTCTGCCTTTTGTGGCTGGCTCCGATTTACAGATACCGGTTCCTGCTCTGCCCTTCTGTCTGCCGCAACCGCAGAAGGTTTCTGTCCACTTCCTATTACTGTTTCTGTCGTATGTTCCGTTTCCTTTACCCTTCCATGCTTTTCATCCAGATACTTTTCCATGTCTGCGATTGCTTTCTGCACCAGAGGGCTTTCTTTATAGTGTGGAATCATATCTATCAGATCACGCCGTATCCGGTCTGCACTCATCAACTCATATTCTCCGGAATAATTTTCATCACCATCTTGCAGATCAAATCCGATTCCTTTAATCCCATGCAGTCTCTCTGCTGGGATACTCTCATATATTTTAATGGCTTCTTCTAAAGTGAGGTTGTTATGGTACTCTCCCATGACCGGAAACTCCATGCACTCTGCGACATAAAAACTGATCGTGGCTTCTGGCTGTTCCTGCTCCGGCTGTTTGTCAAAAATAGAAAATCGCTCTGTATCTTCCAGACGGGAAAGTAAAGAACGGGCAGTTATAACATCGCTGTCTATATCGGATTCCTCGGATACCTCAAGCAGCCAGTCCTTGATAGTTTCTGTTTTCTTATTCAAAATATCCTCCGTGAGTTTTTCCACCTGTTCTTCTCTATTTTCAACTGTATCGTTATACTCATAGGTATCAACGTCATAGCTAAAATTATCCAGGTCCACAGCGAGCTTTTTAATCTCCTGCTGGTCAAGATATTTTTCGGATTCTTTTATATACTCTGCCAGAGTGATTCGCTCCTCTGCAATCGGGTTAATATCCACCTTAATTCCTGCCATCGCTATACCAGATTCATTTAAGGCATTGAAAAAGCTATCTTCTCGAATATCACCTTTATAGGAAAGAACCACATCAAGGTCAGAATCTTCCCGGTAAAGGTCTTGTCTGCTTCTGGAACCATACACTCTTGCAGCAAGCAGCTCTACCTCCTGTTCCATTCCCATATCTTCTAATACTGCCTGTGCATGATACAAGACACCTCTTTCAACATCTGCCCTGCTCAGACTGTTTAATGCCAGTTCATTTCTTCCAATCTCAGAAGTCGCACGAAGTTCCCCCTCCTGCAATAAATCTTTAGAGTGCTGGATCGTCATTTCTTCAAATTCTTTATAATCCACTTTGACACATTCCATATCATCCATTCTTTCACTTTTAAGGATTTCATAAGCAGCTTCCTGAATAGATGCGTCTGGATTATCATAATCACCACCCTGGATTTCATGCAAATCAGAGTCATAAAAAATAAACGAATATCCTTCTTCTGTTGCCTGTATGGTCAGATACCCTTTACTCCTGGTAAACTGCATTGCGATTCCTTCATAGGTTTGCATTGCTTCTTCCCTGCGAAATCCTTCAAAAATACTTGCCGGGCAGTTCTTTTCTAATTGTATCCGCTGCATTTGTTCTTCCTGAACTTCTTCCACATCTGCCATCAGATCTTCGTAATCCACTACTTTTGCATCTTCCAGTGAGTACCCTTTATCTTCTAAAATATCACTGGCAGCTTCATCTACATAGATTGTCGGATTGTCATAGATTCCTCCATCATCCTCCTGATAATCTTCATTATAAAATGTATAGTCATAGCCATCTTCTGCGGTCTGGATTGTAAAGTATTGTTTTCCAATCTGATATGCAATCTGTACCTCATTCCAGTCCAGCATGTTTTCCATTTTATTTACCGCTTCATATATTTCTGGATTCAGCCACCCTCCGATCTGTTCATACGCATGGGTAAGCCGATCTATTCCGTTTTCACATCGGATGAAATCCATGCTTTCCTGCATTGTTTCCGTATTCTGGATACCAAGCACTTTTTCCTGATGATTGGGCAAACGTAAATACTCCTGCATCGCTTCATCCAGTGATTCATACCGGTTTACTTTTACTACACCTTCTGCATTTACATCTTCCATCACATAAAAATTATCAATGTAATGGATCTCTGGCATCTTTAATTTTATTCTTTCCGGAAGCTGCACCTCACTGACTGCATGGAAATTAAACCGGACATCCGTTCCAGATTCATTTTTTCCTTCCATCGTTTCTTCCCAGGTATCTTTCTGTACTGCCTGTATTTCTTCGATTGTAAGTGTCTGTCCACTCCGCAGGGTTACAGCAGAATCTTTCGGGAATTCCGACAAATCATAGAGTGTTGTTCCATTTTCCTGCAAATATTCTGATACAGCTTCTAACGCTCCTGCATCAAACCCATTCCACAAGTCCTCCGCTACAAGCTGTCCATTTTCCGCTACGATAATGCCTGCCACATCGGAGCCAAATTCATCATGTTCCATTAAGAAAAACTTCTCCCCGGCATATTCCTTTTCATCAACCGTATGCCATGTCCCATTATGTCCTTCTGCTTCATACCCTCTTGTCTCTGCCGTGATCGTCACTTCGTTTTCTCCTATCGCCTGTTCTATCCTCTGCATCCGGATCTCAGCTCTTGCCATGTCGATAAACCCATCTAAAACTGCCGGGTGGCTTTCGATCACATAATCCAGGTTCAGATTTCTGCCCCGGCTGATATTTTCCGGGACTTCGATATGCTCCGCCCAGTCTTTGTTCTGTCTGGAAAATCTTCCATCATGGAAAAGTTCACGGATGGTATTTGCCATAACAAAATTCATACGTTCTTCCCCGAAGCGTTCCACGACTTCTTTTGCCGCATCCTGCTTTAAGTGCAGCCCGTCAAAATTCTCCCGGATGGCTTCTTCGATTGCTTTCTTACAGTCCAGGTTTAACTTTCTGGAATCCAGATAAGCATCCACATCCCGTTCTCCCATTGCCTGTTCCAATGTTCCTTTATAAACTGGCGGATATGCCCTGACGGAATTATGTTCCAGCATGTTCATTCTCTGCTGGACAAACTCCGGAAGTTCCTGAAATCCAAAAGAATCTACATAATAGGCTGTGATCTCTGCACCCCTGTTTATCACGATCACATCACTTACCGATAAGGAATGGCCACGGAAATCTTCCGGTCGGTCAATGTTAAAGCGTTCAAATATATTGTCTAACGTGATCGTTGGCATCCACGGTGCTGCATAAACCATCCTGTAATCCTTTCCGTCAATGGTATAGCCCAGACTCTTTGCGGATTCCATTCCCATAAACTGATAAGTATGCTCATCTCCGGTATCCATCTGATAAATGGCAAACCTTCCGCTTTCTCCATGCAGAAGAAGTGTCTCATCAATCTTTTCTGCACTCTGCTGTACCAGTGCTTCCTGTTTTGTAGCAGATATTTCTCTCTCTTTCTGCACTTCCCATTCTGTTTCTGTGATTCCAAAGATACCGTCATATCCAAGGATCTCACTTTCCGTCTCCACAAGCATCTGTTCTGCCCGTTGTGGATTCTCTGGATTTCCGTGTAAGATATAAATTTCTGCCCCTCCACGGTACAGTTCATATGCCCGGTCTTTCGTAAGCGGGAGCATATGGTCTAACTGAATTCCTGCCTCGTGCATTTCCGTAAAACCGATCATGCCATCCGGGAAATTGTCAATCTGTGCCTGTGTTTCATTCATAAGGCTTCTCGTATATTCACTTCCCGGTCTGCGGATTGCGGTCATCATACGGTTCACCAGTCCAAGCACTTCGTCTTTGTCATCCATCTTATATGCAAAATTCACAATAAGATTTCTCTGGGAATCTGTGAAATTTCCTGTATTTGCAGCTTCTGCCGTTTCAATCAGACGGTGAGCATACTGCATGGCTGTTTCTTCTACAATCTCCGGTTCTTTCACTGGGAAGTTTGCCCTTGCTGCCTGGATTACTTCATACACTAGCTTTGAACCGGCTTCATCGTAAGATTCCCTCATGTCCCATACCAGGTCATTCAGTCTTTCCACCCGTCCGGGGAAAGTTTCTGCATATTCATTTACAAATGCCTTTTCTTCTTCTGAAAAAATATTTCTTGGAAACTCTGCTTTATGCACCAACATCTCTGCCTGCTCTTTCGGAGAAAGGTCAGAAAAATAAGTAACGCCTGTGTCAGCATCATATTCCACATCATAAAAATCAATCGGATAATTCTCTCCGTGTCCACTGCTGTCATAGAGTGGTGTGACGGCAGCACCTTTTTCCTCCAGAAAACTTTCCAGTGGTTTCTCATTCTCCTCTATCTCACCACTTTCCAGAAGGCGGACGTATTCCCCCACATTCTGCTCTAACTGTTCCCTGCTCATGTTTTCGATCAGGTCATAAGTAAACTCGGAACCCATGCTGCCTGAAAGACGCAGGATCAAATCTTCCTTATGGAAGGTATCCCGCACCGGTCTTTCCATTTCCAGTTCGTGCATCTGTGTCTCGATATTCTCAATGACTTCTGCAGACGTTTTCCGGATGGTATCCATAGATGCCCGGAGTGCTTTCATATCCTTGCTCTCACACCAGCTGGCAATATAGGTAAAAGAGTATTCTGAAGTATCCAAACCAAAGTGATTGCAGACAATATAGGCAATACTTTCTGCTTCTACTTCTTTTGTTGTCCGGTCTTTTAAAATTCCTTCCGCATCCATTACCTTCCGGTCATGCAGCAATGCATGGCTTACTTCGTGTACTTCGGTTTTCATGGTCTGAAGATTACTCATATCTTCCTGAATTGCAATATACTTTTCTGTCTGATGATAATAGCCTTTTGCTTCCCCTTCTATTTCCATCATGCGGATTGGCACAGGAGAAATGTTCTGCAATGCTTCCATAAATGTGTCATAAAACTGTACACTCCCGGTAAGTTCCGATACTTCCAGCTCTGCAATCGGCTCTCCCTCTGTCTGGCTGACATCAAATACCGTTGTCACACGGAACCTTGGAATGACCATCTCCACGATCTCTGTTTCCGGCTGACCGTCATCCCCGATCACCGGCTCTTTTGTTACAGGGTCAATCTTTTCAATCTCCTGTTTCTCACGGATGGGTGCCGGTGCGATGATCTGGATTCCTTTTTCCCCACGTTTTACATGGCGGTTAAACTTCTTCTGCCACGCCTGATACCCTGCCACCAGAGTAGCCTCCGGTTTCTGCATGGTGATCAGAAGGGTGTTATTAAAACTGTAATTATGGAACTTGGACATGGTATTCAGATATTCCGTATACCGTTCCGAAGTAAAAATCTCCTTTACGCCCTGTTCCAGCCGTTCCGATATTTCTTTTAACTGTTTCTCTATATTATTTGCCATAAAACAAATCCTCCTTTTGGATTTCTCCCGCCAGAAAATATCCTGACGGGAAACTTTTTATAACTCCTGTTCGTGTTTCTTCTTTGCTGATTTCTGCACAGTCGGCTGCTGTGGTGCGTTTTGCTGTGCTTTTTCCTGCTTTAAGCGTTCCAGAATAGATGGCTTATGGATTCTGTCTGCTGTTTCCGGAAGTTCTTTTTCTTCTACAGCATCCCTGCTATCTGTGCTACTTCCTTCTCTGCCAATATCCTCATCTGCCATAATCGTCTCATTGCCCTTTTCATCCATGTTCAGCAACGCATTTAACTCAGATAACCGTTCCATCTTTTCATTCAGCTCTGCTTCTTTCGGGAATGGTTTCTTTACCTCTTCCTGTGCTGTCGCAAGCTGCTGTTGTACGGTTTCCAATTTCTGCTCACTTTCCGTCAGCTTCCTGTCAATGGAAGAAAGGGTGTTATGGATACGCTGCATATTTCCTACCGGGTCTTTTCCGATTTCCAGCTTATAAGAACATTTCCCTTTGACCGTCAGTTCAAATGCATTGGAGAACATATTGTAGGAAGCAGATAACGTAAACCCATGATATTCCCCGACCTTTCCACCGGTGCTAACGGTTTTTAGTCCTGCACAGGCAGCGATCAATGCCTCGCCTGCTTCTTTCTTATCTTCATAAAGGACATTTCCTACTGTCATGGCAAACGTGTCATTATCCTGTAAATCCACGCTTTTTACTACCTGGGAATCTATCTGCATCCCGGCAATCCGCTCTTTCAATGCACTGATCTGTACCGGGAAATTCTTTGCAATATCGGATTCCAGACGGTAAATCTGACTGGTATGGTTTGCCTTTAAGAGTTTCAGCTTACTCACCTGCACATCCAGATCCATTTTTTCCTTAATGTACGGATTGCCTGTAGCAAGTGCCTTGATCTCTGCATAGGACAGTGCCGTATCATCCACATCTTCACAAGCCCTGACCGGGGATTTACTGGTCATGATCTGACTGATGAACTTCTGCTTATTCTCCAAAATCTGCCACATATACGCATCAAAAGTGTTCTCCGTCACATACCGGAATATCTTTACTTTGTCATTCTGGTTTCCCTGTCTTAAAATACGCCCTTCCTGCTGTTCCAGATCAGTCGGTCATTTTTTGCGGACAGTTCATACATGCTATCCTTTTCTGTTCTCTGCTCCTGCGTTTGCTCTCGTTTGATTTCTCCCTCCGTATCTTCTTGGCACAAGCAGGACAATACCTTGATGCACCAGAGCCCGGGACATATTCAACGCCGCACACCGTACAATTTTTAGCGGGCATTGCTGCCCACCGTTTTGTAGGTATGATATGTAATTCATCGACAAAGCCGATGAATTTATAGTAAATCTTGATTTCCTGCTTCACTGTTCCGTCTGCCATCTTCTCACGCTCCGAAACAAGTATCTTGTCTATGAGTGCGTTTATAACTGTTGCATCCAGTTCTTTTAAGCCTTGATAATTTCGGATAAGGGCGAGGAAGTCACGGATTCCCCGTGATTTCTCGTAGCTTTCATTAAGAGTTTCCGTCACCTCTTTCAGCCTTGCTTCAATTTCAAGCTGCTCTTTCTGGTATTTCCCCGACATCATCTCAAAATTCCGCTCGGTAATACGCTCCATGACCTTATCCTCGTAGAGAGAGGAAAACAGCCTGTCCAGTTCCGCAAGGCGTTTGTTCAGCTTCTTACGTTCTTTCTCTAATGCTTTCGCCCTGCTCTGGTCTGTTTCCGTGAGCCGCTTTTCTATGGCCCTGACCGCCTTTTCATCATTCACTGCCATATCCGCAAAACAGTTGATGTCGGCAAGAACGGCATTGAATAAATCCCTTGCTTCTATATTGTGGGCACTACACTCGCTTCTTCCGTTTCTTGCATAATTATTACATGAATACTGTACACAGTCGATAATCTCTGGGCGTTTCCTCCTGTGTACGTTCATTGCCCGCAGAGCACATCCGCAGTCCACACACTTGATAACGCCTGCAAAAATATTTACAAATCCTCCCTTGTTCTGTGGAAGCCTACGACTTGTAATAAGCTGTTGGACAATATCAAATTCCTCCTGCGTGACTATTCCCTCATGGGTATTGGGTATCACTTCCCATTCTTCGGGCAGCTTAGAGGGGCGTTTCTTGCTTTTCATATTGGCGGCAATCCGTTTGTAGCCTACAAGATTTCCCGCATATATCGGGCTTCTTAAAATGCTCCTCACGCTGTTCCCACTCCAAATATAGCGTTTGTCCTCGTTCCCCTCAAAATGACGTTCAAAGCCTGTTTCGCCACGCTCCGCCGCATAAGCGGCAGGGCGTAGGATATGCTGTTTATTAAGATGTCTGCAAATTTTGGCAACTCCATTCCCTTTTAATGCAAGGTCGAATATCTCTTTTACAACATGTGCCACTTTATCATCTATCAGCAGATGGTTGTGGTCGGCAGGGTCTTTGATATAGCCATAAGGGGCGGTAGTTCCCATGAATTTCCCCTGTTGAAACCTCGCCCGATATGCCGATTTTATCTTAACAGATATGTCAGCGGCATACATTTCGTTTAAAATGTTGCGGAAAGGCGTGATGTCCATAGCAGATTTATTCAAGGTATCTACGCCGTCATTGACCGCTATATACCTCACGTTATGCTCTGGGAAGAAAACTTCCAGATATAACCCACAATCAAGATAGTTTCTCCCCAGACGGGATAAATCTTTCGTAATCACGCAGTTTATCAGACCGCTTTCAATGTCTTTTATCATATTCTGGAAACTTGGTCTTTGGAAATTTGTACCAGAATAACCATCGTCCACATACGTTTTTGCTATGTGCCATCCCTGCTTTTTCACATAATCCGTGAGGATGGATTTCTGTGTCGCAATGCTCGCACTCTCGTTATCCGTACCATCGTCTTTAGATAAGCGGCAATAAATGCCGACTAAATAGATTTTCTTTTCTTCTTTGATTCCTGCCATACTGTAAAACCTCCGTATCTGTCCTATCTGTTTTCATGTCCCATTGCGTACATTCTAAGCGGACAGCCCCTCATTGTCGAAGGTGTCGCCCTCGGCAATCTTCTTCCGAATATCCTCGGAGATAATCGGGACAAACGCTTCTGTAACGGTCTGTGTGCCGACATATTCACGGCTGATTATCATCTGCACTGGTGCTTTTGGCACGATACGCTTTCTCTTTTTATCTGCTTTCTTATCCTCGCCCATACTTAAATCTTCCTTTCCAGACAGGGCAGGGAAGAGTTTGGAAATGTCCCCGCCCTGCCAATCAGATACCATTAATCCTCGCTGTTTAATTCTTTCTGTAATGCTTTAAGGAGTGCCGCCGCTTCATCAGCGTTCAGCGTGATTCCCTTGCCGCACTTTTCACGGTTCGGGGAAAAGCTGCGGATGTCATACTTCGGCTCTTTCCCATTCCATGAAATGAGATTGATTTCCTTTGTGTAGCCACTGTCGCCCGTAGACAATACTGCGATTTCCTTTACGATTTCATACTGGATTTCTCTCATTCTCCATACCTCAACTCTCTGTATTTACTTCCCGAAAAAAGAAGATTAGCGGCTGTCACGGTTGCGTTTCCTCTGCAACTCACGCTCCAAAAGTTTGATGATGGTTTCCTCCATCTGCTTCGGCGTTGTGTTCTTCGGAAAGTATTTTTTCAGCTTGCTTGTGTTGATTTTCAAGGTTTCTTTCTGGTTGCCCTTTTCCTCCGTCATAATCGCAAATATCGTATCCATGTCAAGCCGCCCGCTCTGGCTTAACTGTTTCATCCGCTGTGCCTGTGAGAGTGAGGGCGTTGCTTCTTCGCTCTCCATCGTGGCAAAGAGGTTTTCCTGCTCGTCTTTCTTCAAGAAGGACAGTTCCACCGCAGGCGTGAGGGCGATTTTCCCCTCGTCCACCATCTGCAAAATCGGCGGTATCAGTTCCGTCAGGCGGATAAAACGCTGCACGGTCATCCTGCCCACGCCGAAGCCCTGTGCCACCTTGTCGTCCGTCCGCAACTTCGTCACAACTTGTGACGAGGTTAAGTCTGTGCGGAAACCCTGCCGCTTCATGGCTTCGGATTTCATCTTGTAAGCAAACGCCCGCTCCGATGGCAGGATATTCTCACGCTGCAAATTGCTGTCTACAAGGGTGATGATGGCTCGGTCACGGTCTAAGGGCAGGACAAACGCAGGCACGGTATTTATCCCTGCAAGTTCAGAAGCACGGACACGCCGCTGTCCTGCAATCACTTCATAACCGTCCCCGTCCTCTTTCGGGCGTGTGATTATCGGCGTGACAATGCCAAATTCCTTGATGCTTTCCGCTAACTCTGACAGTGTTTCATCTTCTGCCACATGAAACGGATTGTCGGGGAACGGGTACAAGTCTTTGGTCTTTAACACCTTAAAATCCTGTTTCTTCATTCACATATCTACCTTTCTTTCGCTCTGCTTCTATGATTTTTCTGCAATTCTTCCAACACTTCGGGCGGTATTTTTGACAGCAGCCGCCCCATCTGCTCGTTGGTTCTCTGCAATTCAAATATCTTCTGATTCGCTTTCTGCACCTTTAGTTCCTGCTCGTACTTTTCATCACGCATACGCCCCGCATAGTCTGATTCCTGCCCAATTCTCTCTTTCAAACTGTCGATATACGCCTGCTGTTTCCCGATTTCCTTAGAGAATTTCTCCACGTCTGGCAGCCATGCAGAGAGTAAATCTAACGCTTTATCCCTTTTCTTCCCTGCGTTAAAGGCGTTGATGTCGGATAGGGCAGACACGATTTCTTCATACTGTTTATCAAGCCTGCCGCCTAATTTATAGAGCCATGTGGGGACGTGTTTCCGCTTGGTTTCCATTGAGGACTGCCCCCGTTCAAGCTGATTCCACCGTGAGGACATCCGCTCATGGTAGGCGGTCTGCCACTCGGATAATGATTTCTGGTTGCCTAAGATAGCTTTCGCTGACAGCTTATTGTCTGGCGTAATCGGCACAAAGCAGAGGTGCATATGGGGCGTTCTCTCGTCCATATGGACGACAGCGGAGAGGATATTCTGCTTTCCAACACGCTCCGAAATGAAGTCAAGAGCCGTCTGGAAATACGCTTTTTGTTCTTCGGGCGGTAACTGGTTCATAAATTCTGGTGAAGCTGTGATGAGCGTTTCCACCATCATCACGCTGTCTTTCCTTGTCCTGCACCCCGCTTCGGCTACCATGCGGTTAATCTCTTTCTTGTAGGTGTACTTTGGTGGTGCTATGAGATGGTAATTGTTTTTAGAGCGTTCCATATCTATATCTGGGTTGCTTTTGTAGGCTTCTTTCTTCCGCTCGTTGTGGCGTTCACAAGCCGCAACGCCGCCCGCTTTTCGTTTCTGGAAACGCAGGATTGCATAAGGCATAGGCGGATTCCTCCTTTCTTTCGGCGGGTGACCGTCCTTTGGGGTGACAGCGGTGACGGTGGTGACAGCAGTTTTGGGATACCCCCTGCCGACTGCCGCAACTGTCACCCTCACCCCCTGCATGACGGTCATGTCGATGATGACGGTGTTTTTGGGATACCCCCCTCGCAAGAGCCGTCACCGTCATGCCGCCATTCTTTTATCCGAAGCCGTAAGGCGTAGGATAGCAGGGCACAGCCCTGCCTTAAGGGAGTCCAGAGGGAACGTCTGGCACACGACTTTGCAGGGCAAAGTGTAGTGTGTTACACCCTGTAAACGCAGTCGGAAAAATCGGAATGATTTTTCTGACCGCAGGGGTGGTTTTACACGACCGAAAAGGGCGAGTAAATCTCACGCCTGCATTTTGCGTTTACGGGGTGTTCTCCCGTAGGGATGACAGCGGCAGGGTATCCTAAAATCACTGTCACCACCGTCACTGCTGTCACCCGCAGGGCAGAGCCGCCAGCTTTACATGGCTTTAAGCGTCAATGACAGTAACAGGGGGGTATCCTAATATCGCTGTCACCACCATCACCGCTGTCACCCGCCCTCCTTGCAAGGGCAATCCGCCTGCCGTCTTTCCTGCGGCTGTACTGGTAGCAGATACGGTTCTCGCTTAAAAATGTGGTGCGGTATTCATTCAGCCATTTCGTAATCACCGTGGGTATGGTTTCCGTTTCCCCCATAGCGGCTAACAGTTCCGTTGCCGTGCCTATCCATTCTTCCTTATCCCTCATAAAATCCACCAACCGAAAAAGGACATCTGGTATCGTTTCTTTCGCAAGCTGCTCCTGCGTTTTCCGCTCCACAAGCTCCCAACGGCAATCACGGAAACGCAGCGTGTATTCCTGATAAGGCGTGTCCCTGCCCGTCACATACAGCTTGGCGGTGTCAGACGCACGTTTCTCCTTTTCCAGAACAAAGGTAGCGTCCGCACTCCCCGTTAATCCTGTCGTCCCAGACACCTTGTTGAACACGTCGCTGTCATTCTGCTTTCGGATGTGGTGTACGACAATGACCGCCAGAGAGTGCCTGTCGGCAAAGTCTTTGATGAGGGAGATGTCCCCATAGTCGCTTGCATAGGCATTGTCTTTTGAAGCTGTACGGACTTTCTGCAAGGTATCAATGACAATGAGCCTGCTGTCTGGGTAATCTTTCAGATAATCTTCAAGCTGCACGATAAGACCGTCTGACAGCTTGCAGCTTGCCACGGCAAAGTGGAGCCGCCCGCTTGCTTCGTCCGTCAAACGAAATAACCTGTCCTGTATGCGGCAGAACGTGTCCTCAAGGCAGAGGTAAAGCACATCGCCCTCCATTGTCGGCATATCCCATAAAGGGATTCCCTGCGACACGCATAAGCATAGCTTCAGCATGAGCCAGCTTTTGCCTATCTTCTGTGAGCCGCAGAACAGCGATAAGCCTGTCGGGATAAGGCTGTCCACCACAAAGGATGGTTTCTCAAGCGGTTCATAAAGGAGCGTTTCGGCGTTGACTGTCTGTAACTTCTGCATGGCTTTCCTCCTTTCGGGCGGTGTCTTTGTTTTCGTTGCACATAGGCGTTGACCTCCTTAAAAATAGATTTACTCCCACGGAAAAAAGTGAGAGTATGTAATGCCGCCAATCCCACACAAATAAAAAACAGATTTCTTTTTCGGGCGGTGTCGGTCACGGTTGGAGATATTTCTTCAATTTCCGCCTTTACTTTCTCCTTTGCAATCGCAACAGATTTCTGTATTGCCGAAGCGGTGCAATGCTCCATAGCGGCGATTTGGTAAAAATTGAACTCATACTCGTAGTAGAGCAGGAAACGCCGCCTTTGTATCTCTGGAAGGCTCCCAACCGCCTTATAGAGCGTTTCATTCCGTTCTTCCTCAACCATGCGTTCATCAAGGCTCTTAGGCACACGCAACGCCCGTCTGTAAAGGGTTTCGTCCCATACCTCGTTAAACTCCCTGTGCCGCTCGTCCCATTAGAAAAGATTCCTGTTCCTGCGCTCCATCTGCCGAAACTCCATAAAGAACTGTTCCGACACTTCCAACTCGTGGGATTTGCCCTGCCCGTCCTTAAAGCTGATAAAATACCTTGTGCCGCTTTCCGTGGATTCCTCCCGAAGCGTGTATGCCTTAACCCTGTATGCCATCCTGTTGTCCTCCTGCAAAAAATGAGTGAGGGGATTTCCATCCCTCACCCAGTAGCCCGCAGGATGGCAGGCTGTTTTAGAAGCTATAAAATTTTCCGCAGCTTCTTCCGCAGATGGTCTAACCTCGCATAGATGGCACCAGTCGTCAAATGCACAAGCGGGGCAATCTCCTTTGTGGAATACCCCTGCATTTTCAGCAGGACGATTTTCAAGGTACGCCCGTCCACCGTGACTAATACTTGATAGAGATTTTCGCTCTCAATCTCTTCCAGTAACTCCGCAACCGTACCCACTTCCGCCTGCCGCTCCCTGCCTGCCATGTCCTCAAGATATTCCGCAACGTCATTCGTCCATCGGTAAAACCGCCTGTTGGAATTGAAGTCTGCCCTGTCCGCCATGCGTATCTGCTCAATGGTCGCTTCATCAACGCCGCACTCACGCAGCAGCTTTTCCTCCGCTTCTTTCCAGATACGCCATTTCCTGTCCTCCCGTCCGTGGTTGTATGCCATTCTTACTTCCTCCAATCAGAATTGATTGAGAGGGCAGAGAAAAGCCCCCTCATCTTCCCAAAGGAAAAAACAAGGGGGCTGAACGCCTTAAATTTTAATTTTCTATTATCTTTCTTAGTTTTATTAGGATTCTGGCTTTGCGTTTGTTTACAACGCTCTGGGTTATGCCCAACCTCGCCCCGACTTCACGCTCGGAAAGTCCGTCAAAAAAGATTGCCTGTATCAGCTCCTGTTCACTATCCGACAGCAAAGGCAGGGCGGCTTTCAGCCTGTCCACCATGACCGCATTGACAACGGTTTCTGCAATGTCCACCGCTTCATCAGTGATAAAGTCCAGAGGATTCCCCTCGCTGTCCGTAAATCCGTCGAGAGATAGCAGTCTATTCTTTGTATCTAATTTTTGCAGATAACGCCACCGTTCCTTGTCACGGTAGAAGTCTGTGTATTGCTCCCTCACGACTTCAAGCAGACAGCCTTGAATGGGGATAAACAGCTTGTCCATATAGGTCTGGTCGGATTCCCTGCAACGGCAGAACTCCGTGTAGGATAATTCCACATAGCCGCCACTTTCTCTGATATATACCTTTCTTGGTGCATATTTCACCATAAATACCTCCCATCTGAATTTTTGAAATGTAAAAAATCCAGATGGAGAGGCGGAGAACGACACCGCATATCAGAAACAGCCCTACGGCACTTTCCAACAAAAATCGACAAAAGAAAAACCGCAAAGGCTCTGTGACCTTTACGGTTATAGGAAATAGTAATTCTATTGTATGGAGATTGTACTTCTACTTTCAAGGTGAGAAGTACCGTTGCACTGGCAGAAATTTTTTTAACTGGTTTCCTGCCGTTCTCTGATATGCTATGTATTGATAAATTTTGCTTCGTATGAGCAGATAGATAACTGCCCGAAAAAAGGACATAAAAAAATCCCTCCAAATTTAAAAACAAATTCAGAGGGTAATTTAGGGTATAACAAAATAACCCACCCGAATATCGTTTTTTTTATTTGGTGAGTTTGTTCTTTCAAATACGAAACAAAAAGAGCCGATGATTCGTGAATTGTTCCACAATTTCATCGGCTCTGCGTCTTAAGCGTCTGGCTCTTTGATGACAGTTATCTTCAAGTTGTCAACTTTAATCAATCTTTCTTGTCTGCATTTTGGACAATAAAGGGGATAATTCTCCAAAACAGTGTCCTTCCTAATTTTATTACGGGTTTTGCTCCCACAAACAGGACACAATATCCATTCGCATTTCATCATAATTAGTCTCTAATCCTTTCAAATCTCATTTTATATGACTTTTGCAAGCTGTTAAGCTAACTTGTGGAACATATGCCGAACCTTATCTATACGGCTATTCGGGCGGCGGGGTTGGCAAATAAATTTACCAATAGCTGGCTGGTATCCTTTTAACTCTGTCAAGCAGACTCCCTGCCCATTTGTGAAATAAGTTAAATCGTTCCTGTATTCTTGAATACATCTAGCAGGGATTTCTCCTTTCAGAATGACCTCGTCATTCTTTATCTGAGTACTTACAATATCTGCACAATACCTTGGAGCATCATGATACGCCCGTGAGAGATATTCCTGCGGTGCATAAATTTCAAAGTGGAGATATGGCTCTAATAGTTCTGTCCCTGCTTTTTTTAAAGCCTGCTCCAATACGATAGGGGAAAGCAGCCGAAAGTCTGCGGGGGTACTTACAGGACTATAATACAATCCATATTCAAAACAGATTTTACAGTCTGTCACTTTCCATCCATACAGCCCCTGCTCGCAGCCATAAAGAACCCCCTCCATAACCGCATTTTGGAACGATTGATTTAAATATCCAAGTGAAACTCTGCTTTCATACTGCACTCCGCTTCCAATAGGGAGCGGCTCTATGGACAACCCGACAGAAGCCCAGAAAGGATTTGGCGGGACTTCTATGTGGATGGTATATTCTGCTTTTCTAAGCGGTCTTTCCATATATATAACAGTAGGCTCTTTTATTTCTGCCTCCACATGATATTTTTCCTCAAGGATGGCACAAATGACTTCCATCTGCACATTCCCCAAAAAAGAAAGTATAATCTCATGCGTTGTAGTATCCACATAATATTTTAAAAGAGGGTCGCCATCTGAAATTTCTGTAAGTGCCCCAAGCAATATTTCCCGCTGTTCAGATTTCTTTACTGCAATCGTTGTTTGGAGCATAGGGAGAGGATTTTCAATAAATTTTCTCTGCGGCAACAGTATTTCGTTCCCCAAAATACTGTTTAGCTGCAAAACATCATTTGGTAAAATTACAATATCACCAGAGCAGGCTGTATCGGATGAATATAATTCACCGTTTGTCGGAACACACATCTCTGTGATTTTTATTTTCTCTTTTTCAGATATTCTAATAACATCCCTCAAATGCAATGTTCCGCTATATATACGCACATAAACAAAACGCCGCCTTTTCTCTGAATATTCAATCTTAAAAACCTGCCCGCATAGTTCAGATTGACCTTCAGGCGTTGATGAATAAAATTTACTGGCAATTACTTCTATAAGCTGCCGAATCCCCAGATTGTTTTTAGCGCTTCCGTGATAAACGGGAAATAACGTTCCGTTTTGGAATCTCCTGTTTTCTTCCTGTTCCAGTTCTGACATTTTAAACGGTTTCCCTGACATATATTTCTCTAATAGTTCATCGTTTCCCATAATTACCGCATCCCACTGTTCCATATCGTCATTGTCCGTTACATTTATATGGGGATGCTGCCCAACCTTTTGCTTCACTATAATTTCCGAAGAAAGCTTTGCTTTCATTTCCCGATATACCATTGGCAAATCAATCCCCTCTTGGTCAATTTTATTGATGAAAAAAATTGTCGGAATCTTCATTATCTGTAGTGCATGAAACAGTATACGGGTCTGTGCCTGTATGCCATCCTTTGCAGAAACTAATAATACTGCTCCGTCTAATACGGATAAAGAACGGTATACTTCCGCCAAAAAATCCATATGGCCTGGCGTATCTATAATGTTGACTTTTACATCCTCCCACTGAAAAGATGTCACTGCTGTCTGGATAGTGATTCCCCTTTGACGCTCCAAATTCATTGTATCTGTCCTTGTTGTGCCTTCATCTACGCTCCCTAGTTCTGCAATTGCACCACTGGTATACAATAAACTTTCCGTTAATGTTGTCTTTCCTGCGTCAACGTGAGCCAGAATGCCTAAGTTAATTATTTTCATGTGATTTTCCTCCTATCAACACCCAAAAAAGGGCATAAAAATACCCAGTGATAAATACTCCTATCACTGGGTAAATAACTCCAATAGCCCCAAAACACTTATATGTTTTCGGGCATATAAAATTACATGATAAAAGTATTCTTAAACTGGGTACAAAAAACTAAGCCCCATATTAAAAGTGAAACGGGACTGCTACTTTTTGTTCCCACTATCAAATTGACAGTTTATTTAAGAATACCTTGCCGCATATTTATTAACTCCTTGTATAATACTGAATCTAATTATATTCCTTAACCCTTTATTTGTCAAGCTGACAAACTAAAGCAGAAAAAGCGGCAGGATTTCCCCCTGCCACTAATCATCTGTTTATGCAAAAATAATTTCCTTTTCCACAATCTCCCTCGCACAAGCCCTTATGTTATTGAGGCATCCTGTCCATTCTAAGGCGTTTTCTGCCTTTAGCTGTTCCGTTATGCCCTGTGCCTGTTTCATACCCTCTATGAGCCTTTCAAAGCGTTCCTGTGCCTGTCTGTTGATGTCGGCAAGGTAGGCGTTTAGCCTGCCGCTTGTAAGAAGATTGGTGTATGTAACTTTACGGTACTGTTTTAGATAATCTAAATGCCGTTGCCCCCAGATGCCTATTGCCTGTTCTTCTTCGGCGGGTACAGTTAAGCACGGTATCAAATAATCCCCTTGCCTTTCGTATTTGCCGCCCAGTTCCTCAAATAATGATTTTGCCATTGTCTGTTACCTCCACATTCTTTTTTATTTTGAATGTCCGCAAAATCCGTCCTACATCAGACGGCTTCCACGGACAGTCAAGGTGATGCAGAGCAATGAGCCTGTCTTGCACGTTGGTACCAGCACCGAGTTTCGGTGTAGAACCCATGAGGATTCTCACCTGTCCGGCCCGCACCTTTGTAAACAGTTCCGCTTTCTTTGCCTCCGTGTTATATTCATGGATAAAAGCAATCTCTTCTTTCGGGATTCCTCTGGCAACCAGCTTCTCCCTCACATCATCGTAAACATTGAAACTGCCATCCCCTTTTGGTGTGGACAGGTCACAGAAGATCAGCTGGGTTGTCCGGTCTGTCTTTCCCTCATCCCATACCTGAAAAGCATTTTCCACACAGGTATTGACCTTGCTTTTTTCGGCATCCGGGAGAAGTTCATTCAACAGTCTCTGGTCAAGGGCACATTTTCTTCCATCATTCGTGATTTTCAGCATGTTGTCCTCGGTCGGATTTACTAAGCCTGCCCTTACGCTTTCCGCACGTTCCGAAAATGCCCCGACCATTTCCTGCTGTTCCTCGCTTGGTTTTAAGACTTCATTGATAAACTCTGCTTCCGGCACTGGAAGATTCAGCATATCAGAAGTCTGAATATCTGCAGCTTCCTTAAAAATGGAGATCAGCTCCGGAAGATTAAAAAAACGGGCAAACCGTGTTTTTGCACGATAGCCCGTTCCTTCCGGTGATAATTCGATTGCGGTCACTGTCTCCCCGAACGTTGCCGCCCAGGAATCAAAGTGTCCCATACCCATACGCATGAGTGTGTCATACTGGAGATAACGCATGATAGTGTAAAGCTCTGTCATACTGTTCGATACGGGAGTACCTGTAGCAAAGGTGATTCCTCTGCCGCCGGTCAGTTCATCCATGTACCGACATTTCATAAACATATCCGAACTTTTCTGTGCATCCGTCTGTGAGATACCCGCCACGTTCCGCATTTTTGTATACAAAAAAAGGTTCTTAAAACTATGGCTTTCATCCACAAACAGCCGATCTACCCCCAACTGCTCAAAGGTTACTACATCATCCTTTCTGGTCTGGTCATTGAGTTTCTTCATCCTCGCCTGCAGACTCTTTTTTGTTTTTTCCAACTGCTTGATGGTATAATTCTGCCCTGCCTGATGTGCTGCTTCTTCAATGGAAAACGTAATATCTGCAATCTGATCTTCCAACATGGCAATCTGACGTTCCCTTGAAAGAGGGATTTTCTCAAACTGTGTATGTCCGATGATCACCGCATCATAATCCCCTGTCGCAATACGGGAACAGAACCGTTTTCGGTTTGCTGGTTCAAAGTCTTTCTTCGTTGCCACCAAAATATTTGCTCCCGGATAGAGGCGTAAGAAGTCACTGCCCCACTGCTCGGTCAGATGGTTTGGCACAACATAAAGATTCTTCTGTGAGAGTCCCAGCCGTTTTGATTCCATACCGGCTGCGATCATCTGGAATGTCTTTCCAGCTCCTACGCAATGAGCCAGTAACGTATTATTTCCATACAGCACATGAGCCACTGCGTTTTTCTGATGCGGCATCAGAGTAATCTCCGGATTCATGCCAACAAACTGAATATGGCTTCCATCATATTCCCGTGGACGGATGCTATTAAATCGTTCATTATAGATCTTACAGAGATCTTCCCGTCGGTGCAGGTCTTTAAATATCCACTCCTTAAATTCCTCTTTGATCAGTTCCTGCTTCTGCTGTGCCAGCATCGTTTCCTTCCGGTTTAATTCCCGGTGTTCTCCCTCGGCATCCTGTACCGTGTCATAAATCTTGGTATCTCTAAGATTTAAGGCATCTTCCAAAAGGCGGTAGGCATTGGCTCTCTGTATTCCATAAGTGGAAGTAACAAGAGCATTTCCGTAGCTGTCCACATTCTTTCCCATAACATTCCACTGTCCGGTCACTTCGGCATACTGGACTTTGACCTTGCTCCCTACATAATATCTTGGTGTATGGAATGTCTCTGCCATAAACCGTGTAATGTAATCCTCGGAGATCCAGGTTGCCCCAAGTCTTGCCTCAATCTCTGATGCATCCAGATCTTTTGGCTGTACCTGCTCCAAATACTGCACGTTCACCTGATATTCCGGGTGATTTTCTGCAAACTGTTTGGCAATCTGCAGTTTCTCCCTCACATTTCCAGAAAGATATTCGTCCGATGGCTCCCATTTTTCACTGATTGGGTTCTTAAAGATTACCCCTGCCAGTTCTTCGGTAAGCTCCTCTTCTGTTTTTCCGGAAAGCTGTGCCATATAGGAAAGGTCAACGCCTGCCCTCTCACCGATAGAAACCGCAAGTGCTTCACTGGCAGTATCTACAGAAGTTACCGTTTCTGCCCTGCGGATTGTCCTTTTGGTAAAAATATCCGCTTTCCGTTTCAGTTCTCCCTTATCATCCAGAAATTCCAGAGAAGTCAAAAGACAATAGCTGCTGTCCTGGCTAAATGCCCGCTTATTGGCATTACTGCTAAGCAGACCATATTTTACTGTAAAGGTATCGTATTCTTCATTGAGTTTTCCCTGCAGCTTTGTGATCTGTTCATCGCTTCCCTCTTCCATCTGGCACTGGATCAGTTCATTCGTAACATCACGGATCTTCACCATCCCTTTGACACGTTCCGCTGTCATTGCCGGAAGTTCCATCCGGTTCATCACAGAGTTTTCCCGGTAATACACTTCCTCATTGACCACCGTAAAGCTGAAATTCTTTACTTCCGGGTCTGCTGGAATGGACACCACATCTTCTTCCAGTTCGGTATCGGAAAGTTCCAGTTCCGTAATGGTACCATGTATATGCTTTACAGCTTCCTTTAACTGCTCCTCTAAGGTTATTCCCTCTTTTGGTCTTACGGTTACTTCCTGCTTTCCATACTGGGTACTCTCCGTTGTAAACTCTCCAAGCACCATTTCCGGATGATCTGCAAAATACGCATTGACCGAATATCCTTCGGCAGTTTCCTTCAGATGTATCCAGTCCGGTTCCTCGATGGAAGTCCTGTCTCTTTTCTGGAAAAATAAAATATCGGAAACAACACCTGTATTGGCATTTCTCTGGAACGCATTATTTGGAAGGCGGATCACCCCTAATAACTCTGCCCGGTTTGCAAAATACTGTCTGACTGCCTGATTCTGCTTATCCATCGTCCCACTGGAAGTCACCACGGCTACCACACCACCGGGACGAACCAAATCAAGGGATTTTGCGATAAAATAATCATGGATCAGAAAATGGTGGCGGTCATATCTGCGGTCACTGACCTGATATGCTCCAAATGGTACATTCCCGATCACGCAGTCAAAAAAGCTGTCCGGGTAATCTGTTTCCTCAAATCCCTGTATGGCAATCTTATTTTTCTGGTAAAGCTGCCTTGCAATCCTGCCCGAAACCGGGTCGAGTTCCACACCGTACATATTAGTTTTGCTCATACTCTCCGGGATCAGTCCCATAAAGTTACCAACACCACAGGACGGTTCCAGAATATTTCCCTGTTTCAGTCCCATATTTTCCAGTGCTTCATACATGCTTCGGATCACGGTCGGTGATGTATAAAAAGCATTTAAGGTCGATGCTCTTGCTGCACTGTATTCTTCCGGTGATAAGGTATTCTTTAACTCCAGATACTCATTTGTCCAATTACTGTTATTCTCTTCAAATGCCTGCGGGATGCCACCCCAGCCAACATAACGGGATAAAATTTCCTGTTCTTCGGGTGTTGCCAGACGTTCTTCCTGCTCCAGAGTCTGCAATAAATGGATGGCTTCCATATTTGCTTTATACTTTGCTTTCGGACCACCTGCTCCAAGGTCATTATCCTGAATCCGAAAGTTATGCGGTTCTGTTACAATCTCTTCTACTTCCGGTTTTAAATATGGTTGAAATTCTCCCTCATATCCAAACAGTTCATTTTCTCCGGGAATATAATTGTGTCCGGTTTCCAGACACCGGAACACATCGGCAGTTGGTGCATTGCTGACTGCATAAAAATCATCATAAGAATACTTTGGGAAATCTTCTGTATGGTAGGTTGATAAATGCAGTTCTGTATTGGAACGGGTCTGTGCAACCAGATCTTTTCCTTCTATTCCTTCCGGCAATACCCCTACTGCTTCAAAATGATACCCCTGATACTCAAAAACACCTTCATCCCAGGACTCCGTTATCTCTTCTTCTGATTCCTTTTGTTCCTGTCCCTCAGAAGTTTCTGTTATTTCCTGTTCCTGATTTTCCGGAATATATTCTTTGGCAGTAACCTCTTCCTCTTCTATTTCCTCCACATCTGACATATCTACTACGGTCGGTTCTGTCACCGCCTTCGTATCCAAGAAATCAAACATGGTCATCTGGTGCCCGGATGGTTCCGCAAAAGACGGTTCTGCTTCCAGTGTCGGGAAAATCGTATAGGTTCCTTCTGCATACTGGTGAAGTTCTGAAAGAAGTTCTGTTTTCTGCTGGTAGTTTGTCCCATATGCCTCAAAATCTAATGGCAGAACTGCCAATGCTGCATCCATCTTCTGTAACAGTTCTTCTGCCTGCTCTGGATTCTCTAAAACTGCCACCATTTCTTTTCCTGGTTTTTCCCAGAAGAAATCATCCGTAAATGGTCTGTCTATCTCTTCCGGAAGACGGTCATAAAAGCGGAGTACCTTGTTTGCCATCTGTTCCCGTTCATATTCCGGCATACGAGCATAATCTTCTGCCTGCAGGAACTGGTCATTCTTTATCAGATAAGCTACTCTATTTGCAACTTTATTCCAAGATAATAAAACTGATGTATATGGATTTCCATAAGCACCTCTTGCAAGAAACAATCCTTTTCCATCATAATTTGCGTGTGAATCATCGGCACCAGACAGTGCATGACTGCTTCCACCGATCCCATACTGTTCCTTGATAAAACCTGTCCTCGATCTTTCATCCTCATGCAGCAGATAAAAGGAATATGTCCTGAGTCTGCCTTCGGAATACGCCCCACCTCTGACAAGAAATGCGTCGATCTCGTCTTGTGTAATGAACATCTGCTGTTCTTTCCATGCAAATCCCTCTCTTGCCTGGTATGGGATCACTTCATCTGCAAACTTCTGGAACTGTCTGGAGATATTGACCGGATTATAATGATGGAAACGCATAAGAGAGTTGTCCGTCTCATAGGCTTCTGCCAGTGCTTCCAGTCTTTCATTCAAATCCGAAAGCCACCCTGGATCTTGCAGTTTTTCAGTAAGATAATCCGTGATTTCCGGATAAATACTACGAAGATGCGGCAGATCTGCTTCATCAAAGACAATCTCTGCCACACCTTCTGCCATATCCCCTTTCATATAAGCAAGTGCCTGTGCGTGTTCCTTCAATGCGTTGTCCCTTGCCACATCCAATACCGACTGCGGGGCATATTCTCCCTGATTTAAAAGCTGATGGATACGTCTGCTGACATCTTTCCAGGATAAAAAGGCTTTATCCAGAATCTGGTCTGCCACCGTATGCCCGACTGCGATCTGCATCCCAGTTTCATCAAACCAGACGGAATACTCCCTTCCATCCATCTGAAAACCTTTGCCGCCTTTTCTATACTCACGCTTTACAAACTCCGTGTATTCTCCCGGTGACTGTTCACTCATAAAGTTATAGATGATACGCAGCTGGCTTCCTGTCCGGTTTCCTCCCGTCCGTAAAATATCATCCACAACACTTTCCGGAATAGGAATCTCCCCGGCATAAAAAGCAGCTACTCTTTCACCAATCTGCCTTTTCTGTTCATTTGCTGTAGGATATTCGGGCAAAGATAAAGCAGAGGCAATTTCTTCCTCTGCTTTGCTCAGTCCATCTTCTCTTGTATCTTCAACTAGCTGTATACCAATTCCGTCAAGATGCTCTCTTCCGCTGTTGCCATCAGTGCGTTCATATGTGCTGTCCAGGCCATCGGGTCTGCTTCCTTGTCCGGTGCCGGATGGTTCTTCAGCAGTTTCTCCATCTGGCTGTCCATCCTCTCCTGTGCTGCCTTCTCGATCTCTGCCAGATGGCTGTTCAGCTTTCCTGTCAGGAACAGGCTCTGATACAGGCTGTTCTTGTGTTCCTTCAGGAATGTCCTCCGAAGCATCCCGTATTTCCCTATTGTCACTTCTTCCTCCTCTACGGTCAGGTTCGGAAACAGGTAATCCCCCTTGCGATGATATGTCAGTTCCATAGTCGGTTCCTCCTTCATTCTCGATATTTTCTTCTTTGTTGTTTTCTACGCCCTTATTTTCACGCATTAACGTGTTAAAGTTATTATAATTCCTTTCATTGGAAATTTCAACCTCTTTTCTGGCTTCTTCCAGAGAAATTTTATGTACCGTCCTTCCAATGTCAATCAGAACACTCTCACTGATCTGGCTTGCTGCATTTCCAAGAAAGGTCAGTACAGACAGCCGGTTATAATCGGTAATATGCATAAAATCCTCTTCTTCCAGAAGCTCCATCGGTTCCAGACCACACCGTCTGCAAAGCATGTAATATACACTGTCCGTTGCAAGCTGGCGGAAATCACTGCGGACCGTAACTTCATCCAGATCTTCCAGATACGTTCCTTCCGCTGCATATTCCAAGCCGTCCAGATATTCTTCCAGACTGTCTGCGACCATTTCCCTTGCAACCGCCATCAACGCATCCGATAAAGTCCCTGTATCTTTTTCTTCCAGACCATACGCTTCTGCCAGATGGGTAAGAATCTCTTCCTGCTGATGTTCCTGCATCTGCCACAGGTAAGGGCTTCTTCCGCCTGCCACCATGTGCGTATCTGAAATATCAAACACATACCGGAGTCTGGTATTATGACCATTCTCGTCAAGCAGGGCGATTCCCCTAGCTCCCCGGTTTACCCAGCGGAACATCTTCTCATTCCACAGTTCCAGGGACGCACAGGCGGTTGCCTGTGGATGCTGTGCGTGGATCAGTAACTGGTCTGTAAAAGGATACCGGTATAGTCTCGCTGCGGTATCCATATAACCCATCCAGTCCCTTGGCGAACTGCTCACCGATGTCGCATGTTCCTGTGCCAGTTCCCGGATGTCCTGTAATTTCGACATACTGCCTACCTCCTTGCCTTATTTCTTCTTTGGAAATTCCAGATGGAACCTTGGCTTTCCGTCCTCCAGTGTCAGTAAAAGGTCTGCGTCAAACTTTATATCTTTTTTTCTGGAATACAGCCCTTTTACATGGGTGCAGGCTTTATCAAGAAGCTCCACTGCCATCTTTTTATCCAGTGTTTTCTCCATGCTTCCTAAGAAACGGTTTTCTTTCCAAAGGGCAAAATCACACTGCCTGTTGGAGCAGTAAAAATTCTGCTTTCCTTCGTAGACATCAGAGCCGCAGACCGGACACTTACCAATCACTTCCCTTGCTTTCTGGAACCTTCTCCTTTCCGTTTCCGGTATTTCCCTGCACACAGAAAGAATCTTACCGACTAAAGAAGTGATCTCACCCATAAACTGTGTATCGGTGATCTGCCCTTTTTCCATCATTAAAAGCTGATTTTCCCATTCGGCAGTCATTGCGGCAGATTTCAGATAGGCCGGCATGACATTCACCAGTTCCCTGCCCTCTGTGCTTGGCAAGATCTGCTTTCCTTTTCTGACTGCATAGCCGGAAGAAACCAGTTTTTCAATGATACCTGCCCTGGTTGCCGGAGTCCCCAGTCCTTTCTTCTCTGTCTCCGAATCAAAGTCTTTATTCCCTGCGGTTTCCATAGCGGCAAGGAGGGTATCTTCATTGAATGGTTTTGGCGGGGAAGTAAAATGCACTGTCTTTTCTGCCTTTACCGAAGAAAGCGTCATTCCTTCTTCATATCCATATGGAATGGAAGTTTCTTTTTCCGTTTCTTCTTCCGGCTTGGCTTTCACGCACTGATTCTTAAAGGCATTCCCCGCCGCTTTAAATCCCATCTGCACCGGCACTTTTCCTCTGGCGGTAAAATCATGTCCCTGACATTTGACCGTAATATCCGTCTGCTCATACTGATACTCTTCCCCTGTTGCCTGCACCAGCTGCTGGCAGACCAGCATCATCAGGTTCTTTTTGTCCGCTGTCAGATCAGAGATTCCTTTTTCTACGGCTTCTTTTGTTGGAAGAATCGCATGATGGTCGGATACTTTTGCATTGTTAATCACTCTGGTGATGTTATGTCCCAGCTGTCCATAATCCAAGAACGGAAGTAAGACTGGCATTTTCCCTACCAGTTCCTCTACGGTATCCCTCATATCCTCCGTCACGAACTGGCTGTCCGTTCTTGGATAAGTGACCAGCTTTTCTTCATATAATTCCTGCAGCATATCCAGTGTTTTCTTTGCCGTATAGCCAAAGTAACGGTTTGCTTCCCTTTGCAGACTGGTCAAATCATAAAGTTTGGGAGGAAACGCTTTCTTTTGTTCCCTCTTTACCTGTGTAATCACTGCTTCCGAATCCATACATAAGGAAGCAAGGAGATCGGCTGCTTCCTCATTTGCAATATTTTCAGAAACTACCGTAAGCCTTCCGTCTGTCAGTGCTACTTTATAAAAGGCTTCTTTCTGAAAATGCTCAATCTTATCCTGACGTTCCGCAAGCATGGCAAGCGTTGGCGTCTGCACCCTGCCCACAACCAGACGTTTAAAATAACAGGTCGTATATGCCCTGGTTCCGTTCATTCCGATCAGCCAGTCTGCCTGTGCCCTGCATACCGCAGCCATGCAAATATTCCGGTATTCCTCTGCTCCTTTCATTGTCTGAAAACCTGTCCGGATTGCCGTATCTTCCATGGAACTGATCCATAAACGCTTCACCGGTTTCCTGCATCCGGCAAGGTCATACACTCTCTGGAAGATCAGTTCCCCTTCCCTTCCTGCATCACAGCCATTTACCAGATAGTCCACATCTGCCCGGTTCATCAGGCTTTTTAACACATCAAACTGTTTCTTCTTATCTCTGGAAACTTTCAACTTCCAGACCTGCGGGAGAATCGGAAGGTCATCAAACTGCCATTTCCCATATTTCGGGTCATATTCCTCCGGCTGTGCATACTCTGCCAGATGCCCAAGGCACCAGCTGACAATACAGCTCTCCCCTTCTAAATATCCGTCCTCTTTTTTATAAGCTGACAGATTTTTGGCATAACTCTGTGCCACACTTGGTTTCTCTGCGATCACTAAAAATTTTGACATACGCTTTTTTTGTCCTTTCTGAAAAAAGGGCAGCCAAACTGCTCTGGCTGCCCCTGTCCTTATTTTGGTTGCTTCTTTGGAGATGGAAGTTTATTCTTCTTCCTCATCCTCTTCTTCATTTACATACGGTCCGTCAGAGAACTCCAGCTGTTCGCTTACATAGTCATCCTCTTTGCCACGTCCATGCTTTTTATAAACGGCGATACCTGCCACTCCAAGAATCGTTGCAAGTACGATTGCTCCAAGTCCTTTTACATTCATTCCTGTCTTTTCTTCTTTCTTCACTCCGGTTTCCTCCTCTGCTACCGGGGTAGTTTCCGGTGTGGTTTCCGGGATCACTACGGTTGATTCTTCGGTTTCTTTGCTCTTTTCTGTCTCATCCAGAAATTCTGCCAGGTCATTCTCATCGACCAGGGACATCATATATACATTTTCTGTATTGCTGGAACGGTCAATGACCATGTAAAATGTATTTCCCTTCTTGGTCTGGATGGTAAGGAACTGTTTCGTATCATCATTTTCCTTATCATCCACCAGCTGGGCATTTCCCGGAGTAGAAAAAGCAGAATTATCCCCTTCCCCGGTGACCCTTCCGGTATCCTCTTTCTTCTCCGTATCTTCTGTTGATTCTGTTGCCGTTTCTTCTACTACCTGTGTCGTTGTCTCCTCTGCCGGTGGGTTTGCATTTGCATAAACCGTAGCAATGGATGTCCCGGAGATCATGGTGACTGCCATGGCAATCATAAGCAGTTTCTTTAGCACTTTATTCCTCATCGTCTAAAACCTCTCTTTCTGTCATCTGACCAACAGGTGGTCTGTGAACTTCTGCGTTGTTTTCCTTTTTCTGCGGAGCTTTTGCATCCTCCACCGTGATACCACCGTCCTCATCCATCTGGATCGTAACGGTTCCTTTCTGAATCCCGTCAAGCAGGACAAGCAGGCTGCGGCTGTCCAGCTTCATGGAACGGAACGACTTAACGATCTCTATATCTTCCATCTGCTGTCTCAATGTATTCTGCCGCTTCAGGTGTTCCTGTAATTCAGCAATCTTATCCTCCGTTTTCTGAATATCATTCAGAAGTTTTTTTAATTTCATGTTCATCTGCCCTGTCACCTCCTTTAATGCAGACGACCAAACGCCATAAAATGTTCCTGCCAGTAAGCACTTGCAATGCTGGTATACTGGACAGGCTTGCCACAGTGGATCATCATGTTATTGCCGACATAGATTCCCACATGGCTTGCTCCCGGTGTGTCATAGGTTCCCTGGAAGAAGATCAGATCTCCCGGCTTTGCCTCCGATAGAGATACCTGCGAACAGTGTGACCGCAGCTCATCTGCAGTACATCTTCCGACATTCCATCCATTTCCACAGTTATTGATAACCCAGCTCACAAAACCGGAACAGTCAAAACCACTTGGGGAATAACCGCCCCATACATATGGAACACCCAGATATTTTTCTGCTTCCTGTATCATTTTTGCAAACTGTGGATCAGATAAAGCATCTGCCGGTATGTCATAACCAAATCCACTGCTTCCGGTGGGTATGCTGTTTAGATCAAACAGATAATCACGGTTGCCGTAATATTTGTTATACGCATCGTAGCGTTCCTGTTCTTCCTCTGTCATACGGCTCCTTAACACGGCATCCAGGCTGTGGTTTGTCATCGTCACATCCAGACGGTTCACCTCTTTTGTAGTCGTGACCTGCACTTCCTGGTTTCCATTGCTGTCTGCTATGTAGGCTTCCCATGTCTGGTGTCCATGTGCGGATGCCGCCGCATGATTGTCATAGTAAACATCGAACTGTACCCCATATCTTGCGAACGCTCCGGTATCTTCTACTACATATTCCACACCGTTCATGACTACATGGGTCCCGATCGGCACAAATGGATTCGCCGCATCCACGGCAATCGTATGGTTTGCTGTCGGCATTGCCCCACTGGCTGTCGGTCCGCCACTCCACTGGCCACAGCAGATCGGGCAGTTACAGTACCCACTTGTCACAACCAGTCCCAAGGACTCCCCTACCCGGACAGTCTTGGTTTCTGTAACTGTTTCTCTGGTAGAGTCTGTGGTGATTCCATACTGCTGTCGGAAGATCTCCTTAATCTCCTCTGCCACTTCATCGTAAGTGAAGCCGCCGTATTTTACCGTAAGATAAGAGATCAACTGATATGGGTTATGACCGATCTCATCAATCTGGTACCGGTATTCGTCATAATCCGGATGGGTGGATTCCATCTGATTGATCTGTGTATTCAGTGCTTCTTCCAAGGCACGGTACGCATTTTCAGTGGCATAAATATCTTCATCCGTACTGGAATAGCTGGTAGAGATGATTGCTGAAGAAGCTCCCTGCAAAGATGCCGTACAGCTGGTAAAACTGGCTGCGATCAGCACAAAGATCAGAGCAAAGACAGCTACCGTGGCAAAAATCCCCCGGTTCTGTGCCGCCACCATCTTGACGGCATCTTTCGCTTTTTCCGTAAACTTCTGTGCGGAAGTGATCGCTGCATCCTTTACTTTTTTACTCTGTCTGGCTGCCTGATACTGCTTCTGGTAACGCTTCTTCTGAAAGAGTTTCTGCAGGGCAGATTTCTTTTTCTTCTCTGCTTCTCTTTTCACTGCGTCCTTCGCTTCATTTCCATAGGCAGTCTCAAATATCAGCCTGCTCCTTTCTGCTTCATCCAGGACGCTTTCTTTTAATCTCCGGGATTCTTCCCTTCGCCCTTTCAGCCGTTCCCGCATGTAGATGGATTTCCTTGCAAGGCTTTCCCCGACAAGCTCTGCCCGGTGTGCCCCTTCCACTGCCGCATTTTCATCCTCTTCTTCGTGCGTTTTCCAGTGTGCTGCTGTGACTGCCGCATCTTTGACTGCCGATGCCGGATTCCGGATACCGATCCCGGCACCATGTACCATGCCGTCACCCTCATCACCAAAAGACAGACGGGAAACTTTTTTCCGCTGTTCCTTCAGCACCCGTTCCCTTTTGGACTTGCCTTTGATCTCCTCGTGGAACTTATCCAGGGAATCTTCCATCACTTCGGAAGTTTCCCGGTAACGGGCAGATTCTCTTTTGGCTGCTTTTTCTTCTCTGGAAGTCTCCTTTTCCTTCCTTCTTTCCTTTGCAGCATAATCCCTGACCATCTTTTTCTTCCGAAGATCCCGGCTGTCTGCAACTGTCTCCAGATATGCCCGTTCCCCTCTTGGCTGTCCACGGATACTCTCTGTACGAAAGGCAGATTTGGGGTTCTCGCTGCTATCGTCTGTAAGCCCCTCTTCTACATCCGCATCAGTTGCTATATCTTGTTCATCATCCAATATATCTGCATGTTCCCTACTATATCTGGGTTTTCTGGAACTCTGCTCCGGCTGTTCCATCTCCCGTTCTTCTTTCAGCCGTTCATGTCTGCGTTTACTAAAATCCAGTTCCTCTTTCTTCTCACTGCGGGAAATCTCGGTATCCGTATCCCGCCCGGTGATCCTTTTTTCTTCCTTGTTCCGGAGGTTTTCTTCCCGCAGTCCATCCCGGCTCATTTTCTGGACGGTTTTATCTCTCGCCTTATACTCATGCTCCTGCAACTTTGACCATCCCCTTTACTGCTTTGTCCCGGTTATTCTGTCTTATCCTGATAGTCCTCCCATTTCTCCAACACTTCATCTGCCATCCCTGCAATGGAATCCGTCAGCTTGTCTGTCATTCGCTCACTTAAAGTTCCCCTTACAGCCAGACAAGATGTAATTCCCATGAAATCAATCAGTTCCGCCAGATAGATAAGGTCATCCATCATTTCATCAGCCGTCACTTTTTCCTTTGTGTCCTTTTCCATTTTCAAAATCTCCTTTTCATTGTCTGCACAGATTCTTTCTGCAAATATGCAGCAAGGTTCGCCGCTGCATCTCTCCATGTTTCTGTAATCTTCCATCTTGTAATCCTCCATGATTTCCGGGCAGAAAAATTGCCGGAAGTATTCCTCCGGCTCATCCTCTACTCTGTTTTATTTTGTTTCGTTTATTTCTTTAATCGTCCCGTTCTCCGATACCAAGTTTCTTACGCTTTTCCACCTCATCCGGCTTAGAAGTCATCAGGGCATACAGCATCAGGGAATTATCAAACTTATCCTTGAACGGGATAATGGTACTGCCATAAAAGACCAGTCCCTCACCTTCCCCGCTGTTCGTTACATAAGAAAGCTGGTGAGGGGAAATGTTGAGCTGTTTTGCAAGGATCTGTCTGTCACCAGATGCCTGGTTGAGCATCAGGATAAAGTCCGAGTTTTCAAAGATGTTCTCAATCTCCCGGCTGGCTAACAGGTCTTTTACGTTCTGTGTGATACCCGTAGGGATACCACCCCATTTACGGAAACGCTTCCAGATCTCCACACTGTATGCTGCCGTCTGCTCCTCTTTTAAGAGCAGATGGAACTCATCAATGTAATATCTGGTACTCTTATTCGCAGAACGGTTGACCGTTACCCTGTTCCACACCTGGTCCTGCACGATCAGCATACCCAGTTTTTTCAGCTGTTTTCCCAGATCCTTAATGTCAAAACATACGATACGGTTACTCAGTTCCACGTTGGTTCTATGGTTAAACACTTTTAAGGAACCATTGACATAAATCTCCAGTGCCGTTGCCAGACGCTGTGCTTCCTGCTCTTTCTGATTACGGAGAAGATTATATAAATCCTCTAAGATCGGCATTTTTTCCGGTACCGGGTCAGAAAGGAAATCCTGATAGACCAGCCTTACGCATCGGTCAATGACGGTCTTTTCAACCGGCTCCAGTCCGTTCTTTCCGCCTACTACCAGCTCACAAAGAGACAGGATGAAGTCCGATTTTAAGGAAAGCGGGTCATCATCGTCAGCGTAATCCAGGTTAATATCCATCGGATTGATATAATCGTGGCTGGTCGGGGAAATACGGATCACCTGGCCATGAAATGCCCGGACTAACGGATAATACTCCCCCTCCGGGTCACAGACGATAATGTCATCTTTCGTCACGATAAATGCATTTGCAATCTCTCGTTTTGCCGCAAACGACTTACCGGAACCCGGTGTACCAAGAATCAGTCCGTTCGGGTTCTTCAGTTTCTTCCTGTCTGCCATGATAAGGTTATTGGACAGGGCATTTAATCCATAATAAATAGATTCCCCAGCCATAAATAATTCCTGTGTGGTAAACGGGACAAAAATTGCCGTGGATGTCGTTGTCAGTGCCCGTTTGATCGGTACAAAATTCACCGCAAGCGGCAGGCAGCTCATCAGTCCCGTCTCCTGCTGGTAATCCAGCCGTTTCAATGCACAGTTATATTTCTGTGCGATACCGGCAGTCTGGAACACCACATTTTCCAGTTCCTGTCTGGTCGGTGCAGTATTTAAGAACAATGCTGTTACAAGGAACATTCGCTCATTTCTGGACTGTAGATCTTCCAGAAGCCTTTTTGCTTCCCCACCGTATGTATTTAAGTCCGAAGGGATAATGTCCATGTCATAGCCTGCCCGGACTGCTTTTTTCTGTTCCTCGATCTTCATACGGTTAATATCCGTCACCTTGCTTTTTACCAGCTTGATTGCCTTCATCTGGTCGATGGACTGGATATGGAAATTCACCATCAGGTTGCTGTCCATCTCCAAAAACTCTGCCAGCATCTTGTCGGTAAGTTCCGGTGCAAGGATCTGTAAATAGGAAACAGCTCCCATCGTGCCGCCCATCTCAAAATCTTTTCCACTCTTAAATACAAAACTGGTCGGTGCGACATAATCCTTGGTACTAAGCCCTGTCCGAAGCACATCATCATAAGAGAAATGGAACGGAACTTTGCTGTCCTGGTTAAAGGTTTCATACATGATCTGTAACCGTTCCTCCCCATTCAGCGGATAAGCAGATACCCCAAGAATCTTAAAATTGTTCAGAATATCCGACTCGATACGTTCCAGTTTTGGTCGTGCTTCCCGGATATTCTCCGCTTCAATCCCAAATGTGATATATTTGGTACGCATCAGCCCGTTATTTCCTTTTGCCAACTGATTATTAAGCATCTGGGCAAACTCCATACGCAGGTCATCAAATTCATCTTCCTGCGGATTGATATGAATGACTTTCTCATACTCTGCCATGTTGCTGTGCTGGTTGATAAAGGACAGCTGAAAATGAATTGTGCTGTCAAAGTAATTCAGGAAATCACACCAGTTTTCAAAGATGGCGTTCTTATCTTCATTCTGTGCCAGCTGATAGTTGATGTCATAAAAACGGATCGTCTTGGAATAAAACTTGTCCTGCACCCGACAGATACCGTCCCTTCCCATCTCATGGTATGGAATCGACTGCTGTGCAGTGATCCTTTTATCCCTGGCACTATCCGATGTTTTCTTTCCTGTTCCACTGCTTTTCGTTCCGGAAACCGCTTTTCCTGCCGGACGCTGCCCCGGCGGTGCTGCGGCAGGTCTGTTCTTTTTCTTCTTCGCATTTTTCTTTGCGTCACGCACTGCCTGCTTTTCTGCTTTGGCTGCCAGTTTTGCTTCCTTTTTCGCATTTTTCTTATCCGCTTTTTCATGTTCCTTATGCAGTTTTTCTTCATATTTCTGTGCCCTTTTGAGGGCTTTCTTTTCCCTGCGTGTCAGTTTCCGGTTCGGTCTGCGGACACCTCTTTGGCGTTCCAGTGCTTCATACCCTGTCACCATTGGCTCATCGTGCAGTCTGCCACTTACTGATTTCTTTTTCATTGCGGGGTCTGGAAGTTCTTCTTCTCCATCCTCCTCATCCAGCCAGTAATCATCCGGATATAATTCATCTAAGCTCTGTGGCGGCTGTCTATCGTTTTTTCTTTTTAACACCCTTCGTTCCCCCTTTCTTCTTTCTGACCACGGTATACTTTTTCTCGTACATATTTTCCATCTGGTACTTGCGTACCGGAGGACGGATAAATTTTACGGTGATCATGTTTTTTAAGACCTTTTCTAACGGAAGTCCATCCTTCTCATACATGGCAAACAAAAATGCCGGAAGCATAAGAAGGCACATCCCGGTCGCTGCGTTACTGGAACCAATGATTCCCCTGCTTAAGAAATAAAACGGAAGCCCTACTGCCGCCGCAATCCCAAAGCAGATTAGCTGCCGTTTCGTCAGGTTGAAAATGATCTTATTCTTGACCTTGGTTAAGTCTTTAGGCACAGATACAAATGCCATTGCCAGTTCCTCCTTTCTTAGTGGGCGTTAAAGATACTGCGGGCAAAGTTTCCTGTTTTCATCAGACTGAAACACAGGATCACCGTGTATGCCATCACGCCGAACAATGCAGAATGTATGTTATCTGACATCTGGATGTTTGCGACCAGGACCGCATAGATTCCCACGCAGACCATCATAAAAAATCCCTGGAATGCCAGTGCAAACAATCCACGAAGATAGTTGTTCCCGATCTGCCCCCATTCCCGGTTGGACATGGTTGCAAACGGGATCGCTCCAACGGACGAATAGAGATAAATCTCAATCATACGTCCATACAAAATCACTGTAATAAAGACTGAGATAATCTTCATACACAGGCTTACAAGCATCGTTTCCAGTGCCAGTATGACAAGTTCACCAATCTCCATAGATTCCATCGCTGTCTCCATCGTAGAGATCATCGTATCTATATTGATCGCTGTATCAGAACTGATAACCCCAGCTGCCCGGCTGACTACGGACTGCCCGACATCAAATACCGCCATCGTGATCGTAAAGGTATGGCTGACAATCCAGACTGCCACCCACATCTTGAAAAAGTATTTAAAGAACATCCAGGTGTCGATGTCGTGCATGTTGTTCTTTTCCGTCAACATGGAGATCAGCTCATAACAAAGTACAAATGTGATAATCATACCGGCAATCGGTACAATGACCGACTCGGAAAGATTCTGTATCATGCTGTAAATGCTGCCATTCCAGCCCTGCGGTGTCTGCCCAACCTGAGCAGCAATCTGACCGGTCTTTTCATTGACATCGGTATACATTGTTGTCAGGTTGGAACTTACCATGCCTGTCAGAAGATTCCTCATCCATTCTTCAATCGCTTCAAATATCCGATCCATGAGTCATCTCCCTCCTGCTTCTCTCAGCTGAACAATCCGGACAGTAACGGTACCAGCTGGGTGCCGATCAGAACGACACCGCCTCCTGCCATCAGCTGTTTTATCCCTAATTAGGAGTAAAACCTTGCTCGATGGCGGGCGGCGGCGTACAAAAAATCTATATGGTGTTGTTAAGAGAACCGTCCCGGCGGGACAGGTCAGGCAGTGACCTGTTCCACCTCCGGGATGGGTTTGAGATTAAAATGAATTTCGATAGAAATGTGTCTTGTTTTATCTTCGTCAATGCGTTCATGCACGACGATTTCTTTGATTAAGCGGTTGAGGGTGGCTGCGTCCAGCTCTGTGATGTTGGCATATTCCTGAATGGCTTCCACCCATTGTTTTGCGTCATTGGCAAGCTGGATTTCATCGGACAGCCGCTTTCTGCCCTCGGACACTCTGGTTTTAAGCTCCGTCTGCTCGGTCTGTGTCTTTTCCAACATGGTGTTGAAATTCTGCTCACTGATACGCCCTGCAATCATATCCTCATAAAGCCGCATTACCATTTTGTCCAGAACCTCAATCCGTTCTTCGTCCCTTGTAAGGGAGCGTTCCATTGCTTCCCGCTGTTCCCGCTGCTCTGCTTCACAGGTATTGGTCAGGCGGTCGGCAACCGCTTCCCCGTCCATCAGGGCAGCTCTGGCACATTCCCGGATTTTCCGCAGCACATGGCTGTAAAGGGTGTCATAATCAATCCGGTGCTGGGTGCAGTGGTTTTTTCCAAAGGCGTTGTAGGTCTTGCAGGAATAAATCCGCTGGGGATGTTTTGCGTTTGTGTAGCGTACCGTCAGCGACTTCCCACACTCGCCGCATTTTAACAGTCCGGCAAACAGGCTGATTTCATTGGTCTGCCCCGGACGCTGACGGGATTTCAGCTTGTTCTGCACAATGTCAAAGCTCATGCGGTCAATCAGCGGTTCATGCTGTCCCTCCACCACAATCCAGTCCTCCGGCTTCTTTTCCCCTATCGTGCCGATTTTGAAGCGGTAGTCCTTTTTCTGGGAAGCAATCGCCCCAGTGTAGACGGGATTCATCAAAAGGTCTTTGATAACGGAGAAGTCCCACATATACCGCCCGTTTTCCGGGTCTTTCTTTTCCCATTTTGTGCTGGTATTGCGAAGCCCCCGTTCCCGGTTCCACCATGTGGGGCAGGGGATTTTTTCTTCCTCCAGCCGTCTGCGGATATAGTTGGGACCATGACCATTTAGGGCATATCCGAAAATCAGCCGCACAATCGGGGCGGTTTCCTCATCAATGAGCAGATGGTTTTTGTCCTCCGGGTCTTTCCGATACCCAAACGGGGCAAGACACCCGGTAAACTGTCCTTTCTGCGCTTTCAGAAGATAAGAGGAATGGACTTTCTTGGAAATATCCTTGCTGTACATCTCGTTCAGGATATTCTTGAACGGGGCAATATCGTTGTTATCCCGCAGGGTGTCGATACCGTCATTCATGGCGATATAGCGGACACCATTTCTTGGAAAAAAGTCCTCAATCAAATGCCCGGTTTGCAGATAGTTACGCCCCAGTCGGCTGAGGTCTTTCGTGATGACAAGGTTGATTTGCCTGCGCTCAATGGCTCTCAACATTCTCTGTAAATCAGGACGCTCCATATTAAGACCTGTGAAGCCATCGTCCTGATAGACTGCCACAACCTCCCATCCCTGCTTTTCGCAGTATTTTTCTAGCATATCCCGCTGGTTTGCGATACTGGCACTTTCGCCTTGCAGGTCATCGTCCTTTGACAGCCTGCAATAGACCGCCGCACGATAACCCCCGGCAAGTGCTTTTCCGATTGTTCTATATTCCATTTCGTTCATCATAGCCATTTACCCACACAATCCAGACGGTATCTGGCTCTTTTGAACCTCATCTTCATTATAGCCTATATCTTTCTTTTTAGCAAGATATTCTTTTGTATTTGTCTTTCCGTATTTCTGGGAAATCAGGCTGACGAACACATCGGTGGCGTCCAGCTCCCCGTCAAATACAGTGGTCACATGAATCTCTGTTTTGTTTTTTGCCATAGGCAGTTATCCTCCATACATGAAAACAGCCAGACAGAGGGTGTCGGCAACGAAGTCCGGCAACGGGCTTCAAAAGACCTTGCAAACAATCTCAATCTGGCGATGGTTACTATTTATACTTTTCTTTTATTTTTCTGTTGTTTTGGTTGTTATAAGGGAGAAAAGCCCAGAAATAAGGGATTTTCCCCGGCAACCGGCTCGGCAACGGGATAGCAACAGGGGGTGCAACGGGCTGTCATTATCAGAATGGAAGCTCCATCTGTTCTGTGACCTCCACAAAACCGTCCATCGTTTTTTCAGACGGGTTGCATAAGTCCGTTGCCGGGGTTTCACGCTCCCAGCCCTTTTGTCTGCCATATTCGGAAAACATTCTGGGGTTCTGGAAGTACCGCCACCCGGAAATGCACTGGTTCATTATCTCGTTGATTTCCCGGATTTCCCATTGCTTCGGCTCGTCAAAGGCATGGTTTAAGGCTTCCTTGTAGAGCTGCTTGGAGCAGACCATGCTCCCGGTGTACTTATCAAGATATGCCTGTATCATCCCGGCTTTGGTGTCCTCCGGCATAAAATCCCGCTGGTGTTCTTTGAGATACCGCTGCATGGCGGGGCTGAACGCCAGCTTGAACCTGCCGCTTCGGTAAATCTCCATCGCTTCTGCCCACATCTGTCCGATATAGGCTCTGGAAGCGGCTTCGTCCTCCAAAATGTGAACTTCCGCCTGCTCCGGGTACACCATGACCGGGATAAAGCGGCGGTTGCCGGAACGGTCAAGGGGCAGGAAGTCAAGGGCATTGGAAGTGCCGCCAAACACGCACTGACGGGGGCGGTCTGCCGGATGGGTTTCATAGGGTATCTTGTAAACCTCTTTCTGTCTGCTTAAAAATGACTTGATTTCCTCAATGCTCTTGGCGTTGGCGGTTGCCATCATTTCCGACATTTCGATAATCCAGTGACCTTGCAGCTTGCGGTACACATTGTCATCGTCCAACTTCCGCAAATCATCGGAGAACCACTCGTCCCGGACTGCCAGCAGACGGAAGAAGGTGGACTTGCCAGCCCCCTGACCGCCTACCAGACAGAGCATGATTTCAAATTTGCATCCCGGCTGAAAGGCTCGTGAGATTGCACCCAGCAGGAACAGCTTCAACGCTTCATAGGTGTAATCGTCTGCGTCAGCCCCCAGAAAGTGCCGCAGGCAGAAACGGATTCGCTCTGTCCCGTCCCACACAAGGGTATTGAGATAGTCCCGGATGGGATGGTACTTGTTTTCATTCGCCACAATCCCGATGGCGTTATCAATCTTTTTCTCATTGGTAAGCCCATAGGTTTCTTCCAGATAGAGAAGCAGATACTTCATATCCGTATCGTTTAAGGCGGTGCTTTCTCTGTGGAAGCCAATGGGCTTTATGATGTCCTTGCGGTCAGTCAGGATGTTGTATGCGATAGCCCTGGAGAGCAGCGGGTCACGCTGGAATACGGTCAGGCAGTTCCGTATGCTCTGACGCACACCGCCTTTCTCGGTAGTTTCCAGCCCCGCCTTGATTTCCTCAATGCTCTGGGGCGGCTGCATGGCGTTCATGGTGTTTTTTAGTTCTTGCTGCGTCTGCGGCTGCAAGCTCTGCCATTCGCTGTTCAAGCTGTATCACATCCTTTCCGTAGTCCGTAATCAAAGCCGCTTTTTCCTCTGTTTCCCCGAACAGAAGCACATCCAGCAGATATTCCACTTGGGCTTGCTTCTGTAAGGCTTCCACAAACCGGGGATGAAAGGCTTCCTCCGGGGAGTGCGGGGCATATTCCTTTCTCCACACTCGAAGTAGGTGGAGATAATCGGCAAGAATACGGAAGCAGCGGTTCTTTGCTTCCTGAAACTGTTCCTCCGTGGATTTCTGCCGGGGCTTGGGCTTTTTCGCCTTTCCCGGCGGCTTCCAGTCCTCATAGGAAAGCCCGAAGTCCTGTGCCAGTTGTACGGCGGCTTCTTTCTTTCCCAGCCCATACAGAGCGGCGGCAAAATCAATCACATCCCCATCCGCACCGCAGCCGAAGCAGTGGTAACGCCGATCCAGCTTCATGCTTGGGGTTTTATCGTTATGGAACGGGCAGCAAGCCATCCCGTTCCGACCTATACGGATTCCATAATGCTCCGCAGCCTGTCTTGTTGTGACGGACTGCTTCACAGCTTCAAATACATTCAAATCTATCCCTCCTTGAAAATAAGAAAAGCACCTGACATTCTCTGATTGAAAATGGCAAGTGCCTGTTAAAGTTCCATATCCTGTTGTCTGTGTTTCTCCTGTGCCGGGGTGGTTCTTTGTGCTTTTTTCTCGTCAGTCTTATCCTGCAAGACTTCCTTGATAGGCTGCTTTTTGGGCGGCTCTTTACTTTCCTCTGTGCCGGGTGTGGCTTTCCGTACCCAGTAGCGGATGTCCCGCAGCTTCTTCAAATCCTCCTGTACCTCGGTCAGCGGTGTTTTCAGAGCTGCAATTTCTTCCAGAAGCGTTTCCTGCTCCTCTTGCAGCTCCTTTTGGGTACTGTCCTTATCGTCCGGATGCTTGGCAAGGTAGGCGGCGGCTTTCTCATACCGGGCAACCTCCGGGTGTTCCTGTTTGAATTTCTCCTTTGTTTTCTTAAAAAATATCTTCTGGTATTTCTCATAGACAGGCTTACATTCTTTGCAGTCTGTCCGGCTGGCAAGAATCCCATCAATCACTTTGCTTCGGGCTTCCTTTGGCTTCATCTGATTGCGGTAATCTGCGGCTGATTTCCCGGAAGATTCCAGAAATGCTTCTAAGTCCTCCACAGTAGAAAGCCCCTTTTGACGGAGATAGGACAGGGCTTCGCTGACTGCCTTTAAGTCCTGTGAAGTCCCCCGGTTCTGTCCAGCCCTTGTCCAGTCCTTCCGTTCTTCCTTTCGTATCTCCATATACTTCATCAGCAGATTGGGAAGAAGTGTCGCTTCCTCCGCCGCTTTTTGTGCAAGCAGCTCTTTCCGTTTTTCGCCCAGCTCGGTAATCCAGCCTTTGAGGTTGTGGATGAGCTGCCTGATGGACTGCATTAAGCTGTTGGCGGCTCTGATTTCCCGGTTCAGGTTGCCGATATTCGTCTGGATACCTCGCTTTTCCATCTGCCGGACAGCAACTCCCTCATGGACAGTGGGGACTATATCAAGCCCCTGTCTGGCATAGGAACGCAAGTCCACACGCTCCGGGCGGTCATTGGCTTCCAGATAGCGGTTCTGGATGACCTCCCATTCATGCCGCCAGATTTCACAATACTTCTGGTCGTTCCAGTCCACCATATCCTCCTTGTGGCTTTTCCACCTGCCGGATGGCAGCTTTATCCGTTCCCCATTCTCGTCAAGGTCATAAACCTTGCGGCTCTTGGGAAGCCATTTCCCATGTTCGTCCATTGCCCGCATAGTGAGCAGGACATGGGCGTGGGGATTATGTCCCGGCGGGTGGGGGTCATGGATGGCAAAGTCAGCAATCATACCTTTGGAAACAAACTGCTGTTCACAAAACTCCCGGACAAGGACAGCGTACTGGTCAGGCGGTATCTCTCTGGGGATGGTAAGCACCCACCGCCTTGCAAGCTGGGAGTTCCATTGTTTCTCCACCGCTTCGGCGGCGTTCCATAGAGTATTGCGGTCTGCATACGACCGTGGGGCATTTGCCGGGAGCAGGATTTCATTGTGGACGATACCACGCTTTTCCGGGTAGTGCTTCACTTGCTGGTCGTATTCACAGAACAGCTTTTCGCCACTCTGGTAAGCAGCGGCGGCAACCGCAGACTGCCGCTGGCTGCGCTGAACAATCGTGATTTCGTTGTGTGGACAGGGCATTTCGTGTCCCTCCTTTCGGTAATTGGTGGATGGGGTGGCGTTTTACCACCTCATTTGGGGCAGAAAAAAAGCAGGAGACCTTTTCAGATTTCCTGCTCGGTGTGCCGCTGTGTGGGCGGCGGGTATTTAGTTATAAAAGTTCGGGGCAAGTTGACCCGATGTGAAGTTGACAAACTGCAATTTATCTTAGAAATTACAGCGATGTTATTTTGATAAACTTTCAAGAATTGAAATATCATGCTTATCTTTATCTCTTAATTCATAACCTGAATGGAAAACTTTTTGGCCTTTTAAAGATATACAAGGAATTGTTTTGCCTTCAAAAAAAACACTACCAAAGTAATCTTTTTCAAACTCATACCATCCACCCTCTAAATCAGCTTGTTTTGAAGTTCCGTCCTCATTTAAAACGAACGGGTGAATGTCTAAGTAACCAAGTTCATCACTATATAACTCTATTCTAACCGGTTTCCAGTCTGTATCAATTTTATAGCCCAGATTCAAAAGCACATTTAACAATTTTTCCGTATGTTGAGCATCAAAATTTATATCTATATCTCTATGAATTCTTGTTTGTTTACCAGCTAAAATATCTACACCCCATCCGCCATCCAACCAGTATGTAATTCCAGTATTTTCGAATAATTCTATTACTTTCATTAAATCTTCTTTTGTTGTTATTTCTTTTCTACCCATACAAAGTCTCCTTTACAACTTCTATATAATTGTTTAGTTAAGTCAATATCAATATCTAATTGCCAAGGCTCAAAATCAAAAATCATGGTCATCACACTCCTTTTTAAAATTCATATTTGTTGTCATCTTCATTATACTTCACTGCCTATCAAAAAGATAGCATATTTTATGAAACTTGTCGGCTGGGAACAGCTTGCAACGCAAGATGTCCCCAGATGGCAAGTCCACAAAAGGGTAGCTGGCGGCAGCCAGCGCAGGGGAAGCGTAGCGTCCCCTGTTTGATTTGAAGCAGACCATGACTGCGGAAAATCACAGCCCTCCGGCGAGGAGCCTTCGGAGAACGCAATGCACCAACCTCTGGGTGGTGTATAATTGCGCCCTTAGTAAACTAAGGGGTTTCCGGCTTCTCCCGTTCCAGCAGTTTTTTCAATAGTTCCTGCGTGTCCTGCCTGTGAAAAATGAGTTTCAACAACAGCATGACATCATCATCTGTCAGGCGTTCCGGCTCTTGCAGAAAACTTTCCAGCATACCGCCACGAGTACAGAGCCGGTGCGTCCGTTCCTTTCGGGTAAGCTGCTTTAACTGGTGCTGCAATGCCTTTTCATCATTGATGGCTTTCCGCAGTTTCTTTTCGCTTTTCTCCAACTCCCGGTTGAGCTTTTCCAGCTTTGAGGTATCAGGCAAGGGCAGCGTCCTCCTTTCCCGGTATCAGCACATAAATTCTATTCGGTTCTCCCACGCCCTGACGCACCCGCATGATAAGTCCGGCGGTTTCCAGTTCATTCAGAGAACGCTTGACCGTCATGGGACTGCGGGACAGGACTGCGGCAATAGCTGTGACAGGGAAGCAGACAAACAGGATTCCGTTCTCGTCCTCCTGCCCTTTGGATAGCATGGCGTCCAACATCCGGCAGTACATGACCTTTGCGGTGCTGCTGACTGGAAATCCTGTCAACGCTCTGGGAAATGGCATACAGGACGGCAAGGGTGTGTCTATCGTCATAAATTCAAAATTCATTCGGTGTGTTCCTCCTTTTTCTTTGCTCGTTTGGATAAATAACGGGGGCAGTCAACCACAACCGCCCGGAAGCTCTGCTTGCATTCATGCTGGCATTTCCGGCATAATTCGTTGTAAGTGACACGCCCCCGGTCATTGAGGTAAAAGGAAAGCTCATGCTTCCTCTTTTTGCTCATTCTCGGCATTTTACGCTTCCTCCCGTTTTAGTGTATGGTTTCGGGGCGATTTTCGGCAAAATTACGCTCATAGAGCCGCTTAAAATCTCCCGAAGTATCAGCGATAGGGTAGAATATCCCCCTATCAGATTGTCGTGTTTCGGTATCATTTCGGTGTCAGTTCGCCAGTTCTCCCCGGTGTCGTTCCTCCCCTGAATCTCACAGCGGCGTATCGCTCCCTTTGGTACGCTCGTTTCAGTCAGGGTTCCTCCACATCCCTGCCAAAAGTCATGGCGCTACATCGCCGGGGAAGCATATCCCACACAGGCTGGTCATTCGATTGGAATAATCCATCGATGAACTACCTGTATCATAGAACATTTTTGTGCCCCGTGCCGTATGTCCACAAAATAGGAATTAAGGACAAAAATCAGAAATTTCCACGATTGCGGAAAGTGTGATATAATCCAGTTAAACGGCAGCAATGAAACCGCCGGAAAGGAGCGTGCACCCATGAAAGGAGCAACAAGCATACAGGAACGCCTTTGGGAACTCCGCAAGGACAAAGGCTTAAATCTGGAAGAATTATCAGAGCTGACGGGTATTTCCAAATCAGCCCTTGGCAGTTATGAGAAAGAGGATTATAAAGAAATCAATCATGGCAACCTTATCACGCTGGCAGACTTCTATGGGGTTTCCGTTGATTATCTGCTGTGCCGGACAGAGAACCGGGAGCAGATTAACACGCCACTAACAGAGCTGTATTTGAATGATGAGATGGTTGCACTTCTGAAAAGCGGTCGGATTAACAACCGCCTGCTCTGCGAACTTGCCACCCATAAGGACTTTATCAAGTTTCTTGCGGACATTGAGATTTATGTGGATGGGATTGCCACCATGCAAATCCAAAACCTCAATGCCCTTGTTGATACCGTCCGGCATGAAATCATTGAACGGTATCGCCCCGGCGAAGATGACCCGCATTTGAAAGTGCTGCAAGCCGCCCATATCAGCGATGATGAATATTTCAGTCACATGGTTCTGGATGACCTCAACCTCATTATCCGGGATATTCGGGAAGCTCACAAAAAAGACAGCGAAAGTGCTCCCCAGACCACCGTTGCCGATGAACTGAAAGAAAATCTGGAAGCGGTCGAAAATTTCAAGGGCAGCCGGGATGAAAAGCTGGTTGTTCTTTACTGCAAGCAGCTCGGTATCAACTATAAAAATCTGTCAGACGAAGAATTTCGCTGGCTGATTCGGATTCTCAAAAAATCAAAGAAAATGGGAACGCCTATCAGCCAGAGGAAAAAACGGTAAAGAAAAAACCGCTGTTGCATGGTTGTGTTGGCTTCCATGTAGCAGCGGTTTGTGCTGTGGTTATTCAGTTGAAAGTTTAGTTCGGTAAACTGTAGCTTTCGGTTATAGATTTACAATCATAATATATTCCTCATTATTTTCATCAGCAACAGTAAAGAGACCGTTTCAAGTTTTGTGTAAACTCAAAAAACTGATATAAGATATGTCATTA
>NZ_JAAITA010000023.1 GCF_013304445.1 Blautia hansenii
TAAAGATTTCTCCCACCACCCGCATAGCAGGTGGTTTATTTCATTGCTGACACAATAAGAAACTGCTGCAGAAAACCGGTTTTGAACACTTTCTGTTCCCTGTTTTCTGCAGCAGTTTTATGTTATACTTATCAATTAATCCTGATTTTTCATGAAATCCATGTAGCTGGATACCATCAGCGCAATCTTAAAGGTCAGCGCGTCATCAAAAACGCGGATATCCAGTCCTGTACTCTTCTGAATTTTTTCCAGTCTGTACACCAGTGTATTTCTGTGCAGAAACAGCTGTCTGGAAGTCTCAGAAATATTCAGGTTGTTGTCAAAGAATTTGTTAATGGTATTGAGCGTCTCATCATCCAGAGATTCCGGAAGTTTGCCCCCAAATACTTCTTTCATGAACATTTCACAAAGAGGCATAGGAAGCTGATAAATCAAACGTCCGATTCCCAGATTGTTATAGCCTACAATATTTTTCTCCACATAGAAGATTTTTCCTACGTCCAGAGCCATCTTCGCTTCTTTATAGGAGCGTGATACATCCTTGATTTCGTGAATAATGTTACCATAAGAAACACGAACCTGAGACATGGCCTCTGCATTTAACATATCCACAATCATACTTGCAATATTTTCGATTTCTTCGTATCCGTCGCTCTCTTCCAAAGTGCGGACAATGATAATGTTCTTCTCATCAATAGCAGTAATAAAGTCATTGTTTCTGGCAATGAACAGATTTTTCAAAATTTCCATGGAATCCTGGTCCTTTTCATTTCTGGTTTCCACCAGCAGGACTACTCTCTTAGATTCCACAGGAATGTGCAGTTTTTTTGCTCTGTTGTAAACATCTACCAAAAGCAGGTTGTCCAGAATCAGGTTCTGAATAAAGTTGGATTTGTCAAAACGCTCTTTGTAAGCCACAATCAGGTTCTGAATCTCCGCTACTGCCACACGGCCAATCATGTAGGCATCTTCATTGCCTCCTTTGGCAACCAGTATATATTCTACTGTCTGATTATCATAAATCTTAAAGAAATGGCAGCCCTTCATCACCTGGCTGTCTGCCATAGATTCTGCAAAAGCTCTCACATCACCGAAATCTTCTTCCTCTGTAGCAAACGTGGTAGAGTTGACTTTCCCATCTATATCCATGACACACAAATCAATTCTTGTAATCATTCTCAGTTCATCTAATGTTTTTTGTATTACCTGGCTTGAAATCATAATTCCTCTCTCCTTTGGGTCCGTCCCGGGATTTTCTAAAATAATAATACATTATTTTTTTTTAATTGGCAAGCCGTATATGGCAAAAGTCCCCCGGGTAAACGGTCAGATACCGCTTCCCCGGAGGACTCTTATCTTGATTCTTCAGGTATATTGGAATTTTAAAGGTTTAGTCTATAGGCTGCCTCATTCCAGCGAAGTTCATTTTTCAGATTGCAAATGGTGGTATCTTTGTCAATGTAAACCGCCTCAATGCCCATGGCTGCTGCCCAGTCTCCCATCTGCTCTGAGGTTAAATCGTAGGAGAATGCTGTGTGGTGCGCACCGCCTGCCAGAATCCACGCCTCAGCACCTGTCTGCAGACTTGGTTCCGGTGTCCAGAAAGCCGTAGCTACCGGAAGCTTCGGCATTGGCTGTTCCACCTTTTTGCAGTTTACCTCATTGATAATCAGACGGAATCTGTCTCCTAAATCAATAAGAGAAGTTGCAATACCCTTTCCTGTCTTGGATGTAAACACCAGTCTTGCCGGGTCTTCCCGGTCTCCCATGGACAGCGGCTGGCATTTGATGCTGATTGGCCCTTCTGCAATCGTCGGGCACACTTCCAGCATGTGAGCCTCCAGAATTCCTTCTTTTCCCGGAACCAGATTGTATGTGTAATCTTCCATAAAGGAAGTTCCTTTTGCGTCTTTTTTGCCCTGTGTCATAATTTTCATCAGACGAACCATGGCCGCTGTTTTCCAGTCACCTTCTCCGCCGAAGCCATAGCCTTTTTCCATAAGCCTCTGAATAGCCAGACCCGGAAGCTGCTGCAGACAGCCCAAATCACCGAAATGTGTCACAATAGCCTGATAGTTTTTCTCTTCCAGGAAACGTTCAAAACCAATTTCAATCTGTGCCTGTACAGCCACATGTCTTCGGAATTCATCCGCATCTCTGCCTTCCAGAAGAATGTCATATTTATCATAATATTCTTCCACCAGGGCATCGGTATCTCCCTTAGAAACCTGATTTACTGCGTCTGCAATCTCATTGACCGGATAAGCGTCTACTTCCCAGCCGAACTTAATCTGCGCTTCTACCTTATCACCTTCTGTAACCGCTACATTTCTCATGTTATCCGCAATTCTCATAACACGGATATGGCTGCTTTCAATCACCCCTACTGCGGTACGCATCCAGGAAGCTATTCTCTTTTGCACTTCTTTGTCGTCCCAGAAGCCTACAATCACCTTGCGCTCCATTCTCATGCGGCTAACAATGTGACCGTATTCTCTGTCTCCGTGAGCAGACTGGTTTTCGTTCATGAAATCCATATCAATGGAATCATATGGAATTTCTCTGTTAAACTGTGTGTGCAAATGCAGCAGCGGTTTTCTGTATTCCTGCAGTCCCAAAATCCAGGATTTTGCAGGCGAAAAGGTGTGCATCCAGGTAATCACACCTGCACAGGTCTCCTCTGCATTGGCCTCATTAAAGGTCTGACGAATCATAGCATTTGTCAAAAGAGTTGGTTTCCATACCACTTCATAGGGAAGTACCCCTGATTCATTTAATCTGTCTACCATAATTTTGGAGTGCTCTGCCACGTGCTCCAGACATTCCTGTCCATATAAATCCTGTGAACCTGTACAAAACCAGAACTGATAATTTTTCATTTCCAACATATTAATTTTCCTCCTATTATACTCTGCCATCCGGCAATTTTTCGTTCCTTTTTCTACGTTTCAGTATACTCTCCAGCGCAAAAAAAGAAAGAACTTTGTTGCCGCAATATGGACATTTATTATCTTTTTTGTTACAGTATAAGAAAAGTTTCAGTATACCAAAAGGAGGGCTGCATATGCTGGCTAATTTTGAAAAACGGGAAGGAAAAGAACGAGCCTGGACAGGACGCTATGAAAACCTGCACAATTTGCCTCACTGGCACCTGGAATTTGAACTGATTTATATTGAAAAAGGAAGCGTAACGGTTTCCCTCAACCATACTGCCTATGACCTTCACAGCAGAGAAGCGGCTCTCATTGAAAGCGGGGAAATCCACTATATTAAAGGGGAACCGGGAAGCATTACGTCCATTCTCATGTTTGACGGCTCTATCATTCAGGAGATTACCCGACGGGCACAACTCGCCTCTCCTCTTCTGGACTCCTGGATGGCTGCCTTGATTCCGGGGCTCTGTCAGACTGTAAAAAATGAATTAAAGGAAAAACAGCCCTTTTATGAACTGAAAATCACCAGCCTTATCCGCAGTCTTTTAGTGGACATTTACCGCTGTGAAGCGCTGTCGACACATAATCTTGTGGAACCAAAAGCAAACCGCTTCCATACTTCCATGGAAAATTATAAAAACCTGCTCAGTGAAATTGAAGAAAAATACAGCTATCTCACCTTTGCGGACGCCAGCAGCTTTATGGGACTGTCTCAACCTTATTTTTCTAAATTTTTTAAAAACATTTCCGGAATGACTTTTTCCAGATATCTGAATATCATACGGCTTGAAAAAGCTATTGACATGCTTCGGCACAACACAAAACACCTGTCCATTACGGAAATCGCTACTCTGTGCGGGTTTGATACCATACGACACTTTAACAGAACTTTCAAAGAAATGACCGGATTTTCTCCTCGTGAACTTCCTGAAGATTATGTGCTGACTTCACGCTCTATCAAGAGTATGAAAGGAAACTTTAATCCCACGCTTTCCGGGTCACGGCTGTTGGACTAAAATAAATATCACCGATTTTCAAAAATCCCGCCTGGAAACTCCAGACGGGATTCTATTCTCATTCACATTTTTTAGTTTGTAATAACCTGCTCTGTTTCTTTGTCAAATACATGAACTTTTTCCATGTCTAATGCAAATTTAACAGTATCGCCTGTTCTTGCTGTTGTACGAGGATTTACCCTTGCTGTCATAGAGAATCCTTCTGTATCAAAGTACAGATAAACTTCAGCACCAAGTAATTCGTAAACAGTAATTTTTCCTTCGATTGTGCTGTTCGGGAATGCCTGGATACGAGCTTCATCGTCATATACATGCTCTGGACGAATACCCATAACAACAGTTTTTCCATCATATCCGCCTTCGATAAGGGCTTTTTTCTTGGAAGCAGGTACCTGAAGTGTAGTGCTGCCAATCTGTAATTCAACATCGTTTCCTTTTACATGTACAACTGCATCTAAGAAGTTCATCTGAGGAGAACCGATGAATCCAGCAACGAATAAGTTACATGGAGCATTGTATAATGTCTGCGGTGTATCTACCTGCTGTACAACACCGTCTTTCATAACAACGATTCTTGTACCCAGTGTCATAGCCTCTGTCTGGTCATGTGTAACGTAGATGATGGTAGCACCTAATCTTTCATGTAATTTGGAAATCTCAGTACGCATCTGAACACGAAGTTTTGCATCCAGGTTTGACAGAGGTTCGTCCATTAAGAATACTTTAGGCTCACGCACGATAGCACGTCCCATAGCAACACGCTGTCTCTGACCACCGGAAAGAGCTTTCGGTTTACGGTCTAATAATTTTTCCAGGTCAAGAATCTTAGCTGCTTCTTTTACCATTTTGTCAATCTGGTCTTTTGGAACTTTTCTCAGTTTCAGACCAAATGCCATGTTGTCATAAACTGTCATATGTGGATACAGAGCATAGTTCTGGAATACCATTGCAATATCTCTGTCTTTTGGTTCTACATCGTTTACTACTTTGTCGCCAATCTTTAATGTACCGCCTGTGATTTCTTCCAGACCTGCAATCATACGAAGTGTTGTAGATTTACCACAACCTGAAGGTCCTACGAAGATGATGAATTCTTTATCTGCAATTTCAAGATTGAAATCTTTTACTGCTTCAAAGCCATTTGGGTAAGTCTTGTTAATATGCTGTAATGATAAACTTGCCATTTTAATTATCCTCCTAAACATATGCGATTGCTCTCGTTTGAACTGTGTTTAGTATACCTCTATCCCTGCTTTTTTTCCATAGGTCAAATGCCCAAATATTACTTTAAGTCTTTGTAAGCATGGACAATCCCCTAACCAATCCCGTCATTTTGACTGATTTTCAGAAATTCCATATACAATCTATACAACCTGTCCATAAAAGATTTGAAAACAGGCTTTACAGCCCTTCTCATCTTCCTTATAATAAATATCACAATGCGAAATAGAAGCGATTACAATACAGAAAGGACGTTTTTCATGTTCCGATTAATGGGAAATATTTATAAAGACACACGCATTCAGAAAAGCACGGTGATCTGTGATGATACCAAAAACAGCCGGACAAAAAAGGTATTTCACTGTCTGGACTGCATCTGCCATGAGTTTGATCTTCCATCCCCCATATGGCTGGATGCCAACATCAAAGACTTTCAGAAATTTTCAAAAGTACGGTTTTCGCAGGATAATTTTATTGAAATCCTGGACTTTGACTATCTGGAACTACAGATTATTGAAGAAGACTGACAGACAACAAAAGGCTGCAGCCTGCTCCATTTTTTATTAAAAAGAGCATCCTGCAGCCTTTCTGCTATTCTCGCTTTTATCCACCTTTTATTCTTTGAGAAGACCATCCAGTTCTTCTTCCAGCATGGCCTCATCCTCTTCGCTGAGCAGTTTTGAAATCTGGAGCGCCAGCTTACTGTCTTCGTCTTCCTCGTCCTCTTCGTCAAACTCTTCCAGTTCCGCAATATCCTCCATGGCATCCATGATGTCCAGTTCCTGGGTATCTCCCAGATGCAGTTCGTCGTCCACTTCTGCTTCCGGATGTTCTTCCTCCGGGATTTCGATTTTATGGATTTCCAGTTCCGTATCCTCCCCGATATCGCTCAGAGATGTAGGCATACTGCTGATAATCTGATGTACCTCCTTATAAGAAGACATAAATCTTCTCTGAGCCTGATTAATCAGCTCTACGATACCGTTCATTTCTTCCTGTACAGCCACATATTTCTTCTTACCTTCCAGAAGTTTATCATCAATCTCTGACTGTACAGCTTCCACCCGGCGTTTGGCTTCTTCTTCTGCTTCCGCTATCATTTTTTCACACTTTTCCCGTGCTTCATTTTCCATGCCCTCCGCCTTTATCTGGGCTTCAAATACCAGCTTTCCGATACTTTCGTAATTGTCAATATACTTCTGGTATTTTTCCTTGATATCTTCCTCCATGCGGGCCTGATAAGCTTCTTTTAATTCAATTCGTTTCTGAAGCTCTGCAATCTTTGTATCCCGGTCTGCAATCTGCTTCTTATAGTTGACCTGAATCTCTGCCATTTCGTCTTTCAGCTTCTGAATCAGTTCCTGCACTTCTTCCTTGTCATATCCGCCCATAAGGGTTGTCTTAAACATTTCGTATTCTGCCATGATACTCCACCTCGTATTTTCTTTTCTTACTGTAAATATTTACTGATGATTTCCCAGACATCTGCCCGTTCAAATCCCAGTTTCCATGCAGCTACACCAGCCAGCTCATACTGCTGAACCAGCTTCATTTTCTCCTCCAGGGATTTTTCATCTTCCAGCCAGATTTTCTGTGTTCCCTCAGCTGTAACAAGTTCTCCGTAATTCTGGGAGACGTCTTTGTTCCAGTAGACCTCCATCCCCTTTTCCTGGACATACTTGTCCGCCTGGTCCATGCCAAAGACCTCACTGGATACCATACCGTTGTTATTCTCTGTCCATAATCTGGTATAGAATGGTACAGCGTTAATCACCTTTTCCCTGGGAACTTCTTTGAGCGTCTGCACAATTCCTTCCTCCACAAACGGCAGAGAAGCCACTGAGCCGGCACTTTCGGAACCTGTGGTATGCTCATCATATCCCATGATAATCACATAATCCGCCACAATTCCCTGTTCCTTTCGGTTATAGAAAGCCGTATACTGCGGCACCGGGTCATCAATAGACAAAACCAGATTGTTTGCCCTGCAGGTGACAGACAGCTCCCGGATAAACTGGATAAAATGCGGTGCCTCTTCCTCTGTCAGGGCTTCAAAATCCACATTAATGCCATCCATTCCCACTCTTTTTGCCTCACTTAGAAGCATTTCGATAATATGAGTCCGAGCGCTTCTCTTTGACAGAGTTTCCAGTGTGCTTACATTTTCATCAAAATTATCAATCAGTCCCCATACCTCCATGCCTTTTGCATGAGCCTTGTCCACATACTCAGCGCTGGCCAGGGAAGAAATGGTACCCTCGCCTCCCGTAACGGAAAACCAGGTGGGAGAAACGACATTCACCCCCTTTACCTCCTCCATCGTCTGGTCAAATGCAGAATTGGCTGCCTCGGATGTTACCTGATGCCAGGCCAGGTTAATCTTATAATCTCTGGTAAGACTGGTATAATTCTCTTCATAGCTGCCCTCATATACCAGTTCCGTTTCTTCTGCTGCTTTTAAATCTTCTTTCTGCACATAGCCATCCAAACCGTCCGCAGTCATAACTCTGGACCAGTTTTCCATTTCCTCCAGAAGCTGCAGGGAATCACCCTCTTTCACTTCTGAAAGAATCGGACTTTTAATCCCCCCCTGATAACGCACCACGGTATCCTTTTTTGCTTCCACAGTCTGCATGCTCTGCCATTTATAAGAAATCACAGCCCTTGCCGGACTTTCATATACCTGACTTGTTATCTGCATGTATTTCTCCAGAAAGTTCAGAGCAATGTAATAACTGCCGTCAAATTCCTTTACAAGAACATAACCTTCCTCCTGCTCTGTCCCGGCGGTTGTACTGAACGTAGTTTCCGGCTGAATCTCCATCACCGCATCGGGTGTGGTATACAGCATTTTCTGTGTCTCTTCATCCCAGTAAAATCTTCCGTCCAGCGTATCCGTTACCACGCTGTAGGGGATATAGATTTTTCCGTCTGCCACCCGGCCTTTGCTGTCACTGACCGTATCCTGCAGAATCAAAGCAGCTTCCTCCTGACCTTCCAGCTTATAGTACTGTTCCAAATCCATTCTGGTATCTGACGGTGTATATTTCTTTACATAACTTGTAATAATACCTGCTGCACCAACAATTACGATAAGAAATAATGCTATAAACACGGGAGGAATCCCTCTCCTGCGTCTTCTTCTTTTCCTTCGTTTTGCCATTTTCCAGCTCCTTTTAAACTCTCTTTTTATGTGTATTATAGCATATTTTTTTCTTTCGTCATCTATTTCTTCCAGGATTTCATGTTTTTTTCAGATTTTTTTCTTTTTTATACACAATTATGGTGATTCAGCCCTTTACCAAATCAAAGGAAACGGCCTGAAGCTTTCCATCTTCATCTTGAATGTAATCCCGCATATAACCGCCTTCTTCTGCCATCTTATATGCTTTCTCAATACGTTTCGGTGTGGTAGACCTTCCGTTCAGATACAACGTCACCCCCATATCCTCATAAGTCTCCAGTTCCCGGTGCAGAATCTTCCTTTCGTTTTTATCCATACTTTCCTCCCGCAGAATGCAAATGTTTGTGATATATTATTATCCTGCTTCTTCTTTTTTTCCGCACAAAACGCCTCATTCAGTTACAAACAGATAAAGAAAGACTCCCCGTATGTTCTGGTATAAGTGGAAATTTGCAGTGATACAGAATGTATCCGCCTGCTGCAGCAGAATGCTGCATTTCTTGAATCATAAAATCTGCCGAACATGAAAAGACTACCTGAGTTTCACTCCTTCCTGTAAAATTTACAGGGCAGTCTTCTCTATCTGTTCCCTATTATAGCATCTGTACGGTAAATTAGCAAGTATTTCTTCTTTACAATCCGACGGTGCATAGTATATAATATAAAAGGAAAAATAGCATCTTTAGATAAATAACCAGACAGGATGTGATGTTATGAAAATAGAAAAAATAAATGAAAATCAAATACGCTGCACACTTACCAGAGCTGATTTGGAAGAGCGGCATATTCGTTTAAGCGAACTGGCTTACGGAAGTGAAAATGCCAAAAGTCTCTTTCGCGATATGATGCAGCAGGCTAACCTGGAATTTGGCTTTGAAGCAGACAATACCCCTCTGATGATTGAGGCCATTCCCGTATCTGCAGACAGCATTATTTTAATTATTTCCAAGGTAGACGACCCAGAAGAACTGGATACACGTTTTTCCAAATTTACTCCTCTGGGCAATTCCGGAACATCGTCTGAGGAAGCCCCTCCGGTGGAAGTAGAAGGTGCAGACGATATTCTGGGTATTTTCCAGAAAATTTATGAGGCAAAATCCAGAGCCATGGAACGCAAAAAGAAAGAAAGAAATTCTGAAGAAACTACAAAAGAGACAAAAAAGACTGAGATTTCTGAGGAAACTCCGGTTTCCGTAAATTTAATGCGCGAGTACACATTCCGGAATCTGGATACTGTCATTGAAGCCGCTCACGGACTGAATAATTTTTTCCAAGGTTTCAGCGCTTTGTATAAAAACGAAAAGGACGGTACCTATTCACTGATACTGCGTCAGGAGAAAACCCTGCCGGAAGATTTCAACAAAGTATGCAACATACTTTCCGAATATGGATGCGGTACCTCTTTCTCCCCGGCCAAGCAGGCTTATCTGGAGGAGCACGGCGGTTGCATGATTCCGCAAAATGCACTGACACAGCTGACAAAACTCTAAGATGCAAGCAAAAAACCTCCGCAGCAGAATCTCTGCCCGGAGGTTTTTCACATTTTTATTTATTTTCCAGAAAATCGTTAATCTGAGCAACTAACATATTTCCGTCAATTCCGTGAACCATAGCTGCTTCTGCCAGTGATTCTCCCTGTGCGGAAGGACAGCCGATGCAGTGCATGCCTGCTCTCATAAGAATCGGCACAATATTTTCATCTAAACGAAGCAGTTCACCAATTGTCATATCTGGTGTTACTTTCATGGGTAATTCCTCCTTAAAATTTTCTATTATCTTATTATAATCTCTTTTCTCATTATATTCAACTGTTTTTCTCCATTTTACGCTTCCCTTTTTTCCCCTGTATGCACAAAAAAATCCTGCTATGTTTCTAAATTAAGACTTGTATTATAGAAATAAATATATTAGAATAACCCTAAGAACTGAATCGCAAGGTTCAGAATATATAAGGAGGGTACAATCATGGCATACGTTATTACAGATGAATGTGTAAGCTGCGGAACATGCGCTGGTGAATGTCCAGTGGAAGCTATTTCCGAAGGTGATGACAAATACGTTATCGACGCTGATACATGCGTTGACTGCGGAACATGCGCTGGTGTTTGTCCTACAGAAGCTATCGTAGAAGGCTAAGATTTACATAATACAGAAACATCTATGATGTTTTGTATCATGAAGCGTATACGAAGAGGCAGGAATTTTCGTGATTCCTGCCTCTTCGTTTTATTTTTTCTGAAAAAACCGTTTCTTTTTCTGCCCTTCCTTCTCCACAGCCGCTGCCGCTTCCCGCCTGTACTGCTGGCAGCTGCGGATTCGCTCATCCAGTCTTTTATACCTCTCTTCCCCGGAATTTTTTTCCTGAAGCCTGTCCGTTACAAGTTTACTGATAATTTCCATAAATTCCCTTGATACGGAAAGGGTCGCCGTTCTATGTTCAGGTTGTTTTTTCTCTGCCTGATTTTTATAAAAAAGGGTTGTCAGTTCTCCTATTTCTTTCAGTGCATACCCTTTTTTCTTTAGTTCTCTAATACTCAGAAAAACCTGAATATCCCATCGGGTGTAGTATCTGTGTCCCATTTCGTTTCTTCCAATCGGAAGGCACAGTTCTTCTTCCCAGTACCTGAGCACATGGGATTGAATTCCCAGAAAGTGAACTGCCTCCGAAACCGAATAAATGGCCTTCTGCATATACTGACCCCTTTCTTTGTTTCTCCTAATTATTATAACAAACCCCTGTTAAATTGCAAGAAAATACGTTCGACAAAAACTGTTGACAACTACTTAAAGCGGTGCTAAACTGATAAAAAATAACCAGGGAGCCCCATGGGCTGAGAGGAAGTTTGGCTTCGACCTGTATTACCTGATTTGGATTATGCCAACGTAGGGAGTTTACACATACTGATTTTATATGTCTGTGCATCCTTTCGGCACAGACTTTTTCTTTTTTGTGGAAAATGGCTGTGCCGCAGGTTCGGATTCTCTGGTTTAAAAAATAAAAGATTGGAGAAAACCTATGACTTACACTACACAAATGCATGCCGCAAGGCAGGGTATCATCACAAAGGAAATGGAACTTGTTGCCGAAAAGGAAGGTATCTCTCCCGAAGAACTGCGTCAGTACATGGCAGAGGGAAAAGCCGTCATTCCGGCCAACAAACTGCACAAATGTCTAAATCCCAACGGCGTGGGCTCTATGCTGAAAACGAAAATCAATGTGAATCTGGGAACTTCAAGGGACTGGAAAGACGTTGATATGGAATTGCAGAAGGTACAAAGCGCCGTGGAAATGGGTGCAGAATCCATTATGGATTTAAGTTCTTACGGGGATACCAGAAAGTTCCGCCGGAAGCTGACTCAGGAGTGCCCTGCCATTATTGGAACTGTACCGATTTATGACGCTGTGGTTTACTACCATAAACCATTAAAAGACATCACCACACAGGAATGGCTGGATATTGTAGAAATGCATGCCAAAGACGGCGTGGACTTTATGACTATTCATGTGGGTATCAATAAAAGCACTGCCTGCCGTTTCAAAGAAAACAAGCGGCTTACCAACATTGTTTCCAGAGGGGGCTCTATTATCTTTGCCTGGATGGAAATGACCGGACTGGAAAATCCGTTTTATGAACACTATGACTGGATTCTGGATATCTGTCAAAAATACGATGTGACTTTAAGCTTGGGAGATGCCTGCCGTCCCGGCTGTATCGCAGATGCCGGGGACATTTCCCAGATAGAAGAACTGGTGACACTGGGCGAGTTAACCCGACGGGCCTGGGAAAAGAATGTACAGGTCATTATCGAGGGGCCGGGGCACATGCCTTTAAATCAGATTGAAGCCAATATGAAAATCCAGCAGACCGTATGTCAGGGTGCACCTTTTTATGTACTGGGTCCTCTGGTGACAGACATTGCACCGGGATATGACCACATTACAGCTGCCATAGGCGGCGCTGTAGCAGCTTCCCACGGTGCATCTTTCCTGTGCTATGTCACTCCCGCAGAACATCTGCGTCTGCCGGACGAACAGGACGTAAAAGAAGGGATTATCGCTTCTAAAATAGCGGCCCATGCTGCGGACATTGCCAAAGGAATCCATGGGGCTTCTGACTGGGATTATGCCATGAGCACGGCTCGAAAAAGGCTGGACTGGGAAGAAATGTTCCGGCTCAGTATGGACCCGGAAAAAGCCAGACGCTACCGGGCAGAGGCCAAACCGGAAAAAGAAGATACCTGCAGTATGTGCGGAAACTTCTGCGCTGTAAAAAATATGAACCGGATTCTGGAAGGGGAAATTGTCAGCATCTATGACGAGTGATACCGGATATTCCAAGAGGCAGCCGCATGAAAGCGGCTGCCTCTTATTTTTTCATATTCACAAATTTCGTATAATTCGGCATCCAAACCAGATTTACGGTACCAATAGGACCATTTCTCTGTTTTGCAATGATGATTTCCGCAATGTTTTTGTTCTCGGAATCTTTATTATAATAATCATCACGATAAATAAACATAACCACGTCCGCATCCTGCTCAATGGCCCCTGACTCTCGCAAGTCTGAAAGCATGGGTCTGTGGTCGGGACGCTGCTCTACTGCACGGCTCAACTGGGAAAGAGCCACCACCGGTACATGCAGTTCTCTTGCCAGTGCCTTTAGAGAACGGGAAATCTCTGAAATTTCCTGCTGTCTGGACTCGCTTCTTCCGCTCCCCGTCATCAGCTGCAGGTAGTCGATAAAGATAATGCCCAGATTGTGTTCCATCTTATATTTTCTGCACTTGGAACGCAGTTCCGAGATAGAAATACCAGGTTTATCATCAATAATCAGGTTTGATTTTCCGATAATATTGGCGCCTTCAATCAGCTTCGCCCATTCCTCGTCTTCCAGATTACCGGTTCGAATATTCTGGGAATCCACCTTGGATTCCAGAGCCAGGAGACGGTTTACCAACTGCTCCTTTGACATTTCCAGACTGAATATAGCCGTTGTCACATCGCTGTGAAAGGCCATATACTGGGCAATATTCAATACAAAAGCCGTTTTTCCCATAGAAGGTCTGGCCGCCACCAGAATCAAATCCGAAGGCTGAAATCCCGACATCTTATAATCCAAATCGATAAAACCTGTGGGAATACCGGTAACGCTGCCCTGGGTTCTGGAAGCCTTCTCGATTTTTTCAATGGCGTTTAACACCACCTGGCGGATAGGCACAAACTCTTCACTTCCCCTATTCTGCACCAAGTCAAAGATTTTTTTCTCCGTCACTTCCAGAATGTCCTGAGTCTTCTCTTTGCCCAGATAGCAGGCATTGCTGATTTCCTCTGTGGTCTTAATCAGTTTCCGTAGCATGGATTTCTCTGCTACGATTTCGGCATAGTATTTTACATTGGCTGAGGTGGGAACTGCTGCCAGCAAATCCCGGACAAATTCCATGCTGGAAATTTCCGGCGGCAAATCCTTTTCTTTCAGTCTCTCCTGCAATGTTACAAGGTCAACTGCTTTTCCCTCGTCATGAAGCTCCACCATGGCCTCAAACACGATACCATACTGCTGCTGGTAAAAATCCGCCCCTGTAATCATCTCCGACGCCTCTACAATAGCGTCTCTGCTCATAATCATAGAGCCGATGACCGACTGTTCTGCCTCCATACTGTGGGGCAGGATTCTCTTAATCAGTGCTTCTTCCATTTCGGCGGGAACTCCCTTCTTACGCTTCTTTTACTACAACTTTCAAGTCTGCAGTCACCTGTGGATGCAGTTTTACCGGAACCAGTGTGGTGCCTAATTCCCGGATTGGATTTGCAAGCTGCATTTTCTTCTTGTCAATGTCATAACCAAGCTGCGCTTTGGCTGCTTCGGAAATTTCCTTTGTAGAAACAGAACCGAAGGTTCTGCCGTTTTCTCCCACCTTAATGCTTACCATCACCTGTTTGGTTTCCAGTTCTGTCTTAAACTGTTTTGCCGCTTCCAGATTTTCTTTTGCCACTTTGTCTTCGTGTGCTTTCTGAAGCTTCAAATCATTGATATTCTTCGGGGTTGCCTCTACGCCTAACTTTTTGGGAAACAGCATGTTTCTTGCGTATCCGTCGCTTACATTTACCATCTGTCCTTTTTTGCCCAAAGATTTTACGTCTTCAATCAGTATTACTTTCATACTTCTATGTCTCCTTCTTTCATCATCTGGTCAAGTGTTGCTTTTAACTGCCGGATTGCTTCTTCCACAGTTACACCCGGAAGCTGGGCACCTGCCATATTAATATGGCCGCCGCCACCCATTTTCTCCATAATCAGCTGCACATTGACTTCATCAATAGCCCTGGCACTGATAAAAATTTTGCCCTGATAATCCGTCAGCACGAAGGTTGCCTTAATGCTGTCCACATTCAGCAGTTCATTGGCCGCCTGGGAAGCCACTACGGTGGGACTATCAATACCCTCACTGGGGCATACGGCAATGGCAAAACAGGTTTTATACGTCTCTACATGGCGAATGGCTTCTGCCTTAGCCCTGTAAGATTTCACATCATCGCGGAACATTTTGCGCACTCTGGTTACATCAGCCCCGCATCTTCGCAGGAACGCTGCAGCCTCAAAGGTACGCACACCGGTCTTTGCCGTAAAGTTATTGGTGTCAATAATAATGCCTGAATACAACGCGTCTGCTTCAATATTGTAAATCCTGATATCATCAGAAAAATACTGCAGAATCTCTGCTACCATTTCACAGGCCGAAGACGCGTAAGGCTCAATATAGGACAGCACTGCATTCTGAATCACTTCGCTGCCCTGACGGTGGTGGTCAAGCACCACAATGGTCTTGGTCTTATGCAGAAGTTCTTCGCATTCTGTATAACTCGGCTTATTGGTATCTACCACCACAACGACTGTATTGTTATCCACAATTTCTTTTGCTTCATCGCTGTCTATAAACATATGCTCATCATAATCCGGATTTTTCAGGAAATTTTCCATAATCGGACGCACTGACATGGTGGGATGATTTACCACAATGTGAGCTTTTTTGTTCAGAGATTTTGCCGCCCTGTAGATACCGATACCTGCACCGATAGAGTCCACATCGGAAATCTTGTGTCCCATGACTACAACCTTATCCTTGCTGACCATAAATTCCCGGAGAGCATGGGCTTTCACCCGGGCTTTTACCCTGGTATTTTTACCCATTTGCTGGGATTTGCCGCCGTAATATGTCATCTGGTCCCTATCTTTGATAACCACCTGGTCACCGCCGCGGCCCAATGCCAAATCAATAGCGATACGGGAATATTCATAATTCTGGGCATAAGTAGGTGCATTGATACCGATTCCGATACTAATAGTAACGGCCATATCATTTCCGATATTAACCGTTTTCACCTCTTCCAGAATGTTAAAACGTTTTTGCTTTAACTCTTCCAGAGAACGCTGACGCATAACCAGAATGAATTTATCCTTCTCCAGCTTCTTAATGAGTCCATCCACATCGCTGAAATATTTGTTCAGCTTTCGCTCAATAAGCGCTACCAGAAGAGAACGTCTGACTTCCTCTACACTGTTCAGCGCTTCTTCATAATTATCCAGATACAAAAGCCCTGTTACCAGCTTTTCGTCTTCCTTCTGGCGAATGTACTGATTCAGTTCTGTCTCATCAAAGAAATAGCAGGCAATCAAATCACTGCCTTCCTCAATTTCCAGCAGACCAGACTCCTCCAGCAGCTTTTTCATGGAAATCCGGCGCATAACCGCCTTATAATCTCTTTTCTCAAACTGAAAAGCAATTTCTGCATCCTCTTCTTTCGGAAGTTTTTCCTGCGTGATTTCCGGAAACAGACTGCTGATAGCCTTACGGTATCTCCTGTTCTTCCCTGTCAGTTTTGCAAATTCTTCATTCAGCCATAAAATTTTTCCCTTATAATCCAAAAGGGCATAGGGTACAATAAATTCATTCAACAAAGTTTTCTGTACCTGCCCGTACTGAGTCGCAAAGGAAATCAACTCACTCATAATCGTAGCTCTGCTGTGGAAATACATGAAAACCGCAATGAGCATATAGACTGCAAGGAATCCTGTCACCAGTGCCCCGGCTTTTACATTCACGGTAAATACCAGTATATCCATGACCAGCAGCACTATGGTCAGAATGAAGGGCCACTGCATATAAAATTTCAGCTGGCCTTTAATTTTTAATTTTCCATTCATCTCTTCACCTGCCGATAAATCCCAAAAGAATTCCATCTTTTGATTAATAGGTAACAGTATTATATCATCTTTTAAGATTTTACACAAGAAAAAAGCGCACCGCCGAAGCAGTGCGCCTGTCATCTCAATTAGTCCTGAACATAAGGCATAATTGCCAGATGTCTTGCTCTCTTGATTTCTACTGTTAACGCTCTCTGATGTTTAGCACAGTTTCCTGTGATTCTTCTAGGAAGAATTTTACCTCTTTCAGATACGTATCTTTTCAGCTTGTTTGCATCCTTGTAGCTGATTTCGTTATTTTCCTGTCCGCAGAATACGCAAACTTTTTTTCTTCTGCGTCCGCCTCTTCTCTTCATTGGAGAATCCGGTCTATTACCTTTTTCGTAAGCCATGATTGTTTACCTCCTATCCATATTACTGCCAGCCTTAGCTAAATGGCAGTTCCTCGTCAATTCCATCGGGAATGTTCATAAATCCGTCTGCTGATGCAGCGCTTGGAGACGGTGCAGCCTGTGCAGGTGCTCCCATAGAAGCCTGTCCTACATGACCGTCGCTTACAGATTTGCTCTCAGCAAACTCCTGCTCTTCCACAACTACATCTGTGGTATAAACCTTGTTGCCGTCTCTGTTTGTGTAGCTGCCGGTCTGAATACGTCCAGTCACTACAATACGGATTCCCTGACGGAAATATCTCTCTGCAAATTCTGCCTGTCTTCCGAAAGCCACACAGCCGATAAAATCAGCGGTTGCCTCTCCGTCTCTCCTGAAACGGCGGTCAACAGCCAGTGTATATCTGGCAATCGCCATAGAATTTTCCCCTGCGGAATATCTTACCTCAGGGTCTCTTGTCAAACGACCCATTAAAATTACTTTATTCATCTTATCACCTCATAAATCTGGAAAGAAAAGGCTGTTTTTCAATGAGCCGATTCGTGCCGTCAAAAGAATTAAGCCTCTTTCTTAACAACTAAATATCTTAACACATTGTCCATAATGCGGATATGACGTTCTATTTCTGCAGGGCATGCTGCATCAGCTTCGAACTGGATGAAGTAGTAGTATCCTTCGCGCATTTTCTGGATTTCGTAAGCTAATCTTTTCTTGCCCCATTCTTCAACTTCTGTTACGTTTCCGTTGTAACGGGCAATGTAGCCTTTTGCTTTTTCCACTACTGCTGCACGAGCGTCATCTTCAATCTTTGCATTTACGACTAATGCTAATTCGTATTTGTTCATGCTTGTTGTACCTCCTTTTGGTCTTTTGGCTCCCTGATGAGCAGGGAACAAGGATAATAATATATCACAATTCCCGATTTTACCATAAGAGGACTGGGATTTCAAGCCTTTTTTTTCAATTCTCTGGTGTTTTTTTCCACCAGTCTGCGGGACAGCATGACCTGATGTTCGCAGCCCATGCATTTCAGACGGAAATCTGCTCCTACTCTCAGAATTTCCCACTCCTGACTGCCGCAGGGATGCTGCTTTTTCAGTTTTACAATGTCTCCCACTTCATAATCAAAATTTCTGTCTTTCAAGATTTTGTTTCTCCTTTGGTTTCACTTTCTATTCTGTCCTCTTCTCTTCCAGATACCTGCAAACTTCACCAATAGGGGCATTGATAACCAAATCCGCAATACGGTCTCTGGGGGTTCTGTCCTTATTGATAACCACCAGATAACGTCCCCGGAAATCATCTATCAGCGAAGCTGCCGGATACACAGACAGAGACGTGCCGCCGATAATCAGTACATCTGCTTCGGAAATAGCATGAACCGCTTCTGACAGCACCTTTTGGTCCAGTGCCTCTTCGTATAAAACCACATCCGGCTTAATCATGCCGCCGCAGGTTTCACATCTGGGCATGCCGCTGCTCTGCTTCACATATGAAAAATCATAAAAAGCGCCGCATTTCGTGCAGTGATTCCGGTAAACACTGCCGTGCAGTTCCAGAACTTTACGGCTTCCTGCCATCTGGTGCAGATTGTCGATATTCTGGGTAATCACAGCTTTCAATTTGCCTTCCTTCTCCAAATGTGCCAAATACTTGTGGGCCGCGTTTGGCTTTGCGGTATCACACAACATTTTAGCCCGATAAAAGCGGTAAAATTCTTCGGGATTCCTTTGAAAAAAAGTATGGCTTAAAATGGTTTCCGGCGGGTAATCCCACTGCTGGTGATACAGACCGTCTACACTTCTGAAGTCGGGAATCCCGCTTTCCGTGGACACGCCTGCCCCTCCGAAAAACACCAGATTCTCTGTATGTGCAATGATTTCTCTCAGTTTTTCTACTGTTTCCATATGCCTGCCTCCTTACCATTCCTGCCTAATACGTTCCCTCTCTCTTGGCCTGCACCACAAAGCGGGTAGCGTCATTTCCCGTACAGGTGGAAAGAGTAATCACCTTATCCTCAGCCGTCACCTCTGTCTGGAAATCCACCAGGGACTGGCTTTTCATCTTTTCCAGATAGGACGCAAACTGCTCATCCGGAGCGGAAAACAGGGTGTATACTTCTCCTGCCGCGTCTACCACATGGCTGCTGAAAATTTCGTATCTGTAATTTTTATCCGGTGTGCAAATCCATATGTAACGTCCCGGAACGGATTCCTGGTCTTTAAAATGTTTTCTTAAAAGTCCGAACATGGAACCGTTTTTCATATTATGTCCGTAAATAATGGTATTGCAGTCTTCAAAATTGCTATTATTGGTATAGTCAATGAAAATGGAACCGGCGGCATTATAATTCCCTTCAAAGGTATGTTTCAGATAATACTCATTGTCCGTCCCCTTCATAATAGGGTAACTGATAGAAGTGCCTTCTATCTGAATCCAGCCGATAACATCCGGGTTAATGGCTTTTAGGCTGTCAAAATCCACCTGGGGCGGCACAGGCTTCGCTTCCTCTGCTTCCGGCTCAGTCTGGGTTTCCTCCTGCTCTTGCTCCGGTTCCGGCTCTGTTACGGTAACATATTCCCGCACTCTATTATATTCATCTGTTCCTGCCTTGTATTCCAGGAAGATTTTTCCAAGCTGGAAAGCGGAAAACGCAAACACACCTATGGCAATCACTAAGATGAGATTGCGTATTATGTCCCCTGCTGTCCGTTTTTTCTTTTCTTTTTTGCTCATGTTTATTCCTGTCCCTCATATCCTGTAGTATTTTCGTAAATTCCCATATAATCTTCCCCCGAAATTTCCGGACTGGGAACCAGTCTTACACTGATATCTGTGGTAATCTTCGTTCCTTCAGGCAATATCATGCTTTTATAGGAGGAAAAATAATTGGGATTTTCCTGTGTAGGGTTTGTTTCCAGTAAAAGGACACTGTCCAGGAACAGTCCCTCTTTTTCTTCATCCAGCTTCATCTCTAAAAGTCCAAATTCCGCCCCTGTGCTTTCTATATCATATACACCGGCCGGAAAATCCTGTCCCACAACAACCTCCGTCCCTGTCTCAATTTCCACACTCTCTGTAAGAGGGTTCGCCATTTTTTCTGTCATAGCCTCTGTCTGGGCATTCTGTGTAGAAAAAGCCACCGGATTCATTCCCGTAACGCTGACAAGCGTACCGGCAAACAGCTTTTGTCCTTGGGCAGCGTCTGTATCATATTCCTCCGTTCCGAAAGAATACGAAGCATATACTGCATGATTTACATCACGAATTGCACAGGAACTGCCCTCTTCCCCTGTAATCACATACTCTCCTTCCGGAATGTCTGTGCCAACCACATACAGCCCTGCCGGGAGCGCCTGCTCCCAGGTATCTCCTATAGGCGAAATCTGGTCTTCTATATACTGGTAAGGGTCATACTCCTCCATAAAATCATCGTAGTTCTCCCCCTGTGTATCTGTTTCCAAATAGGAATCCGACTCATGGGATTGAGAAACTCCCACTATACACAGTATCACGATAAGAATAAACATTCCCAAAAAGAACACCATGAGACCACTTCTTCCCTTGTTCCCTCTCCGGGCTGCACTATTACTCCTTAGTGACGCATAAGGCCCGGCAGAAGCATACGGTCCGGCTGCTGTACGCGTTCCGGAAGGCGGGTAAACCTGCTGCTTTAACGGCTGTTTCTCTCCTGGAGAGGTTTCGGGCTGCTGCAAAACTTCTTGTCTTTCCTCCCTCTGCCCCTGTGCCTGAGGTTCCTTTGCCGCAGATTCCCGTGTCTGATATTGCCCTCGATTCAGAACACCGGTATACATATCATCACACTTACGGTTATCCATACCACATTCCATACAGATTCCGTTTCTTAACTTTCCGCCGCAGAGGCTGCATTCATTTTTTCGATTCCCCATAGGCCAACTCCTTCCCCATATAGAATTCAGTTTTTGTAACACTTTATCTTATTATAACATTCCGATTGCAGTTCCGTCATTCTTTTTCTTTCTGTTTCTGCAAATTTTTAAAGGGCTTCCCTCCTTGCGGAGAAGAAACCCTTTCTTGTCTCTCTTTATTTGATTTTGCTTCGATTGTTTTCCCAGACAAATGCTTCCAGATTTTCTCCACTGACTGCCGGTCCCGGAAGCGCAGATAAGCCTCTGTGATTTCCGAAATAGTCCTCATTCAGAATAAGGTCGGTTCCGTCCGGATTTTCATATCGTTCTTCCGGCTCAAACGCCTCACCCAGAATATCGCTGTTGATAATACCGTCTTGCATCCCCTCCAGAAATTCATAAACATTGGTTTTCACTTTACAGTTTCCCTTTTCTTCCGTCAGCTTCACAAAGACCTCATGCTCGGTATCCACCAGCTTGTTTTCCTCCCGGTTCCACGGTTTTGCGCCATTAAAATATGCATTACCATCAATCCAGACAGGCAGGTGGTCAAAATGGGCGTGCATCAGTTCATGCATGGTATCCATATCCGCTCTTTCACCCAGCTTAAATTTGGCAATCCATTCCTCATATGTGGGATACCCATTAAAAACAAAGCTTCCCACATCCAGCTTTTCCGTATCCGGAAGTACCATGTCTGCCGGAATTCTCTCTTGGGGCGTCCAGTTTTGTATAAAAATGTTGTTGTAAATCCGGTTGTCCCCATGAAGAATGGTCATAAAGCCTGCCACCTCTGTGCGGTGTTTGATGTGATAAGGGGTGTAACGGGGCTGATTCTTACCGTTGGCTGTCATATCTGTGCCAACGCCCACTGCTGAAAAGGAGCCGCAAATCAGATTGTGTACCAAAGCCACACCCTGGGTAGCCCAGCGCAGCGCTGTTCTGGACAAAAGGAAATTATTGTCCACCAAAATAGGTCCATGTCCCACTTCGATAAACAAATCCATGCCAAATCCCATGCCATTGTCTTTCATAGGAAGAAATTCCGGCAGGAAGTTGTCATGAAGCAGATTCTGGGTGATTCTGGTTCCCTGGGCCTGCCAGTCTGTCCAAATCCCCATGGTGCAGTGGTGAATGTGATTTCTTCTGAAAATCACATCAATTGCCGCATGGAATTTAATTCCTGCCACTTCAGCCCCGGTCAGCTGCTGCATGTTGTTAATATGATGAATGTGGTTGTCTTCAATAATAGAAAAGACACAGCCCATACGCCCTACAATTCCCGCCTGTCCGCAGTCGTGGATATGGCAGCGGCGCACAATATGAGAACCCACAGTTTCTTTGGTCCAGCCGTCATACTGGGCAATACATACCGCATCCCGTTCCATCTGGGTAGGGCTTTTCACATGTTTGCGGGTAAAATAATTGTCATTCTCCTTCTCTGTCTGATGATAATTTCCCAGAGAAATCCCGCAGCACTTGCTGTTGGAAATGTCACAGTCCTCAATAATCCAGCCCTTGCTCCAGTGCGCGCCAATCATACCGTCCTGATAGGCAGCCGGAGGCGCCCAGTTCGTCGCTGCCTTGCTAACCTGAAATCCGCTTAAAGTAATGTATCCCACGCCCTTTTTGTCCGGCATGAAACAGTTGCGGCGCACATTAATTTCCACATTTTCCTCATTGGGATTTTTACCCTGGAAGTTGGCATAAATCACGGTTTCCCTGCCGTCCTGCTCTGTGTACCATTTGTATATGGAATATTCCGGTTCCCAGGAAGCCGGAAACACTTCTCCTTTTAGACATTCTTCCAAAGTTGCGGTCTCGTACAGCATACGGTCATCTAAATATACTGCGCCTCTGTGCATATCCGTAAATTTTCCGGTTTGCGGGTCTTTGGGTGAGAAATACCAGTCCCCCTCCACAATTTCTGTGTAGGGATTATAAGCTCCGAACACACCGTTCTCTATGCGAAGCACCCAAGTGTTTCCTCCATAGTGTTTCCAGCCCTTTGCCTCCTCTGCACCGGTGATAACCGCGCCCAGCGGTTCTGTAGAACGGTACACGATTCTGGCGTCCTCCCGCCCTGCATTTACAGGATTAACGTATTCCCGGTAAATGCCCGGAGCCACCAGCACTTCGTCTCCTGCTTCTGCCACCTTTGCAGCATCGTTGATGTGTTTAAAAGGCATTTCCTTACTTCCGTTTCCCTGGCGGGAAGCTTTTTGATTTACATAAATCTTCATGATTTTCCCTCCTGCTTTCGCAATTCTTATAGGAACATTGTATGGCTTTTTCCGGAAAAAAGTTTATAAAAACCAGGATATTTCTTTCACAGAACCGGATATATTTTTAAAAATCAGTCTGCCTGTTTTTTTCTCTGTATTCTTTGGGAGACTGGTGCATTCTTTTACGAAAAGCCCTACTGAAATGACTGACGCTTCCATAGTGGAGATACTCGGCAATCTCCTGAATTTGACGGTCAGAATATTTTAACAGGTTGCAGGCAGCCTCTGTCTTTACATTGGCAATGTATTCGGTAATGGAAATCCCTTCGTGTTTTTTAAACAGCTTTTGCAAATATTCTTTGGAAATTCCAGACGCTTCTGCCAGTTCCTGAATGGAAATTCTGCCAAACCGCTTTGTGAGAATATTCTTTTTCGCCTCCTCCACATGAAAATTGACAGCGCTCTCCTTCTTGTGAGCAGCTACCAGACGTGCAAAATAAAGCTGACTTTCCCGGCGCAGACGATTCATTTCAAATATGGTTTTACATTCAGACAGTTTTTTCAGATAAATGTCATTGTTGATAAAGCCTTCCGCAGAGCTTAGTCCTCCTTCAATGGCGGCTCTGGCTGCCAGAGAAATACTGATAACAGCCATATACTCCTCATTTTTCTTCAAATCCTCTATGAGTACGGGATGGGATGGAGTATGATACAATTCCCTGTTTTTCAGATACTCCACATCCCCGGCTTTGATGTGGTCATATAAAACCTGCTCTTCTATATAAGTGTGGTTTTTCTGAAAGGCATCCAGTTGGCGCAGTTCTTCGTTGACAATCAGATTGCGGTTTTCTTTGTCTTTGGTCTGAAACATTTTCCCGTCCAGAAGCTGCATACTCTCCTCTTCCGATAAGGCCTTTCCCATGAAAAATCCCAGTATTGCACACAAATCCTCTAACTGGCAGGGAGGACATTCCCGTATCCCGCGGCTCCGGATAAAATTTCTGCCTTGAAAGTTGTCCGTCTTCCCATAGGAAAAAGGCCCCAGGATAAAATATTCCTCCTCTCCTTTGCAACCGCACAGGGCAATGGGGACATGGGTATCATAGGGCAGAAAATACACGGATTCCTGGTGCAGACATTCTTTCAATTCATCAAATTTTTCCTGTTCAAAAGACTCCGGCTGCTCCAAAACGGCAGGGAAACTTTCCTGCAAATCCCAGGTCTGGTTGTACACAGCCACCGGGATTCTGCTGAGGCGGAACAGGAGTTTTATGGTATTTTTTTCGTACATGAGAGGACTCCTTTTGGGTTCATTGCCATCAGTATATCATAAAAGTGCCCGGGAGTATCATTTCTCCAGGACACTTTTCCACATTTTCACTCTTAATTCTGTTTCATTTCCAACACGACAGCCTGATACCCTTCCAGAATCAGCTCTTTCCCCTCCAGTTTCATGTCCGGATAGTTATTGAGCAGTATGTTCTCCACTTCTGCAGGCAGGGTCACGCTCTGTCTCTCTCTCTGAAAGTTTCCAATAACCAGCATGTCTTTGTCTGCCTTTCTGTGGTAAGCCATAAGATTATGCCGTTCCTCTTCAAAGGGAATCACGTCTCCGTACACAAAAGTTTCCTTATATTCCGGAGTTTTTCTTAAAGCAGTCATCTTTTTATAAAAGGCAAGCACGGAGTTTTCGTCTGTTTCCTGGGCAGCTACGTTAATTTGGGTATAGTTGGGATTGACCATAAGCCACGGTATACCTGTGGTAAATCCTGCATTTTTTTCATCGTTCCACTGCACCGGAGTTCTGGCATTGTCCCGGTTGTAAAGGGAAACGATTTTCAAGGCCTCCTCTTTGGTATAGCCTGCATCCAGACATACCTGATACTGATCAAGGGCACTGATGTCGTCTATTTTTTCAATGGGAATCACACCCAGGTTTTCCATACCGATTTCCTGTCCCTGATAAATAAAAGGCAGTCCTCTCATAAAGAAATACAGCGCAGCCAGCATCTTCTTGCTTTCGTCGCACAAATCGCCTTCCGGAATATAATAGCTTACCCCACGGGGTTCATCATGATTCTCAATAATATTAGAATAAAAGCCCACGTCTCCTATTTTTTTCTGGGAATGAAAATAACACTGTTTGTACGCGTCCGGAGTAATACGCTCATTGGCATACCAGCCTTTATCATTCTTGCCCCAGGAAGTTGTGGCAAAATCAAAAATAGAGGAAAAATATCCATTGTCTCCGATAAAATCAGGAAGTTCTTCTTCCTTTTCGTTAAATACCTCTCCTACGGCAAAAGAATCGTGGGGTTGAAAGGTACGTCTGTTCATTTCTCCCAGAAATTCCCCCACCCCTTTTGCATCTGCCAACATGAGGGACATATCGCTTAAACCATCAGCACGGTCAGAAGGATAGTCCTGATAGGGCAGTTTTTTCTTAATATTGATAATGGCATCAATGCGGAATCCCCCCAGTCCCTTATCCAGCCACCAGTTAATATTTTTGTAGACTTCTTCCCGAACCTCCGGATTCTCCCAATTCAAATCCGGCTGTTTTTTGTGGAATGCATGCAGATACTGCTTATCCTCATGTCCCGGCAGGGGTTCCCACACGGAACCGCCGAAGTAGCTTCTCCAGTTGCAGGGACGTTCTCCCTCTTTGCGGTCTTCTATGTAGAAAAAGTTTCCGTACTTGCCTTCCGGGTCTTCGCAGGCTTTTTCAAACCACTCGTGCTCATCGGAACAGTGATTTACCACAAGGTCCATTAAAATATACATATCTCTTTTTTTTGCTTCTGCAATCAGGCATTCCATATCTTCCAGTGTGCCAAAAGCCGGGTCAATATTATAATAATCCGAAATATCATAGCCCTGGTCTGCGAATGGAGAAGGATACATGGGAGAAATCCATATAATATCCACTCCTAAATCTTTTAAGTAATCCAGCTTGCTGATGATTCCGGGAATGTCTCCGACTCCGTCTCCATTGGAATCATAAAAGCTCTTTGGATAAATCTGATACGCTACTTTATCATGCCACCATTTCTTTGTCATAATCAATACCTCCGTCGTTTGCGTATGTTCTTTATGAGTTCTATTATAATGTGCAGAGACACAAAAATCTTACGAATATTTGATTTAAAACTACGATATTATGACTTTCCATCCACATAATGCTTTCGATACTGAAGGGGTGTAAGTCCGGTGTCCTTCTTGAATTCCCGAAGAAAATTCCCCAGATTGTAAAAGCCGCAGTCCAGACAAATCTCCATAACTGCCATGTCCGTGGTCTGCAAAAGAATAATGGCCTGCTTAATCCGATATGCATTCAGATAAGATATCGGGGACTTTCCCAGCGCTTTTTTGAAAAAGCGGCAAAAATACTGTTCGTTCATGTTGGCCTGCTGCGCCAAATCCCGGATATAGATTTTCTCCTGATAATGGGAACGGATAAAATCCAAAGCAGACTTAATAATTTCCACCCGGTAATCGTCCTCCTTTTCCGGTTCCGTCAACAGGGAATACGACGAAAACACAGCCAGCATATTCAGCAGTCCGGCACGAATAAAAAGCTGAGAGGACAAATTCTCCGTAACGGTCTGTCCCTCTTCCGAAAGGAAAGAACCAGTCTCATGAAAAATGCGCAGAATCTCCATGTACTCCTGCCGCACTCTGGCAAAAGTAGGCGACGCCCCAGCCAGATATCTTGGAAGGCGGATACCTCCTTTGGACAAAGGCTGCAGCAGCCGGGTCTGTGCCATATCATAATGTTCGAAGCTGAGAATCCTGGGATGAAAAAGGACCGCAGACTCCAGCCCCTGTGTCAAAGGCTCAATGGAATGCAGTTCGCCGGGATTGATAAAGTAAAAGCATTCTTCCTGAATCCGAAAAGTCTCCATATTAATACGAAGCAGAAACTCTCCCTTTCCAAAATAAAGAATTTCGATTTCATCATGCCAATGGTGTTTTACCCCCTTCCAGGAACAGGTTTCCTCCACCTCGTAAAGCCCGCAGGGAAAAACGGCTGTTCCATGGTCTTTCTGCTCTTTCAACCTGGAAGTATCTGCCATCATATGGTTTTCTCCTGCTTGTGATGGAACATGGCAAGAAAAACTGCCAAAAGTCCGATACAGCTTACCCATACAGCATTTGCCCCCATATGCAGTGTGAGATAGCTTCCCACGGCAGCGCCTATAATAAAGAAAACAATTACATTATAATACTGCAGACTGTTTTTCAGACATTGAGCGTCTCTGTTTTTTAAATAGCGGTAGAGATTTTCCGTAGCGCTTCGCAAATTTCCGGTACACATGGTGGTGGCATAAGAATTGCCGTTCATTTTGCGGAATGCTTCCACCTGCAGAGCACAGACAAAGGAAACCATAACATTAACCAGGGTATCCGTTTTCCCCAGCGGCAGAAAACCTGCAAGAATCAGGCAGAACAATTCTACCAGGACTACCAGCTGTCTCCAGTGTATGCTTTCTTTCCATTTAAACAGGGATTGAATCATTTCACAGACGAAAATTCCCAGGACAAAGGCCAGTATGGGAAGCACGTAATAAAAAGCTTTGCCCCAGTTCTGATTGGTCAGATGAACACCCAGAAGCACAATATTTCCCGTCTGGGCATTGGCAAAGACGTGACCGCGGCAGATATAGGTATAGGCATCCAGAAATCCACCTACTACAGCCAGCAAGATTCCCAGCAGGTGCGTTTCGGACATTTGTTTCGTTTGTTTCATGGAAAAAGCCTCCTTTGTTTCTGTAATTGCTGTTTTGTCTTTAAAAGGATAGCACAGAAAACAAAAAGGGACAAGGCAAATGCTTGACAAAGAGAAATATAGGGTCTATACTAGATTCATACAAAAGCAACTAACGCGGGATGGAGCAGTCTGGAAGCTCGTCGGGCTCATAACCCGAAGGTCACAGGTTCAAATCCTGTTCCCGCTATTGAAGAAAAAGCCATTGACCAGGAAAGTCAAGGGCTTTTTCTTTTTTGTTTCCGTATTTTTTGTCACGCTGTCTTTTTTCTCTCATATAATACACTATATTCTTCTGCCGAAAAGGAGTTTTTCCATGCTGTCCATACCTTTATGTAAACTAAAAAAAGACCAGTGTGCCATAGTAGAAGGAATTTCCTGTCCTTCGGAACATCAGATGGAAAAGTCAGAAATCATCCGGCGCTTTCTGGATTTGGGTTTCTGCCAGGGTACACCTGTAAAGTGTATCAACACAGGTATTTTCAAAAATCCTCATGCTTATCAGATACGGGGAAGTGTGATTGCCATACGCAACGAAGATGCCCAGATGATTTTGGTTCATGCTGCTGACCCTTCCCAAACTATGTAAATGGAGGTGGTTATTTTGTATCTTCATTCAGAACCAGTCTCTTCTTGTACCATTGCTCTGGCAGGAAATCCCAATGTGGGAAAAAGTACGATTTTCAATGGCCTTACCGGTATGCACCAGCATACTGGAAACTGGTCCGGAAAAACCGTTTCTCTGGCAACCGGACACTGTGCTGTGGGAAAACATCTCTATACTTTCACAGACCTTCCCGGCTGTTATTCTCTTCATGCCTGCTCTGAGGAAGAACGCCTGGCTGGTGCCTGTCTCAGAGAAACTGCACCGGATGGGGTGCTCGTTATTTGTGATGCCGTATGTCTGGAACGCAATCTAAACCTTGTGCTGCAAATTCTTTCTGTGACTGCCAATGTTATTTTATGTATTAATCTCATGGATCAGGCAGCCAAAAAAGGCATACATATTTCCTGCAGCACACTGGAAAAAGAACTGCACATTCCTGTCATCGGTATTACGGCCCGCCGAAAACGGGAGATTCGGCGTTTAAAACAATTTCTGGATGCCTGTATGTTTCAAAAAGCAATCGTTCCTCCCATGCTTAAGAAGCTTTCCGAGGATCCCATACCCCGGGCCGAGATGGCCTCAGAACTGTACCAGAAAGCCGTCCGACTGGAAAAACCGGATACCCGCTCTTTTGATGGTACTTTAGATTACCTCTTTACGGGAAAATACACCGGCATTTTCTGTATGCTGCTGCTTCTTCTGTGTATTTTCTGGATAACGCTTCTGGGCGCCAATTACATTTCTTCCCGGCTTCACAATCTGCTGTTCCGTCTGGAGCCTTGGCTGTATGAGCAGTTTTCTCTCCTTCTCCCGGAAAAATTATGTCAACTGCTCATTCAGGGCTGCTACCGGGTAACTGCCTGGGTTGTCAGTGTCATGCTGCCCCCAATGGCTTTGTTTTTTCCTCTGTTTACGCTTTTGGAAGATTTCGGCTACCTGCCCCGGGCTGCTTTTAATATGGACTGCTGTTTTTCCCGCTGCAAGGCCTGCGGCAAACAGGCTCTTACCATGCTTATGGGCTTTGGCTGCAACGCTGTAGGCGTAACCGGCTGCAGAATCGTGGATTCTCCCAGAGAACGTCTCATTGCCATTTTGACAAACAGCTTTGTTCCCTGCAATGGACGCTTTCCCACCATTTTGGTGGTTCTGGTTCTTTTCTTTACCACCAAAAAAGCGACATGTCCGCTGCTTCATACCCTCTGGCTTGCCCTGCTGCTGACCTGTGTCATTCTCTTTGGTGTACTGATGACTTTTTTCTCTTCCTGGCTTCTTTCCAAAACCGTTTTAAAGGGAGTTCCTTCTTCTTTCGTTTTGGAACTGCCGCCCTACCGCAAACCGCAGATTTGTTCCGTGCTGCTGCACTCCGTTGTCCATCGGACACTGCTGGTACTCACAAGAGCAGTTACCGCTGCCATTCCTGCCGGACTACTTATCTGGCTTATGGCAAATACCATGGCAGGAGGCCAAACGCTTCTGACCCGAATATCTGCATGTTTAGACCCTTTTGCCCGGCTTTTGGGTCTGGACGGCACCATTTTACTGGCTTTTATTCTGGGAATACCTGCAAATGAAATCGTGATTCCCATTATCATTATGGCCTACACCTCCCAGTCCTCCCTGGTGGATTTTAAAAATCTTTCCACTTTGCACACTCTTCTTCTGGAACAGGGATGGACGCTTTCTACAGCCGTATCCATGCTGATTTTTTCGGTTCTTCACTGGCCCTGTGCAACCACACTTCTTACCATAAAAAAAGAAACCCACAGCTGGAAATGGACAGCGCTGGCCTTTTTGCTGCCCACCTGCATGGGATTTCTGTTGTGTTTTCTTGTCACTTGTATGTTCTACGGATTCTCCTGCGTGTACTCTTTCGGTGGCTGATTCACCAGATAGATTCCCGCACAGACCAGTACCAGGGCAGTGAGAATCTGCCACCCTTTGGTCTGGCTTTCTTCCCGAAGAATCAGAGTGGATAAAAGCACGCCAAACACCGGATTGGTGAAACCAAAAATAGCAATTTTAGACACTGGATGATACTTCAGAAGAATTCCCCAGAGGGAAAACGCAACCGAAGAAACCAAAGCCAGATAAACCAGCACGGCAATTCCCGGCAACGTCACGTTTGCAATTTGGCCGCCCAGAAAAAAACCGCCTGTCACCATCACCAGACCTCCTGCCATGAACTGCCAGCCGCTTAAAGTCACAGGGTCTTCCTCTTTGGAATAAATTTTCAGCAAGCTGGAGGAAAAAGCGTAGGCCACCACAGAAATCAGCAGAAATCCTTCTCCGTCCAGCCGGAAACTCATGCCAATGTCTTCTCCGTTTAAATTCACCAACACTACACCTGCAAATCCTATGATACAGGCCGTAATTTTTCTCCCGGTCAGCTTCTCCTGATGAAACAACAGGCTGGCAACTAAAATAGCGACAAAGGTGTTTGACGCAATGATAATCGAACCTTTTACTCCGGAAGTATGAGCCAGGCCCAGATAGAAAAAGATATACTGCAAAACCGTCTGGAAAACAGACAGTTTTAACACCAGCGGAATAGAGGCCTTCTTTGGAAGCAGCACTTTCTTCTGTAATAAACTGCCGAAAAGCAGGGCCAGAAATCCCGCCAGGAAAAACCGGATTCCTGCAAACAGAATCTGTGAAGCCGGGTCATCTCCCGTAATGGCAAAAAGACGGTATCCTGACTTTACCGCCGGAAAAGCGCTGCCCCAGAGGGCGTTGCAGAGAATGGCAAGAAAACACACAATAAAAGGCTTCTGCAAAAGGTGTGGGGGTTGTGATTGTTTTTTCATAGCAGCTTTTCTTCCATCTTTTTGATTTCCTCATCCAGCACATTATAATGCTCCCGAATAGCCTTAATGCCTTCCTGCACGTCTTTTTTCCGCAGGTTTTCATAAACCCGTCTGTGGCAATCTCTCAGCTTTTCCCACTCTGCCTGTCCAGCCCGGGCAGAAGCTTTACTGATAACCCGCTCAAACATATCGGACAGCGCGTCATTTAAAATGCCCAACAGATTATTTCCGGAAATTTTTATCAGTTCATCGTGAAAATTCTTATCCTTTTTGGGCCGTTCCTCAGGGGAACAACACTCCAGTTCCTCCAAAAAATAGGCCAAACGTTCCAATTCCTCCTCTTTCGCCTGCCTGGACGCCAGCAGATATGCTCCAATTTCAACGAAACGGCGAAGCTGGCTGATTTCTATATAATTGCTCTGCTGCGTTACCAACAGAATGGAGAACACACTGCCAAGGCTGTTTCCCACATGATTTACCAGGAAGTTTCCCTGTCCGTGCCTGCTTTCGATAATTCCCATATTTTCCAGACAACGCAAAGCTTCTCTGACGGAATTTCTGCTTAGTCCGAGAGTGGACATCAGTTCCCTTTCTGACGGAATTTTGCTTCCAAACTCTACCTCTCCGCTTTCTGCCAGGTTTTTAATATGTTCAATAACCAGATGGTATACCTTTTCTGTGTCCTGTGTCTTTTCTGTTTTTTTTTCATCTCCTTTATTTTTCATCTGTCAAACCTCTGCTTTTCAAATAACTGTATATCAGCTCCACCGTTCTCTCTGTTCCCAGTACGCCTGCATTGATGCACAAATCATAATGATTCATGCAGCCCCAGACCTGACCTGTATAATATTTGTGAAACTCTGCTCTTTCCTCTTCTGCCTTTTGTATTTTAGCTTTTGCCTTGTGAACGGAAATCCCTTCATGGCTGGTGACCCATTCCAGCTTTGCTTCCATATCCGCATAAATAAACAGCCTGACACAATTTTCTTCTTCCTGAAAAATATAATTTCCACATCTTCCAATCAACACACAGGATTCCTGACCGCAAAGTTCCCGAATCCTGCGAAAAGGGATTCTTCCCGCCCGGCTTTCTCCCTGGTTCATGGCAATGGCATACAGCAGGCTGTTGACCGGCTGTTCCTCATAGAAAGAACGCACTTCCTCGTAATCTTCTTTTCCTTTGGCAATTTCCATTAATTCATCCTTACCATAAAAAGGAATGCCCAGCCGCTTTGCCAGTTCCTGTCCGATTTTCTTGCCTCCACTGCCATACTGTCTGGCAATGGTAATCACTAATTTTTCCATGAAACTGCCTCCTTACACAAATCCTGCAAATACAGATGCACCAATTACTGTCAAAAGTCCCGCTACTGCAATAGCAAGACTGCTCATAGCTCCCTCCACAGGACCCATTTCCATAGCTTTCGCAGTGCCTATGGCATGGGATGCAGTTCCAAGAGCCAGTCCCTTGGCTATGGGTTCCTGAATGTGAAACACTTTACACACAAGTTCAGCTATCACATTTCCCAGAATGCCGGTGATAATAATAACTGCCACGGTAATGGTTACAATGCCTCCCAGTTCCTCTGAAATTCCCATCCCAATGGCTGTTGTAATGGATTTGGGAAGCAGGGTTACATACTGCTCATGGCTCAGTCCGAAAAGCTTCGCCAGCACCAGCACACTTACCAGACTGGCAAGAACACCGGAAACAATGCCTGCTGCCACCGCTTTAAAATTTTTCTTTAAAAGTGACATCTGTTCGTAAAGGGGAACGGCCAAACACACCGTAGCCGGAGTCAGAAGATAACTGATATATTTGGCGCTCTCATTATACTGGTCATAATCTACTTTAAAAAGTACCAGAACTGCCATGACACAGATGGTTGCAATCAGCAGAGGATTTAAAATAGCCAGTTTAAATTTTCTTCTTAAGAGCAGCCCTGCTTCGTAGGCCACCAGACTTAACACAGCACCGAAAAAAACGGAATTACTCAAAAATTCTTTCATCTTACTTCTTCCCTTTCCGAATCATAACCTGAGTCACCTGTCCTGTAACCGCCATAACAAACACGGTAGTCACAACCGTAATCACCACTACCGGAATCCACACCGGCAAAAGAGCGTCTTGGGCCTCCAACAGACCTACGCCTGCCGGAATAAACATGACAGGCATAATTTCTATAAGAAAACCCGCTGCTTCCTTCACCTGGTGAATCTTCAAAATTCCGGTTCCCAGGGCTGTCAGCATAAGCACAAGTCCGTATACGCTGGCAGGTATCGGCAGGGGAATCAGCCTGCGCAAAAGCTCTCCTAAAAAGGAGAGCAGCAAAATAACACTGAATTGTTTCAAAAACTTCATCTTTCTTTCCTCTTTTCACTGGTAGTACCAGTCTATTATAGGCATGTCCTTTGCTAAAGTCAAGAGATAGCATAAGAAAGACTGTTATTTCGGAATTTCTCCGTCTGGACAACCTTCCTTCCTTGTGTTAGCATAATTTACAGAAAGAATTTTTTTAAGGAGATTTCACTATGAATGTAAAAGAACGTTTTCTGAAATACATTTCTGTGGACACGACTTCTGACCCATCCTCAGAAACTTTTCCAAGCACCAAAAGCCAGCTGGCCTTTGCAGCAGATTTAGAAGCAGAAATGAAAGAAATGGGACTTGCAGAGGTGTCCCTGGACCAGTACGGTTATGTTTTCGGCACCATTCCCTCCACCATTCCCGACTATCAGGGAAAAATTCTGGGCTTTATCGCCCACATGGATACCTCCAGCGCAGCCTCCGGCGCCAATATTTCTCCGCGTCTTATTGAAAATTATGACGGAAAGGACATTGTGCTTCACACTGAGAAAAATATTATTATGCGTACAAAGGATTTTTCCAATCTCAGTCAGTATCAGGGACAGGATTTAATTGTGACGGACGGTCTGACCCTCTTAGGCGGGGACGATAAAGCGGGAATCGCCGAAATTCTCACAGCCGCTGAATACCTGCTGGCTCACCCGGAAATTCCCCACGGTCCCATTCGTATCGGTTTCACGCCGGACGAGGAAATAGGCCAGGGAACAGACCACTTTGATGTAGAAAGATTCGGTGCGGATTTTGCGTATACGATGGACGGCGGCGAATGCGGCGAACTGGAATACGAAAACTTCAACGCAGCCAGCGCTTTTGTTACATTTCATGGCGTCAGTATTCATCCCGGCTCTGCCAAGAACAAAATGATAAATGCCGTTCTTCTGGCCATGGAATTTCAGAGTATGATGCCTGAAAACCAGAAGCCTGAGTATACCCAGGACAGAGAAGGTTTCATTCACCTGGACGGCATTGAAGGTTCTGTGGAAAAAACTGTTTCCGAATACATTATCCGTGACCACGATATGGAATTGTTCCGGGAGAAAAAGCAATTTATGGAACGGACGGCAGCTTATATGAATGAGAAGTACGGAAAAGGTACTGTGGAACTGAAGCTTGAGGATTCTTACTTTAATATGAAGCAGCAGATTGAGCCGCATATGAATCTCATTGAGAATGTGCTGACTGTTTATGAGAAGCTGGATATCCGGCCCCAGGTACTTCCTATCCGGGGCGGTACAGACGGCGCACAGCTTTCCTTTAAGGGACTTCCCTGCCCGAACCTGGGCACCGGCGACCATAACTGCCATGGGCACTTTGAGTTTGTGTGTGTGCAGGCCATGGAGAAGTGCGTGGATGTGATTGTGGAATTGGCGAAGATGTGTGTGTAAAAGGTATCGGATTTGTGAATTTCCTACATCAGAGTAATTCATGGCATCGCCCTGAATTACTCTGATTCCATCTAAATTCATAGTTTCAAACCTGTCTGGGGTACCGGGGTCTCCATCGTGTCTAATCAAGCGCCAGTGTTAATTCTCTTGCACTCCAAAATTCCAATCCATTTTCACGCATATTCTTAATATCTTCAAATCGCTTATATTCTTTTGCAATTAATTTGCTCATGAAATCCCCAATACACTCTATTCTAAATTATAGTTCAATCTTAAATTTTCCTCTGCTCCACAACCACATAGGCGTATGTATATCGATTGGTACATATTCCGTATCTTTAAGTATTGCCTTCCATCTATCTGCAACAAGCATCTGTACATTTGGCAGTGCCGCCTCTTCCAATGTAATAATACCCAATTTTGTACTCGCCTGTATTACATGAGTATCCGGAGCTACGGTAATATTTTCCCGGTCATGGAATTTTGTGTCCGTATACTGTTCCATAACATAAAGCCAATAATTATTAATTTTATTTCCACCAAGGTATGGAAACATTTTCTTATGCTGCTAAATATATGCTTTAATTTCAGCTACGCTGTCATCCATCCTCTGTGTTATCAGTCACTTTATAACAAACCGATTTTTCAATTTTCATGCAAAATAAAAGAGGTCTTGGAATAAAGGAATCTGACGTATTTTCCATCAGATTATTTTATCCTGAGACCTCTTGTGTTATCATATGGTTTTGTAACCGTGAAATAAAAAAGCAGAAACCTCCCCGACCAAAGTTTGATTTCTGCTTTCACCCAAACATAGCTTACGCTACATTCATGCATACCTATGATAACAATTAAAACAGAAAACTACAACCTTATTTCTCAGGATTTTTACAATAAAACAATAGATTCTCTTGATCTGAACCTTATTTCATGTGTCTGCGGTCACTCCGGCTGTCTTATCCGTTATGGCTCTTACAGACGCAGCATCCAGCTTGCTGACAGGGTTCTCTCCCTTTCAGTCATTCGTGTGTACTGCAAGGCATGCGGGCATACCCATGCACTGTTACTTTCATCCATGATCTCTTATTCACAGATCCCTCTGGTTCTGCACGTCCGTCTGATTCATGCTTATGAGCATGAAACCGGATTCCGGAACATACTGGCAGAACAATACCTCGTGGATGAAAACAACCTGAAATCCATCATCCGGAACTACCGTTTACATTGGAAGCAGCGGCTGCTTTCCATGAGGCTTCACCTCCCCGATATCCCCAGCCTGATTTCAGGATGTTTTTCCCTCTTTTCCAGACAGTTCATGCAGATGAAATCAACCTCCAATCAACTTTTTATCCTGCCAACATAACCTTACACGACAGGTCTGCTTTTATCCTTTATCCTTTAGAAAAAGGAGGCAGATGAAACTTATGAAACAAGAAAAGCAACAGGAAATCGCACTGATGCGCTATGGCGCCATCGCACCTATTATTGCAGGACTTGATGAACGTTATCCAAGCAAGACCGCTTTTTACACGGAAATTTCTGCAAAAGGACTCATGGGACCCGACGGGAAGCTCCATCATTATGCTCCCGCCACCATTGAAAAATGGTATCTGGACTATCAGAACCATGGTTTTGAAGGTCTCGTCCCGAAAGGGCGGTCAGATGCCGGCATGAGCCGCAAGCTTGACGAAGAACTTCAGGAGAGAATCCGGTATTTCAAGACCAACTATCCACGCATGTCTGCGGCCGCTATTTACAGGCAGCTGAAATCCGATGGCTCTGTAATAAACGGACAGGTATCCGAATCCACCGTCAGCCGCTTTGTGAAACGGCTTCAGTCGGAACTGCGGCAGACACCGAACAAGGATATGCGCCGCTATGAACGCCCTCATATCAATGAGGTCTGGTGCGGGGACAGCAGCGTCGGTCCCCGCCTTACAGATTCGGATGGCAAAAAACACCGGATCTATATCATTGCCCTGATTGATGATGCCAGCCGCTTCATTACCGGAATTGATGTGTTCTATCATGATAACTTTATCAACCTGATGTCGGTTATGAAATCAGCCATAGCAAAGTATGGGCGCCCAAAAGTTTTCAACTTTGACAATGGTAAATCTTACAAAAACAGGCAGATGGAACTCCTTGCCGCAAGAATCGGTACAACACTCAGTTACTGCCAGCCATACACTCCCACCGGAAAAGCCAAGATTGAACGCTGGTTCCGGACGATGAAGGATCAGTGGATGGCAGCCCTTGATATGCGGGATTTCCATTCACTGGAAGAACTGAGGGGAAGTCTGTACGCTTTTGTCCAGCAATACAACCAATCCCCCCATTCTTCCCTCCGTGGACTGTCCCCACAGGACCGTTTCTTTTCGGAACCGGAGCAGATCCGCAGACTTTCTGAGGAAGACATCCGTCAAAATTTCCTTCTGGAGATTGAACGCCGGGTATCTGCTGACAGTGTAATCGTCATCGACCAGATTGAATACGAAGTTGATTATCGTTTTGCACGGCAGCGTATCCGCCTGCGCTATTCCCCGGATATGAAAGAAATCTTCATTGTGGAAGCTGACGGGACGCTGACACCAATCCGGCTTCTCAATAAAACCGAAAACGCATTGATAAAAAGAGAAAAAGTACGCTTATGCAAAGGAGACGAATGATTATGGATTACACTGCAAGATATGGATTGGAGTTCAATCCTTTCCTAAAGAACTCAAAGGAAGTCCTCGTAGAAACACAGGAATACAAGGAGGTTCTGTTCCGTCTGAACTACCTGCTTACCACAAAAGGTTTCGGCCTCCTGACCGGAAGCGCCGGAAGAGGAAAGACCACCGCTGTCAGGAACTGGGCTTCGGGACTGAATACTTCCCTTTATAAAGTAGTTTATTCCAGTCTTTCCACCCTGACTGTAAATGATTTTTACCGGAATCTTGCCGCTGAACTTGGAGCCCAGCCTGCATTCCGCAAGACCGATAACTTCAAAATCATTCAGGATGAAATCAACCGTCTCGTACTTGAGAAACGACAGACGCCTGTCATCATCATAGATGAAGCGAACTATATCGGAAACGCTGTACTCAATGACTTAAAAATGCTGTTCAACTTTGAAATGGATTCCAAAGACCGGGCTGTTGTTCTTCTTTCCGGTCTGCCACAGCTCAACAGCACCCTGCGTCTAAGCATCCACGAACCTTTCCGCCAGAGAATTGTCATGAATTATAATCTGGAAGGCATGACAAAAGCAGAAGGGCATTCCTATGTTGCTGCCAAACTGAATGGCGCCGGATGCACACAAACGGTATTCGAAGACAATGCACTGGAAGCAATCCTCAATGCAGCGAATGGGACCCCACGTATGATCAACAAACTGTGTAATGCAAGTCTGTTGGTTGGAAACAGCTCAAATTTAAATATCATAACCGCCGATGCCGTCATGCAGGCAATCAATGACTGTGAACTCGGATAGCTTTAGAAACCATCATGTAAGATAATCTGCATGATGGTTTTTTCTCATAAAATAACGTGCCTGAAGCGTCCAAAAATATATGCTTCATCCCATCGTTAGGTGCTCTGAAAGACCCGTTTTAATCTGACGGAAAAGGCAGCGTTTAATTTGCCGAATAACAATCTGTTTATCTTCCATTTTACTAGAATTAGCTGTCTCATCATATAAAGATATAATCAATTTTGAAATCTCATCTTCTATGCCCCATTGTTTTCTCAAAGTCTCTATCTTCATCTGTAAAACATTTTCACATAACTGTATAACCATGTCTGCATAATCAATAAAGGAAATTCTACATCCATGTCAATATTCTTTACTTGTATTCCACATTGATATGCTTCAACTTATTTGATTTAAGTTTTGAAAGCAACACGATACTTTCAACATGTTCATCGTCGTCCAAACCAATATTTAAATCATTTTCAATAATTGATACCCATTCCTCAGCACAATCATTAAACCATACACTTACTTATTTCATTGAATTTTCTATTCAAATTCAATTTCTTCTTCTGCCTTACTGTATACATCAATCTGATTTTCTATATCGATTCTATTGACAAGCCATCCTCTTACCATACACAATTTTATAAATTCATCAATACGATTTATACCATTCATCTCCTTTAACGTAACAACCACACCAAATTGTAATCCTCTTCCTGCTTTTGGAACAAGTCGTTCCTTCGTTTTAATACTCAATCCCCACATTCCCGCTGAATAAGCTTTTCGAGGCCTTGCATTTTCTTTAATTGCCTCACTAATATGTTTTATATTATCCCATTTTCGATACAGTTTACGTGCATCTTCTTCATAAATATTTTGAATTCCTTCATCTGCTTGTTTGTTGTAATCTATAGCTTTAATCATGGCTTTTCCATCTTTTTCAATTATTCTTCCAAAGTGGAGATCCATTTCTGTACTTGTATAATCTACACCCTGATTTCTATCGCTTTTTGGAAAATATGCCAATGTTGCCTTTGCAAAAAAAGGATGTGCCTTCATATCTTGTGGAACTGGAATATTATACGTATATGTTTCATATTCATCAATGGTTCCATTCATAATAAATCTAATTTCATCATCTTTGGAATGTGTAATATCCTCAATACGTTTTGGTACAACCCCATACCCCATGGCAAAATATTTATTATCCTGACGATTCCATCCTGCTGCCGAATCAATTATCAGTGCTTTTGCAACTTCTCTGCTTAATCCTACGATATGGATAAGATATGCCATTTTTCTTGTAATCCAAGGTGCAGCAAATGAAGTTCCACATACTGTTGCCATGCCTAAAGGTTCACAAACTGTAATTTTTTCCTGTTTATCTCCCCCATAGTAGCAAATATCTGGTTTATAAAAGAAAGATAGTACCGGTCCTACCCTTGTATATGAAGCTGGTTTACCGTTAAAATCAACAGCATTAACTATTAATGAGTTAAGTGAATCTGCTGGAGCACCTATTTTCACAGTTCCTGTCATTTTTCTTGTTTTGTTTGTCCCTGCGACAACAAATATAACATCATACTCACATTGAATCTTATCTAACTCTGCTGCTTCGGGCGATATAAAATTGGGATCGATTTCCATCGCCGATCCTAATGAAAGATTCCATACTTTAATATCTCTGTTACTCGCTATGATATCTCTAATCATTTTAAGGATTGTAAACGAACTGAATCCACCTGCTGTTGCTACTCCAAAATGTTTTACCCTAAATCGTCCACAGCCATCATCCAGTTTTGGATTAAAAGCTGGTCCATCCACAATTATTGAAGTTACCGCTGTTCCATGGAAACGATCTTCTGTAGTAATTGTGATGTTCGGATCAACCATATTGTGTGAAACGACCCAATTATGAAAATATACCCTTTTGTCAAATTGAGTATCAATAACACCAACTGTTGGTTCATTTGTGGGTTCTGGAATCGATATTAAACTTTCTGATTCATCTTTCACAATATCTTCATCTATAACAATTTCTGCTAAATCTCTAACATGCATTGCAATCAAATATGGGGCATTATTTTGCAAAATCTGAATTTCTCTACCGTCAAGTCTAAGAGTTGTTTCATCAATCATTTTAGCATGTATCATATCAATGCCAAATTTGCTTAATAATTCTACTGTATTTACTCCTGTTTTATAAATCGTTACAATTGATCTATCTTTGATTGTTTCATCTACACGATCTAATCTAAAACTTTCTACATAATTAGAATCTACAACTACTCTTAAAAAACTAGATTTAGCCATTATATTTACATTATATTTTCCACTATTTATTAATTGGGTATCTTTATCTGTTATTTCACCATTATAATACTTATTTAGAACCAATTCACATTTTTCTAAATATTGTATTGATTTCCGCAAAGCTTCAAAAGAAATAAAATACGTAAAAACATGCTTCTTTACTTTTTCATTTTTTGCGTTATTCTCATCCACAAATTTTGCCCCTCTAATTGACATGTTGGGATGTGAACTTTTTTCTCCAAGCAAAATCTGCAACCTATTGCTCTTTGCAACAATGCACTTATAATGAACGCTGATTAGAACTCCACCTATCGTCATCTCATTTTTCCAATAGTTCTCTAATTGTTTTAACTGTTGTTTCATATTTCCGACATGCTCAGCTGTAACTTTTGAACCTTTTGGAAGATTCGTCGGTCCAAAACCATTCACATTTTTCCGCTTCTGAAACTGTCCTCTAAGTTGTAATATATCATTCATCCATGCTCTCCTTAAGTTCTCTAGCTACAGTGCTCCTAGGAATCCTCGATAAAATTTCTATTTCTCTAATTGTAAATTTCTGAGATTTTAATTCTTTCAAATTTTGAGGCTGTTTACCATTAACTGCATAGTACAATCGTCTAAAATAATCCATTCCATCATCAGGATCACTAAACGCAACCGCTGTCCTTATTAAATTTTTTAAATCTCCTGGATATGGAATTGGTTCCATCAATCCAATGATTTTACGAAATAAGCGGATATCCTTACTTGCTAATTTAAATTTTACTAAAAACTTATTTAAAAATTCTTCTGCGATTGACATTAAATCTCCTTTTGTATATCTGTTGAAATCTATCACAGAATCAAATCTTCTAATTAAAGCTTTATCGAAATGTTCATATAAATTGGTTGTCGCAACTAGTACAACTCTTTCATCCATATAATCCATTCCTTTAAGCATAGAAGATGTCGCTCTTCCCATTTCTCGCAAATCATTTGTATTAGTTCTGTCTAGTGCAATTGCATCTATTTCATCAAATAGTATTATTACATTTTCTGGATGAACAAAATTATTTATTTCTTTAAATAGAGAAGAAATATTTTTTTGTGTCTGCCCTAATTTACTATCAATAACAGCAGCAAAATCCACCATATAAATATCTCTATTTAAGATACGAGACAATTGTTTGACCGCTTCCGTTTTCCCTGTTCCCGGCGATCCTTGAAATAGGAATTTATTTATTCCAGCTTTATGTGCAACTGCATGTACAATTCCAAGAATATCCTGTGTGACCGAATCTGGAAGCCATAAACTATCTCCAGATGATTCAATTTTTTCAAATAACGCTGAGTCACTTTCATTCATTTGAGGTACAAATGTATTCGCATTTGACATTAATGCCATAATATACTCAGCTAATTGGTAATCTCCTGATTTATCAAAGTCTTTTGCAATCTCATATGCTTCACTTCTAAAACCTGCATCATTTTCTTCTGAATAATATTTTATCAAATTAAGAATGCTTTTCTTCTTCATAATGTGCCACCCCTGTCTTTTTCTTAATTATATCTCCACGGGACATTTTTGTCAATATTGGGACAAAATTTAAATTGACTTTTTTTGTTAAGTCGTGTTATAGTGATTATGAAATTAAAACAAATAAAAAATTTCAATAAAAAAGAAACCAGCATCTAAGCGAATAGAATACTGGCCTCTGTGTACAAATGTACTTCATCCAAAGTAAGTTTAACACAGAACAATTTCCCAGACAACCAAAACCTTTGTTCGACTTGATTTCTTTTCTTATTGTTTATATAGAATATTCACAAAAAAATTTGAAAGGAAATAAAAAATGAAAGCAACAAAAATAAAAATGAAAACAGGATGTGCACAGTCCAACAATACAACTGAAATATCCGAAATTTACGTAGAAGGATGTACTAACCCAGGATACTTTGCTAAAGAATCCTTATATGATTACCTAAAAAATAACCCTGATTCCATTCAGGTAAACATTTATCCTTATCCAAACTTAATCCCTGCACTCAGCAGTAATCAAGAAAAATATGTTCGTTCAGAGCCAAATGATACTCCGAATGATAATCTTTTAAAATTGCCAAGAAACTAATCCATACTAAGCAATATTTACATCAAACACGTAGATGAAAGATGCCATCTACGTGTTTGCAATTTCTATAATAAACCTAGATTATTCACGGCACAGCCGTGAAAGTGGCTGAAAGCCACATAGTTGCTGT
>NZ_JAAITA010000024.1 GCF_013304445.1 Blautia hansenii
TTGCGGTGTCGAAATCATCAAACTTGCTTTCGTCAAAGTGGTAGCCCTCACTATTCGAGATAAATTCCTCTTTTTCGCATTTCTTCTTTATCTGCTCTATGGTAAAGAATGGTTTTTCGTTTTTATCATCAATGGCAATATCAAGTCTTGTGAAATGGAAGTTATCCAGTCCGTATCTTCGCTCACAGCGTCGGAACATATCCCCAAAGGTATAATTCCTATTGTTGAGAATACGGAAAATATCATCACAACCTCTGCCAGTCATAACAAGATAACAGCCTAGCCCCTGTGGGTTATCCTCTGTCTTTCTTGCGTCTCCCGATACATAAATATCTCCAACCTGCCAGCGTGCTTGATAAGTCTTGAATTTTATCGTTGCTGGATAAACATTGAAAATGTCAGTCGGTAAACCTAAAATGTGCATGATTACATCTTCAGCGGTTGCCGTTTCAAATACAATGCTGATGTAATCAATCTTAACGGATAAATTTTTGTGTGTAGTTATAGTGCATTTCTCCTTTCGTATGCCCCGTTTTTTGCGGGGTAAAAATCGTGTTTTTCCTTTATTTATCACAGTTTCTAGGTACTATGACATGTATACGCAGGGCGGTGTTACATATACGCCCTGTACGGAACGCCTACGGCGTTCCTTTTCTTCCTGCACCAGCCCCGTTCTTAACGCTCACGAGCCTTTGGGAGGCTCGTGGCTAAACGGGGCAGGCACAGGAAGAAACACCGTTTTCGGTCGGATAGTCCATGCCTATTCATGCTATCAAAGCGAAAATAACTCTTTTCTATGCCTACTCAAGCGTGTGATTGACCTCATTGTGCTTAATCACTATATCCTCCATGATAATAACGCCGTTAGAATTACTTGTCAAGAACTTTTTCTTGACTTTTTCGGCTATAATAAGTATGATAGGCTTATAAAGGAACGAAAAAGCCGGGAAAGGAAAAGATATAAGAAGTTATGGAGCATGACACAAAGAAAATAAATTTTTTAGGGGAGAACATACAGACCATAAGAAAACACAGGAAAATGAAACAGCAGGAGCTTGCGGACGCCATCGGTATCAATATGCAGAGCCTTTCTAAGATTGAACGAGGGGTAAACTATCCCACCTTTGACACGCTGGAAAAGATAATGGACGTACTGGAAGTAACACCGAATGAATTGTTGTCGGGAGAATGGAAGTTTGTCCAACAGGCGGAAAAAGAGGTATGCAAGTTTTTACGGACGGAAGAACGCCTAAATGCAGAACTGAAACACGGACACTATGATAACTTCTTTGACAGTGAAGAAGAATGGCTAGAGTATGAGTTGGAGCAGTTGCGGAAATACATCACAGACTATATCAAGGGAGAGGACATACAAGCGTCCGACCTTTACCCTATCAAAACATTTATCCAGCACTTGAAATTTCAGAAAGTATTAGACCGTTATGATGATTTATACAGCATGGATATGTTCGGGGAAAGCACAGACGGACACAAGTACGGTACACCTTATCAGGTTGTAAAGAGGATAAATCCCAACTCAAAAGAAGATATGGAGCTGTTGCGGGAAGTCTTAAAGGACAGCCATTTTGACAACGGGGACGAGTAGCCTTTTTCCTCTTGCAAAAAGATACAGCAAACAAAAAGCCCAGATCAAGAGTGCAAGCACCACTTCTAAAGAAGTGGCAGGCTCTTGACAGGGCTTTTTCTTTTCTGTTTATGGCAGACAAGAGAAAAAAGGATAGCTATATTGTATAGTTTCTCTAATAATTTTAGAGCAATGAATTTATCACAGGTACTTCGTCTTTTCATTGTAAAAGTACAATCGTGGAAAGCACTAATATTGGCACTTTGATTTTGTGCATTATGCACAAAATATGATAGCAACAAAGAGGTCATATATAAAATAGAAACAAAAATAACTTGACATTTAATGAAATATATGTTATGTTGAGGTTAGTAAAAACAGTACGTGCATAAAACTATCAAAAAGTAAAAAAGAGAAAGGAGGTTTATCGAATGAGAGCAAAGAAGTTGAGAACGAAAGTAGTTGGTCTTGTAGCAGCAGTTATGGTTGTCGGCGCTCCACTTACAGCGTGGGCTATTGATGTAGCGGGTGGAGATTTGTACTACAATGGAGGGCAAACAGACACCATTGTATATTCCGAAATTGGGCGTAAAGCAGGTATTAGTCGCAACTACATGGTAAAGGCAACTGTAAAGGTCGGCGGAGATACATATACCAGTGGATTCAAGTCAAACTACGCTTACAAAGATGCAAAGAGAGTTTGGTGGGCGAACGAAACATCTTATTATGATTATTATCCATATTAAGTAAAATAGTTCAAACACCTAGGGCGGGGCTATTTGTCCCGCCCTATTTTATACATTTCTTCAAAGAAAGGGGCGTATGTTATGAAAAAATTTTTAAAGATTTTTATTTTCCTTGAAGTCATACTCTTTGCATATATTTTTAATACTTCTATTTACAACATTTATGAAAAGAATAACATTGCTACTGAGAATTTAAAAGGGTATGTTTTAGAAGAAACATCGCCAGAAATTCTCGACAAATTTTATACAATATTTACAGAAGAATATTCTCAAAATAAATTAGAACTCATTAACAATACGCTCACTTCCACAGATAAATCTGTTTATGATTTATATTGCTATCCATTAAATGAGTTTACACAAAAACAGCCTATATCTTCCTCTATTTTGTTTCAATATCATGAATTGCAAAAGGAAGATTTTTTAGATAGTGTTGGTGTATTCTATACAGATTTACCAGCTAACGCAATTAAAGAGATAGCTTCTCAACTGTCCGTCGCAATAAATAACTTTGAAAATGACGCTATTCCGTATAGTATGGTATTAGAATTGAATCTTCTGAATTTTGTAATCTTATTTATTGTACTTCAAATCATATACTGTATTTATACGTCTTATAGTTTGAAAAAAATAGGTATTAAAAAAAGCATGGGCTTTTCTACTATACATATTTTAAAGGAGCAAATTACCAGTGTAATAAAATATTTTGCTGTAATATGTTTAGTATTACTGTTCTTGCTAAATTTATATTACGCATTAACAAACAGATATGATTTTTCTTATTTAGCAACAAGTGTACTGTTCTTTATTGGTGTTTTAGCTATAAATATACTTTGTGTTTTAATTACAAGTATTTTAATTAAGTTTGTTTCTTTAGAGGCAATGATAAAAAATAAGACTTTAAATAGCGGCACAAATATTGTAGTTCAGGCTATAAAAATAATTTTTTCGGTAATAATCGCTATCACTATTATTTCATTGCTGAATCAGGGGAACTCATTTAGACAAAGCCAACAAGCTGTTTTAGATTATAAGTATCTGGACGGATATTATACCGCTAATGGTTTTAATTCATCGGAGTATGATTATGCGTTAGCAAACACAGACATATTAGAAAAATATTCTGAACAAACATTAGAGATGTATAATCATAACCATTCACTACTATGTGATTTTAGGACAGACGGTGGTTTGCAGACATCACGCCCCTATTATGAACAACAGCTTGTTATTGCAAATAGAAATTATCTGAATGAATTTTCAAATATCCAGCTCAGTGGAAAACCATTGGGAGAAGATATATTTAGTGAACCAACAGTATTAGTTCCACATAAATATAAGAATGATGAAAATTCTATTAGCGAATATATTAAGCAAGAATATTTCCGATTGATGAATTACAATCAATTTTATGGAATACCGGGAGAAGAAAAAACTATTGATAAATTTAATGTTGTTTATATAGACGATGATTCTACGATAAAAGTCAATACAGAAAATGGTTTTTCGGATATGGCTAATCCTGTTATCATTGTTGATACGGGCAATTTTGCAGGACTTTACTATTTGGATTCTTTAAATACAAGGTGTTTATTTTTTCAAATGGAGTCAAGAGAAGATTTTTCTTCTTTGTTATCAGAATATGATTTAGAGCAATTAGTTACAGCTGGAACATTACTTACACCTTATTTAATGCAACTTGAAAATGTGACATTCGTTCTTAAAACACTCACTATGTTTACGATTGTCTTTATAGTGTCTTTACTGTTTATTTTGTATATTTCAAATTATGTGGACATTTTTGTAAATCGAAAGAGATATGCGGCAAAAGAGATTTTAGGATTCTCTCATTTTAGGACACTGAAAAATCGGTATATTTTTTGGGGAATCGAAATAATTATATCAGGCGTATTAACTGCTATAAATTATTATTTTGCTTGCCTTTTTGCGATTATACTTATTGACTACATATTCTGCGAATTGCTTTATAGAATTTATATCTCAAACGCTTTATATGAGATTGAAAAGGGGGCATAAGTATGTCATTGATTACATTAAAGAACGTCAAAAAAGAATATGGGAAAAATCAGGTTCTATTTGAAAATTTATCTTTAGAAATAGAAAAAGGCGAATTTGTGGGGCTTGTAGGGAAAAGCGGGGCAGGTAAAACGACACTTTTAAATATAATAGGATTGATTACTGATATATCCGAGGGAACAATCACTATTGATAGTCATAAAAATTTGTCCATGAACGGTAAAAATGCTATGATTTTGAGAAGATATACAATAGGCTATCTATTTCAAAATTATGGACTAATAGAAGATGAAAGCGTGTTGTGGAATTTAAAATTAGCTCTTGAATATAAAAAAGTAAAAAAAGAAGAAAAACTGAAACTAATCAATAAGTATTTAAAGCAATTTGAGCTAAGTGACATGCTTAACAAAAAAGTATATCAGTTAAGCGGTGGAGAGCAACAGCGAATTGCAATTATTAAATTGATTTTGCAAGGAAGTCAGATTATATTAGCTGATGAACCAACTTCTGGACTTGATAAAGAGAACGAATTGATAGTGATGAAACTTTTGAAAGAATTAAATGAAAAGGGCATTACTATAATCATGGTCACTCACAACATGAATTTGTGCGATTGTTTTTCCAGAGTTATAAATGTAGAAAACTTTAGATAGTTTGTTAAAGGGAGATACGCGGTTTTATTATACGTGCAATCTCCCTTTATATTTCGTCATATCAAGACTCATATTCAATTATGGTAAATTCGTGGTAAAACACTTATTTTTTCAAGTGATGAACAGCCCTTAAATGCTGTATTTATGCGGATAATCGGATTTTCTATATCAAGTTTTATGAAAATTTTATATCTATTTGGGATTATCCTCATAAAATACTACACTTCCAAGCATTTTGACACAAAAATTATTATTTCGAATCGCAAAATACTATATATGGTATTTTATCATTGACCTTCACTATATCTTGTGTTACTATGATATTGTATTTAAGTTTTGTGTTATCCCTTTATAGGGTGTCTGGATACTATCTCCAGTACACATGCAGTTTAAGTTGGAAAATCGTGTCATTATAATGCCGTTTTATACGGTGCTATAATGGCACTTTTTTTATTTATCACTATTTTATCGCCCAAAGGGCAGAAAGGAGAATTTTTATGTCATCTATTATCATTGTAACAGGAAGGGTAACTGCCGATCCGGTTATGCAGCAAGCAAAGAACTCCGGAACTGAATACATCAGCCTGGGGCTTGCTACCAACCAGAGAGGTCAAAACGGAAAGGAAGAACCCATCTTCTATCAGTGTTACTGCAACAAGTTTCTTGCAGATCGACTGATAAAAGCCGGTGTCAAAAAATCAACGTGTCTCATGGTCTACGGAGATTTAGAACTCCATCCGTATATTCACCAGAAAGGCAATAATGCAGGTCAAGCAGCTATCACGCCGCAAATTATGGTAAAGGACTGGCAGTTCTTACCTGCGAATCGTAATGATACCAATGCAGCAACACCTGTACCGGGGAATCCAATGGTCGGAAATCCGAATGTTCCACCAGTACCAGCAAACGGTGCTACTTATAATGGAAACCCGGCAATGGGAATGAATCCTTCCGGTACCGTGCCTACTGGCGCAATGCCAGTCAATAACAATATGATGCCACAGGCCGCACAACAGATGTCTTATGCTCCGGCAGGGGGATCGGCTTATGCACCACAGGGATTTACGGCTGGCAATGTATCTGGTGATGGATTTACCAATATTCCGGAAAATACACCACCACAGCAGCTTCCATTCCCGTAAATTATCAAAGATCCCTAAAATGAAGGAATTGCGACTTTCCAGTATCTACTGGTCTGCTGCAATTCCTTTTTCTATTGAAACAAACATGGAGGAAATGAAGTGAATACACAAAAGAAATTTCTTAAAGTTCTAAGTATGCTCACAATAATTTTGTTAATTGCAACTATATTCATACCAGGAAATGGAAATCGTAATGCAGTCGCAAGTATCGGAATCCTTGGCATCCTGCTGCTATTTCTTTCCACACTTCTTCCCAAAATCCATAAACTGACTCTAAACCTACTCAAGAACCAGGGCAAAACAAGCCCTTGGTCTTCTTTGAAATCATCTGAGCCAGTTTCCGAAACAGAAGAATTGCTTTGGAGACAAATCAGCTACCAGATTACCGACAAACTACAGGCTGCATTTCCAAATGCAACATGGGAATTCCAGAAGCCGCCATCCATGAAGCAGCTTCTTTGCGGAAATCCCATACGTCTGAGAACCTTTCATACGGAGGACTACAACTTTGCGGAAGCACGTATGAACCAATACGGATATCTGGAACTTCAAATGCTGACCATTGCCAGCCTCAAAAAAACTGTCACAGTTACCGATGAGGACGATGTTCCTTCTGCTGATCCGGAATCCTGGTATTCCTTAATTGGCAAGAAAAAACTGGAGAACCTTATCGGGCAGCTCCATGCGAAAGGACACCACAAACTCTATATTAATGAAAACGGGCAAATTTACATCCAAAATGGTAATACAGCGGAAATCAAGGATTGTTTTGATTATTTCCCGCCACGAAACTATTGGGATATTCTCATTTCAATCTTCCAAAAAGATGAATTGACCGCAAAAGAAAAGGACCAGGCCCTCGAATTATCCTGGGTGAAAGAATAGGAGGAAATCTTATGCCAAATACAAACTTTGTCCCTAACTGGACTTTTGAAAGAACGCTACCATCTCCATTTGACAGCTATTCCGGGAAAAGTGCAGTGATGAAAGACATCGCTTCCAAATACTGTAATCAGCCTAAAAAACGGGCTACTCTCCATTCTGCTACTTTGCAGGCAGTTTTTTCTTATATGGATTTGGAAAATCCACCTGCTGGAAAAGCAGAGGAAGAACTCGGAGCCATTGGAAGCCAAGCAAACAATTTTACAATCGCAGAATATCCAAGCCGTACCGGGTTGCTGCATGTAGTGGTCTACAACCGTATGACTGGGAAATTTATAGCCGGAAAGTATGAAAAACCTTTGGATCTGGACAGTAAACCAGAGCCATATCAGTTTAAAAAAGATGAAGATTCCGGAAGTGCTCTTTATTTTGCTTTAATGCCTACGTTTCTTTCTGATGACGAATTCAATGAAAAATATCAGGAATTAAAGCAACAACGTGATGACGGTTTTCCTGACCTGCCCAAAGCTGCAGAAACGGCTGCGGTTCTTTGTGATAACGTGTACCGCAGGATCCGTTATGGTGATTCCCTTCCTATCGGGAACATCAAAGTTGACACTCCTGCAAATGGCGTGCTCCAAAGACTTACACCACTGAATATCCAAAAAGGTGTTTATGCACCAACGGAAATTATCCAGGGTACCTTTCAGGTATTAAAAGGTGGACATCACTATACTGCTTCCGCCGTTTCAATTCCCAAAGAAGATTTTGTCGATAAATACATCCTGTCCAATTCTCGGACATTAACTCCCCAAGAAGAATCAACCGTTCCTATTCTCGAAGATTGGTATGTAATCCCAAAAGAAATCCAAAGAATATGTGAACATGCCAAATTAACAACTGACAGCAAGCAGCCTATGCGGAATTTTATGCTCCGTGGGCCTGCTGGAACGGGAAAGACCGAAGGTGCCAAAGCCATTGCTGCAGGACTTCACCTGCCTTACCGATGCATCACCTGCTCGGCAAATACAGAAATTTTTGACCTTCTTGGACAGATTTTACCTGATGTAGATGAAAAACAGCTTTCTTTGGTAGGGGAACTGCCCTCTTTTCAAGACATTACCCTCGATCCGGCTACTGCCTATGAAAAATTAACGGGTACTTATGATGAAAAGGTATCAGAAAATACAGTTTATGAAGAATTGATCCATCATATATCTGAGGAAATGAAGCAGAATCAAGCTGCTACCTCCAGCAGCCAACAGTTCCGCTATGTGGATACACCACTGGTTGAAGCCATCCGAAACGGCTATCTGGTAGAAATACAGGAGCCTACGGTGATTGCCAATCCTGGTGTACTGGTAGGGCTTAATTCCCTGTTGGACCGTTGTAACAGCGTATTTCTGCCAAACGGGGAAGTCATCCATCGGCATCCGGATACTACCATTGTAGTCACAACTAATCATGACTATGCCGGCTGTCGTCCCATGAACCAGTCTGTCATTTCAAGGATGAATATGGTCATAGATATGGATGAACCGGATGAAGAGACCATGGTAGAGCGTGTTCTTGCTATTACCGGATGTTCCGATAAAAAATCAGTACGTACCATGACACAGATTGTACGTTCCATCGCACAGTATTGTCAGGATAACCTGATAACAGATGGCTGCTGTGGAGTCCGGGAATTAATAGCCTGGGTTCAGTCTTTTATGGTATGTGGCGATATACAGGAAGCTGCTCATTATACCATTTTATCTTCCGTCACTGCCGATTCTGAAAGCCGTATCGAAATTGAAGGTTCTTGCTTGGATACAGTTCTTGCATCATAACACACTATTGAGGAACACCTTTTATACCGAAGCCGAACTACGCAAAACTCTGGCAGAAAATCTCGTTTATTTAAGAAAATCCAAGCAGACGAAACTCTCTCAGAAAGCCGTAGCAAGACTTCTGCATCTACCGGAAAAAACAATTATGAACTATGAAAATGGGCATACGCTTCCATCTGCTTACGCCGTCTTTCGGTTAGCCCAGTATTACGGCTGTACAATGGAAGATCTCCTAACCCAAAATATGAAAAAGAAAGAAAGGTGAAGAAATTGAATAACACTCAAAAAGCTTTAAAAAGAATGATCCAGGATACGGAGTCAAAAATCACTGATGAAGAACTCTTTCTTTCATCGGCTTTCCAAAAATACCAAACATCTCTGGCGAAAGCGGCTACTGGCCGTTCTCGCTATGGACTTCAGGTACTTATGGAATGGGACAGTTCTGAAAATGCAGACATCGCTTATACAGATAATTATAAAATTCACTGTAACGCTGCAAACCCGATAACCCAAAGCTTTCCTTCCCGATTTCTACGTTCACAAAGCCTGACTGGTCTAACTGGACATGAAATCGGACATCTGCGTTACTCTGATTTTGCATCACTACAGCTTTATCTGACCAATATGGAAAATGGTTCCTTCTATCCAGAAGCACCAGACAATCTGCCTTCTGGATACAAGGCAAATCTGCAGGACATCTTAGATGCCATGGAAGAAAAAGATAACGCAACGTGTCTGACGCTATCCCGCTGTGCTGCACAGTTTAATAATATACTGGAGGACATCTACATTGAAGCCCGGATGTGTGAAGAATATCCCGGAACTTTTAAGCAGGGAATACAGATCAATAATCTGCGGATGTCTGAATTGATTCCTTCTATACAGGAACAAATTGACTGTGGCTATCAGCCGTTTTCCATTATGAGCAATTTAATTTTGTCTTATTGCCGGACTGGTAATATAAATAACCGCACGAATTATTCTGGAGAATACACAGACACCCTTTCAGACTGCATGGATTATATTGACGATGCTTTAATTGCCACACAGGGGAAAGAACGCTTACGTGCTTCCAACTATCTTTTAGTACTTTGCTGGAACTATATTCAGCCTATGGTAGAGTTAACCAGAGAGTCTTTAAAAAAGCAGGATAGTACCCAAGTTGGCGATGCTCTGGAGGATCTGCTGCGGAAAGAATCAGGTAGCGGATCTCCTCTTCCAACTGGTAAAAACGGAGGAATCCCTAAAAACATTCCAGGTCCTACAGTAAAATCAAAAACTCCTATAACCTGTGACTTATCTGGTCTTGATCCAAATTACAGGCAAGATGCAATCAACCAGGCAGAAAAGGTACTGCAGGAAGAAGGAGGAAGAATTGAACTTGCTAAAACTACAGCAGTATTAGATGGAAATAATCCAGGAATCACATACGCATCACAGTATGCCGGTTCCGGTTATGAAAATGCAGCGAATGATCTTGCACGCATCCTAAATGATGTTGCTACGGAAAAAGCCCAAAATGATTATGAACAGGAATTAACAGAAGACTTGCAAAAATCGGCGGATGAAATACATTACGGAAATGCCCATGCAGGCATCCATGTAACAATCCACCGCATCAATCCAGTTTCCGACTTTTTTATCAAATCTTATCAAACAGTTGCTTCCCCTCTTTTGCGGACCTCCAAAAGGCTGCAAAGTTCCATTCTTCCTTTATTAAAAGAAGAGGCAGAAGGCGGGAAACAAAAAAACCTGTTATTTGGTAAAAGGCTGGATATGCGGGCTTTACACCGAAAGGACGGCGGTATCTTTACCAGAACCAGGCTTCCGGATGAAGAACAAAAACTTTCCGTGGGACTTTTGGTTGATGAAAGTGGTTCTATGGGCTGGGGAGATCGTATTACCCATGCCCGGAAAACTGCAATCGTGCTGTATGATTTCTGTATGAGCCTGGGAATTCCTATTACCATTTATGGGCATTCTACAGATTCTAAGGGTGTTGCTTTGTATTCCTATGCTGAATTTGATTCTCTGGATGCCTCTGACCGTTACCGGCTGATGGATATGTCTGCCCGTAATGGCAACCGGGATGGAGCTGCACTTCGTTATGTTGCGGAACACCTGGCAAAGCGTCCGGAATCACAAAAACTCCTCATCATAATCTCTGACGGACAGCCCGCAGATTGTGGGTACAGTGGTACGGAAGCAGAAGCAGATCTTCGTGGTATCAAGAATGAATATCGTAAACGTGGCATTGTGATCTTTGCTGCAGCAATTGGTGATGACAAAGAAAACATCCGCAGAATCTATCAGGATGGTTTTTTAGATATTACCAAATTAGAAGATTTGCCCAAAAATATGACACAGCTTGTAAAACAATATTTGAAATAGAAAGAAGGAAAACATACATGAGTGAAAATTATCAAAACTCAATTACAGATCAGATATGCAAAGTACAGACCAGTAAAAAATTAATTGCACTGTATGACCGTCTCCGCTACACAAGTTATAACAGCTATGCACAGCTTCATGCAAAAGGAGAATTTGAAGAAAATGGTCATAAAGTTCACTCCCTTATTGGAATCTCCATACAGGATTACTCTAGTGGTACCGGTGATAAAAATATTATCACCCGTTTTCATCTGGCACCCGAACAAATTCAATTTCTGCTGTCCAGAGTTACCGCTGGCTTTCCTGAATTTGAATGGTCGCAAAGCAAAATATTTGGTGTGCCGGATGGCAATGGCTATTCTACTGCACAACAGTTTTTTATTTCCCGCCACGTATATAACAACCAGCAGGAAATACTGACCAGCCCATGGAGAATTCAAATTAATAACGGAAAGGGTATCAAGAAAAAGAATCATAACGGCGGCACTTATATGCAGGCTCAAAGTTTTATCTCTGAAAAAAGTGCTTTTATCCAATTGACAGATATGGATTTTTATATGCTGTTAAAACGTGCTGATTCCTATATCGTAAATTGGGAAAACTACGTTGCATCCTTCCTGATTCAAAACGGCAAACAACAATTTAAAAAACAACAGGACGCACGAATGGCACAAAATATACAGCCACATGAAATGTCTTCCTATATGCAAGAACAACCACAAGAACAATATCTGAATGGTATGTATGTCGCTTAAAGAATTTCAACAAAGAAGCAGCCGAAAAGACTGCTTCTTTTTATAAAGGAAAGGAGATCTCTATGGATTATGCCACAACACTAAATATTGACCAACAAGGGCGGATCATTATTCCTGCCAAAGTAAGAAAAGCCCTACAGCTTCATACAGGCGATGTATTGATGCTGGAAGCTGACACACGCAACATCTGTCTTCGTAAATGCGACTCCCATATCCCTATGGATATCCGGTTAGACAGTTTTCTGGATATTTTACATAGTAATGTCCCTTGCCGGATCCTGTTATGTAATGATTCCAAAATCATTGCTTCCAAGAATTATCATACAGCACTTAATATGCCTGTAACAGAAAGTATTCAAAGGCTTCTGCAACAGGGAAAGATGAAATTATTCTCTGAAAAGGAACGCATATACCCTACTATGACAGGAAAATATCCCATATCAGTCTTTTTCCCTATTTCTAAAAAAGACGAATTTGGTGAAACGTTGGGACTTTTACTATGTGCAAAAAACCAACAGCCTTTCAGCGAAATGGATTTAGGCTGTGCCAAAATGACTGCGGCGGCGATTTCCCGCTACATCCAACAAAATTATGAAAGGAAGGTGACATAAAATGAATGACTTAATGCTGCATCGGGCAGCACAATTATTAGAAGCTGAATTTGGTCCCCAATGGCGTACTGTCGCTGACATGCTTGGAACGGAAGGATTGCGAAAACGTGTAGGAAAGGAACTGACTTCTTTCATGGCATACCCAGAACGTGGAGAAGGCGGTAACAGCCAGTGGCGTGGTAACTGCTCCCCCGAAGTGGTTGCAGCACTTCTACGCTATTGCCTGGACGATAAGCGATATTACGGAAAAGATACCAGCACCTTTACCCTCTTAGATCCTATGAGTGGCTCCGGAACTTCAAAGGCGGCTGCTGACCGTTATCAGGTACGTTCCTTGCTCTATGATCTAAATCCGGCACCTGCTTATGGAAAAGGTAACTGGAATGCTCTAAAAGATGAAGTGGAGGATTCCGCTGATCTCATCTTTTTCCATCCACCTTACCATAATATGATCCAGTATTCCGGAAATATCTGGGGAAACCCTCACCCGGACGACCTATCCCGCTGTGAAAACTATTCGGATTTTTTAGAAAAACTAAATCACTGTATCCGGAAATTTTTCCTGGCACTTCGGAAAGGTGGCAGGCTTGCCATACTGGTAGGCGATATGCGGCTCCATGGTAAGTTCTATAGTATGCAGAATGATTTAATGCGGATGGGTGACTTTGAATCCTTTCTGGTAAAGGGCCAGTTTAATTGTGTTTCCGACAATCGGACGTACAAAAAGCCTTTCATTCCCATCGTGACAGAATATGCTCTGTTGCTGAAAAAAGCAGATTCTTTCATTATCCCCTTCAGCATCCGGCAAGAAGGTGTGTTTTCTGTACAAAATACAGATATTCTTGCACTAACTTGGCATCATCTAATCCGGATGACAATGGAGAGTATTGGAGGAAGAGGGGCTTTAAAAGACCTGTACACTTTATTAAAGGAACACCCAAAAGCGAAAAAGAATCCGCATTATCAGGAACGTATCCGTGCCACCTTATATGAACACCCAGACGAATATATCCCTGTATCGAAAGGATATTTTCGTTTGAGTTACCCTGTTACATAAAAACGAGCCATGAAAAACAGATTCTCTATGGCGATACAAAAGGAGTGTGAACACTATGACAAATCGAAAGCACCATGTGAAAGATAAACAAATAACAACACTCTCTGGATGGTTTCATTCTCCGCTACGTGTTGGGGAACGTGCTATTATTTCTGGGGTCAATGGTTTCTCTATTCTGACATCTCCTATCCTAACGATTTTGGAAGTATCTAAGGACAGTGTCATTTTTGAAACAGAAAATACCATTTACCATTTGGTTCATACACCAGAGACCGTATCGGAAGTGATGTGTGCTTGAATAACATATATGAACTAGGAAGCAGCCTTTGTGAATTGCTCTCCACTTTAAAGAAAAACCGGGAATACGTTCCACTTGAAATTTTACGGACACAGTATCGGGTTCCTTATGAAACCCTAAAAAAGCAAATTGGTGATACAGCGACAGCTTTTGTAAAAGAAATTACATTATCAAAGCTTATGATAAATCCAGATGTATCTCTGGAAGAGCAGATTTCTGTTATCCAACAGGCAATTACAACATCCGGGATGCTCAAAGAAATGAGCTATACCTTATCAAAACTGTATGATGTGGAACTACTGCACAGGCAGGCATTAAAATTAAGGACATATATTGAGGATGCTCTATATCCATATATTGCCCTTCAGGATTGCCTTGTAGTTGATATGGAACGTATAGAGGATACGCCAATTATCTACAATACAATTACCCAAAAGGTTTATGAGAATGGGCAATGGAGTAAACAGGATTTGGATCTGCATGGGAAACTATTAATCTATGTAAAATCCAGTCCTCCTATGCCTGCAGCAACAGAACAAATAAACAATGGATTCTAAATTCAAGAATTTTTTATGTCAAGAAGGGAAACTTTTATGGGTTTCCCTTCTTATGAAAATAATTTCAGTTGTTCATATTCTGCTGTCCGATTCAACAGTATGGGCTTCTTAGCAAGAATAAATTCTACCGCTGCATCCTCCATAATCCAATCTTCCAGTTCTTGTCGTTCCAAAAGCAATGGCATCCGTTCATGCACCGGTGCTACAGAAGCATTTGCCTGCGTAGTCAGAATTACAAAACGATTTTGACCATTATAGATTTGATAACACCCTGCCATAAATAATGTGGCATCCTGCTTTGGACTTTGAAAAGTATATTTTTCTTTGTTTTTACACCATTCGTAAAAGTGATGGGCAGGAATCACACATCTTCGATGCAGCACACTGTCCCGAAAGGTCTTCTTGTCCAGTATAGCCTCTACCCTTGCATTGATAAGCAATCCCTTTCCCTGGAACCTCGGAAATCCCCACTGCATCTGCCTTGCAGCCACTTCCCTACACTCCTTTGTAAGTACAATTGCAGATTCAGACGGATGGATGTCCTGCCCATGCTCTATGATGCAGCCGATATACCGCTTCCCAGGACAAGAAGGCAGAATTTACATCTATATGAAAAATCACTTTTTCCAAACTCACGTTCCCCTCCTTTATATCCCATTATATAGAACATACGTTCTGAAATCAAGAGATAATATTTTCCATATCCATGCTTTCTCTATATATAGTAATTTTCTTCTCAGATTAAACAATATATAGTGCTTTTATATTGACACATACTATATATAGTGTTACACTTACTATGTAATTATTATTTGTGTCATCCGGAAAGGATATACGCACGCAGTTTAGGTTTGTAAAAGTGTCAGAAGTATACTACGCTACCAGCAGGGACTTCTGGCTTTTTTATTTTGCAGGAAACTGCACACATTAGAGAATGAACATCCGTGTCATTCTCTTTTTTTATGCCTGAACGCAAAGAAAGGAGGAAGAAAAACCGGAACAAATAAGAATTACAACTATACCATAGAAAAGGAGACAAGAATAAAATGAACCACTCTAATGAATTATCAAACGTGGAAAAAATCAAACAACTGGTGGACTATCTGAATTTACAGCGTAACGCTTATTATAATGAGAACAGTCCGAATATCAGTGATGCGGAATATGACCGAATCTTCGATGAATTAGTGGAATTAGAAAAGCAGACAGGCTTTGTCTTATCCAATTCACCGACACAAACCGTAGGCTATACTCCCATCAGTGAACTTCCCAAAGTAAAGCATCCGGTCCCTTTGCTCTCTTTAGATAAGACAAAGCAGGTACAGGACTTGATAAGCTTTGCCGGTAAGCAGCCGGTTCTGTTTATGCTGAAGTTGGACGGATTAACGACTAAATTGGTCTACGAAAATGGAACACTTGTAGAGGCTTCTACGCGTGGCGACGGAGAAATTGGGGAACTTATCACCCATAACATCCCTGCATACGTTGATGTCCCTCTTTCAATTCCATATAAAGGCCGGCTAGTGATTGTTGGAGAATCCTTCATCCCAACCCATGACTTTGAGCGTTTAAAAGAAACCCTCCGAGATGGAAAAGGAGAACCTTACAAAAATGGGCGAAATCTGGCTTCTGGCTCTGTGCGAAGTCTTGATCCGGCAAATTGTGCAGGACGCTGTCTGCACTTTATGCCTTTTAATGTTCTGGAAGGTCTGGACTCTCCATTTCTCTTTCCAGACAGCAGAGCTATGAAAATTTCCAGCCTGTTTGACTATGGTTTTCAGCCTTGTCCTTATATTGCTGCAAACCATCCCTTAACCTCGGAACTTGTAAATCAGTATATTGAAAGGCTGACTGATCTGGCAGGCAAAAAACATCTGCCTATTGACGGAATTGTAATGATTTTCGACAGTCTGGACTATTCCAAAAACTGCGGGCGTACCGGACATCATTATAAAGATGGACTGGCTTTTAAGTTTGAAGACGAAACTTACGAAACCACTCTTCGCAATATAGAATGGACACCCACCCGTTTCGGAGAAATTGCACCTGTGGGAGTTTTTGACCCTGTGGAAATTGACGGATGCTCTGTTTCCAGAGCAACCCTTCACAATCTGACCTTTATCAAAGAATTAGAATTGGTGCCAGGTTGTAGAATTTCTGTATCAAAACGTAATATGATCATTCCTCATATTGAAGAAAATCTGGAACGTGGTCATTACGTAGATGCAGTTCCTCCTGTATGTCCATGCTGTGGTTCTCAGACTCGTATCTATCAAAGAAAAGGAAATGATGGGCGTCTCATTGAAACGGTGCATTGTGACAATCCCAACTGTGATAGCCAGATCCGAAAACGCTTTACACATTTCGTTGGAAAAAAAGCAATGAACATCGAGGGACTCTCCGAAACTACCTTGGAAAAATTCCTGACTTTGGGTTATCTCCAGACATTTCCGGATATTTACCATCTAAATGAACATCAGGAAGAAATCTTACAGTTGGAAGGTTTCGGTAAAAAATCCTTTGAAAGATTATGGAATTCCATTACTTCCAGCCGGAATACTACCTTTGTCCGGTTCCTGGTTTCCATGGATATTCCTATGGTCGGAAGGACCAAAAGCAGGATTTTGGATACAGTATTCCACGGCAGTCTACAGGAATTTTTTGATGCTGCCTCTGGTGACTATGATTTCACCCAGTTAGATGACTTTGGTGATACTCTGAATCAGAATATCCATGACTGGTTTTCTGATGAAAACAATTTAATTCTCTGGCACGAACTCCAAAAAGAACTTATATTTGAAGAAAGAAAGGAAATGAATACTATGATGAAAGAAAATGTATTTACAGGATGTACTATCGTTGCAACAGGAAAACTTGCTCATTTTACAAGAGATGAAATCAACTCGAAGATTTTAGAGCTTGGAGCAAAAGCCGGCAGTTCTGTCACAAAAAAGACAGATTATCTAATTTGTGGGGAAAAAGCCGGCAGTAAATTAGCAAAAGCCCAGTCTCTCGGCATTAAGATTTTATCTGAAGATGAGTTTCTTGAAATGATTGCGTAAGGAGAAATCTATGAGTATCATTACATCCGTTTTTCATATCTATGGATTTCTTATTACAGAAGAGGCTGCTAATCTTATCCTTCGATATACAGAGGAAGTTTTTCCTGATTTATACAAAGAGTTCTCTGATCCAGAATCACTCTTAGCCTTTCAGGAATATCTTTGTGAGAAACTTGATGGCTGTCGTTATGGCACTGCTGAGTCTATGACGGTATGGAGGATCAAAGATCAGGAAGAACTGGACTTAAATCCAGGAGAAGAATTTTATATCATTGAACTTAAAAATTCTTCCCACTTATTTTCACAGGCGTATTCTTCTTATACGGAAGTTATCCAAGAAATTCAAGAAACGTTTGGTGAATTACTTCCTCCCGATTTTCCATTAGATGATTTTCTTGTGGAAATCATGGGCGAAGTTTGGGGATAGTGAAATGGGGTGACGCCCCATTTCAAACATCTTTTGCAACTTTACATTTATAGTTATTTTACCGTTGGAAAGCACCTTCTTTTTTGATATAATGAAAGCAAATGGAGGGATAACGTATATGAGTATTCAATCAGATATAGAGATGCTATCAATTGAAGCACTGGAATATTATGCTAAAAAGCACCAAATATCAGAAGACGATGCCTTTAATATTTTCTACAAACATCAAGTATTTGAAAAAATACTGGTACAACACGAAACGTTGCACCAATTAGATATTCATGATACTTTTCAATACGTAGAAGATATTATAGAAGAAGATACGCCCACGCTTGTTCTTTTCCATGGCTCCAATATTGCATTTGATAAAATCGATTTGAACAAATCACATAACCGTCGTGATTTTGGTCGTGGATTTTATTGCACAGTTCTCGAACAGCAGGCAAATGAATGGGCGAACCGCCTGTACTTGCGTACTCATACTGGCGGCAAATATGTGTATCGGTATATCTTCCAGCAATCCGAGGAACTAAAAATCAAACATTTTGCCACCTTGGACAAGGAATGGTTGGAGTTTGTCAAACTCAACCGTACTGTCGGCGATATCCAGCATCACTATGATGTTGTAATTGGGCCTGTTGCGGATGATAATACCATGGAAACTGTACAACTTTATTTGTCCGGTATCTTGAGCGTGGATGAAGCGGTTACAAGGCTTCGGTATAATAAGGTTAATAATCAGGTTTCCTTTCACACCCCACTTGCTCTTGAACATCTGGTATTGGAATCTCGAAAGGATGTGTAAAACATGGAAGGTAAATATTTTTTTAACGGAAAAGATATTTCAATGAATCTGTATATTCAGATCCGGGATGTTATCGATATTATTATGGAAAAGAGTAATCTTTCCTTTCCGGATGCCATGGGCAAATTTTATCATTCAAAAACTTACAAGGCCCTACAAAATACAGAAAATACTCTTTGGGCGGAATCTGCCGGCTATATTGCAGACCGCTATTACGAAGAACAAGAAGAAGCACAAATAAACAAATAACAAACAAAAAAATATGTTTAAGAAGGAACTGCTTACCATAAGCGGTTCCTTTTTTGTATAAGAAAGAAGGGATTACATGTATATTAATACCTATTCGAATCATTACCAGCAAACAATTGACCACTTTCATGGAGCATACGCTTTTCTTAGTAACTTCTATCCTTCCCGGATATATTACCGGGGCTACTGGTATGCAAATAATGAGGCTGCTTTCCAGGCACAAAAGACCATTTCCCCTAAAGAACAGCTTCAATTTACCAAATTAAGGAATCCAAAAGATGCAAAAAAACTGGGAAGAGAAGTGCAGCTCCGTTCAGACTGGGAAAGTGTAAAGCTTATGTACATGTATGAAATTTGTATGTGCAAATTCATGCAGAATCCTACCCTATGTAAAGCATTACTTGCTACTGGGAATTGTCACCTTGTTGAAGGAAACAACTGGGGAGATTACTTTTGGGGTTCTGTAAATGGTCATGGCGAAAATCATCTGGGCAAAATTCTTATGGATATACGTGCAAAGCTTCAATTTGAATGTTAAAACATAATTTATCCAATTTTGCACTGTATGAACTGCAAATATTTTGCTATAATGAAAGATAGATTTTAAAGAAAGGATTTGTGCTTATGTATCTGAAGCGTTTTGTCTATGACCGTCTTCTGGATTGGAAAAATGAAGGAGGTCATAGTACCCTGGAAGTCGGTGGAGCCCGTCAGGTTGGAAAAACCTACCTGATACAGAAATTCGCTGACGAAAACTACAAACACAAAATTTATATTAACCTGTTTGAATTAAGCGGCAAACAGTTTATGGAATGTTATAAACAGGCAACCGACTGGACACCTGGAACAAAACGGCGGGAGCATCCTCTCCACGATGCCTTCCAGTTATATGAACCGGACTTTATTGATTCTGAAGATACCGTCATCATTATTGACGAAATCCAGGAGTCTTCCGAAATTTATAACCGTATCCGGGAGTTTACACGTCACTTTAAAGCCCATTTCATCATCACAGGAAGCTACCTTGGACGGATTTATGATCCAGAATTCCGTTATTCCAGCGGCGATGTCACCAAACTCACCATCTATACGCTTTCTTTTGAGGAGTTTTTGATGGCCTATGATCAGAATCTGTATGGCGATTACAAAAAAATATCTCTTGTTTCCTCTGAAGCAGAAGTCTATAATCGCTTAAAGGAAACCTATGAGCTGTACTGCCAGATTGGTGGCTATCCCAAAGTGGTCGAAAACTATCTGGAAAACCGGAACATCGTAAAAGCTCAAGGCGAACTCGTAAAAATCATTGATACCTTTACCAATGAATCCATTCGCTATTTTACGGATATTTTGTATACCAAAGTGTTTACCCATATTTTCTTTTCCATCTGCCGTATTTTAAATCGTGAAAAGAAAGGATTTTCAGAAGACAGCATCAGTGAAGAATTGCAAAAACTGGTAACCAAAGACTACTCCAGCAATATTTCAAAGGCTACCTGCAACCGTGCCATTAGCTGGCTGTACTTTTCTGGAATCATTGGATTCTGTGCAAAAATAACAGAAATGGACATTCTGGATTTTAAGTCTGCAAGCCGCTGCTACTTCATGGATATGGGGCTGGCAAATTATTATCTGACACGTACCGGTACCGATTCCCGTGTACTTGCAGGCACATTAAATGAAAATTATGTCTATATCAACCTGAAGAAACGCCAGGATTTTCCACCGGAAATTTCCTTTGAAACCCCAGCTTTTGCTACTTACCGAGGCGGAGAAATTGATTTTTTGGCACAAAGCCTATCTTCTTCCACCCGATATTTAATAGAAGTAAAAGCCGGAAAAGGGACTGCTTCCACTGCCCAGAAAGCTCTGGCTCAGGGAAAAGCAGATAAGCTTCTTTATTTAAAAGGGGCAACCAAAGGAGGAATAGACGGAAAAACAGAAACACTGCCTATTTATTTATTGGAACAATACAAGTTTAATTAAATTTATGTTTACGAAGAGACTACTTGCGAGTGGTCTCTTTTTATTTAGAAGGATCACGAAAAACACAGCACTGAATTAGTGAAAATTTATGAATTTATGAGAATTGGCATAGATGTGATGTTACGGAAAAGGGGTATGGATTTATTCTATTCCCTCTTTTGTCAATGCCAATTCCCATCAAGAAAGGAAGAATTACATGAACAATACAACAACTGAATTACAATGGGGAGATGTCATCTTCAAACCTGGACAACGTGTGCGGACAACCGATGCCAGCGATTATGCAGGATTGGATGGTGTTATTTTGGAAATTCATACCGGCGAAGATAAAGAAACCGACAATCTGACTCCTGATATTCACTGTTGCTTTGATTTTCCTGAGTCTGAAGCAGACATTCGGAAACTAGAGGAACGCTTTTCTTCTCTTTACAATATGCCAAAAAAACTGGATGATCTTGCTTTGGATGAAGTGATTATGTCCCCGGATGAACTGATTTCTATTCCAGAAGAACCCTCTCGTCTTCTTCATTATATTGGTACAGACGAATGGGCTCGCCCGGTATACCAGGATCAATATGGGAAGTTGTGGAAAGATGTAGAACTTGGTGACTTTGAAATTCCTCATCTGCACTCTGCAGTCGGAAATGAATTTGATGGAGAACCGGATATGCCTATCCGGAAACCATTTAGAATTTTAACAGATAAACCGAAAAATCCTTATGAATTTCAGTACATGATGCTTAGTCGTTTACAAAGCGACTGTGAGTATTACTTGAATTACGGAAACCGTTGTACTGGACATCTGTACTATCACAATGAAAGCAAACAAATTGCCGCCATGAAAAAACTCTGGAATGAATTTCCGGATGATGGGAAACCAGAATGGTTGACATGGAAACAAATCCTAGAATACGAAAAAGCAATGTGTTCAGACACAAAATAATAGAACCGCCATAAAAATATTTTTTTTAAGGAGAATGATTATGAATTCAATAAAAGAACTAAAAGAACAATTAGGATATGAAGAAATCGGTCTCGATGATACATTTACATTTCACTGTACCCAATGCGGAAAGTGCTGCATTCACCGGGAGGATATTCTCTTATCCCCGAAAGATCTGTTTAACATAGCAAAAAAATTTCAAATTACACCAGCGGAAGCCTTGGAACAATATTGTGAAACTTATATTGGATGTAACTCCCGTTTCCCGATAGTCCGCCTGAGACCACAAGGAAGTGTCAAACGCTGCCCTTTATTAAAGGATCAGAAATGTTTGGTTCATGATGTAAAACCGACTGTCTGTGCCATGTTTCCGATTGGTCGGTATCTTACCCTTTCTGCGGATGATAGTTTTCCGAAAAATCCAGAAGAACTGTCTGTTGGATATATCTTTAATAATCCTGAGTGCGGAGACGGAATCGAAACACATACCGTCCGGGAATGGTTTCGTAGTTTTAACATTCCACTAAAAGATGACTATTTCTTTACATGGACAAGAACACAGGCAACACTCTGCAAACATCTACAATTTCTGGAAGAACACATATCAGAAAAGACCATGATTTCAATATGGAATGCTACTTTGATAACTCTGTATCTGAACTATGATATTACAGAAGATTTTCAAACGCAATTTCAGCAAAATTCAGATGCAATCCTATCCTTAATTGAAACACTAGGAACTGTTGACATTCCTAAGAAATCATAAACAACTATAAATACTTTGAGCCGACCAGTTTTGGACGGCTCTTTTTCATATCACTTTACATTCTGGCAGCTCTTTTGTTTCCTGTTCTTATCACACGCAATCCATTCATCCAAAGTAAGCGGCTGATAATTTGAATACATACAAAAACAGTTAATCATATTACATGGAATATGCTGTGTTTCCCCCTGTGTATTCAGAAATGTTGTTTCAGATGTGATTCCTTGAAATCTTTCCAGCAATCTCTGATCCTGCGTATCGTGTACATGTCCATACAACATATAGGTTTTTGGGTTTCCTTCTGCATTCAATTTATACTGTCCGTTATAACACATAATAGGATAATGACAAAGTATCACTTTTCTCTTATTATCGCTAAGTTCCTCATACATTTTAATCCACTCAAAGCGTGAACTGTCGAAGTTTGGATCCTTGACATAGTGGTCATGGTTTCCCTGTATCAGATATAGACGTCCGTTCAATTTCTGAAGCAACTGGTTTGTTTCTTCAGATTTCCCCCATGATAAATCCCCTAAGATAACAACTTCATCCCTATTACGCACTTTACTATTCCACTGTTTCAGCATATAATCATTCATTGCATTTACATTTGCAAATCCACGTTTATCCATTTTTGTATTCAAATTTTCATGAAAGAAATGTAAATCTGCAATATAATATCTCATTTTATATCATTCCCTCAATCTTGTTTAAATTATCAATATTTACAACTGCCCAGAACACTCTTTTTAAATCTTTCCCTTTCAAAGTTGATGCCGGGATTACCGAATCTTTACCAAATTCCTGAATAAACTGATTTCTGAGTTTACGAATTTTTTGTCCTTTTTCTGGTCCCGATAAATGCTCCATACCTAATTTTTTTTCAATCTCTAATGCCTGTTTTACCTTATCCCAACCCATGCCTGAAATCATCAGTTCATACATCAAGCGAACCAGGGATGCTCCGCAGGCAACCGTTTTGGGATCATACTGCACTTTCCTGTTTAAATATAACGAATGAAAATCATTAATAAACTTTTTCAATTCTGCATCTTCACCGCTATCGGCTTGTTGATAACGCAAAAGCTGTTTCTCAACATCTTTTACGATATATTTAGGTTCATAATCTCTTCCCTCCAGCGTGCTCCCCAGTGTAATCTTCCTTGTATTCCATTCTTGTTCTGCCCGTTTTAAATACTTTTCTTTCACAACAGAGCATTGCATCTCGGATATACAGTTTCTGGACAACATCATAATATCATAGAACTGCTTCACCTGTTCATCCAGCCTTTCATTTTGTACGCCAATCGTATTACAACCTAATGTGGTGAGCTTATCCGCAAATAAATAATTCAATGGAAGGATCTGATAGTTCCATGAACTGTTTACCGCAAATATGTTTTCTCCCGTTCTTCTTTCATATTCCCATTTTTCTGGCTGGAGAATAAATTCTATTTTTAATTCCTGATAGGGAATACTCTCTCTCTCCATATTACGTTCTGCATTGGATAGTACAGAAGGAACTTTCGTGTAATATGTATGTAATGGAAGATTTGTTTTCGGATTCTTAGGGCTATGTTTATGAAAGTAAAACAATTCGTCTTCTGTCCCCAAATATTCTTCGATTTTCCTCAATGTTTTCTTTATTTCCTCTTCTGTTCCAAAAAATAACATATCAATGTCTACACTTGTTCTTTGAGCATCCCTTGGCAGATAAAACTGCGTGGCTGCACCACCTTTCAATATTATTTTATCTCCTAGTATTTTCTGAATATGCAAGAATAATTCAAGATCCCATAAAAACAGTTCCATTCTCGCCATATTTTTAAACCCAAATTCTTCCATTCTCTTCTGAAAGGTTTCTCTCTGAAATGCTTCCTCTTTATGAAATAACTTTTTGTAATCCAAATTTTATTCTTCCCTTCTAAGTATTTTTCCAAACTCTATTGCCGAATCTGTAATAAACCGATTTTCAACGATAAAGCGAATATCATATTGTATATTCCTTCTTGATGCTACTGTTATCAGCTTCTTTTTATCTATATTTCCCAATCTGCTGAGATTCTGATAAATTCTTACCAATTCTTGCAATGATAGTGGATATCCGTTTCTCGTTATTGCAAAATAAAGATCTGCAAAAGCCTTCTCTATACTTGCCAGACCTTCACTACTGTACTGAAAATCCTCCGTTGTGTATAAAATCACCTGCATATTATGGCTACCTGAAAACATAGCATCTTCATACATTTTTTTCGTGTATTGTGGTTCTATCACCTCAAATTCTTCTGCTAATAAATTGTTATATATTTCCTCTTTTGCTGCTTTTTCAATAAATGCAATGACAGGATATTGTTCTGGTATGTGTAACATATATTTTGCCAAAATATCCAAACCGGATATATAATAATAAAATCCCAGTTCATCCATGTAATTTTTCAATTTTTGGGCTGTTTCACATAAAATAATTCCCTGTCTGCCTTTCAAATCATTGAAGGAAAATACACCGTTTCGCACTCTCTTAATGTAACCCGCCTCTACTAATTTAGAAAGATTCCAATATAAAGTAGACTTTTTTAACTCCGGGAAAAGGGGAATTACTTCATCTGTATAAAAGGTAGTTTGATTCCCAAGATTTTGTTTGATTATCTCGTATTTTTTTTCTAATGCTGTTTTGCTATTCATACTACACCTACTTTCTTTTCGTAGTATATCACATAGCACCTATAAAAACAATAAAATAAACGCAAAGTTTATATTTGCGTTTATTTTATTGTTTTTATTTATAATTCAATCTATTTGCAAATATATTTGTAATTTCAATAAAAAATACGCAAATACTATATTTGCGTATTTTTATTGAAACTCACTAGAACTGCAACAGCAGCTCATATAGCATCCTATAACGTTTTCCAATCCAGCCTATTCTTTATAATGGAATGATCCTTGGAACTTGTACTCCTGCTGTAATTCCCATTTCTATCTTTCTCCTATAATCCCGAAAACTATGGATACGAAACCCAGGCATTCCCCAAGCACAAGAAATTTTGCGAACATAGTACTCGTTTGATTTTGTGAATATTTTCCCTTGCTTCCTGTGCAATAACTTCATAATCCGTAACGACTGAGTTGAAATCTTAGGAAACGTTCCATTAACTTTTTTATACAAATCTCCTCTTTTGGTTTCTTCCAAAATAATAGTTTTTCCATGCATACAGGACCATTCTATACATGGAATATCTGCACTTCTTATCCCTGTTTCCATTGCAATTCTCAAAAATAAGGAAGTTTCAAAATCCTTTTTATATAGGAATTGATCTGCTATCATCTTGTAATGATCAACAAAATAAATTTCTCCTATCTTTCTTTGTAGTTCTGCCAAAGATATGCTATTCAGCCATTCCAGTTTTCCTCTGTATTTTTCAACAAATATCATCCCCTGCTCAGCTTCAAAAGATTGCCTCAAATCACGGATAGCCTCTGACCAACATTTTCTTTGTCCAGGTAACAATAAACATACCATTTTCTGTAAAAATTTTTCTTCACTATCCGGATTCCACTGTATTAAACGCTTTAGTTCTTCATAGGCTTGATTTACTTTATATTCCATTGTACTATTTCTCATCTTCAGATTCTCCTTCGTATGGCTCTAAAATCTTTGAAGCCCTCTCCACAAACATCCTGTCTGCCCCTGAAATCTCATATTCTTTCCAAAGTGTCTTATGTATCTGTTCCTCTGTTAAATCTCTACACTTTTCCTGCAGCATACGGACAAATGGATATATCATAGTCGCATGAATATTTTTCCCGGATCGTACCATATCTCCTTCCATTTGATATGCTTCCTGTAAGCATTCCAGTATAATGCGAACATCCGTAACACTTTCTCTCATTGTGCTTCCCCTCATCAGGCTTATCCTCCTATTTACATACGTACTCTCAATCCATCTAATCTCGACACGTTCAGTCCAACCAGATACCAGTCATCTCCCATTTCAATTCGGACCGGAACCCAAACATTTTTCACCTTTACATCAAAACATTCCCCGCAATGTAGTCCTCCATAAAAAGATTCCAAATCAAAACGTATATCATACCTCCCTGTTTCAGTATCATAAAACAATGTACCTTCTCTGTGTTCACTCATAATATCTGCCTCCTTAAATTTTTCTTTTACTTAGTAATTACCTCATCTCTATACAGATTGAAGAAATTCCGGAAAAATTTCATAAAAGTTTTTCCGATACCGATAATAGGTAGAAGAAGTTAACCCCAACTCCCGCTGCAGTTGTGTCGGTGTTACCTTCTTTTGTACCACCCTCATAAATTCCTGGTTAAACTTTTCCTGTTCTATAGCCCGTGGTCTTCCTACTTCATCCCATTCACCCCGAAGCCTTTTTGCCTCCATACCTTCCTTTTGTCGCTTCTCCTTTTTCTCCATCTCTGCCTGTGCCATGGATGCATAGAGTTCAATCATCATATTATTGATTGTTTCTATCATCATCTTTGCCAGATTATTTTCCATCTGAGACAGGTCAAACAACGTGGTAGGAAGTTCCAATACCATTACCCGAACCCCTTTTTCTTCTAAAAAACGTAGCTGCTTTAAAATCTCCTGCTTGTTCCTGCCAAGTCTGTCCAGCTCTGTAATAATCAGGGTATCCCCTACCCGTAAAACATCTTCCACAAGAACGGTATAACGTGGTCTGTCAAAATTTTTACCGGTTATCTTATCTGTAAAAATACTTTCCAGTTTAATTTTCTGATTTTCACAGAACCTCTTTATTTCTATAATACCTCGGTCCAAGTGTTGTTCCTTAGTACTGATTCTGTGATACCCATAATATGCCATACGTATCCCCCTTTATACATTCCCAAAAAGTCTTAAAATATTTTGGCATATCTCAAAACTTTCTTATATACTTTTTGGAAATAAAAAAATAGCCTATTACATCTCCCATCAAAAAGCATACTTTTTGGGAGGTGACTTTCACTACTTCTGTACGCAAGATGGCATAAAAAAGCAACAAAAAAAGACAGAGGTTTTTAAAAATTTCCTCTGTCTTCAGATCAACTATTCTGGAAAGATGTCCATCTTTTTTCCTTCAAACTTATATCCTACACCTCTCACTGTTTTAATATAGCGGCACTGCTTTAGCTCCGGTTCAATTTTCTTTCTCATACTGGATACCAGACAGTACACAATATTATCAATGCTTTCCGGCAATTCCTCGTTATAAAGAATCTCAAAAATTTTTTCTTTGGTAAATATCACACCTGGTCTCCCTGACAAAAGCATAAACAATTCATACTCTGCTTTCGTTAAGACGATCTCCGTCTGTCCTCTATAAATCTTATGATAATCCGGATAAATCCTAAAATCGGAATTTTCTTCATCCTCTCCCCGGATGTTTTTTATATTTTCCACTACATATTCTTTGTATCCCAATACAGTTGAAATAGTTACTTTCCCCAAGCTACACTTCCCTTCTGTTTTCTCTTATTTAGAAATCTCATCACACAGATTCCTTTTAAAAATGATTCTCTATTCTCCATTCATCGATAAGCTGGACAACCTGCGTTAAATTGGTATACCAGATATAATGTCCTCCATTTACAATATATAACTGGTGATTACCAGATTCTAAATCCAATTGATTTCTATGAGCAGTCTCCCATGCCGGAACATTTTGTACATTCTCTGAAGAAATCATGGTTAATACAGGAAGTGCCGATGGGAATTTTTTATTCTTTATAGAGAGTAATGATTGATCCATCCCGTTCACTTCATTTCTAATCGTATCGTTGCTGCTTAAAGAATATGCCTGAATGTATTCCTCCCTATCACTCTCCGTATAAGTGTACCCGGAAACCTGTGGTAATGCTGCCCCATATTTATCTGGATCTGTTTTCAGTGCCATCTGGAATTCTTCCAAAGAAGAAAAAGAATTCTTGATTTTCTGAAATTCATCAATTCCCTGCAGCATATATTTCTTTTCCATTTCCATAGCCTCTGCCAGTTCTTCATCATATACCGTATTATCAACAGCAATGAAACCTTTTACTTTTTCGGGATAATTCTGTACAAAGTTGAGTCCATATACTCCAGAAATCGAATGTACCAGCAATACACACTGCTTAATTCCCATGGTGTCCAGTGCAGCATTCAATTCACTATTGATATTATCTACAGTTCGATCCGTTGCTGCAACATCACTAAGCCCATATCCAAACGGCTCTACAATCACTATGTTAAAACTCTCATCTAAAGATTGTGCCAGAGGTTTGAAGTAGATATGCGGTGATGGAACTCCCAGAGCCGGCATCATCACCAATGTGGTTTTTCCTTCATCTGCAAATGTTTCTCCACTTGCATCCAATTTTCCATACAAAGCAAGATGCATATTATTCCCTTTCACCGTGATATATTTACTCGCATATCCAACTTGTGTTGCTCCCATAGCATATACCATATTAGAATTCCCTACCAAAAATGCAAACAGCATCGCAACCGTCACAATTCTTGAGATTTGCTTTTTGTATCTTCTCATACGCTCCCTCCTAAGTAAATTATTTCAAATATTTTTTCAGTTCTTCTACCTTGTCTAATCTTTCCCATGGAAGGTTGAGATCATTTCTTCCAAAATGTCCATAGGCTGCCGTCTGTTTATAGATTGGACGGCGGAGATTCAACGTCTGAATGATTCCTGCTGGTCGCAGATCAAATTCTTTTCTTATCATATCTACCAGACTCTCATCTGAAATTTTCCCGGTTCCAAAGGTGTCTACCATAATAGAGGTCGGATGAGCCACCCCAATTGCGTAAGACAACTGAATTTCACATTTTTTTGCTAGACCTGCAGCCACAATATTCTTCGCAACATAACGAGCAGCATAAGATGCAGAACGATCTACTTTCGTACAGTCTTTTCCAGAAAAAGCTCCGCCGCCATGCCGTGCCATACCACCATAGGTATCTACAATAATCTTGCGTCCTGTTACACCACTATCTCCGTGAGGACCACCGATGACAAAACGCCCTGTTGGATTGATGAAAAATTTTGTATTCTCATCTACCAGTTCTGTTGGAATAATCGGTTCCAATACATATTTTTTTATATCTTCGTGGATCTGCTCCTGTGTCACATCTGGATCATGCTGTGTTGACAGAACCACTGCATCCAACCGGTGCGGAATACCTGCTTCGTCATATTCTACAGTAACCTGACTCTTACCGTCCGGTCTTAAATAATTCAACAAACCATCTTTACGGACCTGCGTAAGCTGCCGAGTCAATTTGTGTGCCAGTGAAATTGGATATGGCATAAATTCATTCGTTTCGTCACATGCGTAACCAAACATCATACCCTGATCCCCAGCACCAATTGCATCAAGCTCTTCTTCTGACATTTTGTGTTCTTTTGCTTCCAATGCCTTATTCACACCCAAAGCAATATCTGCTGACTGCTCATCAATTGCCGTTAAGACGGCACAGGTATGTGCATCAAATCCATAATCTCCGTTGTCATAACCAATTTCTTTAATCGTTTCTCTTACCACCTGCTGCATATCTATATACGCATTGGTCGTGATTTCTCCCATCACTAATACCATACCCGTTGTAATTGCAGTCTCACAGGCCACTCTGCTCATCGGATCCTTCTCCATAAGAGCATCCAATATGGCGTCTGATATGGCATCACAAATTTTGTCCGGATGTCCTTCTGTTACCGATTCTGAGGTAAATAATCTTTTCTCCATAGTAAATTCTCCTTTGTATCAATATTTCATATTTGTCAATAACATAAAATATCTTTACTATGATTACTATATTTTTTGTCTACATTGTACTTTTTTCTGTCCGGTTGGTTTTATCTTTAAACCAAATGACTTTGCTATTCTTCTATGAAATAACATATCCATCTAATTAAATCAAAATATTAGCAAGACTGGTTATTTAATCGCTTACACCTTCATGGCAGTATTGATACTACTATCATTCTCCACATAAAAAAAACAGTGTAAATCCACTGCTTTTTCTCCATCACTTAATCTGTAATTTCCACAAATGAGTATCTTTCTTCATTCTTTTGTACTATTGCAGAACCCGTTTGTTCCTTTATTGTTTTTAATAACTCTTCCACATATATTTGAGCTTCATACACTTCAATGTTCGTAGCGTATGCAATTTCTTTAATCGAAAAACTCAACTCTGAATCACTCATCAAAAGTTCTAAAATATCCCATTGCAGATCAGTAATTATAATTTCCGTTCCATCATAAATCATCCTTTTCTTTTTAAATTCAATATCCCATTTTCCGAAATGAACTCTTTCTTCTTCTATTGTATTTTGCATATCTAATCGCATGACTACAAAGGACGCTTCCGGCCAATATTTCTTTAACAATTCCTCTGCTTTTTTTCTTTCCTCACAATTCTTAAAGTATAATAATTCTCCCATTCTCTGCCTCCTCATATCATTTATCGTTATACTTTAAGTATACAGCCGAATTATTGCAGAAATCTTATTAAATTATTCCTTTAGCCTTTTTTCTATGATACTATCTTCATTGTATTTGTGTAACTGACCGCCCAATAAACGCTTTCCTATAATAATCCAGGTATCTCTATTGTACTGGTCCATATCTCTATACAACTCCATAATTTCTCTTTTATTATCCTGTTCTCTCTGCTGTTCTTCTTCATCTTTTCTCAATATATAATCAACTGGGACTTTAAAGAATTTGGATAATGCAAGCAACATATCACCAGAAATATTCTCGTCTACCTTTTCATACTTACTAATTGTCTGCTGACTGACTCCTATTTCTTCCCCTAACCTTGTCTGAGTCAGGCCTAATTTTTTTCTTAATTCAGATATTCGATTCACAAGCGTACACCTCCCGATACACTCATTTTACACTTAAATACACCTGTATTTTACTTCATTTAAGAGTATTACTACTATGTATCGTGGTATATCGTAGTATTACTATCATCATTTCTATACATCTATACCGAAAAAAAGTCAATCTATACAAACAATATTACAACTTCTTTTCTTTTAAATATACTAGTGCTTATAGGGGAGGAGAAATGCTTATGAAAAAACTATTATTGATTGGCAACCCGTCCGTCTTGGGGAAAAATCTGGAGAATATCTTAAAGCAAAATTATCATACCGATTTTATTTCCGCTGTACCAAAGCAAATTAGTAGCATATCCTTTAACTCTTATAATGCTTTAATCCTGGATTTCACACTGTTACATAAATACAGCCTTACCATAAGTAAAGCTGCAAAAAAATGCTCCCCAAACATCATTGTTCTGTTTTTATGTCCTACTAATATTCCAGAACAAATAATTTTGGATTTCTACGAAGCCGGTGCTAATGATCATTTATATTCGACTCTCTCATCACCAGCACTTTTAATGAAAAAATTGGATATCTTATTTACCAACTATCATCTAACCACACAGTACGAAGACAGCCATATAACTTTAAATTTTGACTCCTTAACCGCAGTGATTGACGGGATTTCTACTTCCTTTACTCCACTGGAATTTAAGCTGCTCAAACTACTCTCTCTAAATCCAAACACTGTTTTAACCAGACAACATCTTTTATATTCACTATGGGATCGAAATGGGAATCATGTAGAAGAAACCTCTCTGAATAGTATGATCTGCCGTATACGCCAAAGAATTGATACTGAAAATCATCATTATATTAAGACAATATATGGGATTGGATATATATGGATTACATATTAAATGAGCAGCATAATCCATTACAGATAACGCTGCTCATTCCCTATCGCACCATCTATTCTGCACAAGTAATTAAACAAGTCGTCATAAAACAATCCGTTATACACGCTTTTCTTGTTACTCCACAGTCTGAAGTGTATATATTGACCTCTTCTTCCTGTAATTCAACATTCTCTAATTTTACATCGTTCATAAAAATCCTCCTTGTTTCATTCCGTACTTTTGATTATGCACATATCTAAACGCTACCACCAATATTGGTATTTTGTTAATCCTCAATCGTCTCTATAAAAGCTCTCTTACTTTATGTTAGTTCATAGGGGTTATAAGAGCACCTCCACCGATACAATCTGTTACACAATCTTTTCTTGTTGTGCCACAATCATCTGTATATACATTCACTTCTTCTATCTCTATTTCATTATTTTTTACTTTTCTCTCGTTTTCCATGTCTTATTTTCCTTTCTGTATAAACTTATTCAATTGTTATTAGTATTCAATATTGAGCCAAGCGCCTCCACCCAAGCAATCATTTAAACAATGAAATTGAATCTCTCCACAATCATCCGTATAAATGCTTACTTCTGCATTAAAGAGTTCTCTTGGCTCTTGCTCATCTCTTTGCTCCCTCATCCGCCTTCCCTCCTTCCCATTAATATTTTTTGATAACATCAGTATACTATTTTAAAATTTCATTTCCATATTTTATGTGCAGATTGCATTTTTTTCTTTCTGTTTGGATAACTATTCCATTCTTAGCTGATCAATGATGGATTTTTTCTTCTGTTCTCTTATTTGGTAAATAGATAATATAACCTGTATTAACAGAAGTACCAATACGTATATACCCATATAAAAAAACGGAAATGAATATTCTACCACTTTCCCATAACAGCTTATACTCATTTGACGACAAATTAACATTGCAATAGGAGTTCCAATTAGCAAAGTCATACAAATGCTTAAGATAGAATAGCACATACCTTCACCGATAATAACTTTATAAAGCTGCTTTTCTGTCAATCCTATAGACCGTAAAACACTATATTCACGTCTTCTGAATAATTGATTGGACAGTGTCGTGTTGATCAAATTTATCACACCAAAAAGGAAAATTAGGCTGGAAATCATCTGCAAAATGAGATATATTGTATTATTTTTCTCATATCTATTCACTCTTTCGCTAAAGCTTTCGATTGCAATATCTTCGTTTTGTGAAATCGTATTACGAAGATTTTCATCAACACTGCTCTCCTCCCTCGGATCAATGTTTATTACCCATGTAAAATCAAAATTATTTATTCCAGGCAATAATTCTTTAAAAGCGTCTTCCGTCATACACATCATCGCAGCATTAAATCCTAACTGCCCACTTCCTTTTGTAGATGCAACTTTAGTTGATTGGAAAATTCCTGATACTGTTACTGGTATTTTTTCTCTTCCTAACGAAATCTCAAACTGCATTCCTACTTTTACTTCTTCCCCAAAATCTTCATAACCAGACTTTACTAATATTTCACGGGAATTTTCAGGCATTCGCCCTGCAATTAATGCATCTTCGATTTCTTTCTTATTTTGCTTGGTAATCATATCACACATTCCTCTTCCTCCATATCCCTGATATTCAAAGGTAAAGGTTGCTGATTTTCTTAATGTTTGTATCTCTTTGATACCTGGAATGCTACCGATTTCTTCTTTCAGCTTATCATTAAGAGGATTCCCGGAATATAATTGTTCTGTCGGCTCTTTATCTGAATTTATATATATTTTATAATCAGCATCACCAAAATAATGTTGTGCCATCCTTTCGGGTGATTGTAAAAGTAAAGCTGAAGATACCGTTAGCAGAATGATTCCTCCAAGGCTTAATGATATAACAATGCTCCATACTTTTTTGGGTTCTCTCTTAAAATTCATTATTCCCAAAGATATTGGCGTAAGCTTTCTATTTTTTTCTTGTTTCGATATTTTTATATTACTAATTGCTGTCATCCTCACAGATTCCATCGGAGATGCCTTCATTGCTATTTTAATTGGTTTATTTATAGATATACTGACAATAATGCCGCAGATAGCTACGGTTATCATTGCACATACAATATAATTCCCAATATTAATTCCTTTTGCTAGTATTATTGCTGAACAAAGTATTGCTAATGAAATACCTGTCAGTATTCCTCTAACACCTAAATATCTTCCTTCCTTTTTTACAATCTTTTTTATCTGCTTTTGTGTCGTTCCTATCGTTCTAAGTTGTCCGTAATTTTGTATTTTATTAATTATGGAAATTTGGAAAATGCTTTTTATAACAGTATAGCTTCCTATCAAAACAAGTCCAATTAATATTCCTAAGATACCTAATTGATCTGCAGAAATCACTTGATTAACGTACCTGAAATATGGATTATTAAATGCCACAGGTAAATTATTTTTTTCACCAATTTCTCTGCAATATTTCTTTATATCTTCAACATTCTTTTCCTTCACATGCACATAAACCATATTGGAATCTTCATTGTAGTTTTCATAATTTTCCAGTTTTTCCCAAGATATTAAAAATGGAAATGTTTCTCCACTAGTCGTCATATCAAGAATCCCTGAAATCGTATATTCTCCTGATAGTTGATCCGTGTTTAAATTGATCTTATCTCCTACCTTTTTATCTTTTCCATACTTTTCCAACCATTTTTTACATACAGCAATCTGTTTTTCTTCCTCTGGAACTTTTCCACTGGATAAACTCATTTGATTTCTCATCATATAGAGCATTGGCTGATCCATGTAAAAAAAAGTTGCTGTATATTTTTTATCAGACGGTATATCCCCAACAATATAGTATTGTCCTACTCTTTCAAATCCCGTTTCTTCTCTTAGCTTTAACAGTTTTTCTTCTGAAACATTCATATATACTGCTTCGTATGTATCCTGAATCTGTTTTTTCTTCACTTCCAGCAGTGAAGTCGCAATAAGTCCTGAAAAACATATCAAAAATGATGCTAGTGCTATAGAAATCATTAACATAACATTTCTTCGCTTTTCAGACTGAAGATTTCTCTGTACAATATTTTTTATTGCTTTTTTATTCCCTGATTTTCTCATTTTCACCAACTCCAGTTTTCAAAAATTTTCCATCTTCAATCCTCACTATTCGTTGTGCTAAATCTGCAATGTGCTCATTATGAGTAATCATCACAACACTTTGCTCAAATTTTCTACTCGTACTTTGAATCAATTCCAGTACATCCCGACTCGTCTTGCTGTCAAGATTTCCTGTAGGTTCATCCGCAAGTATAATTGCCGGCTTCGTAATCAAGGCTCTTGCAATCGCAACACGCTGCTGCTGTCCGCCAGATAACATATTCGGCATACTTTTCAGTTTCTCCTTTAAACCGAGCATATTAATAATTTCGTTCAAAAATATCTGATCAACTTCCTGCCCATCTAATTCAATTGGCAAAACTATATTCTCATAAACATTTAACATGGGGAGTAAGTTATAGTTTTGAAAAATAAAGCCTATATTCCTTCTTCGAAAGATTGTGAGCTGCTCATCATTTAAGTCTGACAATTTTTTTCCTTGGATTTTAATTTCCCCATAGGTAGGTACATCCAATCCTCCCAACATATTCAATAAGGTAGATTTACCACTTCCTGATGTACCAACAATAGCTACAAATTCTCCCTTTTCAACACTAAAATCTACTCCATCCAATGCCTTTGTTATATTAGGTTCCTTTCCATAATATTTTTTTATATTTCTTGCTTCCAATACTTTCATAATTATTTCTCCTTTTAAATCTTTTTTTAATTCATATCTATCTATATATCAATGAAAGGCTACTCGATTTTGTTTTCTCGAATAGCCTTCCATATTTTTGTATGTATTACTTAGTTGTATTTAAAAAAGCGCCGCCACCGATACAATCATTTTCACATTTCTTACGAACGATATCGCAGTCTGGCCATTCATAAATGTCAACTTCTTCTTTTAATAACTCTTCATTTTCAGTTACTTCGATTCTCTTTTCTTCCATGACAACCATCCTCCTATTTAATAATCCGGATTCAGAAAAGATCCGCCACCAAAGCAGTCATTTTTACAATGATTCTGGATTTCTCCACAGCCTGCTGCATAAACATTGATTTCTTCTTTTGATAATTCCTGAGCTTCTTTTTCTTTTAATTCGTTCATAGTCTACTGTCTCCTTTCCGAAATTACTCCTCTTCTGTAATTAAAGCTAATACCCCAAAACAATCTGTTACGCAATTATACCTTGTCACACCACAGTCATTCGTATAAATACTTACTTCCTCTTTGCTAAGTTCTGAGGATTTTCTTTCTGCATTGAATTCTTCCATAGAACTCACCTCCTTATGCCTATATTTATACGCTTGCACACACCTTTTATCTATATTTCTTGTTTAAATTGCTCTTTTTTCTTCCTAGTATAACGAATATTAAATAATTGCTATATTAAATTGATACTGCTTCCTCTTC
>NZ_JAAITA010000025.1 GCF_013304445.1 Blautia hansenii
TAATATCCCCTTATAGGGGGAGAACATGCCACCCGCTAAGCGGGTGGTCATGACTTTTCAGGCAGAAATAGAAATCGGGTGCATCCTCGTGTATTATTGTATACAATTATTTTATTGCGATAAATTACTTGCTTTTTAAAGCGATAAAATTTATAATGGTAGAAAATACGTTAAGAACAGACGGAGGGAAAGCCATGATTCAATTATATAAAAACGGTGCCTGGCTGATAAACGGAACAGAGCTGGTGGAGGATTCCCCGGAAGCGAAAGCACAGATTCAGCAGAAGTATGACAAAGTTGTTCCCGGTAAGGAAGAGGCGGGAAAGAATACCATTGCCTATTCTATTTTACAGGCGCACAATACATCAGACAATATGGAAGACCTGAAAATCAAGTTTGACAAACTGACTTCTCATGATATTACCTTTGTGGGAATTATTCAGACGGCCAGAGCCTCAGGACTGGAAAGATTTCCAATTCCCTATGTGCTGACAAACTGCCACAATTCCCTGTGCGCAGTAGGCGGAACCATTAATGAAGATGATCATATGTTTGGCCTGACCTGTGCCAAACGTTATGGCGGTGTGTACGTACCTCCACATCAGGCTGTGATTCATCAGTTTGCCAGAGAAATGCTGGCAGAGGGAGGGAAGATGATTCTGGGCTCTGACAGCCATACCCGCTATGGGGCGCTGGGCACTATGGCAATGGGGGAAGGCGGACCGGAACTGGTAAAACAGCTTCTGGGAAGAACTTACGATATTAAACGTCCCGAAGTTGTGGGCGTGTATCTCACCGGGAAACCAGTGCCGGGGGTAGGACCTCAGGATGTTGCCCTGGCCATTATCGGCGCAGTGTTTGAGAGCGGTTATGTGAAAAATAAAGTGATGGAATTTGTAGGGCCCGGCGTGGAAAATTTAAGTGCAGATTACCGTATCGGTATTGATGTTATGACTACAGAAACCACTTGTTTGTCATCTATCTGGAAGACCGATGACAAGATAAAGGAATTTTACGAAATCCACGGCAGAGGCGGGGACTTTAGAGAACTGAACCCGAAAGAGGTGGCCTATTATGACGGACTGGTTTATGTGGATTTGAGCCAGATAAGACCTATGATTGCCATGCCGTTCCACCCAAGCAATACATATACCATTGAAGAATTGAATGCAAATCTTATGGATATTTTGGAGGATGTGGAGAAGAAGGCGCAAATCAGTCTGGACGGAAAGATACCATATACGCTGAAAGATAAAGTGAAAAACGGCAGACTGTGTGTAGAACAGGGAATTATTGCAGGCTGTGCAGGCGGAGGTTTTGAAAATATCTGTGACGCAGCGGATATTTTAAGAGGGGCCAGCATTGGTGCAGACGCTTTTACTTTAAGTGTTTACCCGGCAAGTACGCCGATTTATATGGAGCTTGCTAAAAATGGTGTGCTGGCCGACTTGCTGCAGACCGGAGCAGTAGTGAAGACAGCCTTCTGCGGTCCATGCTTCGGCGCAGGGGACACACCGGCAAATAATGCGCTGAGTATTCGACACTCTACCAGAAACTTCCCTAACCGGGAAGGCTCTAAGATTCAGAATGGACAGATTTCTTCTGTGGCTCTTATGGATGCCCGATCCATTGCAGCAACCGCAGCCAATAAGGGACGGCTTACCCCTGCAACAGAATATGCAGGAGAATACAGAAGACCGGTTTATCACTTTGACGGACAGATTTACGAAAATCGCGTTTTTGACAGTAAGGGAAAGGCAGATTCCAGTGTGGAAATCCAGTTTGGACCGAATATTAAGGACTGGCCGTCTATGCCGAAACTGACAGATAATCTGCTCTTAAAGACCGTAGCAGAGATTCATGACCCGGTAACCACTACGGATGAACTGATTCCTTCCGGGGAAACTTCTTCTTACCGCTCCAATCCGCTGAAACTGGCAGAATTTGCTCTGTCCAGAAAAGCGCCGGATTATGTGGGGCTGGCAAAAGAGATTCAGAAGGCGGAACTGGCCAGAGAGCAGGGCGAAAATCCAGTAAAGGCTGTGCCGGAACTGGAAGGCGTCTGGAGCAAAATCAAAGAAGCCTGCCCGGAGGCAGATGTGGAAAATACCGGAATCGGAAGCACGATTTTCGCTGTGAAACCGGGAGACGGTTCTGCCAGAGAACAGGCGGCTTCCTGCCAGAAAGTGCTGGGAGGATGGGCAAACATTGCCAATGAATACGCAACCAAGAGATACCGTTCCAATCTGATGAACTGGGGTATGCTGCCGTTCCTGATTCCGGAAGGCAAGCTGCCGTTCCGGAAAGGAGATTTCATTTTTGTTCCCGAAATCCGAAAAGCGGTGGAAGAGGGCAGCAGGGAAGTCCGTGCCCTGGCTGTAGGAGAAACAGTCACAGAGTTCACTCTAGGCCTGGGAGAAATGACGGAGGATGAGCGAGAGATTATTCTCCAGGGATGTTTGATTAATTATTATCGGGCGAAGTAAGGATAGTGTATTGTGTCACGCATACAGTACCCTGGTTGCGCAGTCTGGCATAAATTTTTCTGAAATCCGAAGGTGATATTTAAAAAAGCAATATTTGGGCAATAATGCGCATTTATAGTAATGACGAATTTGGAAAAACCAGTAAAATAAAGGTTAAGAAATACAAGAGACCGGAGGATGTAGTATGAAAAATCATAGAAAAGAAAGAGCCCAGGCGCGGGAAAAGGCAAAAAAACTGGTGGCTCAGATGACACTTATGGAAAAGGCAGCGCAGCTTCGTTATGATGCGGCACCAGTGGAAAGACTGGGAGTTCCCACCTACAATTACTGGAATGAGGCTTTGCACGGTGTGGCAAGAGCGGGAGTAGCAACCATGTTTCCCCAGGCCATTGGAATGGCAGCAGCCTTTGATGAGGAAGCTATGGAAAGAGTAGGGGATATCATTGCTACAGAAGGAAGAGCAAAATATAATGAATATTCCAAACACGATGACAGAGATATTTACAAAGGACTGACTTTCTGGTCACCTAACGTAAATATTTTCCGTGACCCAAGATGGGGCAGAGGACATGAGACATACGGAGAGGACCCGTATCTGACTTCACGTCTGGGCGTGCGGTTCGTGGAAGGTCTGCAGGGAGACGGGCCGGTGATGAAAGCCGCGGCTTGTGCGAAACATTACGCAGTGCACAGCGGACCAGAGGCCATCCGCCATGAATTTAATGCAGAGTGCAGCATGAAGGATATGTGGGAAACGTACCTTCCGGCCTTTGAGGCATTGGTAACCGAGGCGGATGTGGAGGCTGTGATGGGCGCTTATAACCGTACTAATGGAGAGCCATGCTGTGGACATCAATATCTCATGGAAGAGGTTTTGAGAGGAAAATGGAAATTTGATGGACATTTTACTTCCGACTGCTGGGCAATCAAAGATTTCCATGAATTTCATAAAGTGACGAAAAATGCCAGAGAATCTGCAGCGCTTGCTCTTAAACGGGGCTGTGATGTGAACTGTGGAAATACATATCTGCATCTTTTGGGGGCTGTGGAAGAAGGACTCATTACAGAAGAAGAAATTACCACATCGGCAGAACGTCTGATGACTACCAGATACCTGCTTGGCTTATTTGAAGGAAGCGAATATGATAAAATTCCTTATGAAGTGGTGGAATGTAAAGAGCATATAGAAGCGGCTCTGGATATGGCGAGAAAAGGCAGTGTACTTTTGAAAAATGATGGTGTGCTGCCTCTGGACAAGACCAAACTGCAGACCATTGGCGTTATCGGTCCAAATGCCAACAGCCGTGCGGCATTGATTGGAAATTACCATGGTACTTCTTCCAGATACATTACAGTTTTGGAAGGGATTCAGGATGAAGTGGGAGACGATGTGCGGGTGCTGTATTCCGAAGGGTGTCAGCTTGCAAAGGACAGAGCGGAAAATCTGGCATGGACACAGGACAGGATTTCGGAGGCAGTGATTACTGCAGAACACAGTGATGTGGTGATTCTCTGTGTAGGACTTGATGAAACTCTGGAAGGGGAAGAAGGAGATACTGGAAACAGCGATGCTTCCGGTGATAAGAAAGACCTTCATCTTCCGAAAGTGCAGGAAGAGCTCATTGAAAGAGTGACAGCTGTAGGAAAACCTACTATCCTAGTGCTTATGGCAGGGAGCGCTATTGATTTGAACTATGCAGAAGAAAACTGCAGCGGTATTCTTCTGGCCTGGTATCCGGGTGCCAGAGGCGGAAAAGCTGTGGCAGACCTGTTGTTTGGCAAGGTATCTCCGTCGGGAAAACTACCTGTTACTTTCTACAAGGATTTGGAAGGTATGCCGGAATTTACGGATTACTCTATGAAAAACCGTACTTACCGCTACATGGAAGGAGAGGCTTTATATCCCTTTGGATATGGGCTGACCTATGGAGCTGTACGGGTGAAGGAAGTGCAGGTTTTAAATGCTGTGACCGGAGAAAGCGATATAGAAGTGCAGGTAGCAGTGGAAAACAGGGGAGGCACAGACACAGAAGACGTGGTACAGATTTACATAAAAGATATGGAATCGCCACTGGCTGTGAGAAATTACAATCTGTGTGCTTTTCACAGGGTATTTTTGAAGGCTGGCGAAAGTCAGACTCTGACCTTGACCGTTCCGAACCGTGCTATGGAAGTGGTTGATGAACAGGGAAACCGCCATATTGACAGTAAGAATTTCAAGCTGTTTGTGGGAGTTTCACAGCCGGATAAGAGAAGTGAAGAACTTACCGGAGAAAAAACAGTGGAAGTGACTGTGACACTTGAATAGAAAATAATATTAGACAGGGCAGAACGAAAAGAAGTTCTGCCCTATATTTATGCGGTTTTTTGAGAAAGTTTATGCAGTTCGTTGTATCTAAGCGACATGATGTTAAAATATCCATATTTTGACAAAATATATGAAAATATTATACCATATAACCAATAAAATCTTAAAAATTTCAATGTAAAGCGAAAAAAATTCTATGTTTTATTTCCTGGATATTGTGTATAGTGTCAATATCAATAAAAGGCACGGACGAAAAAGAAAATGTGCCGATGGAAGGGAGAATATTTCAATGAAAAGAAAATTAGCAGTATTAACAATGGCAGCCGTTTTAGGTCTTTCCGCTGTTGCATGTGGTTCTGAACCAGCAAAAGACACAGCGAAAACAGAGGATACCGGCAAAACAGAAGACACTGGAAAAACAGAGGGTTCTGAAGTGGCGAACAAAGACAAACCTCTGGTATGGTTCAACCGTCAGCCGTCTAACAGCTCTACAGGTGAGTTGGACATGAACGCTCTGAACTTTAACAAAGATACATATTATGTAGGATTTGACGCAAACCAGGGTGCTGAACTGCAGGGACAGATGGTGAAAGAATACATCGAAAAAAATGCAGATACTATTGACCGTAATGGCGATGGCGTAATCGGATATGTTCTGGCTATCGGTGATATCGGACATAATGATTCTATCGCACGTACAAGAGGTGTTCGTAAAGCTCTTGGAACAGGTGTAGAAAAAGACGGCGCTATTAACAGTGAGCCGGTTGGAACAAACGTAGACGGAAAAGCTTCTGCAGTACAGGACGGTTCTTTAGAAGCTGGCGGAAAGAAATTCGTAGTTCGTGAGTTGGGTTCTCAGGAAATGAAGAACTCTGCAGGCGCTACATGGGACGCAGCTACAGCCGGTAACGCAATTGGAACATGGTCATCTTCCTTTGGTAAAGAAATTGATGTTGTTGTTTCTAACAACGATGGTATGGGAATGTCGATGTTCAATGCATGGTCAAAAGAAAACAAAGTTCCTACTTTCGGATACGATGCGAACAGTGATGCAGTAGCAGCCATTGCAGAAGGCTACGGCGGAACCATCAGCCAGCATGCAGATGTACAGGCTTACTTAACACTTCGTGTTCTTCGTAACGCATTAGATGGTGTTGATATTGATACAGGTATCGGTACAGCAGATGAAGCTGGAAACGTTCTTAGTGACCAGGAATATGTATACAAAGAAGACGAGCGTTCTTACTACGCATTAAACGTAGCTGTAACCGCAGACAACTATCAGGATTTCACAGACTCTACTAAGACCTTCGAGCCTGTATCCAAACAGTTAGATGAAAGCAAATCTCCTTCCAAGAAAGTATGGCTGAACATTTACAATGCTTCTGATAACTTCTTAAGCTCTACATACCAGCCGCTTCTTGAAAAATATGATGACCTTCTGAACTTAGACGTTGAATACATCGGTGGTGACGGACAGACAGAGTCCAACATTACAAACCGTCTTGGAAACCCGGGTCAGTATGATGCATTTGCTATTAACATGGTGAAAACAGACAATGCAGCTTCTTACACAGCTTTACTGCAGTAATTCATAACTCAGTAGCGTTTATGTAAAACGATGACAGACGGAGGGTGTCGCGTTAAGACAGTGTTTTTGATAATGTCCTTAATGCAGCAGCCTCCGTTCAATCTGAAAGCGAGAGTGCGCTGCAATACCAATATACAGATACAGGAGTAAAAAGAATGGCAGATAAGAAAGATGAAGTTGTCTTATCCATACGCAATATGAGTAAGTCCTTTGGACGAAACCGGGTTCTTGACCATATTAACCTGGATTTGAAACGGGGAACCGTTATGGGGCTTATGGGTGAAAACGGTGCCGGTAAGTCAACAATGATGAAATGTCTTTTTGGAACTTATCAGAAAGATGAAGGAAAAATCACTCTGGACGGCAGAGAAGTCAGTTTCTCCGGGCCGAAAGATGCTCTGGAAAACGGAATTGCCATGGTTCATCAGGAGTTGAACCAGTGTCTGGAAAGAAATGTTATGGATAATCTTTTCCTGGGACGTTATCCCGTGAATTCCATGGGGGTTATCGATGAAGGAAGAATGAAAAAAGAAGCTTCTGAACTTTTCAGAAAGCTGGGCATGACTGTAAATCTGACGCAGCCTATGCGCAATATGTCAGTATCCCAAAGACAGATGTGTGAAATTGCAAAGGCGATTTCCTATAATGCGAAGGTAATTGTTCTTGATGAACCGACTTCTTCTCTGACTGTACAGGAAGTCGATAAGTTGTTTGAAATGATGAGAATGTTAAAAGAACAGGGAATTTCTCTGATTTATATTTCTCATAAAATGGACGAAATCTTTGAGATTTGTGATGAGATTTCCGTACTCCGAGATGGTAATCTGGTTATGACAAAGAGTGCCAAAGACACGGATATGAATGAACTGATTGCAGCTATGGTTGGACGTTCTTTGGAAAACCGGTTTCCACCGGTAGATAACCAGCCAAAGGATGTAATCTTATCCATACAGCACCTGTCCACAAAATTTGAACCTCATCTGCAAGATATCAGTTTTGACGTAAGAGAGGGAGAAATTTTCGGACTTTATGGCCTGGTAGGCGCAGGTCGTACAGAACTTCTGGAAACGATTTTCGGTATTCGTACCAGAGCGGCAGGACGTGTTTACTTTAACAAGAAACTGATGAATTTCAACAGCGCAAAAGAAGCAATGGACCATGGTTTTGCCCTGATTACAGAGGAAAGAAAGGCGAATGGTCTGTTTCTGAAGTGTGATTTGACGTTTAACACAACGATTGCAAATCTGCCGCAGTATAAAACCGGCCTGGCTCTTTCCGATGCCAAGATGGTAAAGGCAACCGCCAACGAAATTAAAATTATGCATACGAAATGTATGGGACCGGATGATATGATTTCCAGTCTGTCCGGCGGTAATCAGCAGAAAGTTATTTTCGGAAAATGGCTGGAACGCAGCCCTCAGGTGTTCATGATGGACGAACCTACCCGAGGAATCGACGTTGGTGCAAAATATGAAATTTATGAGCTGATTATTCAGATGGCAAAACAGGGAAAAACAATTATCGTTGTTTCTTCGGAAATGCCTGAAATTCTGGGTATCACAAACCGTATCGGCGTTATGTCAAACGGACATCTCTCCGGTATTGTGAATACAAAAGAAACAAATCAGGAAGAACTCTTAAGACTCAGCGCAAAATACCTATAATAAGGGAGAAGAATGGATATGGCGAACGGAAATAGTAATATCCTTACAGCTGAACAGGAAATGAAACTGCGTCAGCCAATCGAGGATTATGTTGGTAAAATTCAGAAAAAAATTGACAGCCTGAGGGCTGACGGTACGGATAAAATCGTAGAAATCCAAAACTTAATGGACAGCATTAAAAGAGACCGTACCCTTACAAAAGGAGAAAAGGAAAGCAGGCTTGCAAAATGTAAAACAGAGTTGGAAGCAGCAAAAGCAGTGGAAGCAAAGCATAAAGACGAAGTTTCTAAACTGATTGCAGATGCTGAAAATTATTTGAAAGAGCATTTTGATAAGGATTATTATCAGGCTGTAAAAGCCAGCTGTGCGGCAGAAAAAGCAGCAGCCAAAGCTCGCTATCAGAAAAAAGTGGCAGAGCTGGAAAAAGAACATAAAGCAGCTGTGGCAAAGCTTTCCGATCATCAGGAAATTAAAGACGAAAACTATGTTTATAAAAACAGGCTCTTTGACGCAAAGATGACCATGGAAAAAGAATTCCAGGAAGCAAAAGACAGAAGACATGCGGCGTATTCTTATAAGTTTCACTTAATTGATTTGCTGCGTATGTCCAAGTTTACTTTTATAGAAGCGAGAGCACAGAAATGGGAAAACTACAAATATACCTTTAACCGCAGAACGTTCCTTTTGCAGAACGGTTTGTATATTGCCATTCTGTTGATATTCGTTGCACTGTGTATTATTACGCCGATTGTTAAAGGTTCACCACTTTTGACTTACAACAATGTGTTAAATATTCTTCAGCAGGCTTCCCCTCGTATGTTCCTTGCGTTAGGTGTAGCAGCGTTAATCCTTTTAGCTGGTACAGACCTTTCTATCGGACGTATGGTTGGTATGGGTATGACAGCCGCAACGATTATTATGCATCAGGGTGTGAACACAGGTGGTGTGTTCGGGCATATTTTTGACTTCACAGGTATGCCGGTTATAGCCAGAGTGATTTTGGCCTTGGTGGTTTGTATTTTGTTATGTACTTTCTTTACAACCATAGCAGGTTTCTTTACAGCGAAGTTTAAAATGCACCCGTTTATTTCTACCATGGCAAACATGCTGGTAATCTTCGGTCTTGTTACTTATGCAACAAAGGGTGTGTCCTTCGGTGCTATTGAAGCTACAATTCCAAATATGGTAATTCCGAAAGTAAACGGCTTCCCGACTATTATTCTGTGGGCTGTTGCAGCTATTGCCATTGTGTGGTTTATCTGGAATAAAACAACGTTTGGTAAAAATCTGTATGCAGTAGGCGGAAACCCGGAAGCTGCATCTGTATCCGGTATTTCCGTATTCGGTGTAACAGTAGGCGCTTTCGTTATGGCTGGTGTTCTTTATGGATTTGGTTCCTGGCTGGAATGTATCCGAATGGTTGGTTCCGGTTCTGCAGCTTATGGACAGGGCTGGGAAATGGACGCTATCGCAGCCTGCGTGGTAGGTGGCGTATCCTTTACGGGTGGTATTGGTAAAATCTCCGGTGTCGTAGTCGGTGTATTTATCTTTACAGCGCTTACTTATTCCCTGACAATCCTTGGTATTGACACGAACCTGCAGTTCGTATTCTCAGGTATCATTATCCTTGTAGCCGTTACACTGGACTGTCTGAAATACGTTCAGAAGAAATAGGCGGAAGGTTTAAAAAGACATTATTCATAAGAAGATTTTCAAAAGAGTCAGATGCGGGTCTGGCTCTTTTATGTTATAATAATGCAAAAAGATGAGTGAAAATACGGAGAAGGAAAATGGATACATATACAGTACTTTTGGTAGATGATGAAGAAGAAGTCATTCAGGTGATTATGCGAAAGATTAACTGGGAGGGGTTGGGATTTTCTGTTATCGGATATGCCAATAATGGTGTGAAAGCATTGGAAATGGTGGAAGAATTTCAGCCGGATGTGGTGATGACGGATATTAAAATGCCCTACATGGACGGCATGGAACTGGCGGGACATATCAAAGCCGATTATCCGGCTACCAAGCTGCTTCTTTTTACCGGGTTTGATGAATTTGAATATGCCAAAGAAGCCGTCCATCTGGAAGTGGAGGAGTATATTCTGAAACCGGTGAATTCTGTGGAACTGACGAATGTGTTTACCCAGTTGAAGATAAAGCTGGACCAGGAAATCGGCGAAAAGCGAAATGCAGAATCCTTAAAAAAATATTATATGGATTCTCTGCCGCTTCTGCAGGCGAATTTTTATGCAACTTTGCTGGAGGGGCGGATTCGTGAAGAGGAACTGGATCGCTATCTTTCTGATTACCAGATTTCTCTTTCGGGCCCTTTTTTCTGCTGTCTGGTGATTCATACTTCATCGTCCCAGATACCGGAAGATATGAATCCGCTGCTTCTGGCGGCTTCCGTGGAAAAGCAGGCCAAGGAATATCTGGGGGAAAAGTGGAGAGCCAGGTGTTTCTCTTATCTGGGGAAAACCATTTTGATTGCCCAGTTGTCCGGAGAAAATGAAATGTCTGAACTGACGGATGACAGCGACCGTTTTTGCCGGTACGCACACCGGATTATCGGCGCCAATGTAACTGTGGGAATCGGCCAGGTGTGCGGAAGTATTCTGGAACTGTCCCAGTCTTACAGCAGCGCCAGAGAAGCCATTTCCTACCGGGTGCTCTACGGAACTTCCAGAGCCATTAATATTCAGGAAATTGCTCCACATGAGAGGAATAACCCGGGTTCCAGCCACGAAGGGGAACTGTCCCACCTGTTTAAAACCATTCGTCTGAACGAGCCGCCGGAAATCGCCCAGGCAGTCCATGAGTATCTTGGCAGCATTTCCTTTAAGGAAAAATCCCTGCAGCAGCACCACCTGGACGTCATGGAACTTCTCAGCGAATTCTGCCGGTTTGCGGCAAACAATGATATTGTACTGGGAGAACTGTCAAAAGATATGGGAAAACTATACGGCAGAGTTCTGGACATGGGACCGGATACGCTGGAAAAGTGGCTGGTAAACATCAGTGTTTCTCTTCACGAAAAACTGTTGAATGCCCGGACAAAGTCTACCAAATCCTTTGTGGAAAAGGCAAAAGATTATGTGCACAACAATTATGTGAACGAAGAACTTTCTCTGGACCGTATCTGTGAAGTGCTGGGAGTCTCCAATTCTTATTTTTCTACCATTTTTAAAAAGGAGACAGGGAAGTCCTTTATTGGCTACCTGACGGATTATCGCATGGACAGAGCATCCCGGCTTTTGTTGGAGACAAACGAAAAGAGTTATATTATAGGGAAGAAAGTGGGATATACGGACCCCAATTATTTCAGTTATGTGTTTAAACGGCGGTTCGGAGTATCGCCTTCCAAGTACAGAACGGAGTACAGAGAAAGTGAAAAATAAGTATTTCAGACAACTGAAAAAAATGAAGCCAAAGGAAATTCAGACCACCATTATGCTGGCTTCTTCCGTGGTGTCGATTTCCATTATGCTGATTCTGGGAGTGGTTCTGTATCTGCGGTTTTCCAATTCTGCCAGGGCGGAAACCATAAACAGTACACAGAAGCTGATGGAGCAGACTGGGGAGAACCTGGAAGAATATCTGATGAGCATGCGGCAGATTTCCGATGCGGTTTATTACAACGTGGTAAAGGAAAATGATTTTGAGAAGAATAAGCAGGATATTCAAAGCGGAATGAATCTTTTGTACGAGGCAAACAAAGAAAAACTCAGAAGTATTGCCATATATAACAACTACGGAAGCCTTATGGCGGCGGAACCGGTGGCCTCCCAGAAGGAAGACCCGGACGTAACCAGCCAGGACTGGTATCAGAAGGCCATGGAGGAAATGGAAAATATGCATTTTTCCACACCTCATATTCAGAATTTGTTCAATGACACAACACACCGTTATTATTGGGTGGTTTCTTTAAGCCGCGTGGTAGAATTGACAGACCAGGGAGTTCCACAGGCAGGTGTACTTTTGGTAGATATGGATTTTTCCAGTATTTCTCGTATGATGAAGCAGATTAATGAAGTGAACAACGGGCAGTATTATTATCTGTGCGACAGCAGCGGTGAAATTGTCTATCACCCCAGGCAGATACAAATCAGCGACGGAATTTACGAAGAAAACAGCAAACGGGCAGCGACCTACAAAGACGGCGTTTATGACGAGGCTTTTCAAGGGGAAAACCGGAAAGTGGTGGTAAATACCATCAGTTATACCGGATGGAAACTGGTAGGAGTGATTCCCTATTCTACGTTTAATCACGGCATGGTAAATCTCCGTTATTTTGCGGTTATGATGATTCTGTTGATGACCATGATGCTGGTGGTGATTAACCGGGTGGTTTCCCTTAGGATTTCCAGCCCGATTTTGAAACTGAATCAATCGGTGCGGAAGTATGAAGCAGGGGAGAAACCGGAAATTTACATTGGCGGTTCTCAGGAAATCCGTCATCTGGGGTATTTCATTCAGAAGTCTTATGAACAGATTGATGAACTGATGAAGGAAATTGTCCTGGAACAAAATGAGAGAAGAAAGAGTGAATTAGACGCCTTGCAGGGCCAGATTCATCCCCATTTTCTGTACAATACGCTGGAATCCATTACCTGGATGATAGAGGGAGAACGGAACGATGAGGCGGTCTTTATGATTTCCCAGCTGGCCAGACTGTTTCGTATCAGTCTTTCTAAGGGCAGAACCGTGATTTCCGTAAAAGATGAACTGCAGCATGCGCAGAGCTATATGAATATACAGAAGGTCCGGTATAAAAACTCTTTTTCTGTGACCTTTGATGTGGAGGAAGAGTTGTATTCCTATTGTACAGTTAAGCTGATTCTGCAGCCCATACTGGAGAATGCTATTAATTATGGCGTGGGCAATATGGAAGACGGCGGAGAAATCCGGATAACCGGAAGGCGTGAAGGAGACTTGATTGTTCTGGCTGTTTCCGATAACGGGCTTGGTATGTCAGAGGAGGAAGTGGCTCTTGTACTGACGGACAGTAACCGGATTCACAAGCACGGCTCCGGGGTAGGACTGGTGAATGTCAACAGCCGTATCCAGATTCTCTTTGGAAAGGAATACGGGCTTGTGGTGGAAAGTGAACCGGATGAGGGAACCCGGGTTTCCATACACATTCCGGCTGTCCCTTATACAGAAGAAAATCGCAGGATACTGGAGATGGGACATATGATGAGCCGGGAAGAAATCGTAGACAGGAAAGTACAGGGACAAAGCAATGAAAAAGGATAAGAAGATGTTTATTCTGATACAGGCAGTTCTGAGCCTGCTGGTGATTCTGCTGGTGGTTGTCATGCTGCGGGAGCAAAGTGGAAAAGAGCAGTATCAGGTGTCTGTGATTGTGGAAAACTCAGACGACAATCAGTGGTCTGCCTTTAAATACGGATTGAAAATGGCAGCAGAGGACAGAGGGGCAGAAATGTTTATGGTCAGCACAGGGGCGGTGCTCACCCCGGAGGAAGAAAAAAAGCTGATAGAACAGGAAGTGAAAAACGGCGCAGACGCTGTGATTGCAGAGCCCGTTCCCGGCACAGACCCAGCGAAACTGCTGAAGGAAGTTCAGGGGAAAATTTCGGTTATGCTGGTGGGAGGAGAATTGCCCAAAAGTGAAAAGCGCAGGGGATTTCCGGTGGTTCGGGCAGATGATTATGCAATGGGACAGGCTTTGGCAGAAGAACTGTTAAAGGATTACGACGGAAAGCTGAATGGAAAAAGTCTTGGTATGATAGGCGGGCGGAGAGACTCACAAAGTATCCGGAACCGGGAGGAAGGATTTACAGAAACCTTAAAGGAAACAGGGGTGGAAGTCCTCTGGTCTGGTATGAAAAATCCGGAGGAAAATATTAAGGCTTTTCTGGAAAGCCAGCCGGAGGTGGATTTTGTGATTGCGTTTGATGATGACAGTCTGACTGCGGCGGGAGAATGTGGAGAAGCCAATAATCTCCACGGGGCTCTTGTGTATGGAATCGGCAATTCCACAGAAGCGGTTTATTATCTGGATGTGGGAACGGCAGAATGTGTGGTTGTGTCAGATGCCTTTTATGCAGGATACCAAAGTCTGACAGGACTTATGAACGGAATGGAGAATTCCTTCCGCAATTATGAAGAACCACAGATTTCTTATACGGTTATGAGGAGAGAAAATCTGTTTTCCAAAGAGAATCAGGATATTCTGTTTACTATGAGTCAGTAAAGGACGGGAAAACGGAGAAGAAATGCGGAGGTAAAGCATGAGAAAGAACAAAAGAAGGGCAGCGGGAATGCTCCTGGCTTTTGCAGCGCTGTTTCTGGGCGGCTGTAAGGAGGGGGAGTCAGAGGCGCCGGATAAACTTCATGTGGGAGTTGCTTCTTATAATCAGAGTGATACCTATATGAATGCCCTGATTGGAAGGTTTAAAGAAAATATGAATGAATTGGGCAGCGACAGGCTGGAAGTAACCGTAACGGTCCGGGACGCGGCTGGTCTGCAGAAGACGCAGAATGACCAGGTGGAAGAAATGATAGATGAGGGGTGCAATGTACTCTGTGTAAACCTGGTGGACCGGGCAGACCCGTCGGAGATTATTGATTTGGCCAGAGAAAATGACGTGCCGATTATCTTTTTTAACAGAGAGCCGGTGGCGGAAGACCTGCACCAGTGGGAACATCTGTATTATGTAGGAGCGGATGCCAGACAGTCCGGCATATTGCAGGGAGAACTGGCGGTTGACCTTATCAAGGAGGACGACCGTATTGACAAGAATAAGGATGGAAAAATCCAGTATGTGGTTCTGGAAGGAGAAATGGGACACCAGGATGCAATTATCCGCACAGAAAATGCAGTGAATACGCTGAAACAGAATGGCGTTGAAGTGGAAAAACTCAGCTGCAAAATCGCAAACTGGAACCGGGCACAGGCACAGAACAGAATGGAGCAGATAATAGGAGAGTATCAGAACAAAATAGAACTGGTTCTGGCCAACAATGACGACATGGCCCTGGGCGCTGTGGATGCGTATAAGAAGTTGAATTATACATCTTCGGCCTTGCCTGTGTTTTTTGGAATCGACGGTACGGATGTGGGACTGGAAGCTGTCAAAAAGGGAGAATTGCAGGGCACTGTATATAACGACAAAGAAGGCCAGGCTGAAGTCATGGCAAAGCTGGCGGCAGCTCTGATTACAGGCCAGAGTATGGAAGAGATTCCCTTTGAAAATGACAGGTATGTGTACCTGCCTTATCACAAAGTGAGCGATGAGAATATAGAACAATTTTCGGAGAAATCCATGGAACTGTCGCAATAAGAAGAAAGAACAGCCCCATGGCACGGCAATCCTGTATAAAGATTCTGATTGCCGTGTCATGGGGCGCTTTTTATGAGAGATTATTCCCCCTGGTAAGTAAACCAGTCAAAATCGGCGAAAGCCAGGGAATCTCTGTGGTTGGCGCTGGCGTACATACCCAGATAAGTACCGGTGAAGCCATTGTTTACATCGGAACTTAAAAGCACACCATCTGCGCAGAGGACCAGAGGAAGCATTTCCTGTTCCTCATATCCGTAGTAAAAAGAATACGTATCGGTATGTCCCTGTACACTGAGATAAAGGCGGGAGGATTCTTTGATTTCCTGTTCTTTTTTCAGGCTTCGGATTCCATTTCGGGTTTCCCAAAGCTGCAGGAAAGTCTTTCCCTGTTTTTTACGCATCGTCATAAGATAGTGGAAACGGTCATCCTGTACCAGAGCTAAGCCCGCCTCCTGAAAATCGGTTTCAGGCGAAAATTCCATAGCAGTTTTGGACAGGAAATTTTTGTGCTGTTGTCTTCTGCCCACAAAAGCAGGGGTACAGATTTCTTCCATAACTTCAGGCCTTGTATAGAGCCGCAGAAATCCTTTGCGCTCAGTCAGGGAATACAGTGTCTGCAAGGGGGGATGAATGGTGTTCCACTGCATTTGCAGCACAGGGCTTTCAAAGTTATCAGAGGCAGGTAAGGGAGGATAAATGGTTTCCGGGAGTCTGGGGAGTCGTTCCCGTTCATTTACCATACCGTTTGCATTGTCAATTCTGGGCCAGCCGTCTTCGTCCCAGACCATGGGAATCATGAAGGTTTCCCGGCCGATGTTGTAGTGTCCGCCTGTGTAGGGGCGCACAGCCAGCAGAACCATCCACCATTCCCCGTTCTGGGTATCGGTAATGTCCGCATGTCCTGTGACGGCAATGGGGATTTCCAGGGGAAGATGTCTGTGAGATACGATGGGGTTTCGCGGGCAGATTTCATAATCCCCATCAATGGTACGGCAGCGGGCCATCTGCACACTGTGGTTGATAAAGGTACCGCCTTCTGCAACCAGCAGGTAATACCAGCCGTCTTTTTTGTAAATATGGGGCGCTTCAATCCAACGGCTGTAGGTTTTCTTTCCGTCCCAGATAATGCGGCGTTCTCCTTTAAACTGCAGGGTGACAGGGTCCAGTTCGTTTAAGTAAATGCCATGGTGGCCTTCATAGAGACATTCGCTGCTGATGAAATTTCCCACATACCATACAGAGCCGTCATCGTCAAAGAACAGGCTGGAATCAATACCGTCAGCTCCCTCTACAAAGACGGGGTCACTCCAGGGGCCGGCTGGATTTTTTGCAGTGATGATATAGTTGTCACGGTCTGCCTCTCTGCCTTTGGAAACAAAGGTATTGATGATGTAAAAGGTACCGTTGTGATAACGGATAGAGGGCGCCCAGAGTCCTTCGGAAGTCTCACAGTTTTTGTAGTCTAACTGGTCGGGGCGGTGGATTCCGTGTCCGATTTGTTCCCAGTGCACCAGGTCTTTGCTGTGGAAAATGGGAAGGCCCGGAAAGTACACAAAGGAAGAGGTTACCATGTAATAGTCCTCGCCTACCCGGCAGATAGAAGGATCCGGATAAAAGCCGGGCAGCAGGGGATTGGAAAAAGTTTTTTCTGGCATTGTAAAAGTTCTCCTTGTTTTGAATTTCTACCTTGATTATAGAAAGAAATCCTGCGGTGGTCTACGAAAAAATTGCTTTTTTCTGTGCAAAAAGAAAGTTGAAACAAACTGGAGAAAAAAAGGAAAATTTGTCGAAAATTACCTATACAAGTACCGGAGGGTTGTGTATAATAAAAGTATATCAGAAACAGGAGAAAGGAGCGGATTATGGGACAACCATTCGATGAAATAGACGAAGAAGAGTACGAAAGACGAAGACGGGCATTAATTATGCGCAAACGGCAGGAGAAAATTCGGCAGATGAAAATTCGGAAGCTGACACGGTTGGTTATTATGGCGGTTCTTTTGGTAACCGTGGTTGTGGCAGCAGGAACGGGAATTACCAAATTAGCCGGAGGCGGAGACAAAAAGGAACCATCTAAAATTACCCAGGAGGTACAGGCTGACACAGAAAAGGGGGAGACGGAAACATCAGCGGCAAAACAGCCGGTCATGAGTTCCTCGGACATTGAAAAGCTGGCCTCTGATACCACGATTTTCGGCTGGCAGCAGGACGAAACTGGCAAATGGTATCGCAATGCAGACGGAACTTTTTATGAAAATGGCTGGAAAGAAATAGATGGTGCGCAGTACTATTTTGATGAAAACGGTTATGTAACTACCGGTTGGTTGGAACTGGACGGAAAAGATTATTATTTTGACGAGGAAGGAAAGTATGACAGCACGAAGGTTCGTCCTATGGTTGCACTGACTTATGATGACGGACCGGGACAGTACACAGAGAAGCTGTTGCAGTGTCTGCAGGAGAACAATGCCAAGGCTACCTTCTTTATGTTGGGAGAAAACGCAGAGAAGTATCCTGATATTGTGAAAGAACTGAAGGACGCAGGCATGGAATTGGGCAATCATACATATGACCATCAGATTCTTACCAGTCTCTCTCAGGACCAGATAAGCAGTGAAATCAGTAAAGCCAATGAAGCAATTCAAAACGGTGCGGGTGTTCCGGCAGATACGCTTCGTCCGCCGGGAGGAAGCTGTAATGAAACCGTACAGCAGCTGGCAAATATGCCTATTATCAAATGGAGTTTAGATACCAAAGACTGGAAGACAAAGAGTGCAGATAAGACGTATCAGAAAGTAATGGATAACGTGCAGGACGGTTCTGTAGTCCTTATGCATGATATTCATGAGTGGTCTGTAGAAGCGTCTTTGCGCATGATTCCGGAACTGGTGGAAAAGGGTTACAAGCTGGTAACCGTACAGGAACTGGCAGAAGCCAAAGGAATTACTCTGGAAAACGGAAAAGTGTACTATTACTTTGGTGAAGGAACCCAGCAGGTGGAATAAAACAGTCTCGTTAGATTGTGAAATAGGAAAAAGGAGGAAACTGCCAATGGACGGCAGTTTCCTCCTTTTTCATATGGTCTTTATCAGCCTTCATGATAAGCTTTCAGATACATTTCTTTTATCTCTTTCATAAGCGGATACCGTGGGTTGGCGCCTGTACACTGGTCATTGAAGGCATTTTCAACCATTTCGTCCAGAGTAGCCATAAAGTCTTCCTCGGTAACGCCATACTCTTTAATCGTTCTCTTGATTCCTACTTTTGCTTTCAGTTCAGCAATGGCTTTGATGAAGTTTTCAAATACTTCGTCATCGTTTTTGCCCTGAATACCAATGAAACGAGCCATTTCGCAGTATCTTTCCTTTGCATGCGGATATGGATACTGGGAGAAGGTTCCCATCTTCACCGGTGCCGGGTCTGCGTTGTAGCGCATCACATGCTCAATGAGCAGGGCATTTGCAATACCGTGAGGCAGGTGATGGTAAGCACCTAATTTATGTGCCATGGAGTGGCATACACCCAGGAACGCATTGGAGAAGGCCAGACCTGCAAGGGTGGAAGCATTTGCCATTTTTTCTCTTGCAATAGGGTCATCTGCGCCTTTTTCGTAAGCGGAAGGCAGGTAGTCAAAGATTAATTTGGCTGCCTTTAAAGCCAGACCATCGGTGTAATCCGTAGCCATAATAGAAGCATAGGCTTCCAAAGCATGGGTCAGTGCGTCAATACCGGAAGCGCTGGTCAGTCCTTTTGGCTGTCCCATCATATAATCAGCATCAATAATAGCCATGTTTGGCATTAATTCATAGTCTGCAATGGGCCATTTCGTTCCGGTTGTGGCGTCTGTAATAATCGCGAACGGTGTTACCTCAGAACCGGTACCGGAAGAGGTAGGAATAGCAACCATCATAGCTTTTACACCCATTTTTGGGAATACGTAAACTCTCTTTCGGATATCCATGAAATCCATAGCCAAATCTTCAAAATTGCATTCCGGATGTTCGTACATCAGCCACATGATTTTAGCAGCATCCATAGCAGAACCGCCGCCCAGGGCAATAATGGTGTCAGGAGCAAAGGCTGTTAATTTTTCCAGACCTTTCTGAGCGCACTGCAGTGTAGGATCCGGGGCAACTTCAAAGAAGCAGTCATAAGTAATTCCCATTTCATCCAGTTTGTCTGTGATTGGTTTGGTGTAACCATTGTTATATAAGAAAGTATCGGTAACAATAAAGGCTTTTTTCTTGCCGTATACGTTTTTCAGTTCATCTAAGGCAACAGGCAGGCAGCCTTTTTTGAAGTAAACTTTTTCCGGTGTTCTGAACCAAAGCATGTTTTCTCTCCTTTCGGCAACGGTCTTCACGTTCAACAGGTGTTTCACTCCTACGTTTTCAGAAACAGAGTTTCCACCGTAAGAACCACAGCCAAGAGTCAGGGAAGGCGCCAGCTTGAAGTTGTATAAGTCACCGATACCGCCGTGTGCAGAAGGTGTATTTACCAGAATACGGCAGGTCTTCATACGGTCAGCAAATTTGTTCAGCTTTTCTGTCTGCGATGGGTGCAGATAGATAGAAGCAGTATGTCCGTAGCCGCCGTCTTTTACCAGCTGGTCAGCCATATCCAGGGCGGTATCGAAGTCTTTTGCTTTGTAAAGAGCCAGAACCGGTGACAATTTTTCATGGGCAAAAGGTTCGGAAATATCTACGGAAGTTACTTCACCAATGAGAATCTTGGTATCAGAGGGAACAGCAACACCTGCCATTTCCGCAATGACTGCCGCAGGCTGTCCGACGATTTTAGCGTTTACTGTGCCGGCTTCTGTAAGGATGATTTTCCGTACTTTATCCAGTTCTTCTTTGTTCAGTACATGGCAGCCGCGTTTGATAAATTCAGCTTTTACTTTATCATAAATATCAGCCAGAGCTGTTACAGACTGTTCGGAAGCACAAATCATACCATTGTCGAAAGTCTTGGAATGAATAACGGAATATACCGCTGTCTGAATGTCACAGGAACTGTCCATAATAACCGGTACGTTTCCAGGACCTACGCCGATAGCCGGTTTGCCGGAGGAATACGCAGCCTTTACCATGCCCGGGCCGCCTGTAGCTAAAATAACATCAACAGATTTCATTAATTCATTGGAAAGTTCAATGGTGGGTTCTTCAATGCAGCCGATAATGCCTTCCGGTGCCCCTGCTTTTACAGCAGCTTCCAGAACGATTCTTGCAGCCTCTGCAGTACATTTTTTTGCACGGGGATGAGGGCTGATAAGAATGGCATTTCTGGTCTTTAAGCAGATAAGGCACTTAAAGATTGCGGTGGAGGTTGGATTGGTAGTTGGGATAACTGCGCCTACAACTCCTACAGGCTCTGCGATTTTCTTAATTCCATAGGAGGTATCCTGCTCGATGACGCCGCAGGTTTTCACTCTTTTATAAGTGTTGTATGTATATTCTGCCGCATAGTGGTTTTTGATAACCTTATCTTCCAGCACACCCATACCTGTCTCTTCACAAGCCAGTCTTGCAAGAGGAATACGCATTTTGTTGGCAGCCATAGCCGCTTCAAAAAAGATTTTGTCCACCTGCTCCTGGGTGAATGTGGCAAATTTTTTCTGGGCTTCTCTCATAGAAGAGATTTTAGCCTGAAGAGCCTCGACACTGTTAATGGTTTCCGGTACTTTTGTTTCTGCTTTTTTAGCCATGGGAAATCCTCCTTAAATTAATTAAATAATAATTTTAATACAGTGTGTTGCAATAGCAGGAAGCATCTGATTTCCTGTTTTATTGATAAATATTTAACAAGTGTTGAGGCTATTATATCTCGTTGTTAAATATTTGTCAATATCAAATTCTAAGAAAAAAGGAAATACTGAAGTCGTTTTGTATGCCCTTATTATACCATAAACAGTGAGAAATATAAAGAAAAAAGATTGTTAAAATTAAAATTATCAGAAAATAGAGAAGAAGAGGATTTGAATACAATATTCTGGAATTAATGTACATTTCCATAGGTGAAATTGATAAAAAAATAACATAGCGACAAAAAAGAAGAACTGTTCACAGGAACAGCTCTTCTGGTTATAGAAAATATAGAAGAATTATTTTTTCAGATTCTGTCTTTTCCGAAGTCTGGAATCCAGGATTTTTTTACGGATACGCAGGGTTTCCGGTGTGATTTCCAGAAGTTCGTCCGTATCGATAAATTCCAGGGCCTGTTCCAGGCTGAGGATTTTCGGCGGCGTCAGCTTTAAGGCTTCGTCTGCGGAAGAAGAGCGGGTGTTGGTCAGATGTTTGGTCTTACATACGTTCAGTTCAATATCCTCCGGCTTGCCGCTCTGTCCGATAACCATACCGCTGTAAACTTTTTCGCCGGGGCCGATAAACAGAGTGCCTCTGTCCTGCGCGGAAAACAGACCATAGGTAACGGATTCGCCTGTCTCAAAGGCAATTAAGGAGCCCTGTTTACGATACTGCATGTCTCCTTTGTATGGAGCATAGCCGTCAAAAGCTGTGTTCAGAATGCCGGAGCCTTTGGTGGAGGTCATAAATTCTCCGCGGAAGCCGATAAGTCCTCTGGAAGGAATGTTGAATTCCAGGCGGGTAGTGCCGTCGCTGGCGGGGCTCATGCCCTGCAGTTCACCCTTTCGCTCGCTGAGTCTTTGGATAACCGTACCGGAAAATTCTTCAGGAACATCTACATAAGCGATTTCCATAGGCTCCAGTTTACGGCCTCTTTCGTCCTCCTGATAGATGACCTCTGCCTTGCTCACAGCAAATTCATAGCCTTCCCGGCGCATGTTTTCAATCAGTACGGATAAGTGCAGTTCGCCCCGTCCGGACACCTTGAAGCAGTCGGTGCTGTCCGTATCCTCCACCCGCAGGCTGACGTCTGTGTTTAACTCTCTCATGAGGCGTTCTCTTAAGTGGCGGGAGGTTACAAACTTTCCTTCCTGTCCTGCAAAAGGACTGTCGTTGACCATGAAGTTCATGGAAATCGTAGGCTCTGAAATTTTCTGGAAAGGAATGGGATCCGGATTTTCCGGTGAGCATAAGGTATCTCCGATATGGATATCTGCAATGCCGGCAATGGCAACAATAGAGCCAATACCAGCTTCTTTTACGTCTACCTTGTTCAGACCGTCAAATTCGTAAAGTTTGCTGATTTTTACCTTCTTCATTTTGTCCGGGTCATGATGGTTGACCAGCACCACTTCCTGGTTCACGCTTAAAGTGCCGTTTTCCACCTTGCCCACACCGATACGGCCCACGTATTCATTGTAGTCAATGGTGCTGATAAGGGCCTGAGTAGGCGCTTTTGGGTCGCCGGTAGGAGCCGGGATGTATTTTAAGATGGTTTCAAACAGAGGAACCATGTTTTCCGGTGTGTCGTTTAAGTCCAAAACCGCATGACCTGCTTTTGCGGAGGCATACAGGAAGGGACAGTCAAGCTGCTCGTCAGAGGCATCCAAATCCATAAGAAGTTCCAGGACTTCATCTATAACCTCATCAGGACGCGCTTCAGGACGGTCGATTTTGTTGATGCACACAATGACATGAAGGTCTAATTCCAGTGCTTTTTTCAGAACGAATTTGGTCTGGGGCATAGCGCCCTCAAAAGCGTCTACCAGAAGGATTACGCCGTCCACCATTTTCAATACACGTTCTACCTCACCGCCGAAGTCCGCATGGCCGGGTGTATCAATAATGTTGATTTTGGTATCTTTGTAATATACAGCGGTATTTTTTGATAAAATGGTAATGCCGCGTTCTCTTTCAATATCATTGGAGTCCATAACACGTTCCTGTACGGCCTGGTTTTCACGGAATACACCGCTCTGGCGTAAAAGCTGGTCTACCAGAGTGGTTTTGCCGTGGTCAACGTGAGCAATAATGGCTACGTTTCTGATATCTTCTCTTGCTGTTTTCATAAATAACCTCTTTTCTTTTAAATCAACAGATTTCAGTTGTTTTTATGCAGTAAACAGAATTTCCGCCGGAAAACCGGGGAAAAGCCTGTGTTTTCGGTAAAATCCGGATTTCATTCTATCACACTTGCTTCTAAATACAAAGGGGAAATAAAAATTTTTTGAAAAAAATAGAAAATGTGGTTCTAAAAGGTGCCGGGGCTGAATAAACATAATACAGACAAGATACGAGAAAGAGGAGAGGGAAAAAATCATGGCAGATAAAATTATTGAAAACAATCAGGTGTCAATTATGGGAAAGATTGCATCCGGCTTTACCTTCAGCCATCAGGTGTATGGAGAGGGCTTCTATCTGGTGGATGTGCTGGTAAAGAGACTAAGCGATTCAGAGGACAGAATTCCGCTGATGGTTTCCGAGCGTCTGGTTGATGTCACACAGGATTACGAGGGAGAGTACATTATGGTGCAGGGACAGTTCCGGTCCTATAACCGCCACGAGGAGAAGAAAAACAGGCTGGTGCTTTCTGTTTTTGTAAGAGAACTGTCTTTTGTGGAAGAGGAAGATGATACGGTGAAGACGAACCAGATATTCCTGGACGGATATATCTGTAAGCCTCCGGTATACAGGAAAACCCCTCTTGGAAGAGAGATTGCGGATTTGCTGCTGGCAGTGAACCGGCCTTACGGAAAATCCGATTACATACCCTGTATCTGTTGGGGAAGAAATGCCAGATATGCGTCTGCTTTTGAAGTGGGCGGACATGTTCTTATCTGGGGAAGAATCCAGAGCAGGGAGTATATTAAGAAATTAAGTGAAAGTCAGACCGAGAAGCGGACGGCTTACGAAGTATCTGTGAGCAAACTGGAATATGCGGATTAATACGGTCCGCATGGCTTTTGGGCTGTTTTGGTTGCAATATGCCCGCAGGTGTAGTAATATATACACAACTCTTAAACAAAACAAAAGCAGAACAGGCAGTCTGTAAGAGGTGTAGTATTATGTATGAAAAAAAAGGATTAACGCAGATATACTGCGGCCCGGGGAAAGGGAAAACCAGTGTGGCAATCGGCCAGGCTATCAGAGCCGTGGGGCATGGAAAACGTGCCATTGTGATTCAGTTTTTAAAGGGAAGAGAGACGTCCAGACTGGATTATCTGTCTTCCATGGAACCGGACGTCCGTTTGTTCAGGTTTGAAAAGAAAGACAAATATTATGAAGATTTGACCGAAGAAGAGAAGAAAGAAGAAAATGAAAATATCCGCAATGGTCTGAATTTTGCAAGAAAGGTGTTGCTGACAGAGGAAAGCGATATGCTGATTCTGGATGAGATTCTGGGTGTTCAGGAATTTGGAATTGTGACAGAAGAAGAAGTAATTGCACTGATTCAGGCAAAAGATGACGAGACAGAACTGATTATGACAGGCAATGTGGTAACAGATGGCGTAAAAAATGCGGCGGACAGAGTGGTTTCTCTGGAAGTAGTCAAATAGACTGCAGGTTTTGGAGCAGGAAAATGAAGAGAAAGAATCTTTACTATTGAAGGAGGAAGCGTATGTCTATTTTTACAGGTGCAGGTGTAGCCATTGTCACACCGATGAAGGAAAACGGAGACGTGAATTTTGAAAAGCTGGGAGAAATTCTGGAAGAGCAGATTGCAGAAGGAACAGATGCCGTTATTATATGCGGAACTACCGGCGAATCTTCCACCATGACCCATGAAGAGCATCTGGAGGCTATCAAATATACAGTTGATAAAGTCAATAAAAGAATTCCTGTCATTGCAGGAACAGGTTCAAACTGTACGGAGACCGCGATTTATCTGTCAAAAGAGGCAGAGCAGTATGGTGCAGACGGATTGCTTTTAGTGACTCCGTATTATAATAAAGCGACACAGAAGGGACTTATTGCCCATTACACAGCTGTGGCAAATGCAGTGAAACTTCCTATTATCCTGTACAATGTGGCCAGCAGAACCGGCTGCAACATTACCCCGGAAACGGCTGCATATCTTGCAGAGCATGTGGAAAACATAGTAGGTATCAAAGAAGCATCGGGAAATATTTCCCAGGTGGCGCAGATTGCAGCGCTGACAAAAGGGAAAATGGATATTTATTCGGGAAACGATGACCAGATTGTACCCATTCTTTCCCTGGGAGGAAAGGGTGTTATTTCCGTATTGTCCAATGTAGCGCCCAAATATACCCATGAAATTGTAGCGAAGTTTATGGAAGGGGAAGTGAAGGAAAGCTGTGAAATGCAGCTGGCAGCACTTCCGCTGGTACACGCACTGTTCAGCGAAGTAAATCCCATTCCGGTAAAAGCGGCTATGAACCTTATGGGAAAAGAAGTAGGGCCTCTTAGAATGCCTTTGACAGAGATGGAAGAGGAACATAAGGAGGCGCTGAAAAAGGCCATGACAGATTTTGGCCTGAAACTTGCATAAGAAGAGAGGAAAGTAGAGAAACTGCAAAAGAAAAGAGGATAAAAAGATGGTCAGAATCATTATGAATGGCTGTAATGGCCATATGGGGCAGGTGATTTCCGGGCTGGTATCTGAAGACGGCGGCGCGGAGATTGTGGCAGGTGTGGATGTTGCAGACAAGGGATTGTATACTTATCCTGTATTTACGGATATAACCAAATGTGATGTGCAGGCAGATGTGATGATTGATTTTTCTTCTGCCAAAGCGGTAGACGGGGTGCTGGATTTCTGCAGGGAGAAAAAACTGCCTCTGGTGCTTTGTACCACAGGTTTATCTTCCGGGCAGCTGGAGAAAGCGGAAAAAACGGCACAGGAAACCGCAGTGCTGCGCTCGGCAAACATGTCTTTGGGAATTAATACCTTGCTGAAGCTTTTGCAGGATGCAGCAAAAGTGCTTGCAGCAGCAGGTTTTGATATGGAAATTGTGGAGCGCCATCATAATTTAAAAGTAGATGCTCCAAGCGGTACGGCTCTGGCTCTGGCAGACAGCCTCAATGAGGCCATGGATAACCAGTATCACTATGTGTATGACAGAAGCCAGACCAGAGAAAAGAGAGATACCAAAGAAATCGGAATTTCCGCAGTCAGGGGCGGTACCATTGTCGGAGACCATGAAGTGATTTTTGCAGGTCCGGACGAGGTGATTGAATTCAGGCATACGGCTTATTCCAAAACTGTATTTGCAAAAGGCGCCGTGGAAGCGGCGAAATTCCTCAGCGGAAAACCAGCAGGTATGTATGATATGAGTCATGTAATTAACGGCTAAAAGCAGAGCTGTCACAGAAAGCGTTATAGAGAAGCAGAGACTTTTTCGGAGCGTTTTTTGGGGCAGTTTTTGTTTTATAAATTTTTATGAAAAAAATGGTTCTGTATGTCTCCTGCATAAAAAGTGTCCGGTATGCGCATATTAACAGCAGAACTTAAAAGAAAAGGAGACAATCTTATGAAAAATCTAAGAAAAATATCTTTGGGGCTGCTTCTGGCTATGAGCTTCTGTGCATTGACAGCATGTGGAAACAACACGACAAAGGATAACAATGGAAATACCACGACAGAGGACGCCAGAGACAAAAACAACACCAACACCAACAGAGACACGAATGGAACGAACAGAACAGACAGCACAACAGACGGAACAGGAAGTCGCGACGGAGTAATAGAGGATACCGGGGAAGCCATAGGAGACGGTATCGAAGATTTGGGTGAGGATATCCGTAACGGTGCAGAGGATATGGGGGGAAATACCAACGCAGCAGGAGAACGCACCCACACAGAGACAGATAATAACCGCTAGATTCTCGCAGAAACAGAGAAGTTTTGTGCTGCTTTTCTATTAAAAGTGTAAAAGAGCGCAAAACTTTTCTTTACATACAGAGTCCGGGAAAGTATTGGATTCGGTTATACAAAATATAATCAATTTCTAAATTTTCTAAAAACTCTTGAATTTGAGAAGGAATATTGGTATAATAAGGATACATTACAAGACCAAAGGTTCATTCTTGTAAAATACATGTAAAAGGGGTTGGACATAATGAAGTTTGTTATAAGCGGAAAAAATATTGAGGTCACACAGGGACTGAAAAATGCAGTCGAAGATAAATTAGGAAAGTTGGAACGGTACTTCACCTCTGACACAGAAATCATGGTTACATTGAGTGTGGAGAAAGAAAGGCAGAAAATAGAAGTTACCATTCCCGTAAAAGGAAATATTATCCGCTCCGAACAAGTAAGCAGTGACATGTATGTTTCCATTGATTTGGTAGAAGAAATTATTGAAAGGCAGTTAAGAAAATACAAAAATAAGATTATTGATAAAAAGCAGAGTGTAGGTTTCCAGCCGGAATTTGTGGAAAAAGACTACGAAGAGGATACGAATGAAATTAAGATTATCCGTACCAAGAAATTCGGCTTCAAGCCTATGTATCCGGAAGATGCCTGTGTGCAGATGGAACTTTTAGGACATAACTTTTTTGTATTTCTCAATGCAGAGACAGAAGAAGTCAATGTGGTTTATAAGAGAAAAGGCAATACTTATGGTTTGATTGAGCCGGATTTTGGTTGAATCAGGTACGGAGCAGCATAAAGAATAAAAAGAAAAAAGGATAGCAAGAATACCGTGTATACAGTCTGAGATTGTGTATACGGTATTTTTTTGTTTGCCAGTTATCAGGAAAATGAAATTTGGAATAAGAATAATGTTAAGTAACAAAATTAAAAGTTAACATAAAAATAGGTAAACAAACAAAAAAAAGGAAGATAACAAAAGATGATGTCGTGCATGATGTGCATGGCGTTTTTTACATAAAAATAAAAAGCGGAAAAATGTACAAAAAATAAATGTAAAAACTAGGAAAAACAGATAAAATGTAAGTTGATATAAGAAAAGTATTGAAAAAATATAGGGAATATGTATACTCTAAATGTAAGGTAACAAAAGCAAAAACAATATTACTAATTATGTACCAAGAAAGGGGAAACCATGAAGAAAAAAAGCTTGAAAAAGACCGTGGCTGTCATGTTGAGCGGTGTGTGTCTTGCATCGGGAGTTGCAGTTCCGGCAGATACGGTGCAGGCATCAGCTGGTCTGGGGTATTGGCCGGAGAACCTGCCCATTCCCAACCAGTATTACTATCAAAAGGAGTCGCTGCAGCCATATGGAACCTGTCTGCAGATAGGAGAATTGAAGAACTGGAGTCCGGATAATGACCCGGATGCACGGTATAACCGGAGTTCCATTCCTCTGCGGCAGAGGTATATGGGACCCAGTGTAAATCCTCTGGCTTCCAGGGATGCCAAAGTAATGCCTCTAGCCATGTCTAACGCAAGGGCCAGTGAGGCAGAATCCCAGGGAGGAGAAGGAGATTTTGTCTATGCCTTCAATAATTTCCAGTATATAGACACCTACAATTTCTGGGGCGGTTCTTCAGCAGAAGGACCTATCTGTATTCCGTCTCCGGAGCACATTGATTCCGCTCACCGGAATGGAGTGCAGGCAACCGGTACGATTTTCATTCCGTGGGGGGATGAGGAGTATGGCGGAAGATTTGTGCGGGAACTGGTGGCGCAGGACGAACAGGGCAATTATCCATGCGCAGATAAGCTGATTGAAGTGGCTCAGTATTATGGTTTTGATGGCTATATTTTCAATGCGGAATCCGGTACAGGTGTCAGTGGGTTTAAAGAGTTTCTGGCTTATATGCAGGAGAAAGCCCCGGAAAATTTTCGAATCAGCTGGTACAACGGAAGCGGAACGCTGGGAGCAGATTCTATTGATGCCTGGATGCAGGATGAAGACAAGCGTATTACGGATGAGTGGTGGCTGGATATGTCCGGAAACGGAAACGTAGACAGTACGATAGACGCAACTTATGAAGCAGACAGAGATAAGTGGGACATCCATTCTACCTGGGAGTACATTCCTATGCAGGACGGTGCAAAGGGAGGAGATTACCACACGAGACTGGATAAGGACGGGAAGCTGAAGATTTCCCTTGGTATTCTGGCCCCTACGTCTACTTTAACCCAGTCGAAAAATTCGGATGACTTTATGAATGTGCAGGACCAGAAACTCTGGGTGGGACCGGATTTTGACCCGTCATCCACCAATCGCCCCGACGATGAATTTTGTGGTTTTGCCAATCTGGTAGCAGACCAGACACCGGTTCTGGGAACAGATTTCGTAACACATTTTAATCCGGGAAACGGCTATAAATTCTACGAAAACGGTGCAGTGACCGGCATGGAAAGCGGTTGGCACAACCGTTCTCTGACAGAAGTGCTTCCGACCTGGCGTTGGATTGTAGATGCCGAAGACGGCGCAAAAAAGGTGGAGCCTAAGATTGATTATGAAGATGCCTACTGGGGCGGTGCATCCATGAAAATCAGCGGTGGTTTAAGCGCAGGCAAGGCAAATCATATCAAGTTGTACAGCACTCAGTTGGATATTACAGACAGCTCTACGTTTGAACTGGTTTACAAGACAAAGAAAAACAGCGATGTGAAACTGTCTGTGGGACTTTGTTTTGGCGATACATATGAAGATAAGAATTTCCAGTTCTATCCCGTGGAAATTCAGGGAGATGAAAGCTGGAAAGAGGCGTCTATTCCTCTTGCAGATGAAAGCGGACAGAGGGTCAGTGCGATTTCTCTGAAACTGGAATCAGCAGGCGGTGTGGATGACTATAGCATGAATATTGGAAAGATGGGGATTGTGACAGACAAATCCCAGCCGGAAGCACCGGGAGAGATTACACTGGATGATGTGATTTATCCTACGGATTTAAGTGCAGAGGCAAGAATTTACTGGGATAAGGGGGAACATTCTTTTATCGATATTATTCACCGTGTACGTCCGGATGGACAGGAAGAATTTGTAGGTGCTACTCCTTCCGATGCGTTCTACATTCCAAAATTCCGCAAGCTGGAAGGGGAAAAAGAAGCAACCTTTAAGATTACTTCTATCAGTGAAAATGGAATTGAGGGTGATTCCAGAGAAATTAAGATTGCATGGCCCAAAGAGGTGCCGGACGGCTTTGGTCCCAGTGCAGAGTTGGGAGAAAATCTTGCTCTTCGAGCTCCGGCCGTGTGTGATGTGCCCTGTGCAGCAGATGGCCCGGTAGATAAAATCAATGATGGTGTTATTCCTTCCAGCAAATGGTGTGGTACGGCAAACAGCGGAAGCGCTTATTTGGATTTGGGGAAAGAAGTGGATATCAGCCGCTGGATTGTTTATCATGCGAATTGTAGAGGAGCCGGAGAAGGTGTAAACTACAATACGGTAGATTTTGAACTTTTATATGCTCCGGATGACGGAAAGCCAGTGTTGGACCCAACGGATAAAACTGCAGCGGAACGCGTGAAAAAGCTGAATTATAAAGAGGCAGACAAGGTAACCGGCAATAAGCAGAATGTGACAGACAGAAATCTGGATGGGCCAATCAAAGCCCGGTATATCAAGCTGCACATTACAGACTCAGATAACAGTCCATGGTCTGCAATCCGTATTTACGAGATGGAACTGTATGGAGAAAAAGGAGAAGGCAGTGTAGCGGTGCCTACAGCTCCGCTGGAAAGAAATGTTACCGTTTATAACGAAAAGGGCAATCAGGATAAGGTGATTATTGACAATGTGGGCATGCCTTATGCAGAAGGTTCTTATCCGAATGGAACTGTAAATGAGAAAACCGGAGTGGTATCTCTTTATGACAGCATGGATGCAAAAGAGCCCATTGCACAGGTTCGGGCCCAGCAGCCGGATAATGTGTATAAGCAGTACGCCGTGGGAATTGCCCAGTTTGACAATCTGAAACTCAAACCAGAGGGCGGACGCCTTTGGTATTCTGTGCAGGATGCATCCACGGGGGAAACGGTTACTACTCAGCGCTCCAGTGTGGCGTATCCGCCGGAGGATGGAAAGAAAATTCCAGAGGCTCAGGCAAAGCTTTATGGAGAGGCAGCCGGTGTGAACCTTTCCGGTGCATACGGCGCTCTGGAAATCAGCGGACTTCCCAAAGAAGCTACAGTGAAGGTTTATGACAGCAAAGATGCCTTAAAACCCATTCTGCATTCCGCTCCTGCAGGCGAAGATAAGAAAATTCTTTTGGAGAGCGTACCATTAAAAGAAGAAGGCGGAACGGTATATTATACCATTCATGCACCTGGATATTCAGATACAGAAAGATTGGAATTGGCCTATGGAGAGGTGGGGGCGCTTCCGGCTTATCAGGGAACCCTGGCAGAAATGGTCAATATGTATGAAAGAGGATTCTTTGAAGAAGAGTATCTGGATTCTACCTGGGGTGCGTTTGCTTCTGCACGCACAAAGGCGGCCGGACTTTTGGAAGGAAATCCTACAAAAGCGGAAGCGGATGCGGTGCGAATGGAATTGAAACAGGCAGAATGCGGGCTTTTAAAGAAAGCAGATAAATCCAGAATTCAGGAAGTATGTGCAGACTATGAAGCAAATAAAGGTCATTATTCCAAAGAAAGCTGGGAAAAATTCCAACCAGTGTTTGAAGAAGTAAAAGCTTTTGCTCAGGCAGAGGATGAAACAGATAAAATGACCATTCAGACCCAGCGGGTAAAGCTGGACAAGGCAGCCAGACAACTGGTAGAAATTGTACCGATTAACAGCTCGGTGATTCCGGATGAAGCGCTTTTAAAAGCTATTAAGGAGCAGACGGGCTTTGAATCTGTGGACCAGTTAAGCACCTATGAGGGCACTCTGGATTTGACCAATCTTCCAGTGAAAGACCTTACTGGTTTGGAAAAAATGGAGAAACTCAAAGGACTTATTTTAGACGGAACAAAGGTAAAAGAAGTAAATGCAAAGAATCTGCCCAAAACGCTGGAAACGCTCAGTATGAAAAACTGTGGGGGTCTGGAAACCATCGACCTGAGAAACAGCGGAATGGATAAGCTGAAACAGGCAGACATTACAGGCTGTGAAAAACTGGTTCTGGTGTATATGAATACCGGAAATCTGGAAAAACTGGAAGTTTCCGAAAATGGAAAATATGCCAATATTTACGCTCTGGATATCAGTGGAAATAAGCTGGATTTAAGTGAGAAAACTCCAGAAGGCAAGTTGGCTGCAAAGGTGGAAGAAAATCTGAAGAAGAATCCGCCTGAAAAATTGGAGAAATATACAAATGTAACACAGGGACGGAATGTAACCGCAGACGTGATGCAGGGACGTCACGAAAAACCGGAAGTCATGGTAGATGGAAAGAAAGACCAGAATGCAGATATTTATTATCTGGATACAAATGGGAAGGCGGTTATCAATCTTGGAGAAGCAAAAGATATTTCCAAAGTGGGAGCAACTTTCCAGAAGGATAACTTCCCGGCAGAGTACAAGTGGGAATATTCCGAAGACGGAAAGGATTACAAAGAACTGGCTGCTGTAAAGAAGAATGAGAAGTATCAGACTGAAAATACGTTAAAAACTCCGGTGAAGGCGCAGTACTTGAGATTTACTGTGTTAAACAAAGGAAAAGGAGAAGCCGTTGTGGTGGAACTGGAAGGGTTCGAGAAGAAAACCATTGCAAGTGGTGTTACCAGCGGCAATCAGAAACCGGAAGCAGTAGTGGATTATAAGACCATTCCGGCAGAACTTTCACTAAAACAGGGAAGCGAAGCGGTGGATATGCTGGACTATATGAAAAACTGCTACAAAGAAGTAAAAACAGTCAGAGGAACAAAAATTGCAGAGTTGACTGACGCAAAATGGCTGGCAAAAGATTACGATATTGAGGCGGCTGCAAAGATGCCGGAAGGTATGAAGGTTGTGATTACCAAAGAAGATGGAAGCGCGTGTCAAAATCCGTTTGTACCTGAAAATACAGGAAACTACACGGCAGAATACCGAGTAGGAGAAGGCAAAGCACTGGCTTCGGTCAAGGTAAAAGTAACCGCGGATAAGTCTTATCTGGAAGAGTTGGCTGCTTCCTGTGAAGGAAAGAAGGAGACGGACTACACGCCTGCTACCTGGGCCGTTTTCCAGGAAAAACTGGCAAAGGCAAAGGAACTTTTAGAAAATGAATTTGCAGGACAGGATGAAATTGATGCGGCAGAACAGGAGCTTTCAGAGGCATTGACCGGCTTGCGGGTGAAACCGATAAAAACGGTGCTGCATGTATTTATTGAACTCGCAGAAAAAGAACTGGAAAATGCAGCAGATAAGGCGCCGGAAACCATGGATGCTTTAAATACTGCTCTGACGGAAGCCAAAACTGTTTTTGAAAATCCAAATGCAACGCAGGAGGAAGTAGATGCAGCAGGCGATAAACTGTTGGAGGCTCTGAACAAAATTCGTCCTATGGCAGATAAAGAAAAACTTCTGAATCTGATTGCTCGTGTGGAAAGCATGGAGACAAGCGGCTATACAGATGCAAGTGTAAAGACTTTGGAAGAGAAACTTGCAGAAGCAAAAACAGTGGCAGAAGACGACAATGCCTTTGAAGAAGATGTGGAACTGGCATACAATAATCTGCTGCAGGCCGTGGCTCATCTGGAGGTAAAGGTTCATACTGCAGAACTGGAATATGTGATAGCAAAAGCAGAAGATATTCTTGCTAAAAAGGACAAATATATTGCGGCAACACTGGAAGGTTTAAGTGAGGAAACCAAAAAGGCAAAAGAAGTTCTGGAAAAAGCGGACGCAACACAGGAAGAAGTGAATCAGGCAGCAGCAGACCTGGCATGGAAAGTCGGGAATGCAAGACTCAAAGCAGAGAAACAGGCACTTTTGGATATGCTGGAGGAGGCAGAGAAAATGGATGTTGCTCTGTACACCGAGGAAAGTGCCCGTGCCTTTACAGGGGCACTGTTGAAGACCCGTCAGGCAGCAGAGGATGAATATGCAACGCAGGCGGAAGTGGATGCGGCCGTTTCTGAACTGGATGATGCTATGACAAATCTGGTGAAAGCAGAACCTGAGCAGCCGGAAACAAAACCTGAGGAAGAGCAGAAACCGGAGCAGAAGCCGGAATCAGAACCTGAGGAAGAACAGCACCAAGACAAGGGAACAGAAGAAGGGCAGCAGGAAGAAGCTAAAGAAGAGAAACTGGAAACTCCTTCCCACCAGGCTCCTTCTAAGAAACCGGTAAGCAGTACCAGAGACTATGCAGTTCGCAGCAGAAGACAGCACAGTGATAACACAGCGTCACAAAGCAGCAAAGAAGAACAGACGGAAGAGAGAAAGGAAACAAAAGAAGAAACTCTTCTGGCAAAGGGAGACGGTGAAGAGAATTCCAACAAGGAGACGGAAGACACCGCTGATTCAGAAAAGGCAGAAAAAGATAAAACTGTCCAGAAAGAAGAGAAAGCTTCTTATGGCTGGATTCTGGCGGGAGTCCTGATTCTTGCAGCAGCTGGAGGTCTGTGGTATTGGAAGAAAAAACAGAAAAAATAAGCAGCAGTAGAAGATAAAAGAAAGACTGCAGGAAAGCAGAAACCGGATTTTGCGAGGACGGCTTCTGCTTTCCTTTATTTCGTGGAATTATCTTGAGTTTCCGCAAACTGTAATTCAAAAATGAATATGTCTGCCCAAAGTGCCAA
>NZ_JAAITA010000026.1 GCF_013304445.1 Blautia hansenii
GTGGCTGCAAAGCAGCCGCCTAAAAATGTCAAGGTACTCGCTATTTTGCGTTTACTAAGGAAAGAAGAATTATGTTAGAAATTATAAAAAGTATTATTACAAACGTACTCACCGCACTCTATCAGCCTTTCGGTTTTGCTCTGCTTCTGGCCGTACTATTCATGTTTCTGTGTATGTCGGCTCGCGAGCATGGCTGGAAGGTCATTTGCAGAAAGTGGTGGGACAATTTTAAGTCGGACAAGGTTTTCCGGCGCATGTTTTTTCTCGCTTTTTATTCGGCCATGATACTGTTCCGGACGTTACTGAACCGGAATATGTGGGCGAATCCCTTATCCAATGTAATGGGAAGCTGGGGGGTGTACAATGAAAAGGGAGAATTGACCACCGAGGCCATTGAAAATCTGGCTTTGTTTATTCCCTTTGCGGTGCTGCTTCTGTGGGCGCTGCAGGAGAAATACTGGAAAGAAAATTTAAAGTTTGGACAGATTCTCTGGAGAGCAGTGAAGACGGTGTTTTTATTCTCCCTGTGTATAGAATTTGCCCAGTTGTTTTTCCGGCTGGGAACGTTTCAGATATCGGATTTGGTTTACAACACCCTGGGCGGAGCCATTGGCGGTATTCTTTATTTTGCAGGGTGTAAAATAAAGGGGCAAGGGAAATCGAAATAATGCCAACATGAAAAGCTGGCGTTACTTATTTCTGGGGAGCCCATTATAAGGAAAGTGGTTCTGTGCTGCCGGAATATACGGATGGTAAGCAGAAACTGAATTTTTTAGAACCAGATATAGTCTATTCCATAAAATCATGCTATAATCTCTTCATAGGATTCTCCTGTAGAGCAGGAGGAAACATGAAGAAACGAAAAACATTACAGGACCTGACAATCAAGGATAACTTTCTTTTTGGTGCAGTCATGAGCGTGGAGAAAAACTGTAAGGGATTTCTGGAGATGGTGCTTGGATTTTCCATTGCTCATGTGGTTGTGAGCAGGGAGAAGAGCATCGTCTACCATCCCGAATACAAAGGCGTCCGCCTGGACATCTATGCGGAGGATGAGAACCATACCCATTACAACGTGGAAATGCAGATGAGAAAGAAGAAAGCCCTGGGAAAACGAAGCCGGTACTACCACAGCCAGATGGTGATGGAAGCACTGGCAAGCGGAGAAGAGTATGAAACCCTGCCGGATACCTTTGTAATCTTTGTCTGCGATTTCGATCCCTTTGGAGAGCGGCTGTACTGCTATACCTTTGGAAATGAATGTAAGGAGAATAAAAAGGTGAAGCTGGATGACGGGAGTTATACGATTTTTCTGAGTACCAAAGGGGAAAATGAGGAAAAAGTGCCGCCGGAGCTTGTCAGGTTTCTGAAGTTTGTGACGGCTGATTTGGAAGAGAGCGAAGGGGATTTTCAGGATGGACTGGTGAAACAGTTCTAGGAGACTATTCGCAACATCAAGACAGACCGTAAGATGGGAGAGCGTTATATGATTTTTGAAGAAATGCTGCGAGAGGAAAAACTTGAAGGTCGACTGGAAGCAACCAAAGAAAACATTTTGGAACTTCTGGAAGATTTGGGAGAAATCCCGGACGGACTGCGGGATAAAATCGCAGGGCTGGAGGAACTGGAAGACTTGAAGGTTTTGCATAAAATAGCTGCCAGCGCACATTCCTTATATGCGTTTGAGGAGGAAGCAGAGAAGTATCTGCAATCCAAAGCAGAAAAAGAATAAAATCGGTGGTGGTTCTATACCGCCGGAACATATCTGTCTCAATGCTGTCGGAAGCATTGGGGTCTATGAGGACTCTTAAAATAAGAGTGTCTTACTGATTCAGAAAAGATTCAATAAATTGACAGGGGAATTCTATATCCAATACAAGAATGATAAAAGAAAGGTGCAAGGGAAATCGAAAGTAAGTGCAAAATAGTTTGACGGATTGCTTTGTAGAGTTTGATTATTCTGGGGTAATCCGTTATAATAAAGGAAAACATCCGTGGATTTTTGACATTCCAGGGAAAATACCATCAGAAGACGTAATTTAAAGTACATGAGATGACACTATACCAGTTACTATTAGAAGAGGCTTAAACTTAAAAATGAGCGAGGTGTTCATGTGCAGAAAACAAAACAGAATGTAATGAATGAAAACGAAAAAGATTTACAAAGGATAAAAGAACTTCGTCTGATGGATGATGACTTCTTTTCAGAAGCTCTGGATGGAAAGATTGAAGCAGTTGAATATATCTTGAATACTGTTTTAGAACGGGATGATATAAAAGTGAAATCCACAAAGGCACAGGTAGAATATAAAAGTGCAACAAAGCGTTCCATAATCTTGGATATCCAGGCAGAGGACACGGATGGAAAACTCATGGATATAGAAATCCAGCGTTCAGATCGGGGAACAGGAGTGAAAAGGGCAAGATTTCATAGTAGCATGATTGACCGTTCGCTGCTCTGCAAAGGAGATGAGTTCGAAGATTTAGTTGATACATATGTAATTTTTATTACTGAAAATGATAAATTCGGCATGGGGATTCCACTTTATCATGTTGAAAGAAGAATTACAGAGATGGAGTATGCATTATTTGCTGATGGAGCACATATCATATACGTGAATGGTGAATATAGAAATATGGAACATCCTGTTGGGTGTTTGATGTATGACTTCCCCTGCAAAGATGCAAAAGACATTTTGAATCCACTACTTGCAGAAGAAGTCAGATACTTAAAGGAAACAGAAGGAGGTCGAAGCCAGATGTGTAAACTTTTAGAAGAGATGAGAAATGAAGCTGCAGCAGAAGGAAATTATGAAAAAGCAGTAAGTACTGCTTTGAAAATGCTGGCAAGAGGACGTGATTCTATGGAAGAAATTGCGGAGCTGACGGGTTTGTCATTGGAAGAAGTTCAGGACTTGGCAGATAAATAAACAGTATGCGAGGAATGGTTTCTCTGATAATGTGTAGAGCATAATCGGGGAAATCTGGCAAAATCAGAAGGGCTTTCATCATACTTTTATTTTAGTATTCAGGGTTTATGTGTGCGGTTATATTCTTTTAGAAAATCTTCCTGAGCTGAATCAGATACCTGCCTGTCCCGGGGAGTTGGTTTGCAGAGGAGAGAAAGTATTCGGAACAGAAAGGATATACCAACAATGAATAAAACGGGAATTAAAAAATTCATGGGAACCTCCTTGGAAATCATAGTAAAAAGATGGATTGTCTAATAGAAAGAATATGCAGAAAAAAGGAAAATATGCATGAAAATAGAAAATGGGGGATTCGTAACGCAAGATGAGAAAGGAGATTGCCATCATGAACGAATTTGACAGATTGAAGCAAATAATAGCCCGTCTGCGTGGGGAAGATGGCTGCCCCTGGGACAGGGAGCAGACTCATGTGAGTTTAAAGCCGGCTTGTATGGAAGAAGCAGCGGAGGTTGTCTGTGGGATTAATATTCTGGAGGACACGGGCAATGGCGATAATTTGAAAGAGGAGTTGGGAGATTTGCTTCTGCAGGTGGTTCTCCATGCGCAGATTGCAGAGGAGGAAGGGCTTTTTACTCTGGAAGATGTGTGCCGCGGTATCAGTGAGAAGATGGTGCGCAGACATCCTCATGTATTTGGGCGGGAGACAGTGAACCAATCCGGTGAAGTGGTGACCCGGTGGAATGATATTAAGAAGGCGGAGAAGGCGGGAAAAGAATGGACAGACGATTATTTGCCGGAGGCTTTTGAAGAGGCAAAGGCATTGATTGACGCAGCAAAGAGGCGGAAGGGATTTGAATAATTTATGAGGAGTCCTTTTAAGCGCATCCGTAGTCTTAAAAGGACTGCCTCATGGATATTTTTAGCCGGATTTACGGCAAAATTTCCAGCCAGTATCCATCCGGGTCAGAAATGAAATAGATACCCATATCCGGATTCTCAAAGCAGATACAGCCCATTTCTTCGTGAAGCTTGTGTGCAGCTTCAAAGTCGTCGGCACGGAAAGCCAGGTGGAATTCGCAGTCACCCAGGTTATAAGCTCTGTCAAAATCTCTCAGCCAGGTCAGTTCCAGTTCAAAATCTGTGGTTTCATTTCCAAGATAGACAATGATAAAAGAACCGTCTGCAGCATTTTTGCGGCGTTTTTCGGTGAGTCCCAAAGCCTTTTCATAAAAAGCCATAGATTTTTCCAGGTCTCTTACATTGTAGTTTTCGTGAATCATTTGAAATTTCATAATAGGTATCCTCCTTAAAATATAATTGAGAGTGGGAAGGGTTACAGGGAAAATTCCTGTCCTTCCTGCTCTATGTTTACAACTGTTTTCTGATATTTGCTGCCCTCTGGAGAAGACAGAAATCCGGAAATAACGGAATAGTCTTTCCAGAAATGCATGGGAAATGCATATTTTACATGAGCATGCTCAAGGATATGAAGAAATCCTTTGCTGTACCACTCTTCCTGCCGGGGGTCCAGGGGAAGAAAAGCAGCCCATATGTCCAGATTTTCCAGGGGCTTTGTATAGTGCAGGAAGTTGGCAGTCATGTTGCTGTTATACTGCTTGGTTTCCCCCTGCCATACCCACCAGTTTAAATCTCCTGCATGATAAAGATATTTTCTGCGGTAATAAATTAGAAAAGCGACACCGCAGTCTGTGGATTTCAGTGTTTCTACGGTAAAATGTTCATTCCCGTCCTCCAGAGTAAAATCCAGTTTTTCTTCCGGTTTCATAAAACAGAGGTTTTCCGGAGAGATGCCTGCAGGCAGGTGTTTCCTGGTGTCATGAGAGAGAATGTAATGTACTTTTTCATGACGGATAGAGAAGATTTCCGGGTTAAAATGGTCACTGTGCCAGTGAGAAACAAAGATAAAAAGCGGTTTCTCCTGAGACAGCGGAGGAATCTTTCCCTCATAATAATCAAAAAGGAACAGACAGTTTTTTGTTTCAATCAGAAAACCGCTGTGGCTGATATAGGTTACCTTCATTGGTTTTTCCTTTCTCTTTGTTTACGAAGTTTTCTGCGTTTGCGTCTCCGGATAGAGCGTTTTATCTTTATAACCAAGGTTACGATATAGAAGATAAAGGCAGCAGCTAACAGAAACAGTGCAGGATATTTCCAGCTGGGGAGCTGGTGGAATTTACCTCCGATTTCACCCCAAAAGCCGTTCAGAGAATCTTCTTTTCCCTGGGAGGCAGTGGTCTGGGAATCTTCGGCACTGGTGGATTGCTGGGACTGGCGTTCCTGAAGCTGAAAGGTCTCCGCAGCCTGCAGGAGTTCCGGGGAGGCTTCCTGGGTGGAACTGCCCAGAGCGGTTTTTCCATAATAGTAATCCATTTTCAGGGAATTCTCTTCCAGGCTGACCTCATAGGTCAGGGATTCTTTGACGTCAGTGGGAACATCTATGGCAGAGTTTTCTACCACAGCATCCAAAAGTCCGTTTTCTTTCAGATAAGCGCCAAGGGTATTCTCTTTTGCAGGCGCCAGGGCTTCGTTGTCTGGTGTGAGTTTGCGGAAATTGGTAAAGCCGTAGTCAAAAATTGCTTTGGTATCATCGTAGTGGGACACATTATCCGCCAAAACCACACATACTAAGGTTGTGCCGTTTCTTTCTGCATAGGTGACCAGTGTATTGCCTGCTTTAACGGTGTATCCGGTTTTGCCGCCCAGACAGCCCTCATAGTGCTGGGCGCCGTCCAGTACCATTTTGTGGTGGTTATTCAGCCACCGTTCTTCATTGGTAATATTGGTTTTCGGCACAATGTAATAGGGTGTTTTGATGATTTCCCGGAAGGTTTCGTTCTGGAAAGCTGCCTGGGCAATCAGAGCCAAATCCCTGGCCGTGGTGTAGTGGTTTTCATCGTACAGTCCGTTTGCATTGACGAAATGTGTATTTTTACAGCCAAGTTCTTTGGCGCGCTGATTCATTTCGTCCACAAATTTGGGAACTGTGCCGCCGATATACTCCGCAACCCCGGAAGAAACTTCGTTGGCGGAAGCCAGAAGAATGGCATAGGCACAGTCTTTCATAGTCAGGGTTTCGCCGGGTTTGATACCGATATGGGTACTTCCCGGTTCGATGTTGTTTACCTCATCCGTAAAGGTTATCTGGGTGTCAAAAGGCACTTTTTCCAGCGCAAGCATGGCTGTCATAATCTTTGTAGTGCTGGCAGGGGCGCGCTTTTCGTCGATCCCTTTGGCATAAAGGATTTCCCCGGAATCCACATCCATTAAAATAGCTGTTTCTGCCACAACCTTTGGACCTTCAGGCCAGCCGGAAATTTTGTTGGACTGAATTTCCCAGTTATAGCTTTCCGGTACCTCCGGCGTGTCTGTCTGCTGATTGGCTGTGTCCTCAGGATTTTGGGAGGTGTTTTGGGCCGGAGCAGAGGCTGAAGAATCAGCTGCGGCAGCCATTGCGTCAACTCTGCCGGTATGGATACAAAGGCTTACAGCCATGCAGAGAATACCGGGCAGAAGAAGTCTTTTCTTTTTCATAGGAATCTCCATTCTGCCGCCGGAAAATCAACAGATCGTTCCGGGCGGCATAAAATTTACTCAAACTAATGTACATTATAAGCGGTTTGGAGAATTATATCAATAAAATTAGGCAGAGACAGCGGAGAAAATGTTTTAGTTGTTGCAAAAATTATGCAAGATAAACATTGTCAAAGTGGGCAACAACCGCTATACTGTAAGTATAAAACACACAGGAACAAACAGAAAAGGCAGAATGATTTTATCATTTTGCCTTTTTACGAATGTGCTCTGCGGGAAATAGAAAAGCACTGGTTATAACAAATAAAATAGGGGATGCACAAGGAGGAACGAATGAAAAGTTTATTGATTTTAGGAGCCGGAGGATTCGGTCATATGATTCAGGAAATGGCAGGAATCCTGGGCTATGAGAAAGCTGTATTTTTAGATGACGCAGTGAAGGGAGCAGATGTAGTAGGAAAGTGCTGCGATTACAGGGCTTTTGTGAAAAACTATGATACGGCAGTGGCGGCTCTTGGCGACAACGGGATGCGCCTGTACTGGACAGAAAAACTCATGGAAGCGGGTTATCACGTTCCGCCTATGATTCATCCGTCAGCAGTGGTAAGCCCAAGCGCAGTGATTGGAAATGGAACATTTGTTATGCAGGGGGCAGTGGTGAATACACATACCGTTGTAGAACACGGTGTGCTGATTAACAGCGGCGCAGTGGTTGACCACGATTCCTATGTGGGCTGCGGCGCGCATATTGGGCTGAACAGTGTGGTAAAGGCCAATTGTAAGATTGATTCCAAGAGGAAAGTGGAAGCAGGGGAAGTGGTATTTTCTACCAGAAGAAAGATTGACGGCGTGAGCAGCCGTGATTTGGAAGACGCGCTGTATGCTTTTGGATTTGGTCTGCAGTGCAGCTATGTGAAACCTTTCGGAGAAGGGCATATCAATGAAACATATGCGGTTTATATGCCTACAGAGGATGGAGACGAATTTGCCTATATTCTGCAGAGGGTAAACAATAATGTATTTAAAGACCCGGCGGGAGTTATGGAGAATATTTTTGGTGTGACAGAGTATCTGAGAAATGTTATCCGGGAAGAGGGCGGAGATCCGGACAGAGAAACGTTGTCCTGCATTAAGACAAAGACGGGTTGTACGTATTTTGAAGACAGTGAGGGGCAGCCCTGGAGATGTTATAATTACATACCGAACTCCGTGTGTTATCAGCTGGTGGAGGAGCCGGAGCAGTTTTATCAGTCGGGTAACAGCTTCGGGCATTTCCTGAAACAGTTGGGCAATTATCCGGCTTCCAGCTTAAAAGAAACCATTCCGGATTTCCACAATACGGTAAAACGGTTTGGAAATTTCCAGAGAGCCCTGCACAGAGACATTAAAAACAGAGCCGTTACCTGCCGGGGGGAAATTTCTTTTGTATTGGAAAGAGAGCAGGACTGCGGCGTACTGGTACAGCAGCAGGAGGAGGGGATTCTGCCCCTTCGCGTCACCCACAATGACACGAAGCTGAACAATATTCTCTTTGACGCAGATACGGGAAAAGGGCTGTGCATTATTGACCTGGATACGATTATGCCGGGGCTGGCTGCCAATGATTTTGGAGATTCTATCCGCTTCGGAGCAGCCACAGCAGAGGAAGATGAGCAGAATCTGGATTTGGTACATTTTGATATTTCTTTGTATGAACTGTATGTAAAGGGGTATCTGGAGGCAACGAAAGATGTGCTGACTCCCGAAGAGGTGGAAAGTCTTCCATGGGGCGCCCGCCTGATGACGCTGGAATGCGGCATGCGTTTTCTGACGGATTATCTGGAGGGAGATACTTATTTTAAGACTGCTTATCCCGAGCACAATCTGGTGCGTGCCCGGACCCAGTTCCGTCTGGTGGACGAGATGGAGCAGCAGTTTGACCGGATGAAAGAAATCGTGAAGAAATATTGTCAGAATTGAAGAAGGTATAGTGAAAGGGACGAGGAGTAAAATGAAAGCTGCAGCAGATGAGATGGAGTATTCTTCAGAGTTGTTATATGATGCATTGATAGAGAGTACCGATGATTTTATTTATATGTGCAATCCTAAAACAGGGATGTTTCGATATCCGTAGCTTTGGTGGATATGTTTGGCCTTCCCGGCGAAGTAGTGAAGCATCCCCTTACCTACTGGAAGGCCATTGTGCATCCGGAAGACTGGGAACGTTTTTATCAATCCAATATGGAAGTTGTTTCCGGAAAGGTAGATTGCCACTCTGTAGAATTCCGTGCAAAGAAGCGCAGCGGAGAATATGTCTGGATAAAATGCAGGGGACAGATGATATACGATAAAGAAGGGAACCAGGAACTTTTTGCAGGAATTATGTGTCTGATGGGAAAGCAGAATAAGGTGGACCCTCTGACACAGCTTTTGAACTATACAGAGTTTTACAAGGCGCTTGAGAAGAGTCTGAAGGACGAGATGGTGGAACATCTGGCTGTGATGGTAATTGACATAGATGAATTTCGTCAGGTTAATGAGCTGTACAGTCGTTCCTTCGGAGACAAGGTACTGAAGCGGATGGGACAGACCATACAGGCGCTGCTTCCTGCCAACGCGTCTCTTTACAGAATCGAAAAGGACAAGATGGGGATTCTTATGGATAATGCAGTGGGACACGACGTATAGAGCACCTTTATCGTACGCTCCAGGAATATCTGATGAAGATATGGGAATGGAATGCCCAGAGACTGAATATAGAGATATCGGCAGGATGTGCAATGTATCCGGAAGATGGAAAGTATGTGGATGAAGCTGTACCGCTATGCGGATTATGCGCTGCAGCATGCCAAGGTACAGGGATACAGGGGATTTTATCTGAACTATCAGCCTCAGGTGAATCTCATTACGGGAGACATCAAGGGTGTGGAAGTACTGATGCGCTGGAAGGACGAAGACGGCAGCGTCGTTTCTCCGGCAGAATTTATTCCTCTTATGGAGGGACACAGAATGATTTACCGGGCCGGACTCTGGATGCTGCATAAAGCATTCAGAGACAGCAGGGAATGGCTGGAAAAGAAACCGGACTTTACCGTCAGTGTGAATATTTCTGTACTGCAGTTTCTGGAAGACCATTTTCTGGAGGATTTATACAGAATCATTGAGGAAGAAGCGTTTAGCTGCGAAAATCTTATTGTAGAGCTGACAGAAAGCTATGCGGTTAAGAACATGGAAATTTTCAGGGAAAAGTTCAATGATATGCGCAGCAGAAATATACGCACTGCTTTAGATGATTTTGGAACCGGATATTCCAGTCTCAGCTATCTGAAGAGTATAGAAATTGACGAGGTGAAGATAGACCGTTGTTTTGTGAGGCAGATTCAGAACAGCGCCTATAACTACCAGTTGCTTCGGAATGTGATAGAATTGGTCCATAGTGTCCATATCCGGGTATGCTGTGAAGGTGTGGAGAAAGAGGAAGAATTGTTCAGTCTTATGGAACTTCATCCGGATGTGATACAGGGATATCTTTTTGCCGAGCCTTATGAAAAGGAGAAATTTGAGGCTTTGTACATGAAGCCGGAAGTGGAGGAGTATCGGAAGCGGATAGTTCAGGAGGAGCGTTTCCGCTGTTTGCATTCAGATGACTTACAGCGCTTTTACGGGGTGCTCAATTCCAACTATCGTCAGAGGGATATTCTGAAAAATACTCGTCTGGGACTGTGAGTCATCCGTATGAATCCGGAAAAAAATCAGTATGAAATGTATGCAGACAGGGTGATGTTGGAAATTATGGGAGTAGAAGGGATTCCCACGCCGGAGGAGTGTTATCAGCACTGGTATGGAAGGATTCATCAGGGATATTATCAGTATGTGAATAGTTCTGTGAAGCGTGTGATTGAAACGGGAAAGGTGGCGCAGCTGGAATATGCCTGGAAACATCCGCAGAAGGGCGAGGTCATGGTCAGCTGTCTGGGCGCAAAAGTAGAGGATAATGACGGTATGATTTGTCTGGAAGGGCATCACCGGATTATCAGTGAGGTGGAAGAACCCCAATTTTTGCCGGAGAGAACTCCTGTAGATTCGTTTTAGTATCATGAGAAAGACCACTCCGTTTATCTTCACACAAACGGGAACTAAATTCCGGGAAGTGTTTTTACAGGCAGGTCAGCAGACCGTTGCATTTCATGCAACGGTCTCTGTTTAGTTATAGAGAAGTTTTCTCTTTAGCATTTCTGAATTGACCGCATGGGCCAGAGCTTCCTCTTTGGTAATCTGTCCCGTTCGGCAAAGGGTCTGGATACTGCTGTCCATGGAAAACATAGTGTCCGAAGAGGAGGAGTATACAAGTCCGTCAATCTGAGGAATTTTGTTTTCTCTTATCATATTGCGGATGGCAGGGGTGGCGGTCATCAATTCAAAGGCCGCATGCATGCCTGATTCGTCTGCAGAAGGAATAAGCTGCTGGGATACCACGGCCTGGAGAACGGAAGAAAGCTGTATGGCTATCTGCCTCTGCTGGTTGGGAGGGAAAACATCAATGATTCGGTCAATCGTGTTGGCTGCCCCCAGGGTGTGCAGGGTAGATAAGACCAGATGTCCGGTTTCCGCAGCCGTCATGGCAATAGACATAGTTTCAAAATCCCGCATTTCACCTAAGAGAATGACGTCCGGACTCTGACGGAGGGAAGAACGCAGAGCCACTACATAGCTTTCCGTATCGGAACTGATTTCACGCTGGCTCACAATGCTTTTTTTGTGCTTGTGAAGGAATTCCAGGGGATCTTCCAGAGTGATGATGTGTTTCTCCTGGTTTTCATTAATGGCATTGATGATGCAGGCCAGGGTCGTAGATTTGCCGCTTCCGGCAGGGCCTGTAACCAGTACCAGTCCTTTTTTCAGATTTCCCAGGTCAATAATCTGCTCCGGAATTCCAAGCACAGAAGGGTCTGGCAGGCTGAAGGTAATCATACGGATGACTGCAGCCAGAGAACCTCTCTGCATGTAAGTACTGACCCGGTAGCGGGACAGGCCTTTTACTGTAAAAGAGAAATCATCATCACCGGTTTGCAGGAACTTTCCGATATCTCTGTGGTCTGCCAGTTCATAAATTTCCCGGATAAGGCTCTCGCACTGCTCAGGCATCATTCGTTCCTCATTTAGCTGTATGATTTTTCCGCCTTTTTTATAAGACATGGGGCACCAGTACCTCCGGCATGTTGTCCCGGAGGGTCTGTGGGCTGTCTTGGTCTTTCTGGGCTTTGTCAGAGGCAGTATTTCCGGTATCACTGCCGCTGCAGCCCGTAGTCAGAAGAAGGGGCAGCACAAGCAGGGCAAAGATGAGCCGGAGTTTTCCCCGAAAAGCCGGAAAAGGATATTTCAGGTACATAAGATATTCCTTGAAAAAATAAATTCATTTGTCGTATAGGATAAGTATAGCACCCGAAAGGCGGTTTTTCCAACTGAAAAATTGCTTGACTTTGTGGTAATATAACATTGCAAAAACAAAAAGTTTGTACTATACTTCCTCTAGAATTATAAAGGAGCGAAAAGGAGAAGAAACATGACAAACGATATGACAAAGGGAAGTCCCATAAAGCTGATTATCCAGTTTATGATTCCCATGTGTCTGGGGAACATTTTTCAGCAGTTTTATAATATTGCGGATTCTATTATTGCAGGGCAGTTTCTGGGGGTAGATGCTCTGGCGGCTATTGGGAGCACCGGCTCTTTGATTTTTCTGGTGACCGGGTGGCTAAATGGACTGACAAGCGGTTTTTCTGTGTGGGTAGCGCAATGGTTCGGGGCCAGAAAGACAGATAGAATGAGGCATTTTATTGCCATGTCCATTTATATCTGTGTGGCTTTTGTAGTGGTGATGACCGTAGGACTTCTGGCGGCCAATGAACCTATTTTACGCTTAATGAATGCCCCGGAAAATTTGCTGGATGATATCAGCAGTTATATGGTTATTATTTATGCGGGTCTTGTGGTGACTTGTGCTTACAATGCTCTTGCAGCTGTGCTGCGGGCCTTGGGAGACAGCAAATCGCCGCTGTATTTTTTGATTGTTTCCGCTGTTATTAATGTGGTTCTGGATATTGCTTTTATTGTGATTTTTCATATGGGTGTAGAGGGATGTGCCTATGCCACGGTAATTGCACAGGGAATTTCTGCACTGCTGTGTTTAGTTTACATAATCAAGAAATTTCCGGTATTGAGGCTGAAAAAGGAGGATTTTCGATTTTCTGTAAATACCGTCAAAAAACTTTTGGGACTGGGGATTCCCATGGGACTGCAGTTTTCCATTACAGCCATTGGAACGATTATTGTACAGGGGGCAATTAATGTGTATGGCGCTGTGTATATGGCGGGATTTTCGGCAGCAGGAAAAATTCAGAATATTATCTGTACGGTGTTTGTGGCTTTCGGCGCTACTATTGCCACTTATGTGGGGCAGAACCGGGGCGCGGGGAAAATGGACCGCGTCAAACAGGGAGTGCGTCTCACACAGATGATGATACTGGTGTGCAGTGTGGTATTGATGGCAGTGATTCATTTCTTTGGAAAGTATATGATATTCCTGTTTATTGACCCGGCTGAGACGGAAGTGCTTCATGCGGCAGAAATTTATTTTAACATTGTTTCCTGGGCGTATCCTTTCCTGGGAAGTATTTTCCTTTACAGAAATGCGCTGCAGGGTATGGGATATGGTTTTGTGCCTATGATGGGCGGTGTGTTTGAATTGGTGGCCAGAGCTGCTATTGTATTTGTTGCGGCGGCAAACGCGGGATTTGCCCAGGTCTGCATGTCTGACCCGGCAGCGTGGATAGCAGCGTTGATTCCTCTGATTCCTTATTATATATGGGTGATGAGGAAAGCAGAAAAGAGCGGACAAGTGGAGGTGTAAGCGTGCAGTTAGAAGAGGAACAGAAGTGTCTGCTCAAAGAATTACAGACTGCTGTGGAGCGGCAGGAGGACAAAGAGCATTTGGAAGAACTGCTTTGGAAGACGTTGACAGTTTTCCAGGGCTGTCCCTTTTATACCGTAAAAAACCTGGAATTTGTATATGAAATCAGGGGAAATGAAATGTTTGTCAATAGAAAGGATAAATCCATTACCAGAGCAAGCATCAGCCTGGCTTTTGAAAAAGCATTGGAATTGCAGAAGACAGAGGGCACGGTAAAGGGGCCGAAGAAGCTGAATTGCTTTGGGGCAAGTTATCTTTATCCGGTCTTTGAGAAACTGGGAATTATCTGGAAGTGAAAAGTACCGCATGGACAACTGTGAAAATATTTATATTCTCAGAGTGTCCGTGCGGTACTTTTTACTCAAAATTTCTCTATGAGTTTCTATATGAAATTAAAATTTAAAAGTATCTTTCAGCGGCGCCCATTTCTGGTCTTTGTCGCTTAAGTTCAGCGCTGTGCCGTCTTCCAGAGTGTAACCTTCTGCAGATGCATTGCCCTGATATTCCCCTTTTAACTGTGGCCAGACAATGCCGATTTCCGGGTCATTCCAAGCCAGACCGCCCTCGTCTCCCGGGTGATAGAAATCGGTCACTTTGTAGCAGAATTCTGCTACATCGCTGAGTACCAGGAAGCCGTGAGCAAAACCTTCGGAGATGTAGAACTGTTTCTTGTTTTCTTCGGATAATTCGATACCGAACCATTTTCCGTAAGTTTTACTGCCGCTTCGCAAATCTACAGCCACGTCAAAAACAGTTCCTTTGATAACGCGAACCAGTTTTCCCTGTGGAAATTCTTTCTGGAAGTGCAGGCCGCGCAGCACGCCTTTGGTAGAGCAGGACTGGTTATCCTGCACGAATTTCATGTTCAGCCCGGCTTCTTCCATGTCTTTCTGGTTGTAGGTTTCCATGAAATAACCTCTGGAATCTCCGTGTACAGCCGGTTCGATAACATAAAGCCCTTCAATCGGGCATTTGCTTACTTTAATCTGTCCCATATGTTTCCGCTCCTTTTCTTTGTATTGTTTTAAAAATCAAGCTCTGCTAAGTAGCGTTTTACAGCGTCCTGCCAGGTTGGAAGAGGAGTAAAGCCATTTTTCACCAGCTTGCTCTTATCCAGTCTGCTGTTGAAAGGACGTTTTGCTTTGGAAATGCCGTATTCTTCTGTGGTAACAGGTTTTACGGTTACTTTTTCATATTCCGGATGCCCGGCTTCTGCAGCCTGGCGGAAGATTTCTTTGGCAAAATCTGCCCAGCTGATATAACCGCCTTCGTTGGTTGCATGATAGTAGCCGTATTTTTCCGTTTCAATCATATCTACCAGCAGCACAGCCAGGTCAAAGGTGTAGGTTGGCGTACCAATCTGGTCGTCTACTACTGTGAGGAGTTCATGTGTCTTTCCTACATTCAGCATGGTTTTGATGAAGTTCTTGCCGTTTTTGCCGAATACCCAGGCAATACGGACAATGAAATATTTTTCCAGAGTTTCGGAAACAGCCAGTTCTCCGGCCAGTTTGGTTTCTCCGTATACGTTTAAAGGTTTGTAGTCCTTGCAGTCCGGCAGCCAGGGTTCCGTTCCCTGTCCGTCAAAGACATAGTCCGTGCTGATGTAAACCATTTTGCAGTTCAGCTCTTTGCACACGTCGGCAATGTACTTTGTACCTGTGGCATTGATGGCTTCAACGACAGGTTTTTTGTCTTCCTCTTCTGCCAAATCCACGGCAGTCCAGGCAGCACAATGTACCACCACATCCGGCGCTGTTTCTTTCAGCACACGTTCCACGCAGGCGCGGTCTGTAATATCCATCTGTACATAAGGCATGGTTTCTACGGCAGTCCCGTCTGAAATACCGCTGTAAACTTCTTTGATATCGGAACCGATACCTTCATAGCCGCGTTTTGCCAGTTCGTTCATTACGTCATGTCCAAGCTGCCCAGCAACACCTGTAACTAAAACTTTCATTTACACTACCTCCTGTTTAGCGGTTTGCGTACATCTTTTCATAATAATTCTGATATTCGCCGGAGATGATAGTTTCCCACCATTCCTTGTTGTCCAGATACCACTGGATGGTTTTCTTGATACCGTCTGCGAACTTGGTTTCCGGCAGCCAGCCCAGTTCGTTGTGAATTTTAGTCGGGTCAATGGCATAACGCATATCGTGGCCTTTTCTGTCTGTGACATAAGTAATCAGACTTTCCGGTTTGCCCAGTTCTTTGCAGATGATTTTTACAATGTCAATGTTTTTCATTTCATTGTGACCGCCGATGTTGTAAACTTCGCCCACGCGTCCTTTGTGGATAATCAGATCAATGGCTTTGCAGTGGTCTTCTACATACAGCCAGTCGCGGACATTTTCGCCTTTTCCGTATACAGGAAGGGGTTTGTCATTTAATGCGTTGGCAATCATCAGCGGAATAAGTTTTTCCGGGAAATGATAGGGGCCGTAGTTGTTGGAGCAGCGGCTGATGGTCACAGGCAGGCCGTAGGTGCGGTGGTAAGCCAGTACCAGAAGGTCAGCGCCTGCTTTGGAGGAGCTGTAAGGGCTGCTGGTATGGATAGGGGTTTCTTCTGTGAAGAATAAGTCCGGGCGGTCAAGGGGCAAATCGCCGTATACTTCGTCAGTGGAAACCTGATGATAACGCTGAATACCGTATTTGCGGCAGGCGTCCATGAGCACAGCAGTTCCTTTGATGTTGGTATCCAGGAAGACTTCCGGATTTTCAATGGAACGGTCTACATGACTTTCCGCAGCAAAGTTTACCACCATATCAGGGTGTTCTTCTTCAAATAATTTGTAAACGGCTTCTCTGTCTGTGATACTTTCTTTTACAAAACGGAAATTCGGGTTGTCCATAACAGGTGCAAGAGTGGATAAGTTACCTGCATAAGTCAGGCAGTCCAGACAGATGATTCTGTAGTCCGGGTACTTGTCCAGCATGTGGAAAATAAAGTTGCTTCCGATAAATCCGGCGCCGCCGGTAACAATAATAGTCATAGTAAAAATCTCCTTATTTGCTTTTTATTTTATTCCCAAAGGGGAAAGAATATGTTTTCTTTTGGGACAGACCCTGAAATTAGTGCAGGCTGTCCAGATATTTGCCGTCCAGAACGTCTTTTAAATACTGGCCGTACTGGTTTTTCTTTAACACTTCGTAAACCTTCAGAACATCGTCTTTGGTAATCCAGTTGTTTAAGTAGGCGATTTCTTCCAGGCAGGCAATTTTGCGGTGCTGGTGGTCTTCGATAGTTTTAACAAAGTTGGTAGCTTCCACAAGGCTTTCGTGGGTTCCGGTATCCAGCCAGGTAAAGCCTTGTCCCAGAAGTTCCACGTTTAAGCAGCCTTCTTCCAGGTAAATACGGTTTAAGTCTGTGATTTCCAGTTCGCCTCGTTTGCTTGGCTTTAAGTTTTTCGCGTATTCCACAACTTTGCTGTCGTAGAAGTAAAGTCCGGTGACACAGTAGTTGCTCTTTGGATGTTCCGGTTTTTCTTCGATGGAAATGGCTTTGCCGTCCTGGTTGAATTCTACGATACCGAAGCGTTCCGGGTCGTCTACATAGTAGCCGAATACGGTGGCGCCTCTGCCGGTTTCTGCGTTTTCCACGGCTGCTTTTAAGCGTTTTTTCAGACCGTGTCCTGCAAAAATGTTGTCACCCAGTACCATGGCAACAGAATCGTTTCCGATAAATTCTTCGCCGATGATAAAGGCCTGCGCCAGTCCGTCCGGGCTTGGCTGTACGGCATAGGAAAGCTGTACGCCGAACTGATGGCCGTCTCCTAAGAGTTCCTGGAAACGAGGGGTATCCTGAGGGGTGGAGATGATGAGGATTTCACGGATTCCTGCATTCATCAGCACAGACAGCGGATAGTAAATCATTGGTTTGTCGTAAATAGGAAGTAACTGCTTGGAAGTTACCATAGTCAGGGGGTAAAGGCGGGTTCCTGAACCGCCGGCTAAGATAATACCTTTCATAATTGAAATCTCCTTTGTTTTTTATTCATGTTTAGTCTCTGAGTTTATGATAACTCTATTATATAGGGTGACGTTACGTCATGTGCAAGGGTTTTTTGTATTGTTCATCAAAATTTTATAAATCCAGAGGAATGAGGGGTTGTTTTTCAAAGTTCATATGTTATACTTTTTATTAAGGAATTCCTCTGCTTTTAGGGAGGATTATTATGAAAAAACAACGATTGGAAAATCTTACAATTAAAGATAATTTCCTGTTTGGTGCAGTGATGATGAATGAAGATAACTGTAAGGGGCTTTTGGAAAGAGCGCTGGATATAAAAATTGACTATGTTCGGGTAAGCCGTGAAAAAAGTATAGTCTACCACCCTGAATACAAGGGAGTCCGGTTAGATGTATATGCAAAAGATGAAGCGCAGACCTGCTATAATATAGAAATGCAGGTGACAAAGAAAAAAGCGCTGGGAAAACGAAGCCGTTATTACCAAAGTCAGATGGACATGGAAATGCTTTTGGCGGGCAGTGAATACGAGATGCTTCCCAGCAGTTATGTTATTTTTATCTGTGATTTTGACCCATTTGGGGAAAAGCAGTACCGGTACACCTTTGAAATGAAGTGCAAAGAAAAAGAAAAGGTACAGTTTGGAGACTGTCGTCATATTGTATTTTTAAGTACCTGTGGGGAAAATGACGAAGAGGTTCCAAAAGAACTGATTACTTTTCTGAAATTTGTCAAGGCAGATTTAAAAGACAGTCAGACTGATTTTCATGATTCTTATATCCGACAGCTTCAGGAATTTATCGCTCGGGTAAAATCCAGCAGAGAAATGGAGGAGCGTTTTATGGTTTTAGAAGAGATGCTGAGAGATGAACGAAGAGAAGGAAGAACAGATATTTTGTTGGAAATGCTGGAAGAATGCGGGACAGTACCGGAAAATCTGAAAGAAAAAATTCTCGGAGAAACCGATATGAAAACGCTGGCCTTTTGGACAAGACTTGCAGCAAAAGTTGAATCTGTAGAGGAATTTCAGGAAAAAATGGAACTGTAATTTTTTCCGTAGATTTAGTCACATCTAAAAGCAATTCACGCCGTTTCAGGCAAATATTTCAAGACAAGGAAGAAAAGCGGAGGAATTCTGATAACCATAAACCTCGCCAAACAGAGACGATTTTCCTACTTGACGAACTCCGGAAAAATATGGATAATAGAACCTGACTGACAAGACAGTAAACAAGACAGTAAAACGAAGAAAACGTCAGAAGGAAGGAGAATCCATTTATGAAAGAATTTTTGAGAAGAAAAAACATCATTTTTTCTGCCAAGCGATATGGGATTGACGCTTTAAGCGCCATGGCACAGGGGTTATTTGCCTCTCTGCTTATCGGGACGATTATCAGTACCCTGGGGGAGCAGTTGGGCATTGATATTCTGGTAACCGTGGGAACTTATGCCAAAGGAGCCACAGGTGCAGCTATGGCTATTTCCATAGGCTATGCATTGCAGTGTCCGCCCCTGGTGCTGTTTTCGCTGACAGCCGTAGGCATGGCGGCCAATGAGCTGGGCGGTGCGGGAGGCCCGCTGGCAGTTCTGATTGTAACTATTTTTGCGGCGGAAGCAGGCAAGCTGGTTTCCAAGGAGACAAAAATAGATATTATTGTAACACCTTTTGTATCTATTGCCGTGGGTGTACTGTTGTCTCTTTGGTGGGCACCCGCTATCGGCTACGCAGCCAGCAGCGTAGGAAATGCCATTATGTGGGCAACAGAACTGCAGCCGTTTTTTATGGGTATTTTGGTTTCCGTCATAGTAGGGATTGCACTGACACTTCCTATCAGCAGCGTGGCAATCTGTGCAGCTCTTTCTCTTACCGGTCTGGCCGGTGGAGCGGCAGTGGCAGGCTGCTGTGCCCAGATGGTGGGCTTTGCAGTGATGAGTTTTAAGGAAAACCGGTGGGGTGGTCTTTTTGCCCAGGGAATCGGAACCTCTATGCTGCAGATGGGAAATATTGTGAGAAATCCGAAAATCTGGCTTCCACCGACTTTGGCTTCAGCGATTACCGGACCGATGGCCACCTGCATGTTTCATATGGAAATGAACGGAGCGGCAGTTGCTTCCGGTATGGGAACCTGTGGCTTTGTGGGACAGATAGGTGTGTATACAGGCTGGGTACAGGATATGGCAAGCGGCGCCAAAGCAGCGATAACCCCCATGGACTGGATTGGCATGATTCTTATCTGCTTTGTACTGCCCGCAGTGCTGACCTGTGTCATTGCCATACCTTTCAGAAAGAAAGGATGGATTGGAGAAAATGATTTGAAACTGGATTTATAAAAATAAAGTATGGGTCTGGTGCACGACGCAAGGTGTACCAGACCCATATTCTGTGTTTTTATAAATATCCGTGTTTTTCCAGTGTGTTTAGGATGTTGCGTCCTTCGTCTGTACCTTCAATGATACGTCTCGCCCGGACACTGTCACCAATGTTGATAACTTCAATTTCGTCACCAAAGGCGTTCTGGAGCTCAGCCAGAACCGGTGTGTTGGCTTTCATTCCGAGGCAGACAAATCCGTAATCAAAGTTTAAAGTTTCTTTGCCTTCCGGGGTTTCCACCAGGAAAGAATCGTCCCGGACTTCTTTCAATGCGGTGTTAGGCATTTGGCGGACATGGTATTTATCCATCAGGGCAAAGGTGCCGACCTTGGATATGGGGTCAATTCCGTTTCCGATTGCAGGGAGCATTTCTACGATAGAGACTTCTGCGCCCCGCGGAGCAAAGAACTCCACCACGTCCAGTCCTACGGCACCGCCGCCGATGACGCAGACTTTCTTTCCGGTCATATCCTCCGGATACTGGTCTACATGCTGAATCATATCAAAAATAGAGTACACATGGCTTCCGGGTTTGCCCAGTGTGTCGTGAAGCCCGGCAATGGGAGGAAGCAGCGGGAGAGAGCCTGTAGCATTGACAAGGATGTTAGGCTTCAGGTTTTTGATAAATTCGGTGGTAGCTTCAGTCTGGGTAAACACAAACAGGTTTTTTAATTTGTGCGCACGGTGGATCAGGTAATTGGGGAAATCTGCCAGACGTTTTTTGTCCGGAATCTTGGAAATCTCTGCAGCCAATCCGCCAAGATACGGTTTTTTCTCAATGAGGAAGGTTGTACATCCCACTTCGGCGGCTGTACAGGCAGCCTCAAGGCCGGCAGTTCCGCCTCCGATTACAACGACATTGCAGGGCTTGGAAACCCGTTGTTTTTTGTAGACTTCTCCGTGGAGAACGGCAGGATTTACAGTACAGCGGATAGGACGGTTAATGCCGATTCGGTTTCCGGCGCACCCGATGTTGCAGGAAATGCATTTGCGGATATCACAGACATCTCCGAATTCCACTTTGTTTACCCAGTCCGGGTCTGCAATCAGTCCCCGTCCCATACCGATGATGTCCGCGTCGCCTTTTGCAAGAATGTCTTCCGCAACCTGGGGATTTCGGATATTTCCCGTAGTTACACAAGGTTTTCCGTAGCGTTCTTTTACTGCTTTTGCCATGTAAGAGCGCCAGCCGTCCGGCAGATAGTTGGCGTCAATCTGATATTGAATAGAACTGTTCAGTCCCGCAGATACGTCGATAACGTCGGCTTCTTCCTGGAAATATTGAAGGTAATCCAGAGTATCCTCCAGAGTGTTGCCGCCTTCCAGAAATTCATCGGCGCTGATTCGCACGAAGATGGGGAAATGCGGCCCAACCTGTGCGCGGACTTCCTCCAGAACCATACGGGCAAAGCGGGCGCGATTTTCAGCGCTTCCGCCGAATTCGTCTGTCCGGTGGTTGGTAAGCGGAGATAAAAACTGGCTGATGAGGTAGGAATGTCCGGCGTGAATTTCTACAGTATCAAATCCGGCAGCCTGAGCCCGTTTTGCCGCTTGTCCGTATTTTTTTACAATCTGAAGAATTTCTTCTTTCTCTAACGGGCGCGGAATTTCACCTCCGGCTTTGGAAGGAATGTCAGAGGCAGAGACCGGCTGCATCTGGGTACGGGCAGACTGAGCCGAAGCCCCGGCATGGTTAATCTGAATACCGATACAGGCGCCGTGTTTGTGGACAGTTTCTGTTAATTTGAACAGACGCGGAAGATAATTGTCATGGTCAATGCGGAGCTGGGTGGTTCCGTTGGAACCCAGCGGGTAATCTACGTTTGCATTTTCTACCATAATTAAACCGGTGCCGCCTCTGGCGCGCTGCTCGTAATAATTAATATGAAGAAAGCTCATCTCGCCGCTTTGTTCACCGTAGTTTGTACCCATGGGTGTCATCATAATTCTGTTTTTCATCGTCATGCGGCGGATGGTCAGTGGTTCAAAGATGTGTTTGTACATGCTTTTCATAAGGAACTCCTCCTGTTTTCTGGATTTGATATTTGATTAACAATCTATGTTCTGACCGTATTATAGGGAAAAATAAACCATAAAACAAATGCATATTTTTATTAATATCTATAGAAATTAACTATTAGTTATGGTATTCTGTATAAAAAGGTGAGAAGGGAGTGAGTTGTATGAAGCTGCATCAGTTAAATTATTTTGTGGCACTGGCACGTTTGGAGCATTACACAAAAGCGGCAGAAGAGATTGGAATTTCTCAGCCAACGCTGAGTCATGCAATTGCCGGACTGGAGGAGGAACTGGGTGTAAAGTTGTTCCGCAAGCAGGGAAGAAATGTGGTACTGACAAAGTATGGGAGATTTTTCCTGGGGTATGTGGAGGAATCCATGAATGTACTGGAACTGGGAGTCTCTAAGACAAAGGGGATGGCGGGACAGACCAAAGGGGTCATTGATTTGGCATATATCTATACACTGGGCAGTGAATTTGTGCCTCGTCTGGTGGGGGATTTTCTGCGAAGTCATGAAGAACTGGAAACAGAGTTTCATTTTACCGTGGGGAATACGTCAGAACTTATCCAGGGGCTGAAGGATGAAAAGTATGATATTGCCTTCTGTTCCATGATGGAGAATGAACCGGAAGTCAGCTTTACACCAGTAGGAACACAGAATCTGGTTGTAGTCATACCGAAACAACATCCTCTGTCCGGAAGAGGGGAAGTGGATTTGGAAGAGGCTGCCCTTTATCCGCAGATTTATTTTACACAGGGAAGCGGCCTTCGGCCGGTGGTGGACAGGCTCTTTGAAATGGCGAAAATCAGACCCCAGATTGCTTATGAAATAGAGGAAGACGGTGCAATGGCCGGGCTTGTAGCACAGAATTTCGGTATTGCGGTCATGCCGGATATTCCCCTTCTTAAAAATATGAATGTGGAAGTGCTGAAGCTGCGCTCGCCCCGGTATCAGCGTTACATCTATATGGCGCTGTCCAAGGAGAATTATCAGACTCCCATTGTAGAAAAATTCGCAGAATATGTAAAAGCCTTATATGGAAAATACTAGTTTAAGATTCCTTGTACCAGAAAACCTCCGGCAGGGACACCAATTACAGATGTGTCCCGTCCTTTATGATAAACTGGAGAAAATTCCGGACCGCCGGAATCATATAATGGTCTTTTAGATAGGCCAGATAAACGGTATGAACCAGATGTATGTCACGAAGAGGCAGAATCCGGATATTGCGTTTGCGGATGGCCTCCGTATCTGCCACCAGGGCTATGCCGAAATCTTCCTCCACAAGGGCAGAGATGGCATTTTCATCAGGGGACTCGCAGATGAAATTCGGGGTGATTCCGTGGGAAGAAAATATCTGCCGCGTATATTTTCCCAGACCGGAGCTTTTGTCATACCCAATCAGCGGATAGGCGCTAAGTTCAGACAGGGAAACCGCGTCTTTGGCGCACAGCGGATGTCCCTTGGGCGTGATGACGGTCATATTCTGGTGGATAATAGGAATAAACTTAATATTTGGTTCGTTTTCCATATAGGAACAGAACACAAGGTCAAAGAGCTCCTTTTTCAGTCCTTCAATCAGTTGGGGTGTGTGGAGCTGATGGAAGCTGAAGGTAATGTTCTTATAGCGTTCCTGGCTTAAAAAACGCCTTACAGTATGAGGGATATAGCGGTTCGCCAGGGGAAAGACATATGCAATATCAACGTGTCCCTCATCCTGGGCAAGCTGGTGCATACGAAAGAGGGCAGTCTCCGTCTCCTGCAGAATCCGCTCTGCGTGTTCCAGAAAGATTCGCCCGTATTTGGTAAGCCGCACATTGCGTCCCTGCCGTTCAAAAAGAATGATGTTCAGCTCCTCTTCCAGGGAAGCAATAGAGCGGCTTAGGGAAGGCTGGGAAATATTAAGTTCTGCGGCAGCCTGCCGGAAATGCTGATGTGCGGCAACTGTCCGGAAATATAATAACTGATTTAATGTCATATCAAATTCCTCCTGTCAGACATTCCAGTTCCCCGGTCATGCACAACGAAGCATTTGCCAATCTGGGACTTGATTATGCATATATTGCATTTGAAGTGGATAACGACTCTCTGGAGGATGCGGTCAAGGGACTTCGCGCATTGAAAATGAGAGGCTCAAATGTGTCCATGCCTAATAAGACAGTGGTACATAAGTATCTGGACAAGCTTTCTCCGGCAGCAGAAATGTGTAAAGCAGTAAACACGATTGTCAATGACAACGGAGTGTTGACCGGACATATTACGGATGGTATCGGATATATGGCGGCGTTAAAGGATAATCACATTGATGTAATTGGAAAGAAAATGACCATTGTCGGCGCCGGATGAGCAGCCACAGCCATTCAGGTACAGGCAGCGCTGGACGGAGTAAAAGAGATATCTATTTTCAATGCAAGAGATAAATTCTGGGACAATGCAGTTGAAACGGTAAAGAAGATTAATGAAAATACAGAATGTAAAGCTGCTTTATATGACCTGGCTGATTTGGATAAGTTAAAAGAAGAGATGGAAGACAGTTATCTGTTTACCAATGCCACGGGAGTAGGAATGAAACCCTTAGAGGGGCAGACCTATATTCCGGACAAATCCTTTTTCCGTCCGGGTTTAATTGTCATAGATATTGTATACTTCCCAAGAGAAACCGCTCTTCTTAAAATGGCAAAAGAAGCCGGCTGTAAGACGATGAATGGTCTTGGTATGATGTTGTTCCAGGGGTCAGCGGCCTTTGAACTGTGGACCGGACAGCCTATGCCGATAGAGTATATGAAGGAAATTTTGGATATTAAGTATGAATAAGAGAAGCAAGCAGAAAACGAGGAGGATATAAGATGAATCCAGTAGTAGTCAGAAATGTAAAAATCGGAGAGGGAATCCCGAAAATCTGTGTTCCCATTGTGGGCGTCACAAGAGAAGAAATCCTTGCAGCCGGAGCCCGTATCCGGGAAATCGGCGCAGATGTGGCAGAATGGCGCGCAGACTGGTATGAGGAGGTATTCCATTTGGAAAAGACCAGGGAGACAGCCGGATTACTTAGGCAGACGCTGGGTGACCTGCCCCTTCTTTTTACATTTAGAACATCAAAAGAGGGCGGGGAAAAAGCCATGGAAACCGAAGCGTATGTCCGTTTGAATCAGGAGATGGCAGAAAGCGGAAGTGTGGATTTGGTGGATGCAGAGCTCTTTACCGGAGATGAGGAGGTCAGACAGATTGTAAAAACAGCGCACCAATGCGGTGCCAAGGTCATTGTTTCAAACCATGATTTCCATAAGACGCCGGACAAGGAAGAGCTGTTAAAACGTCTGTGCAAAATGCAGGAATTGGGAGCGGATATTCCGAAGATTGCAGTTATGCCGCAGAATAAAAAGGATGTATTGACACTTCTTGCAGCCACGGAAGAGATGACAAGCGTGTATGCAGACCGCCCGGTGATTACCATGTCTATGGCAGGAACCGGAGTGTTAAGCCGTCTGTGCGGAGAAGTCTTTGGATCTGCATTGACCTTTGGAGCAGCAGGAAAAGCTTCTGCTCCCGGTCAGATGGCAGTGGAGGACTTAAAAACTGCACTGGAGCTTCTGCATAAGAGTCTGTAAGCGGAACAGCGGCAGTTTGCAGCTTATTCGTCAGAAACGGTCTGGTCAGGGGATTTCCGGTAGGCGTTGGGTGTCATGCCGCAGATACGCTTGAACAGCCTGGTAAAGTAGTGAATGTCTGCAATACCGCACCTTTCCGCAATGGATTTAATCGGAACATCTGTCTTGGCCAGAAGGGTTTTGGCATATGAAATCCTCAGATTTGTCACATAATCTGTGAGAGAAATTCCTATTTCTTTGGAAAAAAGGGTGGACAGATAGCTGGCATTGACCCCCAGGTGCTCGGACAGGGTTTTCAGTGTCAGGTCGGTTTCCATATAAGCCAAAACCTTTTTCAGCAGAGGGGAGTGTACCTTGTGCTGGTGTTCCTTTACAATCCGGCAGTAGCCCAGTACGATTTTTCGCTGGTGCTCGAAGACCTGCTCCACGGAGGTGAGTTTTTCCAGTGTGGAAACATTATGGTTGGAATACGCATCAATGTGGACAGGGTGTACACCGGCATGTTCCGTAGCTTTGCGCAGAAGGGTATTCATGGTAATAGTATAATCCTTCACGTCTCGTAAGCTGTTGGAGGTGCGCTGGGGAAGGTAAAGGCTTCCGAATCGGGAAGTTAATTCCAGAGCCCGGCTTTCCCGTCCGGAGGAGACTGCGCTCATCAGTATATTTTCGGATTCGTAGCGGTCTTCAATGACATCAATATTGGAAAAAGGATGTCCAGCGCTGCGAATATAATTTTTGTAGGTATTGTCCCAGTGGTCGAAAAAGTCTGCATTGGAATAGATAACTTCACATTGTTCTTTATACATGGCTTTCCCAAGTTCCAGAAACAGACTTTCAAACATGGAGTAAGACGCTTGGAAGGGAAGGCGCTGATAGTAGTGCTGCAAAGGTTCTCTCAGCTCTTCCGGAAGAGAGACAGAGGCAAAAATTTCGTTAAAACGTTCCCCTTGAATTTTTTCAAACAAAACAGGACCGCAGTAGAAAATCGTTTCTTTATCCGGAAGAAGCAGATAAACAAAGGTGCAGCGGAAAATATCCGTATTAAAATAAATCTTACCGGGCTGTGCCTTTTGAAAAAGCTCCCGAAAAGAATCGGAGGTATCTTTTAAGTTCAGAATATCGCTGCGCAGACCCATGTCAATATGCTCAAAAGTTTCGTCGGACAGATTCAGGCGATATGTGGACAGGTAGTTTGTCTGTAAGATATTCTGTGTCAAATCAACTAATTCGTCATATTTCATAAGCATTCCTCTTACAATCTGAAAATCGTGCAAAAAACCATAAAAATCATCACTATTATTTTCGCATAAAATTACATATAATATTATACAAAAGGGCTTAAAATAAATCTACGAAAATATCCAAAGAACACAAGGAAAAGGAGAGAAAGCTATGCGTAGAGTGATTAATTTAAACAATGACTGGGCTTTTATTCAGCAGGATGCCGGACTTCCGGAAGTTATGCCGACAGACTGGCAGACAGTAAGCCTTCCTCATACCTGGAATGCCATTGACGGACATGACGGAAACGGCGGTTACGATAAAGGCAGATATTGGTATGCAAAGACATTTGCAACTCCGAAACAGCCATTGGGCGGCGGAAAAGTATTTGTGGAATTTCTGGCAGCGGGACAGCAGGCGACTGTTTATGTAAACGGAAAAGAAGTGGTATATCATGAAGGCGGATATTCAACTTTCCGTGCAGACATTACAGAGGTGTGCAAAGAAGAAGGAGAAAACCTTCTGGTTGTAGCCTGCAGCAATGAAAGAAAAGAAAGCGTATATCCACAGTCTGCAGACTTTACTTTCTACGGCGGTCTGTACAGAGGTGTAAACCTTATCAGCGTACCGGACGCACACTTTGATTTGGAATATTACGGAGGCCCTGGAATTCAGGTTACACCAAAGCCATGTGACTGCGGCGGTGCAACATTCGACATTGTTTCTTATGTAAAAGAAGCAGATGAAAACTTTACTGTATTATATTCTATCTGTGACGCGGAAGGAAAAGAAGTTGCAAGCGCATGCCGTCCGGCAGACAGCACAGCAGTAACGGTATACGTTCCGGATGTGAAGAAATGGGATATTGATACACCTTACCTTTACACAGTTACAGCAAGACTGGAAAGAAGAAACGAAACTTACGATGAAATCTCTGCTCGCGTAGGTGTCCGCAGCTTCTCCTGTGACCCGAACAAGGGATTTATCATCAATGGAACAGAAACACCGCTTCGTGGTGTAAGCCGTCATCAGGACCAGTTATATAAAGGAAATGCTCTGACAAGAGAAGACCACTTTGAAGATGCAAAAATCATCAAAGAACTGGGTGCAAACACCATTCGTCTGGCTCACTACCAGCATTCACAGGATTTTTATGATGCCTGCGATGAAATGGGATTTGTAGTATGGGCTGAAATTCCGTTTATCAGTGTGATGAACAAAGACCCGGAAGCTCACCAAAACTGTATCAGCCAGTTAAAAGAGCTGATTATCCAGAACTACAATCATCCTTCTATCTGTTTCTGGGGAATTTCAAACGAAATCCTCATCGGTGGTATTTCCGAACAGTTAGTGGAAAATCATAAAGAATTAAATGCTCTGGCAAAAGAACTTGACCCAAGCCGTCTGACAACCATTGCTCACGTATCAATGACACCAATTGAAGGACCAATGCACTATATTACAGATACAGAAAGCTACAACCATTATTTCGGATGGTACGGCGGAAAGATGGAAGACAATGGCCCATGGCTTGACAATTTCCACAAGATTCATCCAAACATCTGTCTTGGTGTTTCTGAGTACGGATGTGAAGGCATTATTACTTACCACGGACCAAACCCTGCATGCAAGGACTACAGTGAAGAGTATCAGGCACTGTATCATGAACATATGGCAAAAGTATTAGATGAGCGTCCTTGGATTTGGTCCAGCCATGTATGGAATATGTTTGACTTTGGCTGTGCAGCTCGTGATGAGGGCGGTGTAGCAGGAAGAAACAACAAAGGTCTTGTGACCATGGACAGAAAGATTAAGAAAGACAGCTACTACATTTACAAAGCATACTGGAATAAAGAGCCTATGGTTCACCTTTGCGGAAAACGCTACGCACAGCGCGCAGGCGAAACAACAGAAATCCGTGTATATTCCAACCAGCCTTCTGTAACACTGTTCTTAAACGGTGAAAAAGTGGAAGAGCTGACAGCAGAGAAAGTATTTGTCTTCACAGTAGCATTAAAAGACGGATTTAACGTCCTTACTGCACAGGCTGGTGACTTGAAAGACACCATGACTCTGGAAAAAGTAGAAAAAGAACCGGAAATCTATGTTCTGCCGGAAGTAAATGAACGTGCAGAAGGTGTTGCGAACTGGTTCAGCACAGTGGGCGACATGGACTTAAAAGCCCCAATGGAATTCCCGGAAGGCATGTACAGCATTAAAGATACAATGGAAGAACTGGCAAAATGCCCGGAAGCTATTGAAATTGCAGCAAAAGCCGTAAAACTGACTATGAATATGGTGGTTGCTCCAGGTGAAGGCATGTGGGATATGATGAAAGGCATGACACTGGAAAGACTCGGTGAAATGGCTGGGGATTTGGCTCCGGAAGGTTTTGTGGAAAGTGTAAATGCAAAACTGATTCAGATTAAGAAGAACTAAAACTTGCAGTTAAAAACAGGAAAAGGAGAAAAAAGCATGGCAAGAACAAATACTTCGTCCGTTTCGGCATTCGGAATGAAGGACAGACTGGGTTATATGTTTGGTGATTTTGGTAACGACTTCACCTTCATATTATCTTCAATGTTTATGATGAAATTTTATACAGACATTATGGGCTTATCCGCAGGAGTTGTGGGTATGCTCATGATGGTAGCACGTTTTGTAGATGCGTTTACAGATGTTACTATGGGACAGATTGTAGACCGTTCCAGACCTACAAAAGACGGTAAGTTCCGTCCGTGGATTAAGCGTATGTGCGGTCCCGTGGCGATCGCCAGTTTCCTGATGTATCAGTCAGGACTTGCGGGTATGTCCTATGGATTTAAGGTAGCGTATATGATTGTTACTTACCTGTTATGGGGTTCTGTATTCTATACATCCATTAATATTCCTTATGGTTCTATGGCTTCTGCAGTTTCTGCAGACCCAACAGACAGAGCATCTTTATCTACATGGCGTTCTGTAGGTGCAACTCTGGCCAGCCTTGTAATTGGTACAGGTACACCGTTGATCGCTTATGTAACTGTAGATGGCAACCCAGTTCTTTCCGGAAGCCGTATGACAATTATTGCAGGTGTGTTCTCTGTATGTGCATTTATCTGCTATATTCTTTGCTTTAGCCTGGTTCGCGAGCGTGTTCCAGTTGAGGCGAATAAACAGAAACTGGATTTAGGTGCTCTTGGAAAGAGTCTGATTACAAACCGTTCTCTTCTGGGAATTATTGCAGCAGCGATTTTGCTTCTTCTGGCTATGCTTGGCATGCAGGGAATGGCAGCTTATGTATTCCCTAATGTTTACAGAAGTACGCAGGCACAGTCCGCTGTATCTCTGCTGAGTAGTGTAGCAATTCTGGTTATCTGCGCTCCGTTGGCAAGTAAGCTGGCAGCAAAGTTTGGTAAGAAAGAATTGTCTACAGTATCCTGTATCTTCGGAGCAGCCTGCTATGTAGTTTGTCTGATTGTACATCCGGATAATGTATGGGTTTATGTACTGTTTTATGTACTGTCCTTTATTGGACTTGGATTCTTTAATACAGTTATCTGGGCTATGATTACAGATGTTATTGACGATTCTGAAGTAAAGAATGGTATTCGTGAAGATGGAACTATTTATGCAGTTTACTCTTTTGCGAGAAAGCTGGGACAGGCATTTTCTTCCGGTATGATTGGTAGTCTGCTTTCCTTAGTAGGATATACAAGTGCAACAGCATTTGACCCATCTGTTACAGAAGGAATCTTCACGATTTCCTGTATTGTACCGATTATCGGTCTGACAGCAGTGGCTCTGGCTCTGTTTTTCCTGTATCCTCTGAACAAGAAACGCGTAGAGGAAAACGTGGCAGAACTGGCTCGCCGTCGTGGTGAAAAATAAAAAATTTAGAGAGCGATTTGTTCGCTCTCTTTTTTTGCAAAAATGTAAAAAAAGTGAACTCTCAAAAAATTTAAAATAAACTGTTGACAACACTGTTTATAAGTGTTATATTACAGATAGAACAAAAGAGGAGGTAC
>NZ_JAAITA010000027.1 GCF_013304445.1 Blautia hansenii
CTGTGCAGTTACTTGGATTGTGGAATAGAAGAATTGATAGAGTATGTGAAAGAATAAGAGCCTGTCGGATTGAAGAAAGTTCGTGCAGGCTTTTGTTGTGTCAAGAAATAGGGAAAATGTAGTGAGGTCAAGGAACAAGGCGAAGCCGATACAACCTAGGGCAGTCCTTGACGGAACGGACAAAGTCAACAGAACCATGATACAGCAGAGGACTTGAAAGGCCAGAAACCTTGCAAGTCTTCTTGTCTATTATTGGGCGTTATGTTTAAGTAGTATCAGAACGGAGAAAGCGGTGCAGACAGAAGCGTATGCGTTCCGTTCCGTCCATTGCAGGGCATTGAGAAAATCACAGACAGGGTGGTGCCGCTTTTGGTGTTATAAATTAGTTTATTTGAGTTTCAGATAATTTTAACTGCTTATGAAGAGAAAGAGCCATCAACAGACTGATGAGAAAAGAAAGGACATCAGCGATTGGCTGTGCGTATAAAATTCCATTTAATCCCCATATGGAGGGAAGAATGAGAATAACAGGGATAAAGCAGATCCCTTGTCTGCATGCCCCAAGTAAGAAACCTTCTTTTCCTTTTCCTAATGCCAGGAAAAGAGAGGAATATACTGTGTAATATCCAAAGAGCATAAAAGTAATACCGTTGATTCGTAAGGAACTGGTTCCGATGTGAATCATTTCTATATTTCCGGTTGTAAACCGTGAGACGATTGGTGTTGGAAAGAGGAAAAATGCGAAGCCTACAACAATACAAAAAATGGTTGACCAAAGAATGGAGGTTTTGATTGCCTGACGCAGTCGATGGTATTTCTTTGCACCATAACTATATCCTGCAATAGGCTGGAATCCTTTTATAAAGCCGAATACAGTCAGACTTCCCATAGAAACGAGTCTGGTGACGACACCCATTCCGGCGATGGCAGCATCTCCATAAGCACCGGCAGCGTTGTTAATCAGAGAAATGGAAAGACTGGTTAATAGTTGAAATACAAGCGTAGGAACTCCGATTTTGAATATTTCTGAAAAAATCTCTTTGGAAAAGGAACAGTCTTTTAAGCGGAAACGAAAAATACTTTTTTTGCTGAAAAGGTAGTACAGGTAAACGAGAGTAGATATAATCTGTGAAATTGCGGTTGCAATGGCTGCACCTGAAACACCCAAATTAAAGGTATAGATAAAAATCGGATCTAAAGCAATGTTCAAGACTGCTCCAATCAGCAGGGCGAACATTGTAGTCTTAGCAGCTCCTTCGCTTGTGACAATGTTGTTCATGGTAACGTTAAATACATTGAAAATACAAGAAATAATGTAAATTTCTGCATAGGTCATTGCGTAAGGAAGAATGCTTTTGGTTGCACCGAGAAGAATTAAAATCGGCTCTAGAAATACAACGCAGAAAAGAATGAGAACTGTCCCTACGGACAAACTGCAATAAAGAGAAGTGCTTGCAACTTTATTTGCTTGTTCGTCTTTCCCTTGTCCCAGTAGTCTTGAAATGTAGGATGCTGCCCCGTTTCCAAATAGTAATCCTAAACCGACAACAACTTGTCCAAGAGGGTAAACGATAGAAATTGCCCCCATTGGGCTTTCACCTAATCCGCTTACAAAGTACGCATCTACAAGATTATACAAAGCGTTAATCAGCATTCCAATCATGGTTGGGATTCCCATAGCCAAGAGTGCTTTTGGAATAGGTGCATTTCCGAGTAATTCCATTTTTTGCTTTTGATTGTTCATAACGTGTAACTCCTTTCACTTGACATATAATATAAAATATACTACTATAAAATATAGTAATTGAAATGCAAAAGTTATACTACTATAATTTACAGTAGTTGTCAAGATGGAAGGAGGAAAAACAAATGGCGACCATTGACTTAATTGTGTTAGGAATGTTAAAAAAAGAGGAATTAAGTGCATATGACATTCAGAAACTGGTGGAATATCGGAACATCTCAAAATGGGTAAAGATTAGCACACCTTCTATTTACAAAAAAGTGATTCAGTTAGAACAGAAAGGGTTCATTTCCAGCCGAATGGAAAAGGAGGGAAATATGCCGGAAAAAGCAGTGTATTCGTTAACGGAAAGTGGAAAGGCGGAGTTTAAAAAACTGATGCATGAGCTTTCTAAAAAGCCGATTCATATGTTTTTAGATTTCAATGCAGTCATTGTGAATTTAGAGAGTATGACCAAAGAAGAGCAACGGGACTGTTTAGATGAAATAGAAATGAATACAGATATTCTCTTAAACTATTTAGAAGATAATCTGAAATTGAAAGAAAAAGCGGAAGATGTTCCAGCAACAGGTATGGCGGTCCTTCATCAGCAGCTTACGTTAGCAAAAGCAATTAAGGCATGGATTGCTGATTTGAAAAAGTCGTTGCTTTAGTGGTAAGTCGTGTGTTTTTGAATACAAATTTTATTTCATTGACAAGAATTTTTTATTCTGTTAGGTTATGAATATGTAAGATCTTACAGACGAAAAATCATAAAAGCAGGTGTAAGAATGTATCATGGGAGATTTAAAAATACACATTATCAAACTGGTTTTGACTGGGGAGAAATGTTAAGAAAACATGGAAATTTTATTCATGAGAAACATACGTTTCAGATTACAGAAGAACGAAAAAAGTTTGCAATGCAGTGTCTGCCAGTTTATGAGAAATATTATCCCAAAGTTCGTAAAGCCGGTTTCAATGCAGGGTTATTGGTTCGGTATCTTTTGGAAAAGTGTAGAACAACGGAAGAAGCGGTACTGATTAAAGTAATCAGCGCTGTTTCTTTATGCGCAAAACGTACCAAATGATCACCAGTTTTCTACCAAGTCTTTACCGATTTCTTTTATAAAATCTGCATCGCAAATTTGCAAGAAAAATACAAATATTTTAAAATATTTGTAACGAAACTATCTTTTTTTCGACTAACCTATGAAAAGAAGGAGGTGAGCAGTTCTGGACTACGAAAAATTATATCATTCATACTATATGCAAGTGTATTCGTATGTTATGACAATCATAAGAAATCCGTCTTGTGCAGAAGAAATAACTCAAAATACATTTTTTAAGGCGATGACGGCGAAAAAACAATTTAAAGGTAATTCTAGTGAACTTACATGGTTATGTGGAATTGCAAAACATCTTGCGATTGATGAATGTCGAAAAAACACAAAGTTATCGGAATTAGATGAAGCGGTTTCAACATCAACTGTTGATATAGAGAAAGCAACAGAGGATAAGGATACTGCTCTTCAAATTCATTTGATTCTTCACGAACTGCAAGAACCCTATAAAGAAGTATTTCAGTTGAGAGTTTTTGGAGAATTATCATTTTCACAAATAGGAATGATTTTTCAAAAAACTGAAAACTGGGCAAGAGTTACTTATCATAGGGCAAGATTGAAAATTCAGGAAAGGATGGTAGAAAATGGGTAAAGATAAATTTAATGAATGTGATGTTGTGCAAGATTTACTTCCGCTTTATTATGACAATGCCTGTACTTCGGCTAGTAAAAAAATGGTGGAACAGCATTTAATGACTTGCGAGAAATGTAAAAAAACATATGAAGCATTGAGAAATACTACGATTGATACAGTTATGAAAGATGAAGCAGAGGGTATATTAGAGAGGCATGCAAAAAAAGAAAGAAATATGGCATACAAGGCAGGAATTATGATAGCTCTAATACTCATGGTTCCAGTTGTGATTACGTTTATTGTATCAATGAGTAGTGGTGGTGGCTTAGGAGTGTTTGCGGTATTAACGGCTTCTATGTTGTTGGTAGCATCATTGTCAGTTGTACCACTCCTTTCTACACAAAGAAGAATGACAAAAAGTATATTAGCCAGCGTAATAGCGTTACTTCTTATATTCTTTTTTGTAGACCGAATGAATGGAGGGGGAGAATTTGTTTTGTGGACGATACCAACGATTTTTGGATTGTCCATTGTATTTTTTCCATTGGTAATTAGGAATATCACATTGCCACCAATTTTGTCTGATAAAAAGGCGTTGATTACATTGACATGGGATACCTTGTGGCTTTTTCTTACGATTTTTGAAGTGTGCAATCATTCGGGAGATATAGAAGGAATGAGAACTGGTTATACAGTTTCACTTATTCTTATGACAGGAGTATGGCTTATATTCTTGGTAGCAAGGTATCTTCCGGTAAATGTATGGATAAAAGCGGGAATAATTTTAATCATAAGTTGTATTTGGATGGCATTTACAAATGATGTGTATGCATATTTTGCGGAACATAAAAAGCAATTAACAATTCTTTCAACTAATTTTTCTGATTGGTCAACTAATATTTGCGTTAATGCAAATGTCTATACTCTAATTTTAATTTTTGGAGGTATAGTAGGCGGTGGCTTATTAGTATATGGAATTATCAATATGAAGAGAAAACGGTTAAAGTGATGTGAAGTAGTGAGGTCAAGGAACAAGGCGTAGCCAACAGCACCATGATACAGCAGAGGACTTGAAAGGTCAGTATTATAAACCTTACCTTTCTCGCTCTGCTCTAAGCTGTTTGGGAGCATAGTTTTTTTCCCATTCCCTAAGAAGATGAAAATAATCTGTTAGCACCTTGTAACAATGATTTTCTTCTTTTTGATATTTCTGTTCCGGTGTCGGATTACGAATACGAGGGCGGACACGGGGCTTTTGTCGGCTGTCATAGTTAAGACCAAAATCTTCAGCAAGATTAACAGCATCTCCGGTCACTCCGCAGCCAAAACAGTAATAGCGTTCATCCAGCTTCATACTGGGGGAATTATCCGAGTGAAACGGACAGCACGCCATGCCTGTGCGACCGACTTTCAAGCCATGGGCTTCTGCGGCTTGTCGGGCAGTAACATTTCCTTTTACAACTTCAAATACATTCATGTGACTCCTTTCCTGAAACGAAAAAAGCACCTGTCATTTTCAAAGTGAAAACAGTAAGTGCCTTAGAGTTCCATATTCAATTTTGGGAGCAAAAAAGCAGGAAATCTTTTCAGATTTCCTGCTCAGTAAAGCTGTGGAGATTTAATTTCCTTATTTTAAAACATAATTACGATTCCTGTTTGACAAGAACGATTATCATAGAACGATTGTATTTGTCCCCACTCATAATGATATTCGACACCTGTCATACTCTTTTTACTGGGAGTGCCTAAGCATTTCCTTAAAAATCTATTATTTTCTTCTCGCAACTTTTCTAAAACCGTATCATTCATTGTTTCATATTTCATAGAATATTTTTTGTCTGCTCGAACCAATTCAATCTTTTTCACTTTTCCATGTCTTCCATAGATTGTAACATGGAACTTCTTATAAAGCCATCTTAATGGTTTCTTAGAAATCAATATTGTATAAGAATAATCTGTTTGAACAATCTTAAAATCAATTTCTTTAAACAAAGAAATACTTCCTTTGGAAGGAATTTTATATTCCCCTATTTTTAACATATCTTCCTTTAACTCATCCTTTACTTCGAGAATCTCCATGCTTACTATAAAAACAGTATAGCCTTCACACATCACAACGGTAACTATTTTTGCCCATAGCACATCTGGAACAAACATATTCCAAGCTATAAAAGGGAGCAAAGCTGATACTGCCGCAATGAACAGCAGAAGCACTCTCCAGATATATTTTTTCTTTCTTTTTCCTTCATGGGTTAAATTTTCATCATATGCAAGATGCCCCGGACCTGAAAAGTTTAGTAAATATTCCTTAAAAAACGACACCAGAGCCGCTCCCCAGGAAGATTTCTTCTGTTCCTTCATACTACACAATCTCCTCTGCTATATGGTTGTTTCTCATTCTATGGTTGTTTCTCATTCTATGGTTTTTCTCATAACCGCATTATACCTCATCGATCCAAAGAATGGAAGAAATTTTCTTGCTTGTGTCTCTGACAAACCACTCATTCATAATATTCAGAAATGGTGCGAACTCACTGCTTTCTTGACGGTCACTGTCAATACCATTATTGATTGCTATAAATCGAACTTCCTTTTCTCTAAAGAGAATATCAGTGACAAAACCTACTTGCAAATACAAGCAGTGATATCCCCTCTTTTTTTCAAAATAACTGGTGTTAGATGTTAAAGAATATGATAATATAAAAGAAATATACAAATAAGAATTTAGAAATGAGGTGTTTTTATGGAATATATTAGAGTAACCAACGAAAATATAGACAAAGAGCATATATGCTGTGCGATTTCAAATAACAATGATATCCAAGTATCATCAAAAAAGGCTTGGCTACAAGAACGATTTGATGAAGGATTAGTTTTCCTAAAGAGCGAAGAACGAGGAAAGTGTTTTGTTGAGTATATTCCTGCAGAAAACGCTTGGAACCCTATTGTTGCAGATGGTTATATGTATATTAACTGTCTTTGGGTGGCTGGTTCATTCAAGGGGCATGGATACTCAACAGACTTATTAAATGCGTGCATTGAAGATAGTAAAATAAAAGGAAAAAAAGGGTTATGTATTCTATCTTCCAAAAAGAAAAAAACATTTTTAGCTGACCCCAAATTCTTAAAACACAAAGGTTTTGATGTTTGTGATGAAGCCGATAATGGTATTCAGTTATGGTTTTTAACATTTGATAAAAATACTTCGTTACCTAAATTCAAAGTGTGTGCAAAGCACCTTCGCATTGATGAAATGGGATATGTTTTGTACTATACCAGCCAATGCCCATTTAATGCGAAATATGTTCCTATTGTAGAAGAAATAGCAAAAGAAAAGGGCGTACAGTTTAAAGCTATTCATTTGCAAAGTAAAGAGCAAGCCCAGAACGCACCGACACCGATTACAACTTATGCCCTGTTTTATAACGGGGAATATTTAACAAATGAACAGATGAATGATAAAAGATTTTTAAAGTTGTTGGCAAAATAAATTGGAAAATCAGAATTTTCCAGTTTGTGCCAGACAGTTTTTGATGTGACTGTCTGCTTTTTCCTTTTCATTATAATTGATAGCAGTGGTATAAAATGGTTTATACTTATCATTCTGTATCACCAACTACTGAAAGAAAAAGGAATTAGCAAGATCAGAGATTACAGCAGAGCATAGAGAAAGCGATATACAAAATGGTAAAGAAATCTAAGATAAATGAAATCAAAATGGAAGTGCAGGGGAGAATCATTCCCATACAGGTGATTCGCTCTGACAGAAAGAGTATTGGTCTGGAAATTCGACAGGATACGTCTGTGATTGCGAGAGTTCCATACCGACTTTCCGACAAAGGATTAGAAACCTTTTTAGAAAAGCATACGGAGTGGATTCTTTGTAAACGGAAGTTAGCAGGGAAAAGGCAGGATTACAGAAGGTTTACGAATGCACCGCCATTTTCACAGCTTACGGCAAAGGAGCGGGAACAGATAAAGGAGAAAATAGCCGCACGGGTAAAATATTATTGTGAGGTTATGGGAGTTACGGTTGGCAGAATCACCATCCGGAATCAGAAAACACGGTGGGGAAGCTGCAGTTCTAAGGGAAATGTAAACTTTAATTATCAGTTATACTATCTTCCGGAAAAACTTTTGGACTATGTGGTGGTACATGAACTGGCGCACCGCCGGCACATGAACCATTCCTCTTTGTTTTGGACAGAAGTAGGACGGTATTTCCCTGATTTTCAGGAGTGCAGGAAACAGTTGGGGGAATATGGACTTGCCCAAAATGAAGTGAGATAAGAATAAAAAGGCAGAGGGGCGTCTCTGCCAGAAACCACCTTATGGAAGAGGGGGTTCATAGCAGAGCGGATGACCGGACAGACCTGTTTCAGGGAGTTGTATGTCCGAATTTGCCCATACGCTGGAATTTCAGGTGGATAAGCTGGAATTTCTTCTGCAGTCGCTGATAAAGATGTCCCGTCTGGAAACGGGAACTTTTTCCATGCATATAGAAGAACGGAATCTGCACAATACGTTGGTGCAGGCCGTGAAGGATGTGTGGCAGGCGGCAGAGAAAAAGAAACTGCAGATAGACCTGGAGTGTGTTGGGGAAATTACGGCAAAGTATGATGAAAAATGGACGCTGGAGGCATTGGAAAATATACTGTCCAATGGCGTGAAATATACTCCGGAAAGGGGAAGCATCCGTATCAGCGTGCATCCCTGGCAGTTTTACACCAGAGTGGACATTACGGATACGGGTATTGGGATTGCCGAAGAACATTACAACGATATTTTTCAGCGGTTTTACCGGGCAGAGGAGGTTTCTGCCCAGGAGGGTGTGGGGCTGGGACTGTATCTGACCCAGACGATTTTGAATAAACAGAGGGGGTATATTACCGTAAAATCAAAGCCCGGACAGGGAAGCACCTTCTCTGTCTATTTATTAAGCGGAATGGAAGACGGGAAAAGGACATAAGGAAGACATGGAAAGTATTATCACAGTAAAAGATTTGAAAAAGTATTATGGAAAGGGAGAAGGCCGGATAAAAGCTTTAGACGGCGTAAATCTGGAGATTGAAAAAGGAAAATTTACAGCGGTTACGGGCTCGTCCGGAAGCGGAAAAACCACTCTTTTCAACATGATTGGCGGTCTGGATTACCCGGACAGTGGTAGCGTAACAGTGGATGGTATAGAATTACAGGGCATGAGGGAGCGTCAGCTGGCGGTTTTCAGGCGGAGTAAAATCGGCTTCATTTACCAGAGTTATAATCTGATACCCTCCCTTACAGTGCAGGAGAATATTCTGTTTTCTGTAAATCTGGGGAAACAGGCTGTGGACTGGGTATTTTTTCAGGAGATTACAGGGTTTTTAAAGTTGGATAAGCGTCTGAATGATTATCCTCATCAATTATCCGGAGGAGGACAGCAGAGAGTGGGCATTGCCAGGGCATTGATGCTGAAAAGCGGGATTGTGTTGGCAGATGAGCCAACCGGAAATCTGGATTCGCGCACCAGTCAGGAGGTGTTGGGTCTGTTGAAATCTGCGGCGGATACTTATCGTCAGACTTTGGTTATGATTACCCATAATCCCGATATTGCCCAGATGGCGGATCGGGTTGTCCGTATGGAGGACGGTAAAATTCTGGAAAGGGTGGGCAGGCAGGATGGAAAATAACAATCTGCATGTCTGTCGGAAATTGATTTTTCGTCAGATGAAAACCTATAAAAAGCAGAATCTGCTGCTTGTTTTTACGATTTTGCTCATTTGCATGGTATATACCCTGCTGTTTCTTTTCCAAAAGGGAGAGGAGTGGGCCTACTTTTTTAAATATCAGCAGACCTTTGGTTCTGAAAGCCAGATTGTATACCGCAATCTGACAGAGGTGCAGGCAGAGGCGCTTTTGCAGCAGGAAAATGTAAAGAAGAGTGTTCGTCTTCAGCCTCTTGGAAGGCTTGGCGGGGAAATTTTGGAATACCGGCAGCCCTATCTGGCAGCAGTCAATGACGCGTATGCCAAAACCGTTTTCTGTGCGCCTACAGAGGGACGAATGCCAAAAAAGGCAGGGGAAATTGCCCTGGATACTATGACGCTGGATTCTTTAGGGCTTCCTCACAAGTTAGGGACAGAGTTTGAGGTTTTGTGGACTAAAGAAGGGGAGGAGGTTGTACAGGAAGCGGTATTTATGCTGTGCGGCTTCTGGAACGGTCAGCCTTTTCAGGGTGAAACGTATGCCTGGATTACGGAGAAAACGGCAGAAGGTCTTTCTCCCGGATATAGGGAAAACATACAGGAAAACGAAATATTGGGAGTGGATGTGTACCAGACGGATAAATTGGAAGAAAAAGCGGTAAGTATGGCCAAAAAAGCGGGAATTTCAGAGGAACAGGTCTTTGTGAATTTGGCTTATAATCAGGTTAACCAGGAAAAGACAGAAGAAAAACTGCGCTCTTATGTGATTTTTGCGCTGTTTGCCTTTGGGGTGTCTGGGGGCCGGCTGGATTTTTCAGAACTTCGGGAACAAAATTCTGGAGATACTCATAAGTACGAATCCCGGACTTTCTGCTTTTTCTTTCCTGCCGGCGGCAAAAGGCGGAGTATTGGCACTTTTTACCGTGATTGCGGCTGTTCTTTATGACAATTGGAGATTGTTTTTTAAGACCCCCACAGAAATCTTTGCAGAACGGGAAAAGAAACGTCAGCGAAAGAGAAAATCCTGGAAAACCGTGAGCATTGGGCGAATGGCTTGGTTGTCCGTGGGAGAAGTGAAGGGGAGTTTTTTTGCCTGTATGCTGCTGTTGTTTCTGTCTTCCTTTTTTCTGTGCAGTGTGTTTATCCGTTATATCAGCTATGATGTGGACTATTATCTGAAAGAGGTAGCTGCCAGTGATTATACCGTGGCGGATGCCTCCTGTGCCTCCCGGAATCAAAGATACAACGAGGCGGCAGGGGGTATCTCAGAGGAAATGGTGGAGAATCTGCGGCAGCTTCCGGGGGTGGAAAAATTCGGAGAAACGTTGTCTCATGAAGTACAGCTGACAGCAGATGAGGCTCTGTATCAGACCATCACGGATTTTTATCACGGTCCCTGTGATTATGACCCTGATATCAGCCGAAAGGAAAGCATGGAAGGAGATCCGGATTGGATAGCGGGAATCGAAAAATTTGAAAAAGAGAAAACTTATACCAGCGTGCTGTATGGCACAGAAGGATATGGGTTGGAATTTATGACTATGCCTCACTATCTTTTGGACGGTGCCTTTGATGCAGAAAAATATGCTTCGGGAGATTACGTCATCGCTGTAGGCGCTTCTGCAGCAGCCTGGATTTCGGCAGCGCCTGCAGGAAGTAAAATTCAGATAGAAGATAAGACCTTTACTGTTATGATGACCGTGCAGGACCCTGCTATGTTTCCTATGGGCAGCAACAGTAAGGAGGCGGCCTGTTCTCTCAATTATCTTATGCCGCCGCAAGCCTTGCGGGACTTGTATCCCCATCTTTCCGTGCGGCAGATAAATTTCAATGTGGAGGAATCCCAAAAAGCGGCTGTAGAGAAAATCCTGAAAACTTATGAAGCGGAGGGGAAAATTGCGGTGGAGAGAAGGGAAGAAACGGAACAGGCTTTTGCGCAGGAAACCTTTCTTTCTATTTCCGTGCAGTTTGTAACCGGTCTGTTTCTCTTTTTGATTGCGGTGTTAAGCTACGGCAATCTTCTCATGAACCGTATGATGCTGCGGAAGAGAACCTTTGCCCTGTATCAAGGATTGGGAATGGACCTGCCGGGAGTGAGGCGTATGGTGCTGTACGAGGGACTGATTTACGGTGCAGGGTCTATACTCGCGGTATTTCCGGCTGTGGCCCTGCTTTTATGGTACGGAATGCCTCTGTATTATGAGTCGGACGCAGCGTATATATATTCCATAGACTGGGCAGTTACCTATGAATTTTCTCTGCTTCCGTTGTTTGTAACAGGCGGGGTGCTGCTGTTGATTTCTCTTCTTCTGCCACAGCTTTGTCTGATGGGAATGGAGAAAAAAAGTATTACAGAACGGCTTAGAAATATAGAATAAGAGAAAGGCACATTTTTGTGACGGGAAAAGTTACAAAAATGTGCCTTTTCTGTGCCCGGATTGAGACTTGTATCTGTTAGACTATTTTTATCAGAAAGAGAAAGCAGGAGGAAAAGACATGGACGCAATTTTACAGGTGCGGAATCTGAAAAAATATTATGGAAAAGGAGATACTTTGGTAAAGGCTCTTGACGGAGTGAATCTGGATATTGAAAACGGGAAATTTACAGCCATTATAGGATCTTCAGGCAGCGGAAAATCCACTTTGCTCAACATGCTGGGAGGTCTGGATTGTCCCACATCAGGAAGTATTAAAGTGGGAAATACGGAATTGGCCGCGTTAAATAGTGAGGAGGCTACCATTTTCCGCCGTCAGCAGATAGGATTTATTTTCTAGAATTACAATCTGGTGCCGGTACTCAGTGTGTGGGAGAACATTATTTTTCCCGTAGCCATGGATGGGAAAAAGCCGGATAAGAAGTTTGTTATGCAGGTGGTGAAGCTTTTGGGACTGGAAAAAAGGTTGGACAGTATGCCAAACCAGCTTTCCGGGGGACAGCAGCAAAGAGTGGCGATTGCTAGGGCTCTGGCTTCCAAACCCTCCATTGTACTAGCTGATGAGCCAACCGGAAATCTGGACTCGAAGACCAGTGATGACGTTATCGGGCTTTTGAAAATGACGGGAAAAGAGTTTCACCAGACCATTGTGATGATTACCCATAACCCGGAAATCGCCCAGATGGCAGACTGCATTGTCCGTATTGAGGACGGAAAGATTGTACAGCAGCAGGGGAGGATATTATGAAGAAGAACAATCTTATGAAAACACTGACCAACCGTACGTTCTGTCAGAATAAGGGGCGCAATCTGGTGGCAGTGCTTGCTGTTTTTTTAACTACTCTGATGTTTACTACTTTATTTGTGCTCGCTCAAAGTATCAGCGAAAACATAATAACCATGAATTTTCGTCAGTCCGGGTATGATGCACAGATTTCTTTTAAAGAAATCACAGGAGAAGCAGCAGAGAAAATTGCAGGACATCCTAAGGTAAAAGGCGTTGGCGAGAGCATTGTCCTTGGGCTGGCAGAGAATGAAAAGCTGGCAGGACGCCAGGTGGAAATCCGTTGGGGAGATGATATGTATGCCAGCCATTCCTTTGCAGAACCAACAACCGGACATATGCCGCAAAAAGAAAACGAACTGGCAGCGGGAACAGAAGTGCTGGATAAACTGGGGATACCTCATAAGCTGGGAGAAGAGGTGACCTTGCAGTGGCGCAGGGATATCAACAGCCCGGAAGTGACAGAAAGCACTTTTACCCTCTGTGGTTTTTGGGAAGATAATGCTTCTTCCTATGCCAGCTATGCCTGGGTCAGCCGGGAATTCGCAGAGAAAATGACAGGGGGAGTGGAAAATTCAGAGGGACAGGTTTTGGGACTTCATATGGCCCAGGTGCATTTGAAAAATACGAAAAATATAGAAAGCACCATGGATAGCGTCCTAAAAGACACAGGTCTGGAAGAATTGGAATATGGGGTAAACCTGGCATATTCCCCGGAAATGGGGGTTCAGGCCGCGCAGGAAAGTCTGCCTATGTATGCAGGTATGTTTCTGGTATTTGTGGCAGGATATCTGATTATTTATAACATTTTCCAGATTTCAGTATCTGCAGATATTCAGTTTTACGGGAAATTGAAAACCCTGGGAACTACCAAAAAACAGATTAAAAAACTGATTTACGGACAGGCAAACCGTTTATGCGCCATTGGGATTCCCCTGGGGCTTGTTTTTGGGTGGCTTTTGGGCATGAAGCTGGTGCCAGGCTTGATTAGCTGGTCAGATGGAAGTGCAGTGGTTTCTGGCAGTCCTGTGATTTTCATAGGTTCTGCGGTGTTTGCATGGATTACCGTGTGGGTTTCCTGTCTGCGCCCGGCCAGAATTGCAGGAAAGATTTCTCCTATGGAAGCGCTTCGTTATTGTGACGCAGAGACAAAAATCGGAAAGAAAAAACGTCCTAAAACGGTGTCCGTGGAACAGATGTCCTGGGCAAATCTCTGGAGGAATAAAAAGCGTACAATAACCGTGATTTTGTCGCTGACTCTGGCGCTGGTACTGCTCTCCGCTTTTTATGCAAAGAATGCTTCTTTTGATATGAATGTGTATCTGGAGGAACTGGCGGCTGCAACTTTACAGTTTGACGATGCAGACAGTGAAGAGCGGGTGAACGGGTATGACCCCACAGACAGCACTATAGATGAGGCGCTTGTAGAAAAAGTGCAGCAGCTTCCGGGAAAAACAGAAGAGGGCTGTCTGTATTCCAGGGAATTTTCTATGAAGCTCAGTGACAACGCTGTGAAGAATATGGAGAATTATTATACAGAAGAGGTTTTGCAGGACTGGGCATCCTTTGACAAGGGCGGGGCCGAAGACTGCCGAAAAGCCATGGAAACCAAAGAAGTAACTGCCGAAATCATAGGACTTGAAGGGATTCCTCTGGACAGTATCACAAAAGAAAAATACCTTTTAGAAGGTACTTTTGACAAAGAAAAGTTTGCTGCAGGAAATTATCTTCTGGCAGAGGGACCAAGCACAGAGGAGAAAAATGTGACCATGCCTACGTATTCCGTGGGAGAAAAGGTGGAAATTCAGGGGAAAACCTTTGAAGTTATGGCTGTAGTAGCCCCTTTCAGTCCTGTGACAGAAGGTGCTTCTGAGGATGGGGAGGACAACCGTTATACTATGGGCCTTCTTATGCCGGCAGAGCGTTTTTGCCAGCTCTGGCCGGACAGCACCATGAGAAAGCTGTATGTCAATGTGGAAGAAGAAAAAACGGCACAGGCAGAAGAAGAGGTGAGAACCTATCTGAAGGAAACGGGAAATCACTCCAATCTGACTTCTAAAGCCACCATTGCAGAGCAGTATGAAAAACAGACAAAATCCTCTGCGGTTATGGGAAATGCAATCAGCGTGGTGATTGCCATAGTAGGAATTTTAAATTTTATAAATAGTATGGTAACATCCGTTGTGAGCCGGAGAAAGGAATTTGCTATGATTCAGAGTGTAGGTATGAGCAAAAAGCAGCTGCGGAAAATGCTGATTTTAGAAGGGCTGTATTATGCGGGACTGACTTTGGCTGCGTCTTATGCTGTCAGCAGCTTGGTCATCGGAACCGTGATACGCAGTATGGTGGAAGGCGGCATGTCAAGCTTTCAGTTTACGCTGTTTCCACTGGTGGTTTGTACACCTATATTGGTGATTTTTGCGGTAGCAGTGCCCTATTTCTGCTTCCGGAATCTGGAGAAGCAGAGTCTGGTGGAAAGACTGCGGAATGAATAAAAGAAACAGGTGACTTTAACACTTCTTAGTGCTATAATGAATTTCAGAAATACAGACAGAGGAGAAGAACTTTATGCTTGCAGTAATGAAATTCGGTGGAAGTTCTGTAGCAGATTTGGGAAAAATCAGAAATGTAGCAGAACGATGCATTAAGAAATGGAAAGATGGAAATCAGGTGATTGTGGTGCTTTCGGCTATGGGAAAGACCACAGACGGGCTTATCAGCCAGGCGCAGCAGATTACGGATATGCCGTCCAGAAGGGAGATGGATATGCTGTTGTCTACAGGAGAACAGGTATCGGTATCCCTTATGGCCATGACCATGCTTCAGATGGGAGTACCTGCCATTTCTTTAAATGCATGGCAGGTGGCGATGCACACGACTTCTGCTTATCAGAATGCAAAACTGAAGAGAATTGATACAGAACGTATCCGCAAGGAACTGGATTCCAACAAAATTGTAGTGGTTACCGGTTTTCAGGGAATTAATAAATACGAAGATGTGACTACTTTGGGAAGAGGCGGCTCCGATACAACGGCAGTGGCTCTTGCAGCGGCCATGAATGCAGACGTCTGTGAGATATATACCGATGTAGACGGCGTATACAGCGCAGACCCCCGTATTGTCCCAAATGCCAGAAAAATGGAAGAGGTTACTTACGAGGAAATGCTGGAATTTGCTTCTCTTGGAGCAAAGGTATTACATAACCGCTGCGTGGAGATGGCGAGAAGATATAATGTAAAGCTGGTGGTGAAATCCAGTATGAGCGAAGCAGAAGGAACAGTGGTAAAGGAGAGCACAAAAATGGAAAAAATGCTGATAAGCGGTGTGGCAACCGATAAGAATATTGCGAAAATTACAGTGGCAGGAATGAAAGATGACCCGGAAAGCACATTCCGCCTTTTGAACCTGCTGGCCAAACACGGAATGAACATTGACGTTATGATTCAGTCTCTGGAAAAGGACGGAACCAAAACACTGACCTTTACCATTGCCAGACCGGATATGCTCATGGCAGCAGAACTTTTAAAACAGCACAGCGATGTGCTTGGAACTGTAAACATCAGTTGTGAGGAGGATGTTGCAAAAGTTTCCGTAGTCGGTGCAGGTGTCAGCTCAAATCCCGGTGTGGCAGCAAAAATGTTCGAGGCGCTTTCTGATGCAGGGATTAACACGGATATGATTACAACCTCGGAAATCCGTATCACCGCAGTCATTGCAGAAAATGAAGCGGAAGCAGCTATGCGGGCAGTGCATGACCGGTTTGCGGCTGAATGGGAATAAAGAACGTGTGAAATAAGGAACTGTCTTATGAAGCAGGCAGCAGAGATACCTAAAAGGGCTTTGCGGATGTGTATTCATAAGGCAGTTTTTGTTTTGGAGATTTTGGAAGAATTGGATAATTTACTGAAATAAAGCATGACAGGAAAATAGATAGATGTTATACTGGGAAAAAGGAGGAAGAAGGTATGGATATCAGAACAATTCTGCTGGTACTCTTATTTTTCGTGCTTCTTGGCTGGGTGGTTTTCTGCGGGGTACAGTTTTTCAGAAGCGGCGTAAAAGTAGTGGCAGACGGAGAATTTACCGGTCATATAAAGTGCGAAATATGTGGAACGGAGTATGAAGTAAGCGCCGGAGAATTTACAAAAAGTATTATGGCAAAATCTGTGAGAACGACAAAAACCCGTATTCAGAACGGTGCATTTGTAAACCGTCCCCACTATTCTTATTATGCCAAGAAGTTTTCCTGTCCCCATTGCCGGAAACGACGGTATGGACAGGTACTGAACATCAACGAGCTTCAGAAAAAAATGCTGAAGCCTTCTATTCGGGCCGGGGTGAAGTGGCTGGTTTTTATGGCTGTAGGCGGTGTGCTTATCTTAGGCGTTTTTTGGGTTCCCATGCGTGCAGCAAACAGAGCAGCAAAGGAAAGGGCAGACGAGATGCGGCAGGAGAGATATGAAGATTTGAAGGACAAATATGGAATAGAATAATTCATAGAGGCAGGATATGACAAAGAAACAGATAACAAATATTGAGGTGAAAAAGAATAACAGAAACCGGATTTTTCGCTATATCCGCAAAGCAGGTGTTGTTTCCAATCCGGACATTGCTTACCATCTGCAAATGAGTCTTCCCACCGTGACCCAGAATACAAAAGAATTTTTGGAAAGAGGACTTTTGCAGGAAGTGGGGGAACTGGCTTCTACCGGAGGCCGGAGGGCAAAGGCTTTAAAAGTTTGTGCGGATTTTCGGCTTGCAGCAGGAATAGATATTACCGGAAATCATGTGAGCATGCTCTTGGTGAATTTGCAGGGAGAGATTCTGGACTGTCAGAGATTTGCAAAACCATATGAAAAGGGAATGGCTTATTACCAGGAACTGGCACAGAATCTGGAAAGATTTTTGGATAAAAACCAGGTGGACAGAACTCGGTTCCTGGGATTGGGTATTTCCTTTCCGGGAATCGTAAATTTTGAGAAGAAGGCCATTACATATTCCCATGTGCTGGGGGTGGAATGGCTGCCCTTAGAGGAGGTCAGCGCCTGCTTTCCTTATGCCTGTTTTTTCCTGAATGATGCCAATGCTGGTGCGTATGCGGAGGGTCTGCAGGCAGACCGTGGGGAAGAGTTTTTCTATCTGTCTCTCAGTAATACCGTAGGCGGTGCAGTATTCGCCCACGGAGAGCTTTCCCAGGGAAAAAATTTCCGCTGCGGTGAAGCGGGACATATGACTCTTGTTCCGGACGGCGGGTTGTGCTACTGTGGTAAAAAAGGCTGTCTGGATGTCTATTGTTCCGCAAAAAGGCTGGCTGATACGAAAGAGGGAAACTTGGAGGCATTCTTTTCTGCTCTGAAAGCAGGGGAAGAAAAAAGTGCTGCACTTTGGGAGGATTACACAGATAAACTGGCTGTAGCGGTGAATAATCTTCATATGATACTGGACTGTGACATTGTACTGGGAGGGTATGTGGGCAGTTATCTGGAACCGTATCTGGATGCTGTCTGGAAAAAAATTTACCAGCGAAATACGTTTGGCGAGAGCATGCCTTTCGTAAGAGCCTGCCGGTATCAAAGGGGAGCGGCGGCTCTGGGAGCCGGATTAAGAGTCATCGAATCTTTTCTGGAAACCGTGTAAAACAGAGAAAATTACCATTTTTTTATTGACTTTTTTGTTCCTTTGCTATACTATAAAAACATAATAAAACTGTTTAATTAAGTATAAAATAAAGAAAATAAGCGGAGGGACAGCCATGGAAGGTAAAATGAAAACAGCGGTTATGCTGGAGATTGGTAAAATGGGATTTGAGGAGCGTGATATTCCCACACCGAAGGATGATGAAGTTCTGGTAAAACTGGAATATGTGGGTATTTGCGGAAGTGACTTGCATTATTATGAATCAGGGGCTATTGGAGATTTTATTGTAAAGCCGCCTTTTGTGCTGGGACATGAACCGGGCGGCACAGTTGTAGAAGTGGGCAAAAATGTCACCCATTTAAAAGTCGGTGACAGAGTAGCCTTAGAGCCGGGAAAAACCTGTGGACACTGTGAATTCTGCAAAGAAGGTAAATACAATCTCTGCCCGGATGTGGAATTTTTTGCAACACCGCCGGTTGACGGAGTTTTTCAGGAATATGTGGCACACGAAGCAGGGCTTTGCTTTAAACTGCCGGACAACGTAAGTACACTGGAAGGTGCTTTGATTGAACCTTTGGCTGTTGGTTTCCATGCAGCCATTCAGGGAGATGCGCACCTGGGACAGAAGGCCGTAGTTATGGGAGCGGGATGTATTGGTCTGGTGTCTATGATGGCTTTAAAGGCCAGAGGTGTGACAGAAGTTTATGTAGTGGATATCATGGAGAAACGTCTGGAAAAAGCCCTGGAATTAGGAGCGACCGGAGTCATTAACGGTGCGAAAGAAGACGTGGCAGCCCGTATAAAAGAGCTGACTGCTGGCAAAGGCGCAGACCTGGTAATTGAAACAGCAGGAAGTGAAATTACCACAAGACAGGCCATACAGATTACAAAGAAAGGTGCTACCATTGTGCTGGTAGGATACAGTAAAACCGGAGAAGTAACATTGCCTATGAGTATCGCTCTGGACAAGGAGCTGACCTTTAAGACGGTGTTCCGTTATCGTCATATTTACCCGATGGCTATTGATGCCGTGGCTTCCGGAAAGGTAAATCTGAAGGGGATTGTAACGGATATATTTGATTTGGATGATGTACAGAAGGCTATGGATTACAGTATTCATAACAAGGCGGAAATTGTAAAAGGTGTCATTAAAATTCACGGATAAGATTTTCAGGTAACAGAAGAAGACCCTCGTGTGTCAGAAGAAAAGCAGACATACGGGGGCTTTTTGTTGTATGAAAAAATATCAGAAAAAGCATGACGAAAGAAGTGGAGAATGGTATAATAAAGCCAATCATCTGCCCGGGAGGCAATTACAGGAGGACGAAAAATGGAAGAACAAAAGAGAAGCTGTGAATTGGAAAAAATGGGCTGCGGCGGCTGTAGTATGTTGTCTCTGTCTTATGAAAAACAGTTAAAAAAGAAACAGAAAAGATTGGAAAAGCTTCTTGGAAAATTCGGAAAGGTGCAGCCTGTGATTGGAATGGAGAACCCCTGGCATTATCGAAATAAAGTAATTTCGACCTTTACACGTGGAGAGGGAAAGAGGCTGCAGAGCGGAATTTATGCCCAGGGAACCCATAGGGTAATACCGGTAGAACGGTGTTTTCTTCACCAGCCGGCTTTGGATAAAGCTGTAGAGGCTGTGCGAAAAGCGGCAGCAGACTGCAAATACCAGCCTTATGATGAGGATAGAAGGACAGGGCTGATTCGCCATGTTTTAGTAAGGCATAGTCTGACGACGGATGAAGTTATGGCTGTTCTGGTAACAGCTTCACCGATTTTACCGGGCTCTAAGGCATTTGTAAAGAAGATTCGCGAATTTTGCCCTAATATTACCACCATTGTGCAGAATATAAATCCTCGTTCCACCAGTGCTGTTCTGGGTGACAAGGAGAAGATTTTGTATGGGAAAGGCTATATTACGGATTCCCTTTGTGGAGTGAAGTTTCGTATCGCGCCTTCGAGTTTTTACCAGGTGAATCCGAAACAGACGGAAATTCTATATCAGAAGGCCATCGAAGCTGCCGGGCTGAACGGGAAACAGACGGTTCTGGACGCTTACTGCGGTGTAGGGACCATTGGACTTACTGCAGCAAAGCATGCGAAAAGTGTTTTGGGCGTGGAACTGAATCAGAGTGCGGTTCGATGCGCGGTGGAAAACGCTAAGGAAAATCATTTGGGAAATGCCCGGTTTTTGTGCGGGGATGCCACAAGATTTATACAGAAGCTGGCGACCAGAGGAGAGCATATGGACGTGGTCTTTATGGACCCGCCCAGAGCAGGCAGCACTCCGGAATTTCTCCAGGCGGTAAGCCGTATGAGGCCGAAGAAACTGGTGTATATTTCCTGCAATCCGGAGACGCTGCAGAGGGATTTGGAGATATTGGTGAAGCAGAGATGGAAGGTGGAATGGATACAGGGAGTGGATTTGTTTCCGATGACGGAGCATTGTGAATGTATCGCAAAGCTGACTTATTGTGATGATAAGAGGAAATAGAACGATATAAATTTGGCAGTATTAGAGAAGACGATATGGCGCGAAATTTACAAGATCTATGTTGAGAGGCTTATCCTTATCAAAAAAAGTTTGGCAGCTGAATAGCGTGTAAAAAGATTAGAAAAAATCCTTATTTTGTTGAAATTTTCTTCGAATCGCGCTAAAATAGCAATAGATGTTATGCAAAAGCAATAAGCAAGGCAGAAAAGAGTACGAGAAAAGCTGTCAGATATAAAAGGAAATCCTTTTTTTCTGGACAGCTTTTTTATTCTGGCAGGAGGTAAAGAGATATGGCAAAATATGTAATGGCATTAGATGCGGGAACCACAAGTAACCGCTGCATTCTATTTAATAAAAAAGGGGAAATCGTAAGCTTTGCCCAGAAGGAGTTTACCCAGTATTTTCCAAAGCCGGGTTGGGTGGAACACGATGCAAACGAAATCTGGTCCAACCAGCTGGGCGTTGCTGTGGAGGCAATGCAAAAAGCCGGTGCAGAGGCTGAGGATATTGCGGCCATCGGTATTACCAATCAGAGAGAAACTGCAGTGGTATGGGATAAAAATACAGGAGAGCCGGTTTATCATGCTATTGTGTGGCAGTGCAGAAGGACTTCGGAATATTGTGACTCTCTGAAAGAAAAAGGACTCACGGATGTATTTCGGAAGAAAACCGGACTGATTATCGACGCCTATTTTTCCGGAACGAAAGTAAAGTGGATTTTAGACCATGTGAGAGGGGCCAGGGAGAAAGCTGAAAGGGGAGAACTGCTTTTTGGAACCGTAGAAACCTGGCTGATATGGAAAATGACAAAGGGTGCTGTCCATGTGACGGATTATTCCAATGCTTCCAGAACGCTGCTCTACAATATCAATACTCTGGAATGGGACGAGGATATTTTAAAGGAATTGGATATCCCCCGGTGTATGCTGCCGGATGTGAAGCCTTCCAGCTGTATTTACGGTGTGACGGACAGCAGTTTTTTCGGAGGCGAAATTCCTATCGGAGGAGCAGCAGGAGACCAGCAGTCCGCACTTTTTGGACAGGCCTGCTTTTCCAGGGGAGATGCAAAGAATACGTACGGCACAGGCTGTTTCCTTTTGATGAATACAGGAGAACAACCAGTGTTTTCCGAAAATGGGCTGGTTACAACCATTGCCTGGGGATTGGACGGTAAAGTGAATTATGCCTTGGAGGGTTCTGTATTTGTGGCAGGCGCTGTGATTCAGTGGCTGCGGGACGAACTGCGTCTTATTGATTCCGCAGAGGATTCCGAATATATGGCGCAGAAAGTAAAAGATACCAATGGGTGTTATGTGGTTCCGGCATTTACCGGGCTGGGGGCGCCATATTGGGATCAATATGCAAGAGGAACCATTGTGGGACTTACCCGTGGGGTGAATAAATGCCATATTATCCGGGCTTCTCTGGAATCACTGGCTTATCAGGTGCATGATGTGATTGAGGCCATGAAAGCAGATTCCGGCATGGAAATTAATTCCCTGCGGGTAGACGGTGGGGCCAGCGCCAATAATTTCCTTATGCAGGCCCAGGCGGATATGATACAGGTGCCGGTGAAACGTCCGGTCTGTGTGGAAACTACGGCTATGGGCGCCGCTTATCTGGCTGGTCTGGCTGTGGGATACTGGAACAGCAAAGAGGAAATTATGGAAAACTGGAGTGTTGACCGAACCTTTACACCTGCAATTACAGAAGAGGAGAGGGACAAAAAGTCCAAAGGCTGGAAAAAAGCGGTGAAATGCGCTTACGGCTGGGCAAGAGAAGAATAGCGGAAATCATTATGAAAATCCGAGGTATGAGTAAGATTCAGAAAAAAACAGGAAAGAAGATGACATCATGTTTGGAGAAAACCATGCACATATTTTTATGAACGCGGTCAATTACAGACAGGCTGTGAGAAAGCATGAGAACGGTGTAGATGAGGAAGTTATTTACAGCCATTTCAGGGCATATCAGGAGAAAAATATTTCCTTTGTCCGGGACGGCGGAGATAATCTCCAGGTTTCCAAAAGAGCGAAAGAACTGGCAGGGGAATACGGTATTGACTACCGAACGCCCGTTTTTGCCATTCACCGCAAAGGGCACTACGGAGGAATTGTGGGACGGGGGTTTGAAAATCTGAAGGAGTATGCAGCCCTTGTAAAAGAAGCTGGTGCTCAGGGCGGAGATTTTATTAAAATTATGACCACGGGAATTATGGATTTTAACACAGATGGTTCGGTGACAGAAACACCCCTTTCTTTTGGCGAAGTAAAGGAAATGGTGCATATTGCCCATGAGGAGGGATTTTCAGTCATGGCTCATACCAATGGTGCCAGGGCGGTAAGAGAAGTGGTGGAAGCCGGGGCAGACAGCGTGGAACATGGAAATTATGTGGACGGGGAAACCATACAGGCGATGGCAGAGTCCGATGTGGTCTGGGTGCCTACAATTACAGTGGTAAAAAATATGATTGGCTGCGGCCGCTTTTCCGATAAGGTGTTGAAGAAAATCTGGGAAACGGGAAGCCGGAATATCCGCAGTGCTTTTGCCCGGGGCGTGCACATGGCACTGGGAAGCGATGCGGGGGCTTACCGGGTTTATCACGGACAGGGACTTGCAGATGAATGGAATTGCTTTAAGGAAATTCTGGGGGACAGCCAGCCGGTGCAGCAGCGTCTTTTGGAAGGCGAACAGAGGATACGGGAAAAATTCCAGAGACAGTAAAGAAATTAACCGTTATCATGACGGCAGAGAAAACATCAGGAGGACTCAGAATGGACAGAAAAAAATCTTTTGTGCTGAAAGGACATATTTGTTATAGCGATGAAAAGAAAAAACTTCACATAAAACCCAACAGTTATGCAGTCTGTAAAGATGGTGTCTGCCAGGGAGTTTTTGAAAAGATACCTCAGAAGTTTGCCTCTTTTGAGGTGAGAGATATGGGAGACGTTCTGGTGATTCCGGGACTGACGGATTTGCATGCCCATGCGCCCCAGTATGCTTTTCGGGGGCAGGGAATGGATTTGGAACTTTTGGAATGGCTTAACACCCATACATTTCCGGAAGAGGCCCGATATGCGGATTTGGAATACGCTCAAAGGGCATATGGCATGTATGTGGAGGAACTGAAAAAAAGTGCAGTGACAAGAGCCGTTATCTTTGGCACTCTTCATGTAGAAGCCACAGAAATTCTGATGGATTTGTTGGAAGAATCCGGTTTGGAAACGTATGCAGGCAAGGTGAATATGGACAGAAACGGCGGAAAAAATCTGGAAGAGGCAAGCGCACAGAGTTCTGCAGCAGAAACCAGACGGTGGTTACAGGAGACAGAGGGAAAATACAGACATACCAGGCCCATTCTGACCCCAAGGTTTATTCCGGCCTGCAGTGATGAACTGATGGCAGAGCTGAGAACGATTCAGAAGGAATATGGTTTGCCGGTTCAGTCTCATTTATCGGAAAATCCTCAGGAGGTTGCCTGGGTAAAGGAATTGTGTCCCAAGGCGAAATCTTACAGCGATGCTTATTTTCAGGCAGGACTTTTCGGCGGAACTTATCCTGCGGTGATGGCGCACTGTATTTGGGTAGACGAGGAGGAAATCCAGTTGATGAAAGAGCAGGGCGTTTATGTGGCTCATTGTCCGCAGTCCAATGCCAATCTGTCCTCCGGAATTGCACCGGTACGAAAGTTTCTCAGCGCGGGCGTTTCAATAGGACTGGGCAGTGATATGGCGGCAGGCAGCAACACTTCCATTCTGCGTGCCATGGCTGATGCGGTGCAGTGCTCTAAGCTGCGTTGGCGTCTGGTGGATTCCGAGGCAAAGCCTCTTACATTTCCAGAGGTCTTTTATATGGGAACTTTGGGTGGAGGTTCTTTTTTCGGAAACGTGGGAAGTTTTTTGCCGGGGTATGCGTTTGATGCGCTGGTCTTGGATGACACCAGTCTGCCCCAGCCCCGGAAGCTGGAGGTTTCACAGAGGCTGGAGCGTTTTATTTATCTGGGGGATGAGCAGAATATTGTGTGCAAGTATGTGAATGGAGTATGTATTCGCTGATTTTTCAGAAAAAGATTCTATAGAAAATATGAATATGAAAGAGTGAGCTATTTTGGATAGAAGAAAAGTTTCATAAATCCAGTGTCCTTCCATCCAAAACCGCCTCTTTCAGTTCATCTTCCACATAGCTGAGTTTGAGAGAAAAGAAAACTCTGTCTTCCTCCAGAAGACGGAAAAAAATCTTATCCCCCTCCCAGAGATTTAACCGGAACAAATCTTTTTTATCCACCCATTCCAGTACGCCTTCCTCACATTCAGTGATTTCACCTTCGTATGCATCTGCCGTATACAGGCACATGTACTCTGTTTCTGAAAAATCTCCGTCTGTTTTTTCCAGATGAAAGGTAACCAATCCGCGAAAACGGTAGGAAGTGAGCGTCAGTCCGGTTTCCTCGTGAACTTCCCGGAGGAGGCACTCCTCCGGACTCTCATTGGCTTCAAAATGGCCGCCAACGCCAATCCATTTATCTTTGTTTACGTCATTTTTCTTTGAAACCCGGTGCAGCATCAGATACTGTTCCTGGTTTTCAATATAACACAAGGTGGTCAGCTGGGACTTTTCTTTCAAGATACAACCTCCTTTGCCAGTTCTTTCATTTCTTCTGTAAGAGACTTCCGCACTTTTTTTCTGGTTACTTCCACGATGTTCAGGGAAGTCATATCAACCACCGTTCCTTTTACCGGGTCACGATTTAAATACGCCTGCAGATTTTCCATCAGTTCTTTTTTATGCTTCGGGCTTTTCATGTTAATAAAGTCGATGAGAATGATACCGGACAGGTTTCGGAGTCTTAGCTGCAAAGCAATCTCTGCGGCCGCTTCCAGGTTGATTTTTCGAAAGGTTTCCTCCATTTCTTTATTTGCTGTAAACTTTCCGGTATTGACGTCAATACACACAAAAGCCTCGGTCTGCTGAATGACCAGAAAGCCGCCGGATTTCAGCCAGACTTTTTCATGCAGTCCATGTTCCAGGGCGCTTTCCAGGCTGTACAATTTGTAGAGCGGAAGGAGTTTGTCCTCATACAAGCGGATTTGTGTGTTTTCGGGAAAGGCGGTTTTGGCATAACTGGAAACCGCTTCATACAAGGACTTGTTATCCGTCACAATTTCTTCCAGATGTTCGGTGTATACGTTCTGCAAAACCTGCATATATTCCGGCAGGCTTTCTTCCAGAAGAGAAAAGCATACCCGGGATGTTCCTTTCAATAAAACCTGTTGGTATCTCTGCACCAGCAAATCCAGTTCTATCAGAATCTCCTCATCAGCTGCATTCCGGCTGTTGGTTCTGACAATGATACCTGCATTTTCCGGCATGCGGTTTTCCAGAAGTTCCCGAAAACGCTGTTTTTCCGCTTTTGTCAGTTTCCCGGAAAAACCAAGTTCTTTTCTGTGAGAAGTGAGCACCAGATAATGACCGGTAAAATTCAGATTGCCTGTCACATAGGGAAGTTTGCTTTTTATTCCTTCCCGAGCCACCTGTACCACAATTTCGTCTCCCGGTTTGATTTCTTCATTCTTTTTGGGATTGGCAAAAACAGGCGGTTCCTTTTCATCCAAGGAGTAGTAGCACATTTGGCCTTCTGCAATTTCCACAAAAGCTGCATGAATATTTTTAGCAAGATTTTTTACTTTTCCAATATAAATATTTCCCAGAATACAGCTTTTTGACATTCCCATGGGATTTATCTGACAGATACGCCCGTTTTCTTCTAACGCAGCCGTCAGCATGGGAATGCCTTTGTATTCCATGGGAGTCAGTATCAGCCTACTCAAGGTCTTCTCCCAGGTTTTCCAGAGAAATCAGTTTTCGTTCCGTTTCTGTCCCTTTATCTGCATATACTTCCAGGCGATGCACCAAAAGAGAAAAACTATCAAATTCTTTCTCGCAGAACTGATAAAATGCTTCCATTACCAGCTCCGGCTTGGTATTTTTGACACTTCCGGCTGCAAGCTGAAGGAATATTCCTCCGTTATCTAAATGTAAGTCATAAATAAAAGGTTTAATGTCCACCTCTTTTTCATTCTTTTTCGTTTTCTTTACAACCAGAATTTCCGGCTGTTCCATAAAGGCCTGTACCTTTTCTTTCCAGTCGTCTCCGGGTGCCATACCTTCCCGGAAATTCACCTGATAATCGGCAGCCGCCACAAGAGCCATGGCCGCATTGGCTTTTCCGTCTGGTATCTGCCGGAAACTAAGCACTTTCATACCTTCTGCCATAGTATCATTCAGTCGTCTGATGGCCTCCTTGGACGGTATGGATGTCTGAATTTCCATATCAAAATATTCTGCCGTGCTGGTCACACCTACACCCAGTGGGGCAGCAAAAGACATAATCATATGGGGACTGAATCCTTCAGAATACGCCACATCAATGTCCGCCCTGCGGATAGCTTTCTGAAAATACCTCATAATATCCAGATGCCCGATAAATTTCATGGCTCCCTGTTTTGCAAATTTTACTCTAACCTTCAATGCAGACACCTCCTTTGTAAGCTGCCGCACCGCAGCCGGAACATTTCATTCTGCAGTTTGGCGTAACTGCTTCCTGATGGGCTTTTTCCCATTCTTTTTCCAGGAATTTCCGTGTTACTCCAATGGACAGGAAATCCCACGGGAAAATTTCGTCCAGCGGGCGCTCTCTTAAAGTATAAAATTCCGGGTCAAGACCTGCCTCTTCAAAAGCGTCCATCCAGAGGTCATAGCGGAAATATTCGGACCAGGCATCAAAAATAGCACCTTTTCGGTAAGTTGCTTCTAATACGTCCGCCACTCTTCGGTCACCGCGGGCCAGAATTCCCTCTAAAACGGTTACATCAGCTTCGTGATAATTGTATTTAATACTTTTCTGATTCAACTGTGCTTTAATCTCTTCCTTGACAATTTTTGCTCGCTCCAGATAATCCTCTTTCCGGAACATTCCGGCCCACTGGAATGGAGTGAAAGGTTTCGGCACAAAGAAAGAAGTGCTGACTACAATCTGGCATTTGCCGTGTCGCTGGTCTTTTGGGATTTCATAATATCTTTTGGCAATGGACTCGGCCAGATGAGCAATTCCTTTCATATCTTCTTCTGCTTCTGTGGGAAGTCCCAGCATAAAGTATAATTTTACTCTACTCCAACCGCCTTCAAAGGCTTTGCCTGCGCCTTCCAGAATGATTTCTTCTGTGAGCCCTTTGTTAATCACATCCCGCATTCTCTGAGTACCTGCTTCCGGTGCAAAGGTCAGGCTGCTTTTTTTGATATCCTGTACTTTACGCATAACGTCCAGAGAAAAAGAGTCAATGCGAAGAGAAGGCAGAGAAATATTCACCTTTCTTTCAGAACAGTCGTCAATCAAATATTCCAGCAATTCCTGCAGTTTAGAATAATCGCTGGTACTCAGAGAACTAAGGGAAATTTCCTCGTGTCCGGTGCTGTCCAGCATGGCTTTTGCTGTATCTTTTAAAAATTTTACATCTCTTTCCCTGGTAGGGCGGTACAGCATACCCGCCTGACAGAAGCGACAGCCGCGAATACAGCCTCTTTGTACTTCCAGAGTTACCCTGTCCTGTGTGGCTTTGATAAAAGGTACGACAGGTTTCCTCGGATAATAGGTGTTGGTGATATCCATAACGACCTGTTTCTCGATTTTTTCTTTTGCATGCGGATTGTTAGGCACAAAAGAGGCAATGGTTCCGTCTTCCTTATAAGTGGTATCGTAGAAGGAAGGTACATAAATTCCGGGAATTTCCGCAGCTCTTTCCAGAAATTCTTTTTTGCTTTTTCCAGCTTTTTTGTATTTTTTATAAGAATCCAAAACTTCTCCGAAGACAGTTTCTCCTTCTCCGATATAGAACAAATCAAAGAATGGCGCCAATGGTTCCGGATTATAAGTACAAGGACCGCCTCCCATAACCAAAGGCCAGCTTTCGTCCCGATCCGCTGCTCTTAAAGGCATACCGCTTAAATCCAGTATCTGCAGAATATTGGTATAACACATTTCGTACTGAATGGTAATTCCCAGAAAGTCAAAATTACGAATCGGATCCTGAGATTCCAATGCAAACAGAGGAATTTTTTTCTCCCGCATCACTTTGTCCAAATCCGGCCAGGGAGAATATACCCTTTCGCACCAGGTATCTTCCCTCTGGTTAAACATGTCATAGAGAATCTGGATTCCCAAATGGGACATTCCGATTTCGTAGACGTCTGGAAAGCACATAGCGAAACGGATATCTACCTCATCTTTGTTTTTCATTACCGAGTTCACTTCATTCCCGATATAGCGGGCTGGTTTCTCGATTTTTAGTAATATTTCATCGCTTAAAGCTAGTTTTCTCATGAAAACCTCCATTTTTTAGATTTTATTAACTGTAAAGCAAGGTTCCTTTACTGTTTATACAGAAATATACCGACTATCATTTTTATAATAGACATCATGTATCCTATTTTATCTCCTAAATTGTACTAAATACTGTTCCCTCTGTCAAATCTTACTGGATTTCTGACTGAAATTTTGCAAAAATACAAAAGAGAAAGTAGTGCTGCTAAAGAAGGGAGAGAGAAATGAAAAGGGCTGAAACCCTTTGTATTTAGGATTTCAGCCCTCTTTACACTCTGTATAAAACTGCGGGAGATGGGACTTGAACCCACACGTCTATACAGACACAAGATCCTTAGTCTTGCCTGTCTGCCAATTCCAGCACTCCCGCTCGCTTGTCATTTGGTTTTCCCAAAGGACAAATGAAAGTATAGCAAATATTTTCCAACTCGTCAATAGTTTTTTAGAAAATTTTAAAATGAGAGTGTAGGGTGTGCATGTTGCTTTATGCGATAATGGGAAACAGGAGAGGTGTAAGAGGGCATATGATTAATTATGTATTCTGTTAAAAAATAGAATTCAGAGTGCATTTATCAGAATGACTATAGATAATTTGAAAGCGTTTGACGTATTGCTTTTACTGTGAGATAATGTGAATGAATAAAAGAAGCACAGCTGCAGGAATGTTTTATTCCTGGTAGTTTTTCAGTATCTTGAGTAGATGTGAAGGCGTGTAATGTATTTGCAGAAGGTAAAGTTTATCCTTTTTTATGACTTATTATTCGCGTTCTACTTTGGTAGACGCTTTTTTTGTGTCAGCAATGAAATAAACCACCTGCTATGCGGGTGGTGGGAGAAATCTTTA
>NZ_JAAITA010000028.1 GCF_013304445.1 Blautia hansenii
TTACCATACATTATCCTCAAAATATATAGTAGAGATTTAATTTATTCTATACTAGTTGGCTTCTCCCTCCCATTTTCTCTTTACCTTCTCCATATACTCAATATAGATTTCTAAATTTTTCTTTCTGTTTTCTTTAGCATCATAGTAAAACAGCACATAATTTAATACTGCTTTTAAGAAAATGCACCGGTAATCATAAGGTTCTTCTGATGCCATACAACGTCCACCACATATATAGCGGTAATCACATTCTTTACATATTTCTTTATTTTCAGCACAGAACAATCTCTTAATTTCATCTTTTTCCAATAAATTTTCTAATTTCTGTAAAATTTTCTGTGGCTCATCGGCCAGTATATTTCCCATTCGAACCTGGTTCTGCTCCATACACTGACACATATAAATATCGCCTTCTGGGAAAATTGCCATAACTTTTCCATAACCCCCACAAGAATTTCTTACCTGAATTCTTTGATAAAAGGCTCCCCCTATTTTTTTATTCTCGTATCCCTGTTTCAATATATATTTTGCTATCTTCAGGTTCATATCAAGATGTTCCATATCTGTTAAAATTTCAGAGTTTTCTTTCGCCCTACCCACAGATGAAACAATATTAAAAAGAACATCAATGTCATATTTAGCAGCTATATCAATCAATCGATATAAATCCACTTCATTGGTTTTCTCATAAATAAAACTAAGGACCACCTTTATTCCAGCTTGCTGACACATCTCGATATGATTAATTAGCTGCTGCTCCTTTTCAGGCGTTCCAAACATGTGCATGGTACTGAAATCAATTTCGTCTATATATCCTTTGAGTTGTTCTGTTAATTCTTTGGTGATCACAAGACCATTGCTCTGCAGTGTTATGGGGCAAGTCAAACCATTTCTTAATGCTTTTGCAATTTCCACAATTTGATCTTTAATCAGTGGCTCTCCACCTGTAAGAATCATTTTATGTGGTTTATTTTTCTGAAAGAACGGAATCACCTTATTCTGTATATCCTCCAGCTTAAATTCTTTTTCTGGACGAAGCTTGTCGTTTGCACTGATCGCACAAAAATCACAATTCATATTACATTTCCTGGTTACCATCAAATATACCGTATTGATTTTCTCATGATTCTTCTCTATTTCTTTTACAAATTCAGTTTGCTGCTCCCATACAGGGAATAACTTTTCCTGAAACTCTGGTTTATCTAAATTGTCTGCAAATCTTTTACTTACCCCCAGGCAGACTTTTCCTACCGGATCAATTAAAGCCACTTTTTCTCCCTCAGTTATCTTAATAAACTCATTCATCTTACTTTCCATGACGTAAATATCTCCTTTCATATTCTTGTTTCAGCTTTTCAAGCTGTTTTTCAGTTAAGTTTGTTTGAATCAGATGGTACATCCACTTCGTCACTTCACAATTCACTTTTATAGGTTGATATACATTTTGGTGAATTTCATAATTTGCCACCTGACAGCCTCTTGTTTTACAATGTCTAATGTATTGACATTTTTTACACATTGTATCCTCTTGATCCTCTAGGTAAATAATCTCTCGAATCCTCGGAACATCCAACCCGGCTTCTACAGAACCGATTTTAAATTCTGGAAGTTCCGCACAAGTATAAATCCCACCATCCGTTGTTACATAGCAAGTTGTCAAACCTGCCTTACATGCGTAAAATGGACATGGAATCAGGAAAGATTTCAGATATTGTTCCCAAAGATTCCAAAAGATTACTTCTTGATTTTTTTGTATATGTGCTTTATATAAACCAAATACCTTCTCTATCTGTTCTCGTAATCCCTGTATCTGCTCATCACTCCAGGAGCAATAATAATCAATTCCCGACTCTAATTTTTTAATTCCTAAATCAAGCAAAAACTGGAAACTTTCTGCATAATATTGATAGTTATTACTTGTCACAACACTGGCTACCGAAATCTGATTTCCTGTTTCCTGCTCATATTTTCTCAATAACGGAAGGTTCTTCATAATTTTTTCAAAGCTTCCGGTTCCTGCATAATCTCTCCTGTTCAAATTCTGAACATACTCAGGACCATCTAAACTCACCTTCACCTCAAATGTATTTTCCACAAAAAAATCAATTACTTCATCTGTAACTAACGTTCCATTTATCGTAGTACTGAACTTGCATATTAAGTTTGTTTCCTGGCATTTTTTCTTCGCATAATCTACCACATCTTTCATCAGATTAAATGCCATAAGGGGTTCCCCTCCAATAAAGTAAACCATAAGTGTCCGATCATGCTGTTTATTTGCTTCATGCACAGCAATATCGATTGCCTTTTGAGCCGTTTCTAAACTCATGTATGTATTTTTCTTCTCGCCCAGATAGCAGTAAGTACAATTCAAATTGCACTTATTTATGATCTCTAATGACAATGTATACATTTTCCTGCCTCCTAAACTGTAAATTGGTTCAAATTTCTATTTGTTTTCTTCTGGAAATCCAATCTTTCCACCATATTAAATAAGGGATATCGCAAAATAATTTCTGTCTTCGGATTTTCCATGGCATATACCCTGATTCTCTCTTTATACTCACATATTTCCTGATAATTGTTGTGATCAATAAATAGCACCGGATACTGTTCTGCTGTTTTTATATTTCTCAATTTTTCCATTCCACTTTCAAAAGTATCACATCTCTCTGTTCTCGTTACTTCCCGTATGAAACGCTGCTCTAAAGGTTCTTCTATACGGTTCGTTAGAAAATAACACTGTTTCTGCTTCAATGTTTGATATGGATAATAGTGATTCAAAGTGTTGAGAGTAAACTGTAAAATTGCCTGTTCATATTCATCCTCATAATTGCTTAAATACCCTGTTATTACAGCACACCCAAAGCTATTGCCCTGATAAAACTTAGGAATGCCTAAATGATAAAGAGAAAAAAATTTAGAGGAAAAAATCACATCCTTTCCTATCCCATCATATTGGAAAACCTGTAAAGGATTCTCTATGTCCAGGCATCTTATTCCCATTACAAAAGGGAAGGAAGCCGGATAGGTTGCTTCTACTTGCTGATTAGAGTATGCTGCCACAATCAAAATCCCCTTTTCTGTAGCTGCTCTACATACCTCCTCTATTTCTTTGTGATATTTGTACTCATCTCCCATACTCATATTAATTATGTCTACCTGTTCCTCTATCAGTAATTCAATACCTTCTATCATATCCAGAACCGTACTCTTTTTGTTCTTCCTCACAATGGGTACCAGAACAATTTCAGCTTCTGGGTTTTCCTTTAAAATAAAAGAACAGACATATTCCGCATGGGTAAATCCAAAGGCATCTTTACTGTATTCCTGACCTTTCCACTTGCAGTCTATTTTTACAATTTTCTTATCCTGAAAAAAAGGATTATCAAAAGATCCATTGGAATCCAACACACCTATCCTCACTTTTCACTCACCTGCCTTATATGTAGCTTCTCCAAATCCACAATAATATCTGCTTCTCGCAATTCTTCCAGATTGTGCGTAGAAAAAATAATAATTTTCTCCCTTGATAACGCATGCAATAATTGATAAAAACGCCCTCTTCGTTTTTCATCAATATTTGCTGTCGCTTCATCAAAAATCAGAATTTGTGAATTTTTCAAAATATTCCTCATAATATCTAAACGCCGCATTTGTCCTTCTGAGAAATTGCATGGATCTATCTTTATCTCGGTATCCCATACCATTTCTAAAGTATGGATTTCATCATACAAATCCAAGCACTTTGCCACTGTATCCATTTCTTCTTCCGAAACAATATGTAGTAATCCCATATTCCGTCTTACCGTATCATTGAAGAACTGTGTACGCTGCATAACATATCCTGTATTTTCCCAATAGCTGTTAATATCTAATTCCTGCAAATCTGTGTTATTCACAACTACTTTTCCTTCTGTCGGTTGATACACACCTGTTATAATTTTGAACAGAGTGCTTTTGCCTTGTCCACTTTTTCCATGAACTCCGTAAAGAGTGCCTTTTTCGAACTTCAAATTGAGCCGGTCAAATACCTTCTTATTCGACTCTGTATAAGAAAAGCTCATCTCTTCTAAGGAAATGTTGTTAACTGTTGTTACTTTCTCTCCATCTCCTTGTTTCTGATCCGGATACTGAAGCAAACCATTGATATCCTTTAAGGAAACTACGGCTGTATGATACTCGTTAGCAAACTGTGCGATTCCAATAATAGGATTCATAATAATTGTCTGGTAATTCATCAAGGCCATAATGGTACCTATGGTCATATTTCCTTTAAATACTTCTTGTGCACCGACTACCCAAATTATGACTGTTCCTATAAACTGAATCACGAGTATCGTAGATGTATTCAATATGTACAACAAATTCTGGCGATTCGTCTCTTTTTTGTATTTCTGATTTTTCTCAAAGTACATATCATGCACATATTGCCCACATTGAAAGAGTCTTGTAATAAACCAATTATCATAGGTGTTTGTCAGAACATTGGTTATGCTGTTATATCCTTCCAAAACTTGACCACTGGTTTCCTGTATCAATTTCCCCAGGATTCTACTAATAAAAGGAACACTGACAAGTAAGATAATATTGGATACGGCAATCCCCTTATGGATAGAAAACATATATGGAGGAACAACCACCAGGATAACAATATTGGAAACCAATGTGATAATACTTGTGATTCCACATTGTTTCACTGCTGAAACATCTTTATCTACTTTCAGCAAAATGTCACTTAGCTTTATCTTCTCAAAAAAATTCACGCTTACTGTTGATAATTTATCTTCTACCTTTTGTCGCATATCTGCTGCTATCTCTTCCGAAATAACAGCCACGATATAACGCTGTACATAATTCATAAGGTAGTTCAGCAGTAACATGCCCAGGAACACCACCAGAAGGAGCATAAACGCAGATAAACTGGTACTATGTGGATTCCCCAAATCATCTATCACTTTTCCCTGCAGCTCCGGACGCACCAAAGAAACTCCCGCCGTTAACACAATCGTTGCTATTGTTAAAATATAGGAAGGTAGTAACTTTTTCTTAAAAGCATACTCTTTTAAAAATCCAAGATATGGACGGCTTTCTTTACTTTTCATCGCTTAACCTCTTGGCAATCTTCTCTCCGAACTCACTGAATTTTAAATCTTCCTCCTGGATATAGTCTATATACACTCCTAATTTTTCTCTAACTATTTCAATCGGCTGCTGTAAATAATATTCAAGAATCTGCACCATTGCCTTATAAAAGATATGTTCAAAAATACACTCTGCATCCGATGGTACATTAATCTTCCCTGTATTGATAAAATTCATATATCCGCATTTCATACCATGACAAAAATCTCGGATTGTGCATCCCTTGCACTTCGGATCGGTTTTATCAAAGTTCGACATTGCTATTAATTTTGCCTTTCTTATATCAACGCCTTCCTTGATATTACCTATACAATATTTTTCATTACTTGTAAGAAATCCACATGGATATATCTGACCATTCGGAAAGATCTTGAAATTTCCAATTCCGGCATCGCACATGCCAAAGCAGTTCCCAAAATCACACAACATATTAAACATTTTTCCATCAAATTGATCTATAGTAAAAACTCTGCCCGCTGCTGCCTCAGCCAAATAGTACCGCAAAATTTGTCCCACCTGCTTTTCAAATTCTGCCTTCAGCTCATCACATATTTTTAAATATACATCCATAATCATACAGATGTTATCCAATCCATGCTCATGCAGGTAACAGATATTTTCGAACATATACGGAATGGTATTTTCTGTGACCGTCATTCTTACAGAAAAATTCAATCCACTATCCTTTACCTTCATGATATTCTCAAAAATTTTTTCATAGCAAGAAACTCCATCTTTCGCAACTCTGTTCAAATCATGGGTTTCCTTATTCCCATCAAAACTAAGGCGTACTGTAAAATGATTTTCTTTCATAAATGCAATGAACCGATCATCCATCATGGAACAGTTGGTAGTAATATAATACTTTACTTCCCTTTCCGGATAATTATCTTTGATATAGGCTACTGCCTTGTAAATTAAATCTTTCTTCAGCAAAGGCTCACCGCCCAAAAAATCAATCAAGACTTTCCCTCTATCCCCATAATTCATCATAAACTCCAAAGAGTCCACAAGTGTTTTTTCATTCAACTGATAATGGTTATGGTAGTCTTCATAACAATACTGACATTTAAAATTACAATCTGTTGTCATATATAATGTGAAATTATACATATCTGTCTACTCCTTTCTTGAATATACTAAAAACAATTTTAATCAAATTCTCCTATCTCGCCATATATTTTGATTATTTTGCGTATTTTAGTGTCTAAATGGCATAAAAAACAGGCCTCGATATTCTTAATACCAAGACCTGAAAAACTCTTATTAATAGATTCCAACTTCTTTTCCAAATTTATACATATATTGAGTTACCGTCTGTATAGCATGCTGCACAGATTGTCTGCCTGCACTATCATAGGAACTTTCCTTTTGAGCATCCGCCGCAAGCCCTTTCGCATGTTTTGCTGCGGAATACATCAAATCTCCTGTTGATGTATTTAATGCGGTTGTATATACGGATGAGCCAAACGAATTTCCTGCTATTGTGTAAGATTTACGGTTTTTATCAACATATTTTTCAAAAGCGGAATGATTGCTGTTTACTGCTGTCAAGTTCGATGCATGATGCGGTTCATTTAAGTCTGATACATAATGGGTGCCTTTTCCTAAGTTTGACATAGCCAATTGTACATCTCCTGCACGATACGCATTTACTGCTGCCTGAAAATATGACTCTGCTCTTGTCCTAGCTGTCGGAGATTTTTGACCAAGCCAGTTTTTTCCAGTATCAGGATCATAAAAGTGTCCTGCAAAAGTTCCTGCATCTGTTTCATTTCCAAGTTTATCCGGCCAGTCGGTTGCCTCCATAAGAATAGATGAGTTCAGCTCACCATTGAATGCACTATTTCCTTTATCATTGCTCAGAATTTTAAGTGCGTTTGCAACAATATACTGATGTGTATGATCTACCCCACCAGACGAAAATCTTTCATCTGGATTTGTGCCATGCTCAATCGGAACTCCTTCCCCGTAAAGTTCATCAGAACCATTCGCAATATCCTGCACTTTCGTTGGAAGTTCTGGTTGTTCCGCTGCCATAACTGGCATCGTTCCCAATAAAGCCCCCACTGATACCATGGCAATAAATAGTTTCATTTTTTTTCGCATACCCATGCCTCCTCTTCTTTTTTCTTTATTTTACATCCTGCTTCAAGAAAAAACATATAATTTGTTTAGTTTGCATTTTTTATGCCCTGCCTGGACCAATAAAAATGGCACTTATTTTCCATAAGCACCATCTTGTCACACTATATTTCTATCGGAATAATCACAGAAACAGAAAACATATCATCTAAAACACTAAATGATACTTCTCCTCCATAATCTTTCACCACACTTTTAATATTTTTGACACCAAACCCATGATTTTTCTTATCTTCCTTTGATGTTTCCAGTGTTGCATTTTCTCGCAGATAACGTACTTGTGAATCTCTTAGGCTATTTTCACATAAAATTGACAAGAACCCCTTTACTTTTTTAGCCTTTAACTGTACTAAACACTCTACCATAGGATTTTCTTCTTTCATTAACCGGCATTCTCTTAATGCGTTATCTATTGTATTCGAAATTATGACACATAAATCCTCATTTCTTATCTGTCGAAACTCTGTAAAATCGGCAAACACCTTAAATTCAATTCCCTTTTCGATAGCCTCCAATCGTTTCGTATGAAGCAAATTATCAATAAAAGTATTCCCTGATTTATAGTAACTTTGATACTTATTTAATTTACGTTCAATACCATTAATATACTCTATTTTTTGTTCTGGCTCTATATTTTCTTTCAATGCCTCCAAATGATTTTTTATATCATGGGAAAGCCTGCGGATATTTTCCATATCTTTCGATTGTTTCATATAATAATCATACTGCAAGCTCATCTCACTTATTTGAAGCTTTTTTTCATTTTCGATTTTTTTTACATTTAAGTAGTTCTCCAAAATCACTATGTTACAGACAGTTCCTAAAAACATAACAATAGGAACTATTGATATTGTAATAACTGACCATATGTTTCCAATAATTACCTTTTTATCATTATATAGGTTATCGGTACATACTGCCATAACTATAATATTAAGCAATAACGGGATGAAAATTGTCATCACATTAATGCTTGATAAATGCGGTGGAATTCTTTCTATAATTTTCTTTAATGTCAAACATCCGGCAATAATAACACTTTCTGCAATTACCATCATCACCACTTGGTATATTCCTGGTAATTCAGCTAATACTCTATTTCCACTATATGGATATAGGAAAATACTGCTTAGTAATTGCCCTAATAACGAAATAGATAAGAAAATACTGCCTATCAAAATACAATATTTCATATTCCGTTGAAATAAAAAATGTCCTATAAACATGACAATAATCACAATCGTAATATAATTATAAACGATATGTATGGATACCCCATTCTCCATTACCCGCACCAGAAAAATACTTCCAATGCACAAAACATAGGAATACCAATTTTTCTTTCGATACTCTTGATTGTTTTTTCTATCAATCAACAAATATGTAATCAGAAAAATATTAATTATTGAAAAAAGATTCTTTATAATACTCTGTGCATACACACTATACACTTCCTCCCCGTTCTGCCATTTTTTTCATTAGGTTTTGTTTTCTAGACCGTGTAATATAAATTTTAGCTCCGGAATAAAGTGTAGTGGTAAGATCATGTAATGATTCAATACAATCGACATTTACAATAATACCATTATGACAACGTACAAAATAGTATTTTTCCAAGCGTTCTTCTAAATCTCTCATTTTAAAATATCCATCTTCCTGATTTCCATTTCGTAGATGAAATAAAACCTTTCGTTTCACGGTTTCAATGTATTCTATATCGGAAAGAAATAGTTTAAAGTATCCTTTCTCATTCTTTACTGCTATGTATTTTTGCTCATATGACTCTAGTTTTCTTAATGCTCTATTCATTTCACAATTAATCTGTACTTGTGTAATTGGTTTTGTAATAAAATTTTGGACATCATACTTATATCCAACCCCTAAAAATTCATTATGAGATGATACATAAAGAATAATTGATTTTTCATCATGTCTGCGGATAATATCCACCAACTCCATGCCATCCATCGCAGGCATCTCTATATCCAAAAAGAAAATTTGGAATTCTTCTTTTAAAGATTCCATTAACTGCAACGGCTTTGTATATTTTTTTATACAAAAGTCCTTACCATTTTTCTCTGCATAAATTTTTAGCATTTTTTCAACTGTATCTACAAAATATTTTTCATCATCACATATCGCTATTTTTATCACTCATATCACCTATCTGCTTCTTCAGCATATTTTCCATCTGTGCTTCATTTAGCCTTCTTCCCATCAACAATAACGTAGCTTTATTTATCTCATCTAACTTTTGAAAAACATCCCATAATTCTTCAATTTGACTTTTACACAAATCACTATTATCTCCATATACCAAAACATCTATTGGTATGTCAAATATATTTGCCAGTTTCACCAATAAGCTACAGGGAATATTTTCAATATCTGCCTTTTCAATCCTGCTGATTGTCTGTTGACTCGTACCTAACTTTTCGCTTAATTCTTTTTGAGAAATCCCCAATTCCTTTCTCTTTCGCCTAATTATATTCATTTTCACCACCACATCAATATAATAAAACACTTACTACCAGTCACTTCATAAGTTGGTATTTATAATAAAAATAGCGTATTTTTACCCATATTTCAAGTTTTATTTTCAAAAAATTATAATTGAGGAGCATATATCTCCCATAGATTCCTCTTTTTCCTTTCAAAATAACACATATCAGGATTATGTTCACCTACTGTTCCACTATATGCCAAACTGTTCATGATGCAATTTTTGCTTTGGCACTTCACAGCAAAGCTGCATTTTGAACACATATTACCTTCTTTTCCTATTTTCCTCAATCTTTTGATACATTCCTTAGACAATCCATTTTCAACATCTCCAATGCACCCACTATCTTCTAAATTTGCCGCACAACCAAAGATTCTCCCATCCACCTTTATATATATTTGAATAAGACCTACACCACAAAATCCTGATTCTCCATTATTTTCTCCGTATTTCTTCAAATCTAAAATTGGTCCCCAAAGAAATGCTTTTCCTGCTTTTTTCCTTTTTAAATAGTAACGTAATACTTTTTCCCATTCATCAGCCAAACCATCCAACTGATCGGTTGTCCATCTATTCATAACATCAATAGAAGAATCCACTATGCTAAAATTTAGATTTTCAACTAAATGGCAAACAGATTCAAATGTTTCCCCATAATTATTCTGTGTAACAACATGTGCTGCCTGAATATATTGCTTGGTTCTCTTCTCGTATTCTTTGAAATACATACAGTTTTCAATAATATTAGAATAACTTCCAACACCATCAATCCTCTTTCTGTTTTTATTATGGGTTTCCTCATCTCCATCAATACTTACTTTTAAATGAATTCTATATTTAATCAGCCATGCTAAAATCTCATCATTTAAAATAGTTCCATTTGTCGTGATAGAATATGTCACTAAAATATTTCTTTTTAATGCCTGCCCCTCTATATAATCCACCAAATGCTTTAAAAATGAAAGACTTAAGAGTGCCTCTCCACCTACAAAATCCACCCATAATCTTCGATCTCTATGATTTTCCGCATTTAAAAATGCAATTTCCAATCCTTTGTATGCTATCTGTTCGGACATCTTTTGGTTTGTCTTTCTTCCAAGATAACAATATGTACAACGTAAATTACATATTTGGTTTACTTCTAAAGTAATTGTATACATATACTTTCCTCCAAAAAAGAAACCGCACAGACTATCATATCCGATAGGCTACACGGTTCTTTGTTTTAACTAGCTTCATTAATGTATGCCCCTGGAAATGGCCATGGGCAATCAGTTAAACATCTCTGCGTTCTTTCAGAACATCCGGTATAACTTTCTATTTCTTCCTCTGTTAAATCCAGTTCTTTTACGAACTCTTCTGTTGTTTCAGTATTAACCATGTTTTTTCTCCTTTCTGTTTAGTATATGAGGACTATAATCCATTTTTTTCCATACAACAATATTCTTTGTATAAATCAACATATTTTTGACATAGATTTTCAGTTTTCCCATTTTCCCACATATCTAGCTAATGCTCTCATGAACTCTTCTTTCTTATATTTACTTATTGGAATAGTCTTTAACTTCTGAACTTTATCTTTGATTAACACACTATCTTTCTTAACCCCTTCAACATAATCAAAATTGACCATATAACTATTATGACAGCGAAAAAATTGCTTTTTGCTTAAACGCTTCTCCAGTTCACTCATTCTTTGGCTACTTTGCACATCTCCATGAATTGTATGTAAGATCAACAGCTTGTTTTCTGTTTGTATATAGATTATATCGGAAAGTTGCAGCGTAATCAATCCATCGTGACATTTCAAAAATAATTTTTCCTCTGCATTCAACAATTTCTTTTTATATATTTTGTTTAAGATATTCTCAACTTTTCTATACAGTAAAGGTTTTGATAAAAAATCTTCTGCCGCAACTTCAAAGCCTTTCCCTGCATTAGTGATTGTATAATAAGAAGTACAAAAAACGATTGAAACATCAGTATCACTCTTCCGAATCTCCTCTGCTGTTTCAAATCCATCCATTTCAGGCATAGACACATCCAAAAATATAACATCAAACTTTCGTTTCTGATAATTCAATAATAACTGACTGCCACTTCCATACGAAGTAATTTTGACTTCTACATGATTTTCATTTCCATATTTTTCGATATAACTCTCCATTTTTTTATTATAGTCAATAATATCATCACATAATGCCACTTTAATCAACTTATTCCCTGCCTTTCTCGTGTGCTAATAATCGCTGGATCAAAATGTTGATGGTTAATTTATTTTCTTCACACAAATTTCTATATTGTTTTAATAATTTCCATTCTTCCTCTGTTACTTTTTCTATTTGCTCCGTACCATTTTCTTTGCACACTATTCCACATTCTTTTTGGTTCATCTCCATCGAAATTTCCTCCTACTATTTTTTACTATATTAGGGGATTTTAGTTTATCCCGTCTAGTATTCTTGTTTCAATTGCGTTTTTTATTGCCTAATTGGCAATTATAATTATGTAATCCATTTACTAAAAATGGCAGAATATGCTCTAGGGAGGTGTATGGATTATACCGCTACACCTCCTATAATTCTATTCTACATCCCTAAAATACCGTATGCACTTCAACAATTCTGCTGTCAATTCCTGGTACAGATCTTCATCAAAGATTCCATCTACCAAGGCATTTTTAATCAAGAGTGGTCGGTACATTTCAAATATTTCCAGAATAGCATCTTCATCCCCTTGTCTTGCCCGATATAACAATTCTTTAAAATTCATGATTTCTTTCCTCCCATTCTCTTTCGTATTTTGCGGATAGCCCAATAATACGCACCTTTACAGCGTTCTTCCGTCATCTGATTTAAGATGCTCATCTCCTTAAAAGTACGCTCCTCAAAGACATGCTGATAAATAAGCTTCCGTTCTTCTTCCTGCAAAGAAAACATGGCTTCTATAAGGCTTATATCCGTCATTTCGTTCCACTCTGGATATATCCCCTGTGCTTCTTCCATAAGCAGTTGTTCTTTCTGTTCCAATTCCAGCCTTTCCTCTGGAGAAATATCCGCATCTGTATATTCTTTATCTTCCAGATTTTCCTCTGCAAATAATATTTTCTGCTGCTTTTCCAGATACCGAAGTCTTTTTCCCCTTATAGATGCCAGCAAGTAAGCAGTGAAATAATTTCTTGTTTTAGATCCATTATATTTTTGTTCTTCTTTCATTTTCTACCTCCGAAATTTGAAATCAATAAGTTTCCAAATTTCAGAGGTGGAGATCTGCATCTGTGAAGGATATTTTTATTTTGGTAAAAGAAAACGCCGAACCACATTTCTTCTGGCTCGACATCTTTCTTATCCCATGCATCATCCTGCACGGTGACTTCATATATTAACGCATATACTGCATATAAATAACCCTTTTGGCACCCCTGCAAAAGCAAGATTTTTTTGACGAATCATTACACAAGTGCCTTGTCTTTCCTTGCAACATAGATGCTCCTCCCTTGTAGGTTCTCCTGCCCCGCAATTCACATTATATTGCGTATCTTCATGCACTATAATGCGTTTCTCTTACTATCAATCTACGATAAAATAAAACAATAAGTGAGGTGATGCGGATGCTGATGGATACCGTCAAGAAAAAATTAGGCTATATGGTAAGAAGTGAAAGAGAAAGGCGTGGTCTGTCACAATCAAGACTTGCAGAACAAGCCGGTGTGTCCACCCGGACCATTTCTGATATTGAAACCTGTAATGGCAATCCGGAACTTGCAACTTTAATCCCAATCGCTCAATTTCTGAATATTTCAATTGATGCAGCTGTTCAGGATGAACGAAAGGAACCGGACACTACTACTTATCAGATTATGAAAGAACTGCAAAACTGCTCTGAAGACGAGCGGCAAATTGCCCTACGCACCTTGCGTGGGCTTCTTTCTGCATTGAAAGAAAAGGATCCACTCAATTAAGCCTTTTTCTGACAATATCTGACTTTTGATTATACGGATGAAATCTGTGAGAAACCTGTGCGAAATCTGTGGGGTTCCTGTGAATTGGCATAAATGTGCAACAAAAAAGAAGCACTCAAAATCCGATGCTTCTTTTTTCTTTTCTATCTATTTCTAAATGCACTCATTGCATCTCTAACGCTTTTGGCAACTTCAGGTGCAAGGACAAATTCAGATACCTTCTGTTTCTCTATTTCTTCTTCCACTTGAACATTCTCCTGTTTTGAAGAATAGTTCTGCATTGCTTTTTCCACTTCTTGCTTTACCAATTCCAACATCATAATCTGCAAAGCTTCTTGGTTCAATACAGCCCCTTTTTCTGTACTGCCGCCATCTATATGAGCAACCACTGCTGATGCAATTAAGTCGGCTTTATCCCTTACGGAATTTAAAATCTCTGCCGCACGTACATGTGTCGGCTTTGTTTTATCAAATCCAAGTGTGAATTTATAGGGATTCTTTTTCTCCACATTTATCACACTCCTCTACATAATCTGAAACAGTCTGTCATATCCTTTGGCATTGGCAGAAATATCCTCAATAAAGGTATATTTCCCTAGACGGTCTGATTGTTCCAAGAAATGGCTCAATAGCTTTGCCCCGCCTCCAATAAATACCGTATATGCTGCTTTGGTATCTATGCCTCTTTCTCGAATACTGTTTAGCAGATCCTTTACAAAATCCTGCACCATACTTTCTGTCATACGGACTACAGCCTCTTCATAAAACTCTGTGTTTCCCTGAAGGATACTATCAATATCACTTTCCTCTAACAAAATATCATATTCACTGTTAATCCCGGAAATAATCTTGTTATACATGGTAATCACGCCTTTTTCCATGGAATCACAGGCTTCCATATCCGGATTACCTTTCCGCATCAGAAGATAGTCTGTAGTAAATCCTCCTATATCAATTCCTACTACTTTGGGAATCTGCTGCAGCTTTTCAATCATAGTCATCATAGCCGCATAGTCCTGTGGAAATGCCATTACCTCTCCAATGGTGATATGATATGTACTACCACAGTAATTGATATCATGGATTTTCCCTTGCCTTTTAAAATATGATTCATACCGTTCACAAAGTTCTGCATAATGCTTGGGTGGCAGCCCAATCGGAAGATCCACCTGAATGACATCCTCCGGCTGAATTAGAGGGTTTTCCTCCAGCTCTTTTACGATTGCAAATAGAGTAAGGATAAAAAACCGATCATCCTGCGTTTTATCTCTTTGATAAGGAATCCTATTTTCACTCAGCACATAATACTTTCCCTCATAGAACAGGAACTTTTCCCCTCTGGCAGGCTTTTTATCCTGAATGGTAAGCCCTGTCGTAAATACCTGGGAACAGGTTTTCATATTTCTATTACCATGGTCTACCGCAATCCGAACTTTTTTTATCATAAAATCATCTCTCCTTTTTTTCTTTATACTTCTCTTGTACGCAGAACTTCCGTACAAAGCAACTTTTTTTCAAAAAAATTCTGTCTGCGGAATTTTGCCACAGACAGATGCTTTCTTCCTATACAATGATTTTTAACATTCATCTTTACCTACTATACATTTCCAGTCCTCATTTGAATTATTTCTCTTTTTAAAAATTAATCTGTTCTGCCTTTTGAGGCAAAATCTTTTTAAACAGTTCCATATAACGTTCATATCCGGCTGTAATCAATGGACCACGAAGCGATGTTTCTGACCAAAGTAGCAGTTCTTCTTCCTCTGAATAATACGGAATATTACTAACTGTAAATTTCCCGCCAAAATAATGGGGTGTACTGACTTTCAAAAAATCCTGCATATCCTGCTTTGTCGATACCAGTGGCAAACCTTCCATTTTTCGCACAAAAAAAGCCTCTACCACATCGGGTAAGAAGCCTTTCTTTAAATAAGCATTTGCTCTGCCAAATATTTGGGTTAAACACTCCAGCCGTACTTCTCTTTCTTTTTTGCTGCAAGTTGTATCCAGCACAACCTCTGCCAATGCCTTCGCATATTCAAAATCTAACATCTGTTATTCCTCCATTTTTATTTTCTGTTTCAGTTTTCCATGTACTAAATAGCGATAATCCTTTCGGGTATTTACACAAGTTGATAAGGTCACCACCTGATCCTCCCTGGTAACTGTCGTCCCTGTGTTATACTCAGCACTTCTTTGTAGTGTTTCCAGAAAAACTTCATAGTCCTCAGAAGTAGGAAAATCATAAGTATATGCTGGATGATCCGTCGGTGCTGCATAACAGGAAAAAATCTGATACTCATAAATATATCCTGGCACATACATATAAAAACAGGGATAGTTTCGATAAAGTGCCTGTGACTGATACTGATCCAGGGTTCCAAACATGCTCCCATCCTTCATATTATGCCCATAAATAATGGAATTTCTGTCTGATAAATCCTCCTGGTTGTGAAAGTCCATAAAAATACTGCCACTTTTATGATTTTCTCCTGTAATCAGGTGATGCAGATAATAGTCATTATCCCTCCCCTGGACTACCGGATAACTAATTTCCAAGCCAGGAATCTCAATCCATGCAATGACATCTGGATTGATTTCTTCCAGCTTGTTAAAATCCACCTGTAGGAATCCCTGCTCTGCGACCTCCTCTGGTGTTTCCCCGGGAACCGCTTCTGGTGACAGGTCTTGATCCTCTATCTTTTGCGTAAACTCTTCCATCTGCTCATAGACTTTTTGACTTTCCTGATAATTCAAATAAATTTGCAGTATCCTTCCTCCTGCAAATAAAAAAACAGCAATGGCTACAAGCATAAATATGCCGTAAATTTTCTTTCGTTTCATCGAATCCTCCTCTTCCATAAGACCGGACAACTTGCCCGGTCCATATTCACCCCGTATTTTTCAATACATAGTAATAATCATCAATTCCTTTGATCTGCCCATTCCACTCACCATAAGAATCCATGTCCCAAACCATACGGCTCATGGAAATAGACAATCCACTACAGATTTCATACACCTTTCTACAAGCGTTCTGTAGAATCTGCCGTTTCTGCATCTTATGCGGACAATAAAAAGTGGCTGGTTTACGTTGACAGGCATCACATTTCTCAGAATCCCCATCACAATATACCTTCATTTTTTTATCCATATCATAAGCTTCATATAGGTGCTGCAGATGCCTGCTTTTCAGCGTTTCCAAAACTGGCTTTAAATTTCTGTACTGATTCACACCAGCAACGCAAATGAACGTATCTCCAGATAAATAGTGGGCTATCGTACCTTTTAATGCACCTTCTGTTAAATAAATCTGTTCTGCGTCCAGACTTCCTATGACATGTACCGGACTCCCTGATGATACTCCATTTTGGAATTTCACACTGGAAAGCCAGATATACTTCCGTCCCTCCATTACCTGATCCAACCGTATCTGAAATCCTTGTATTTTTCCTTCCATGGATCGAATAGGTATCAAAATCCCAGAATTTTTAGAAGTAAAATTAATTGTCCATTTCCCATCGTGATCTTCATAAAATCCCGGCACACCTTTTACCGTCTGTCCGGATTCCAACAGTTTTTGTACCATATTTTTAATTCCAAACAACGGTACACTACGATACCTCTGTATCTTGATCTGTTCTTTCGTCAGCCCTCTTTTTTTAAGATCTTCCTGATGTTTATCATTTAAGGTCAATAACGACAACATTTCTTGATATGTTCGGTCAATGACATCTGCATCCGCCAACTCGGCATTAAAAATTTCTACAGGCTCTTCTTTATGAACCACCTGATAATCCGTACGGTATTCCCCCTTTCCCAGAGCTTCCCGGATCTGTCGGTTTGCCTCTGCACTGGAAACACCATGCAGTCTTCCGTATAATTCCAGCATTCCGCCGGAAGCATCACACCGATTACACCGGAACACATTTTTCTGAAGATTAACATTCATTTTCCCTTTTGTTTCTCCACAAAATGGACAATTCACATCCATTGACGAAGAATTTTTATGCCGTACTCTAAGCTGCAGTAAATGCACGACATCTGTGATATCGTAGCTAAAGCCTGACATATCATACACTCTATGGTTCCTCCTTTCTTCCACAGCCTTTATTGGCTGTGGAAAGAATGTTAAGCCGGCTATTTGCTATGCCTTTGCAAGAATTACTCTGGCTGCCGCCGGTATGAAATGGTTCTGTCCATGATACTGTTCTGCGAACCATTGCAAGCTGGAAGGACTTTCTATTGCAACCTGTCCCATGGTTTTTCCACTAAATTTTCCCTGTCCTGTTACGGCTACTTGTATTGCCTGCTCATAACTCATCCATTTCACCAGTTCTTCCACTGGCATATTGGGATCCAGAGATTGCGGCTTAGAAGGCATCTGCTGCATAACTGGTACAGATCCAGTTGCCGGACTCATTACCGGATTTGTCATCTGTCCTGTACCCGTTACCCCGCCAATCGTATTTCCATTGGCTTGTGCTTCTTGATAAAACTGTTCCATCATCTGCTGCCCCGGAGTTACTTGAGGCGGAAATGATGGCATGGTTCCTGCTGACTGATTGGGAGTCTGCTGCATTCCTGGTGCAGGGGTTTGTGCTGGCATCGCAGTCTGCATCTGTGTTCCCTGATTTACAGGAATTCCTGCATCTACCTGCATTGGATCATTTCCTTCCCCTACATCAGCAAATTGCAGGCCATACCCCGCATCTGCCAAAGCTCGCCCAATTGCCGCTGTTTCTGCCATTTCAAGAAATTTATCCCCAAACTGTGTATCTGCTGTACGAAACTTCTGTGAAAAGGAATTGGCAATATAATTATCTTCCTGATCACACTTATCCAGATAAATTCTGGCTTCTACGACTGCCATATTTTCGGTAAAGTGAACAATCCGGCTGATAATCTTGCCTGTAGGATTTACCAGACGGAACCACAGCTTCCGATATTTCACATCCAGATACCGTTGTTCCTCCTGCCCTTCATTAGAAATAACTCTGGCAAGTTCCAGAGGATAAAATCCTTCCACTTTATTCAGTTCTTCTACTGCTTTTGACTTGTTATATAATAATTCGCTCATTGCCTGCTCCTTTCTTTGGAACCGGCAGGACATCCCTTCATAAAGTAATAACCTGCCAATTCTCAACATTGAACTATTTTGCTATTTTTTTACACAGCCCGGTTGCAAATTGTTGTAGGGATCCGTCTGTTTTCCTGTCTCTGATACCTTTCACAATACTGTTGTATTTTTACTGCCAGCATCGTCTTTCTGGTTCCCGTATCATCTGTGTGGATTGCCTGACAAACGGCTTTCCATTCCCCAACAATATAAACACGCTGTTTTGCCCTGGTGATTCCCGTATAAAAGATGTTCCGCTTCAGCATGGGATAAAAAGCTTTTAACCACGGAATGATGACCACCTGGCACTCGCTTCCTTGGCTTTTGTGTATGGTTATGGCGTTTGCATGTTCAATCATTTCCACCTGCTCTGCCTCATACTTCACCCTGCGGCCATCTGTAAATACGATTTGAACCAGAGGGTTATTGTCCTCATCTTCAGCAATCTGTACCAATGTACCCAAATCTCCGTTACTGGCAAATTCTGTATTCTTGTTTTGAAGGATTCTGTCACCTTCCCGAAATATCTCACCGCCAAGATGAAGCTCCCTTTTTCCGGATACAGGGGGATTTACCTCGTCCTGCAGACTGCGGTTCAGTTCCAAGACACCGGCTGCACTTCTCACTTTATATGGAGAGAGTATCTGTACTTGCTCCATACCATACATCTGAATTTCCTTGAGATAGATATTTTTAACAATTTGTGCCGCCGCATCTGCTCCTGAACATTCGACCATCTGGAAATCATCCCCCCATTGCAGGTTTGTCTTTCCTTCATTGATAAGTTGAGCATTTATGGGGATGTTGCTGTCCTTCCCCTGGCGATATACCAGATTTAAAACAGTAACCGGTATTTTCCCGCACAAGATAAGCTGCCGGAACACATCCCCAGCTCCTACTGAAGGAAGCTGATGGACATCCCCGACCAAAAGCACCCTTGCCCCTGCCTTTATCTTGTAAAAAAATTCATAGGCAAGGTGCATATCTACCATAGATACCTCATCCGCATTAATAAAATCTGCGGATAGTTTATCCGTAAGTGCTTCATAATCACCGTCACCAAAAAGCCCCAGTGCCATGTGCATAGTAGTTGCATCTCCATTTCCAGTACTCTCTGCCATTCTCCTTGCAGCACGTCCAGTCGGTGCCATCAGTTTGACTTCATTCCCACATTTTTTCTGATAGATATACAAAATGACCTTCAAAACCGTTGTTTTGCCGGTTCCAGGTCCTCCAGTAATAATGCAGATCGGGTTTGCAAAAACCATACGCACTGCTTCTTTCTGCTGTTCGGATAATGTTATGTTTAAATCCTCCTGTGCTTCCTCCAGTTCCTTTTCAATCGTAAGAGCTGGAATTTGCTCGTGCAATTTTCTTGCAATCATAGAGGCTGTATCCTCTTCTTCCTGATGCTGTTTGGTAATGTAAACCCTATTCTCTTCTACTACGATACTGTCCTGCATGACCAGACGATATAACACTTTTAAAATCTCTGTTTCCGTCACCGGCTGAAGATCCGGTTCTTTATTCAGAACCTTCAATGCATCTTTCACCAGAATTTCCTGCTCCAGATATAAATGTCCGTTCTGCTTCATGGCTTCCCGCAACACATAGCTGACGCATCCGGAAATACGCATAGGATCATTTGTTGCAGCACAGCACTGCCTTGCAATGGCATCCACAGTGAGAAAACCAAACCCTTTGACTGAGCAGAGTATATAAGGCTGCTTCCGAATGATTTCTACGGATTGATCCCGAAACTTCTGAAGAATCATATTTGCTTTTTTAGGCGTAACATGAAACGGTGATAAAAAAGTCATCAATTCCCGGAATACTTTGTTTTTTCCAAAAGAATCCACAATACGGTCCAGTTTTTTCTGAGATATCCCCTGAATCTTTAATAATTCCTGTGGATACTTTTCCATTACCTCCAAGGTATCCAGACCAAAACGATCGACAATCCGTTCTGCCGTTTTGGGACCAATTCCCTTTAAAGAACCACAAGAAAGGTATCCTAAGATACCTTCCCTTGTTCTAGGTACAACTTCCAAAAAAGTTTCTACCTTGTATTGTGTTCCATGGGAATTTGTCTCCCACTCGCCTTCCATTTCTATTTCGATTTCATCCGTAAGAGGCAGGTCATATCCTTTTGCAGTAAACGCAATGATTTTTTTGTCTGCCCAAAATTTATCTCTGGCAGAAAGAGGAACCTCATGATCCAGCGTGGAAAATAATGCAACCGTATATCCGTTTTCCTCATTTTGAAAAATCTTACGTATATATTTGCACCTCATCGTCTATACTCCTCCAGTTCTCTACTTTCATCAATTCGCCTGGTTTCATCTTGGAATCATACCAATAAACGTCCTTTCCTTTCTCGAATGCTGTCTGAATCTCTCTTCTCATTCCTTCGCTAATGCAGGAGCCACAAATAATTAATACTTCACATAAATCCAGCATCAAAGCTCCAATCTGCATTGCAGTCTCACGCTCTTCTGGGATACGGTCATCCAACATTAACGGAAGATGAGCATGTGAAGCAAAAGTACGGCAATGATACAGCCGTTTCATCTGCATGAGATAGTATTTTGCCAATTCCATATTATGCTGCACTCCCTCTGGATTCCGGGCAGACAGCGGAGAACAGATATATGCCTTTTTTCCTTGTAACATTATGCAACCTCCTTTTTAATCCGGAAAATCCTGCTTTCTGTAGTGCTTGTGTATTCTTCGTAGATATCCGGATGCTGATTTTTCAGCTTCTCCATATTTTCTTTTCCAATCTGGGTGCGTATCGTAGGATTATAAGTAATCCGGTAACGGAAACTCCCATCCTCGATCACTGCCTTACACCCTTGTCCAAGAAGCTCGACAAACGGTACACTCAATGCACGTTGTTCCGCTTCAATCTCCTTTTTTCTCTTTTCCAATTGGGATTTTTCTTCAGATAATTTGAGATATTTTTCAAGACTGCGTGATTCCAAGCTAGATATGCTGATTTCAGGAATTGATTTGTCTGCGTAACCATTATATTTCCGGATACTAGCCAAAATGAGATCTGGCTTTCCGGAATACGGTGGTTCTATTTTCTTCTCCACATATTCCTCCCAGAAGTATTTCTCCTGGTCAATGAGTTCTTCTTCCTCCATTCTATCTCGTTCCAGACACCGGTAAACAAATTCATTTTCATTGTTTCCATAAAGGCAAGCAATATATGCCTTATTCATATTCATGACTGCAAGATAATGACGAACCTGCAAAACATAGTTTTCAGGAATCCCATCATCTGCCCATTTGTCTTTTGCATTGTAATTACAGGTTTTACATTCCAAAATCCCAATGCTGCCATCTGGAAAACGGATAAAGTAATCCACATCCGCTAACATAAACGGATATAGCGGATGCCGGAACATTTTTCGTACAGGGAAAACTTCAAGTCCAGTCTTCTTGGCAAAAATCATGGCAACCAAATCTTCCAGGCGGTGTCCCACTTCTTTCGCTACCCAGTTTTCTTCCTCTTCTTCGATTACTGGCGTAACACCAATTTTATCGAAATACAAATCCCTGATTGTCGCAAATGGGGATAAACCCATGATTGCCGCTGCATCGCTTCCGCCAATACCAAGACGCCGGTAATCCAACCAATCTTCCCGGCTCAAATCTGCTGTATCTACAAGAACTTCCGGCTGATAATTTAATGCTGTATTCATCTCATTTCCTCCTTATAATTTAATCGTTCCATATACATCAAACCCTTTCCAGTCAAAGGCCAGTGTTTTTGCAATATCTTCTTCCAATTTTAAAATCCGTGGTGCAGAAAATCCTTCACAAGCAGCAAAGAATGCAGCTTCGTGCATGGCAAAATAAAGATCATGAGCTGTGCATGGTTCTTCCCCATATTGTCCCACAAAAAGCTCTACTACTTCGTTTCGGATTTTCTGATTGATTTTGAGTTCCTTCATAATCAGATGCAGACAGTTTACAGGGTTTTGGATATCTATATCCATCAAACCAACAATTCCTTTAACCGCTTCCTGATAACGGGAAAAAATTTTGTCCAGATTATTCCGGAAATCCTGTAAGGTTGCCCCTCTATCATGTGACAGTTTGATAGGACTGCCCAGGTTAATGACACGATTACTGGTTTGTGAGAGCATCATGGGATACAGATTCACACCACTTACTGCTACATCAGAAGTAGTCAGGCGCAGTGCAGGAGCAAGGCTCTTATCCTCAATTCCATGATCCTCCAAAGCCTGGTGATAAGTATCCAAAAGTTCCTGATTTCCTCCTAAAGTCCACATAGCAGACACAATGGAATGGTCAAAACTTCCAGATCCCTCCAGATACGTACTTCCCTTAAAATGTGCTTTCAGATAATCACTTGTCATATTGAAGATTGTCTGCATATCCAGTACACAGTAATCATGATCATCACCGCCATGTACTGCAGATACTTTTCCATCTGCCACCTTGATTAAGGCATCTCCTTTCGCTACCTGAAGACAGTAGTTTACTACCTTTGCATAAGTAGCTTTCTCCAGTTTCTTTAATCCTGTTCCATTAATGCCGGCTCTTTTCAGAATTGTATGGATAGCACAGTCACGAACCGGATAAAAATCCTTGTTCACTTTTAATACCAACTGGGTATTCTTTTCTGTATCCTCTACTATTCCTTCCAGTTCTTTTTCACAGGCTTCTTCAATGGTTTCTGCCTCCTTTTCCAATGGAACCAGTTTTAGCATCCTGGTAGGCTTACGAATCCACTTGGACTGCTTTGCCCTCTCAGCCAGAAATTCCAGCATCTCCGTTGTACTTGCAAATGTAGTGCAAAACTCATCTGCATAAATCTTTGTTTCTTTCATGTGTGTACCACCTTTCTTAAATTTATTTATCCATAAACAGCCAAAGCTGATTGTGGCAATCCTGCCTTTCATTAGGGCATAAAAAAAGAATGAAAAGTGAAGTATTCCTTCGCTATCCATTCTCATATCCCTGATAATATTACCGAAAAAACAAAAGTGCCGCTATTGCCCCATAAGGACAGATAGTGACACTTTATACAATCATAAACAACTTATGCGGAATAAGCAGCCTTACTGCTCTCCTTGAGTCTTCGGATTTATACAAATCCAAAACTCCCCCTATGGGTACGCATAAAATTAACTATAGCAGTATAGTAGCACATGATATAGTATATGTCAATCTTCATGCACAATATATTGTATGTTTTTAAATACTATGCTTTGCATATATGACTTCAATTAAAATATTGAAATATCACGTATCCCACCTCTCTTTTTTAAAGTTTATAGAAAAATTTTTAATAAAAATTACATAATCTGTTCAATCTGAAAAAATCTCAGTTAATTACTTAATGAAATTGTTAAGACAAAACCAAGTCTTACGCTATTGTACCTTGATAATTTTATACCTTATCAGGAAATGTATATAGGTGCTGCAGATAGTGTCGCATAAATGCACGCCTGCAGCTTGATGATTACATAGTAACACCTCATACGTGCATGAAACATGGCATAGGAAACGGTTTCCTGATATGTCTACCCTTTCATTAATCTAATTTATAGAGGTGATTATATTGAGTGAAACAGACAATCTCTTTAAAGCATACTCCGTTCAGGAAATAGCATCCATGCTCGGCATTGGAAAAACAAAAACCAGGGAACTTCTTGACAGTGGAATTCTTCCAGTTACAAAAGTTGGGCGGCAATATTTTACTTCACCAGCTTCTATTCAGGAGTTTCTCAAGAAAAACATAGGAAAACAAATATTCTTTTAGGCCCTTTAGAAAGTTATTGTCAATCAGGCTTGGCTATATTAAAATAGACCTTATACCTGATTTGGCATGAATATCTCATTAAAGAAAGGGAACTATTCATGGCGAGAACAACGAAAGGTACACAACAAAAGAGAAGATCCAAAGGGGATGGATCACTATTTCCAAATAAGAGAGGAGGATGGACTGCCCGATATAGAAAAAAAGGGCTACCGGACAAGGAGTTTAATGCTCCTACCAAAGGAGAAGCGAAAGCATTATTAGATGACTGGAAGATAAAAGTCGCAATACAAGACGCAATTACTTCAAACATCAAAGTACAGGACTATGCGAACAAATACTTATTCCGCAAAAGTCTCATGGTTGAAGCTGGCAAATTCAAACAAACCAGTCTGGATCGATTAGAAAAAACATACGAAAATCATTTAAAAGATACGGATGCTTTTAGCAAAACATTTTCTAATCTGACTGCTGATGATATTACAGCAACGATTAATGCCAAAAAGGAAATCCTAAGTTATTCATCATTAAAGAAAATTTACTTATTTTGGTCTGCAATGATTAAAACAGCAATTTCTCTCGGCGAACTGCCAAAAAACTTTTCTGATATTTTAAATCGGGTGATAATGCCGGAAGAATCCGTTCTTCCTGTAGAAACAAAGGAAATCTCAATCATCCCACCAGAACATGAGCAGATCATAAAAGAAATTGCAATGGAACCCAGTCCAAATAAAAATGAACGCTATTTGTATAGATATGGTCCTGCCATTGTATTCCTTTTAAACACAGGTTTACGTGGTGGTGAATTGCTTGCATTAGGTCAAACTTCTATCGTGCCCTTTTTAGGACGGCGTGGCATTAAAATCACACATACTCTTAGCAGGGTTAAAAACAGAGAGGCCGGTTCCAAAAAAAAGACTAAAATGATTTTGACTCCTCCAAAATACCCAAATAGTTTACGGACTATTCCATTAAACAAGGAAGCTGAATTTTCACTATCATGTATGATGGAGCTATACGATAAAGAAAATTTGTAAGCGTGCTGAGATTCCAGAATATAATCTTCATGCACTACGGCACACTTTTGCAACAAATCTGATCCGGCAGACTCACAATATGGGAGAAATAAAGGAAGCTGCTGAAATCATTGGCGATAACTATGAGGTGATCATGCGTACTTATGTTCATACAGACAGTGAACGTAAGGTAAGTTTAATTGATGCTATGATTGCATAAATCATCCGCTTAACAGAGGTAATGGTTGTCTACAGTATGATGGCACAGGCTGTTACAACCAAAATTCTGCCACCTTATCGTCCACCTTACGAAACGATTTTACTTGATTTTATAAGGTTTTTAACGGTTTTTGGCGGACATATCTATAAATATTAAAGCATGAAAACTTATATTTTAGAATTAATTTTTAAAAAAAGGGAATTGGATTATGGAAAAATGGACTTGTAGAAAAAATTGTGAACTTTTTCTTTCCTATAATTTTGCCACCTTATTTTTTTAGACAGAATTATAGGATTTTGAAAAAAGAAAAAGCCTCGAAAACCTTGATTTTCTGGGCTTTTTAAGAGGCGCAGACCGGATTTGAACCGGTGAATACTGGTGTTGCAGACCATTGCCTTACCACTTGGCTACTGCGCCGTATTTAGTTATTTTGCACAATTATTGGGTTTGTAGCTCCCCCTGTTGGACTCGAACCAACGACACTGCGGTTAACAGCCGCATGCTCTACCGACTGAGCTAAGGAGGAATATTTATCTTATTCGGCTCCCTAGTTTGTGGTGTTGCAGACCTTTGCCTTACCACTTGGCTATGGCGCCATATACTATATTATACTTACATATTTATAAAATATGCAAGTATTTTTAAATGACTCCTACGGGAATCGAACCCGTGTTACCGCCGTGAAAGGGCGATGTCTTAACCGCTTGACCAAGGAGCCAAATGTTATCTACACTATACCTTCAAAACCGCATACACAAAACCAAACCAATTCCAACTTACCGTTTCGCTTAGCTTTCTAAGCTATTAGGTCAAGCCCTCGACCGATTAGTAGCAGTCAGCTCCATACATTGCTGCACTTCC
>NZ_JAAITA010000029.1 GCF_013304445.1 Blautia hansenii
TTCTTCCTCCGGAATCTCCTCTTCTTCCGGAATCTCCTCCTCTTCTGGAATTTCCTCTTCTTCCGGAATTTCTTCTTCTTCTGGAATTTCCTCTTCCTCTGGAATTTCCTCTTCCTCCGAGATTTCCCCTTCCTCTGACATCTCCTCCCTTTCTGGGATTTCCTCTTCCCCCGAGATTTCCCCTTCCTCTGGCATTTCTTCTTCCTCCGGAATCTCCTCTTCTTCCGGAATCTCCTCCTCTTCTGGAATTTCCTCTTCTTCCGGAATCTCTTCTTCTTCTGGAATTTCCTCTTCCTCTGGAACTTCCTCTTCCTCTGGAATTTCCTCTTCTTCCGGAATTTCCTCTTCTTCTGGGATTTCCTCATCTTCCGGAATCTCCTCTTCTTCCGGAATTTCCTCTTCCTCTGGAATTTCCTCTTCCTCCGGAATTTCCTCTTCTTCTGGGATTTCCTCTTCTTCCGGAATCTCCTCTTCTTCCGGAATTTCCTCTTCCTCCGGAATCTCCTCTTCTTCTGGGATTTCCTCTTCCTCTGGAATTTCCTCTTCCTCCGGAATTTCCTCTTCTTCTGGGATTTCCTCTTCTTCCGGAATCTCCTCTTCTTCTGGGATTTCCTCTTCTTCCGGAATCTCCTCTTCTACCGGAATTTCCTCTTCCTCCAGAATTTCTTCTTCTTCCGGAATCTCCTCTTCCTCTATTTCCGGCACCTCTTCTTCAAAAGTTTCCTCCGGCACATCATATTCCATATCTTCTGAAAATTCATCTCCCATATACTACTTTCCCCTCTTATCATGTATTTTCGAGATTTTTTTGAATCGTTACATCGTGTATTTTTATAGAAGTATGATATTTAATTCTCCGAAACAACTGCACCTTAACACAAGCCACTAATTCATCATCCAAAACCTCATCATTTAACTCTGCTTTAATCAGACTGCGAAGTTTTGGAATAACTTTTTTAATAATTTCAAAGTCTTTACTATCCTTTTTAAAATATTTATTAAAAATTCGGCGTGCCACTTCTTTGGCCAACATGCGGCGACCATATTCACAGGTAACATGACAATATTTTACATAAGAACATTCTGGATAGGGTCTTAGTTTATCCTGCTTATCCTTCCAATAAGTGGAAAGATTCTTAATCCCTTCATCTGACAGTGTAATCTGAATGTTATTCTGGAGACGATAATCCTCTGTTTTAACTTCTTCTGGTTCGTCCAATTTATTAAAGAAGAAAAATGCTTCGCCCGGCTTTAATTTAGACAATCTCTTTATCTGTACCTCATCCATACTTGCAGAATCCGCTAAAATTTGTTTATCTGTAGCCTCCACAAGACGAAATGCCATCTTTATGTCTGTAAGTGCCACAACATCTGTTGAAACTTTTCTTGGAGACTGGTCTGCAATAACAATTCCAACACCATAAGAACGAATCTCAGCCAACATGCGTTTCACCAATCCCTGTGCGATAGCACTCGGATTGGCATCTCCCTGTCCCCCATTGCTCTGTGCATCCAAAAGAACATGCGCCTCTTCCAGAAGGATTAAATTTTTAAGTCCTCCTTCCCCTACATAATTACTATTCACATATGCCAAAATGGATAATAGCAACAGCGAAATAAGAAGTGCTTTCTGGTCACTATTTTCAATGGCCGCCAGTTCAATTACGGTTGGCTTGGTCAGCAAGTCCTCAACGGGTATTGAAAAATAATTATCAAATAAATTCTCAAGAGAGTTTAAACGCACCACTCCTGCTCTTCCAATGTTCTTCGCATCTCCGGTATAACCAATAGCGTCAAAGGTTTCCTGAAAACACTTGATAAAATCTGTTATATTAAAAATCCGACCTTTATCCTCAATGGTATAAGTATCCAGCCAACGAAAATCTGAATAACAGTTGTTAATAGCCTCTTCAAATATTTTGTCAAGAGGTGTCGTCATTGACACACCTGCCGCAAATGCTGTCTTCAATGTTGACTTATAAGTTTCCAGTTTTACATTTTTAGGCGGTACAAAAGGATTATACACAAAAGGTGAAATAAAATTTTTTCCAGGTGTAAATACCTGCAAGTCCGGAATACTCTGTACCAGGGCACGATATTCATTCTTGGCCGGTTCAATAACCAAAAACGGAATTTTATGTTCTTTCCAAAGGCGATCCAAAAGTCCTACAGAAAAAGTTGTTTTACCAGAACCGGGTGTCCCTACAACCAGCATATGTTTTGCCAGATCCTTTAATGAAATTCCGATTTTGTCCCCTCTTGAAGAAGACTTTAAAGTACCGATCTCTATATCTCCTGCATTAATAATATGGTCTGCATACGTTTTGCTGGTTTTCCCGGATTCATTTACCGGAAGTCCGGCAGAAACCCGGCTGCTTCCAATGGGGAGACGGAAAAATTCCGATGCTTCTTCTGCGGTAATCATATACGGCAATCGGTAATACGCCTCAGAAAAAACTCCGCTGTTCCAGATTTGGCTCTCCCGTTCCCTTGTCATCAACACTTCATTCACAGCCCATGGCAAAGGATAAAAATTTGTATCTTTTTGCACTTCACCTTCCTGCAAATCAATAAACTTCATTTTCACAGGCTGCTTTGGCGTATTCAGCTGTGCATATACTCTGGAGGAAATTTCCGGTGCGCTTGTTTGGTTTCCATATATTAAGATATTATATAAAAAAAGCGGATTATTTCTTTGTGTGGCATAATATCTGTAAACTTCCGCGTTTTTTTCAGCAAGGGCAAAGCTCACATTTCCAATTTCTGCTGTTCCTTTTCCCAACATATCCAAAATCTGCATCATTCGACTGAGTTCTTCCTGTTCCTGTCCTTCCAATCGAGCAGGAATCAGCTGAAAAGATACTGCACAATCAGGATGTGCGGTTAAAATATTTACGAGCCTGCTTAAATCCTGTGCCGTATCTTGTATTATGTCATAGGTATAGCAAAAGGGAAGCATCTGATTTTGAAGATTTTCTACCCCTTCTTCCTTGACAAGTGCTTTGACAGAAGATGCTTCTATATTTTTAATTTTTTCTGTCATTTCTTCCATAGAACGTTCTTCATACTCATACTTCTGAAGTTCTAATGCAGACTGACAGGCACGCATAATAGCATCTGCTGTTTTCACTGCGTCTTCTGAAGATTTTTCAATAGAACGCACAAGCAAATACATTTTAATCTTTGCTTTATAGGGCTGATTTTCTACTTCTTCTGCAATCCAAAGAATCTCCAAGGCAGTATCTTTCTCTTCGCCTGACATGGAAGACTGTACTTTATAATTTTGATATATCTCTGCCAACAGGTTTCCCATATCTTTTTTATAATTTTTTACAATCTCAGCCTCTTCTGCATTGTTGTCTATAATCGAAAGATTCGGTATTGACGTAATTTCTATTACGCTTAAAGCAACTGCTTCATTATTTTCAAGATAACTAACTGAAGTTTTACTCATAATTTCCCCCTTTTTTTCCATTCTTACGGATAATCCTTTCCCCCATTTGGCGCATGACATCTTCCAAGTCTTTGAATCCCTTTCCATACTCCCCGCACAACTCCGTACTTTTCTATGGCCAGTATCATATATTCTGAACAGCTTGGTTCAAAGACACACCTAAGGCGTACCGCATCTGGTGCTTTATTTTGATACAAATGCACCATCCAAATAATGATTTTTTTAGAAATTACGGCCAAATAAACGATTACAGCAAAAAGGCTAATCCACCCTTTTCTTTCCAATTCCGGGCATAAACCATAAAGAAAAAAAGATACACTCAAAAAAGTCCCAAGTCCCCCCAGCACTGCATAGAATGGCTTTCGATAGTTTATTTCCGGTCTGTTTAAAGGATTTTCCGGTTTTGGGGGAGACGTGCTGTCTATGACCGGCGCCCCTCCTACATCATATGGAAATTTCATGTTCCCTCCTATAAAACAGGAGAAATGCCACAGCACTTCTCCCTAAAACTTACTATTTTACAAATTTTCTCTCTCTGAGCATTGCCTTTGCAGCCTGCAGGCTTTGCTCCAAAGTTTCATTGTTACGCATTGAGAAGCTAAACTCTGTATTTGGAACAATAATTTTCAGTGTATCTACAATGTAATTATTTTTCTCTGCAGAAATTCCTTTTTTAATACAGCCGGTAAGATGTGTATCAATCTTCTCTACTACTCGCTGCTGTGTAGTAAAGCAGGTAATATCCTGATAAAAGAAATCCTGTGTAGTTTCCCATACATCATCACTGGTCATATCAAATTTATATGTATAAGTATAAATTTGTGTATCACTGAAGAAAATCCAGGAAGCTGCAAATCTGGAAGCAACGGCTTGAGTTCCTTCTACTTTTACCCATACATCATTGCCATCAAAGGAATCTTCAAAGGCATAACCACTTAAAACAATGGGCGGAATTTCTTCAATTTCACTTTCATCCAATGCAATCTTTGCCAGTGCCCGTTCTTTTAAGTTCAACCCATACAACTTATTAGCAACCGCCTGCTGGTATTCCGTCATGGTCATTTGCTTTGTTCCATTCATGCCTGACAAACACCCTGCTGTACAACCCTCATCTGCCAAAAAGAAATCAATGACTCTTTTCTGTTCCTGTGATTTTCCTCTTTTTAAATTTTCAATCAGCAGCTTCTGTGTGCTTTTCTCCATACCTTTATCTAAACATCCCATCTTTTTTTCTCCCTCTTTATTTTTTCTTTTTACAGACAACCTGGTCTGTCAATTCCCAGAATCAAATACAACTGTTCTACATCTGTTTCTGACAATCCCGTTTCCTGTGCTTTCACAACTAACTCCTGCCATGTCGGGCTGGTATTCAGAAATTTTTTTGTATAATAATCATATTTGATATACGCCCAGAAATAATAATAAATTCCCAGATTTTCAATCATCAGAGCAGCCTGAATATCTTCTTCTATTTTTTTTATAATAGAACGCTCTTTCATTGTGCATGCTTTTTTTCCATTCAAGCGGCAAATTGCTGCGTAAAAAAATGCCTGAGAATTATCAAAATTATCTTCTATAGCTTTTTCAAAAGCCTGCAAGGCCATCTCCCTTTTTCCAAGTTTTAAATAGCACATAGCCACAGACATATTTAAATCCTGATTTTCAGGATTTTCCTCCAGCTGCTCTCGATAGGACCTGGCATATTTTTGAACCTCTGGCATAGGCATATCGTATACACTGTTGAATGTCGTAATAATAACCGGTCTATGACAATATTTGCATTCTTTTTGCCCTGTATCCACGGGCGCCCCGCAACCCGGACATTTGATATCAATAACCTGATAAGCCATTTTTCTCATCTCCTGTCAATTTATTCATTTTTTTATAATATTGAGATAATATATCAATTTTCTATATTTTACCTGCCATTTTTTTTGTTTTCAATATGTGGACAGTGTTGTGGACAGACTCTTTTCTATAATATAGTTTTTTTTCTTTTCTCAATGTTATACAATATAAACAAAAATACAAAGGAGTCTATTATGTCCAAATTTTCACAACTTCTTTCTCAATATATAGAAGAAAAAAATGTACGCATCTATTCCCTTGCTGAATACTGTGGAATTGACCGTTCTTTCATGTACAAAATTGTTCATGGGAAACGTACCCCAGGTTCTGCATCTACGGTAAATAAAATTGCCGATTATTTACGTTTGACTCCGGGAGAATGTCGTGAACTAACAGATGCATATTTTATCACAGTCCAGGGAAGTGATAATTTTTACAGGCGGAAACACGTTTTGGCCTTTTTAAATGATTTCAAGAATATTGTCAACAGGGATACTTTAAATTTATCCTTTTCTTTCCAGACCTCCTACACGCAAACGCTTATTCCCCTGGATGGTGAAACCAACGTTAATCAGGCCATATTCAATCTCGTTGCCTGGCAGGCGCAAAAAGAATCTGGTGAAATTCATATGCTTATCCAGCCCAAATTCCCCTTTCTCACTCAGCTTTTACTATCCATTGCCAGAAATTGTCATCAACTAACGATTCGCCAGTTGATTTATCTGAATAATATGGACTCCGTTAGAGAAAATCGGAAAAGCTATAATCTACATTGTCTGCAAAATATTCTGCCGCTGTGTACCTGTAAATATCAGTATCAGCCCTATTACTATTACGATACTGTTCCTTCTTCACTCGATAGTTTCCGGCTCTTTCCGTATCTTCTTTTAACAGATAATCAGGCTATTATTCTTTCGGAGACACTCCAAACTGGCTTCTTTACTTCTCAGCCAGACATGATTAGTCTTATAAAAAAGATTTTCAATCGCTACATGGAACAGGCTCGCCCTCTACTTCTAAAAATCGAAGATGTACATACACAGCTTTCTTTTATTCAGCAATGTGTAACCAGTTCTTCTATGGCCTATAATTTTCAGATGACGCCCTGCATGACAAATTTGCTCTCTTCCGAGTTCCTGAAGAAGTATCTGATTCCTACACTTCCTTCTCGTGAACTCTTTATCGCACAATTAGAAAACCATATAGGTCACGTAAATAGCCTCCATGAAGAACAGGAAGAAATTCTTATTTTTTCAGAAGATGGGATTGTAGAATTTTTAAATACAGGAAAAATAGAAGAATATCCTTCTTACATATATACACCGCCCTCATTAGAAGACAGAATTGACTTGATTCACCGTTTCATCAAAGAGTGTGAAAAGGACCGGCGTCATATGCGAATGTTAAAGCACACCATAGGAAGTGTTCGAAATGGTGCAAATATTTATTGTAATTCATGCAATGGGTATCTTCTTTTTACTCCTGCTGAATTTGACACGCCTATTTATCTAAACATTCAGGAATCCGGCCTTTTATCTGCCTTCTTGGATTTCTTTGAAAATATGGACCAGTCACTATTCTATCCGGAGGAAGAAATCCCAATTCGCTTAAAACAAATAACGGAACGATATTTATAAAAATCGAAAATCATCTATGGAAAAAATTAATGATTGCGGCCAGAAAGCCGTATCTTATAAAGAAAGAGCATCAGACTGAGAATGGTAAAATCGGTATTTTGATGCAGTAATCTCTCAAAGTGCCAATTTGCCCATTTTGAACGAATCAGAACAGCAGTTGAAGGATTAGAGCCACATGCCTAAGTGAAGGTGGCTCTAATCCTTCAACCGAAATACATATGTCCTTACTTGTAGTAAAATCCCGCACATTTCATATTCGTATCAAAGGATATGGTGAACATGATTTGTCCATCCTCATACTTCGCCAGTACCATAGCTGCCGCATATTCTGTTCCCGTGTCTTTATCCTTTGTTCCCTTTACCTCCACTTTGGAAAATTCCTGAAATTCATCAAAAGCCACACCGTTTTGCATAACCGGGGTAAACGAGTCCTCATAGACTTCTTTCAGATTTCCGGCATTGACTTTTTCTACGATTGCCTTTGCTGCTTCTTTTACTTTGTCCTCGTCAAATTTTTCCGAAAGTTCGGTTCCACAGCCGCCCAGGCAGCCCACAATAACTGCAATCATGCAAAGCATTACGATTTTTCTTATCTGTTTTCCTAATTTCATGTTTCCGTTCCCCTTTCTGCCCATTTTTGCATATCTTCATACAGCCGCTCTGTATCTTCTTTGGTTTCTCCGTTTAACACTATGGTCGGCCCTGTGGTTTCCAGGACAATATAAGACTTGCAATCCTTGTATACAAAAAGCATATAATCTCCATAAATTTCATTCCGAAAATGTCCTTCCAGCAGTTTCATACTTCCCAAACCATTGGTTCGTTTTCCAGGCTGCAGCTTATTCGTATGGGATATCTTTTGTATATCTTCCCTCTTTATTTCATAATCCGGCCAGTACGATGCCACAATTTTCATTTTTTCTCCGGCAAATCTGGTTTTTACATCTCCGGTAACAAGGGAAATACCGATAACGACAACCAGCAGAAGTGTAAAAATGACGCTGCATCTGTTGATTATTTTCACCATCCTCTGCTGTTTCCCACTCTCCATCCCTGTTTTTTCTTCTTCCGGTGGTTTTACTACACAAATAGTATTGCACAGCAGAATCACAACGATTGTGCCGATAGATAAATACACGAAAGCCAGTACCAGATACCAGTCCGGAGCCTGTTCCCCCAATACAGCTCCAAGCGCCAAAAGAAGCGTGACTCCGCCCATGTACAGACCTATGACCCGGCACAGACGCTTTTCCTTGTATTTTTTCTTTTCCTCTTCACTTGCAGTATTGTAACCTGCAATCAGAAAACTCCCCTTTCCCAAAAGCAACACTGCCGATAAAATCCCAAAGATACCAACCAATATCCACATCATGCTTTTTCCTCCTCCCTGGCATCAGGAATCAGCAGAATCACCCGAAATTCTCCGTCTTCCTGTTCTATAGTACACGTTCCCTCATACTTTTTCAGCGCCTCTTTTACATTCTCAAGTCCCAGCCCCTGATGTCCGTTTCTTTTATTTTTCTCTTTTGATTTTCCCACTGTATTCACAATCTCAATAACCAGAAATTCTTTTGATTTCTCTGCATGATTTTCATAAAAATAGCATTGGTCAAATTTACAGACAGCCCCCATAGCAACACTACTCCCGCCAGAAACAACAGGTAATAAAACAAATAACCTCCTTTCCCCTTGCGAATACGGGAAGTAAACCAGCACAGAAGCCCCAGCAAAACCAGTATATCCGGCACAATCCATTGGTACATATCACTTCCTCCTGCCTGCCAGATATTTGCTCAGAACCTCTTTAAACAAAGGGGACTGTTTCTGTGCCAGAGGAATTACCGTACCATTTGTCATATAAATCTCGTATCCTCTCATATTTTTAATTTCCCCCAGATTCACCACAAAACTTTTGTGGGGTGAGGCAAATCCGTATTCTTCCATCCGGTCTCTCACATCTTTCAGCCTTCCTCCCATTTCATAAGTCCCATCCCTGGCAGTTATAAAAATCCTTCTGCCGGAAAATTCAAAGAAGTAAATCTCCTCCGGATGCAGAAAAATCAGTCCGCTTTTTGTAGAAAACTCCAACAATGGACTTTTTTCCTGTTCTTCCTCCTGGTAGGTTCTGGCATCCTCCACCTGAGCCAGAATTTTCTTCTTTGTCACCGGTTTCAAAAGATATCCAAAGGCGTGAACGGAAAAGGCTCTGCCCCCGTATTCGCTGTAGGCCGTCACATAGACAATTTTCAGCTTTCTGTCTCGAAGACGAATCCCCTGGCTGTTTCAATTCCGTCCATTCCTTTCATATCAATATCCAGGAACAAAAGGTCATAAGTTTCCGTCTGCTTTAGAAACTCCTCGCCGCTGAAATACACATCTATCTTTTCCAGGGGGTTGGGATACTGGTGTAGGATATCCATTAGTATGTCAGCGGCCCTTTTATCATCATCGCAAATTGCTATCTTCATTTTATGTATTCATCATACTGTAAAGAGCTGCCCACCAATTCCTTAGTGCGTCAGCCCTTTACACGCTTTTAATCTTCTAACCGAACAAAACGATTACAGAATATCTCTATTCAAGACAAAAGTTTCTTTAATTCTTACAAACCTCATCATAAAGATTCCGTCCCTTAGAATCAATCACTACAATCACCGGAAAATTTTCCACTTCCAGTTTACGGATAGCCTCTGTGCCCAAATCATCATAGGCAATCACTTCTGCCTTCTTGATACACTTGGAGAGCAGCGCTCCCGCACCGCCTACAGCGGCGAAGAAAACAGCGCCGTTTCGCACAATGGCATCTGTAACTTCCTGCTTTCTTCGTCCCTTTCCAATCATACCGGTCAGACCCAAATCCAGCAGTCTGGGGGCATACTTATCCATACGGCTTGCTGTAGTCGGACCGGCGGAACCGATGGGACGTCCCTCTCTGGCCGGAGTCGGACCCATATAATAAATCACATTTCCATCCAACTCAACAGGAAGTTTTTCTCCCCTGTCCAGAGCCTCGGACATTCTCAAATGCGCCGCATCTCTTGCAGTGTAAATCGTTCCCGTAATATAGACATAATCTCCTGCTTCCAGTGTCTTTACCTCTTCCTTATCCAGAGGCGCTTTCATATATCTGTCCATTCTCATTCCTCCCAAAGCATTATATGGTTCTGGCAATATGACGGTTTACATGACAGCAGATGTTCACTGCCACCGGAAGTCCCGCAATATGTGTCGCATAAGTATTGATATTCACTGCCAACGCTGTGGTATCGCCGCCAAGGCCTGCAGGTCCCAGACCGATTTCATTGATTTTTGCCAGCAGTTCCTCTTCCAGTTCTTTGATATGAGGAAGTTCGGAATGTGTACCGATTTCACGGGTCAGCGCCTTTTTCGCCAAAATGGCAGCCTTTTCAAAGGTTCCGCCGATTCCCACGCCTACCACAACAGGAGGACATGCGTTAGGGCCTGCTTCTCTTACCGTATTCACAATCGCTTCTTTTACGCCTTCCACGCCATCCGCAGGTTTCAGCATATGGATTTTACTCATATTTTCACTTCCGAAGCCCTTAGGCGCTACCAAAATCTCTACTCTATCCCCCGGTACCAGTTCATAGTGAATAATAGCCGGTGTATTGTCTTTTGTATTGACACGAAGCAGCGGATCACCCACAACGGATTTTCTCAGATAACCCTCCTGATACCCCTGGCGCACGCCTTCGTTTACTGCGTCTTCTACGCTGCCTCCTTCAAAGTGTACGTCCTGTCCGATTTTCAAAAATACTACGGCCATACCGGTATCCTGGCAAATGGGAATCATATCTTCCCCCGCAATTTCCAGATTTTCCAGAAGCTGTCCCAAAATCTGTTTTGCCAGAGGCTTTGTCTCTTTCTCGTGTGCATCTTTCATAGCCTTGTCCATATCCGGTGCCAGATAGTGATTGGCCTGTATGCACATTTCTTTAATATTCTGTGTCAGAAGTTCTACGTTTACGCTGCGAACCATACTTGTTCCTACCTTTCTGTTTTACTTTGGCTGACCGCTTAAAGGTCTGCTGAAATCAATACGGTTAAAGTCCTTAATATCGTCGGACTGATGTTGTCCCAGCAGTCCAATCAGCATATAATACCCGTTTCTGGGATCCTGGGGATATTCCTTTACCAGAGTAAAGTCCCCGATTTTCCCGGTACTGGAAATATGCATTCTCGGTCCCAGACATTCCAGAATGTACGGACCAATCTGCACATGATGTTCATCATAATAAGAAACCGGCAAATCCTGCGCCACTGCTTCTTTCACCTTTTTTTCCAACTGAAACAAATTCACATCCGGCTTCTGCTCAAATTCCAGTACAAACCCATGACGCACATCGGAGCGGGGACCGTCCTGTGCATATCCCTCTCCCATGAAATGCACACACAAATCCTCCAGCGTATGAGCTGCTTTCCTGTAGACCACGGACTTATGTACAATCTTTGCAATATTTTCCGGAAGCGGCCCGAACATGTTGGGACGGGTAATGATGATTTCTTCCCCGATTCCTACCAACAGGTCTGCGTTTCTCTTCAAAAACGGAAATATCAGTTCAAAATGCTCCACAATTACCATTTTTCCGTTCCTGGAAGCTTCCAGAATAGCCTCTGCCAGCACATGCATCTGGGTAAATGCAGACTCAAACCGGATATCCAAATGATAGGTATGGGGAGAAAACGGGTCTTCCAAATCCTCATGAAGAAGAGGAAGGGGACGAATATTGACGCCTTCATCGTCATTGGTCAAATCCACCCCCGGAAACATTCCCTTAATCAAGAGACTCTTTCCGGCTCCTGCGTCTCCGATAATTCCTATAATGTGGTCAAAGGGGCTTAAATACATCTGGCTTAACTGCATACCCAAATCCGCCATACGGCGATTGCCTCTGGGTGCAAAATAATAGCTGTACAGGTTTCCCTCCTGCATCTGTTTTGAATATGCCATACTTTTTTCCTCTGCTTTGCACAAAAGGTGCCGTATAAAGGGGCTTTTCAATCCTCACTCAATACGACACCTGTGTTTCGTCAACCTTTATTTCTGAGTTTTTCTTGCTTTTCTAAGAGCAAGGATTCTTTCCATTTCATTGTAAACAATCATAAAGCCTTCGTCAACACCCATACCCGGTTTTGCAAGAATCTGGTCCGGTTTGGTTGCCATTGCACAGTTTACGCAAACCTGTGCAGAACGGTCTGTTTCGTTACAGGTACCGCCCTGGTAAGCGCCGAATCCTTTTTCTTTGCAGTAAAGAACGGCTTCCACAATGTTATTGATTCCGCCAAGGTCCGGTGTCTTAATCTGTGCCATATGTCCGGCTTTGTTGTCTGCAAAGTATTTTACATCTTCCAGAGTATTGCACCATTCGTCTGCCACTAACTCTACATCAATGCCTCTTCTGTCCACTTCTTCTCTCAGTCCCTTTAAGCAGAGCATCTGTTTTTCTCTTTCCTCTGCGTCCATAGGGCCTTCAATTCTCAAATGGAAGGGTTTTGCCGCTTCTTCCAGTTCTGCCAGATAATCCGCCATAGCCGGATAATTGTCTACGCCGAAAATTGCACCAATCGTACCGTATACGTCAATATGGAACACCGGCATATAATTTTCGTCATTGCGCAGCTTCAGCACACGGTCTCTTAACCACGCCACATACTCTTTTAAGATTTCTCCGTGCTCGCCCAGTTTCAACTTCACATTGTTAATCAAAGCGTGAGGCATAACCGCAGCACCTTTTAAAATCATCTTATCCGCATTGTCATAACGGCTGTCCCCGGACTGGGTAAATACAGGAATCGGCTCTTCTGAAACCGTTGTGCCGTATTCATCAGCAACAACCTCGCACATCAGACGCTTGCTGGATTTTGCCACTGCGTCCAAAATCGCCTGACTTACTCCATAGCGGATAGCGGTGTGCAGTCTCTTACCCTCCACCTGAATGTTTTCCAGCATTTCGCATAAGTTCTTAAAGCTGTCTGCCTCTTTTCCAACCAATTCCGGTTTGATATATTTGTCAATAATCGGAATAAAGTCTTCTGCCAGAAACAGCGGGTCACGTCCGCCTGCACCGGAATACTGTACGGCTGCACAGTCGCCCCAGGCAATCTGTCCGTCCTCCAGAATCAGCATGACGGAAATGGCCTCTCCGGCCTGTCTTACAGACTTAAATCCCGGTGTAACGGTCTCCCCAAAATATGCAGCGCCGTCAGAAACAGCGCCTTTTTTAATCGCTCTCTGGTCATCAAAGAAAAATCCGGTTCTTGCTTTTGAACAAACTACGTCTACTATTTTCATGATACTCTTCTCCTTTATTTACCGTGATAAAGTAAACTTTCTTTCTATTTTCCTTTTATATTTTCTCTTTCGTTTCTGCCTCTCTCATCATTTAGGCTTACCAACTAATCTACCCTTACTGATTGCATACACGTCGTCAATCACCATCTGGAAGGAAGCTTTTCTCTTTTCCATCTTCGCACGATGTTCAATCTTGCCTCTGTTGAAGTCAATAAGTTCCTGCGGAAGCGGAACGTGGGCGGTATTTAAGTAGCGCACAGCGCCTTCATGGTCACGGGCCGGAAGCATTTTGCCGAAATTGTATTTACTCGGGGCAAACGGAATATCAATGACACCGGCTTTGACTGCGCGGATAACGCCAAGCGCCAGATCACCCATACCAAGTTCAAAGGTCTTGTCCACAATAGCACAGGTTTCCCCTTTGATGATGGCCTTTTCCAGTTCCAGAGCAGAGCTCTTTAATTCCTGGTCAGCTAACAGGGAAATGGCCTGTTTTGTACAGCGCAGCCCCTGTGCATTGGCTTCCATGGTCGGTACACCAATGGCTTCATGAGGAGTCTTAACAATTACTTTTGTAGCTTTTGCCAGAGCTGCTACAGAACTTCCCCAGGAAATAACAGCGAAGGCTTTTGCTTCGTCCTGTGGGAAGCCGCCCATCCACTGATGAAGTACGGAAGTAACGGTTACATCTTCGTATCCGTATTTTTCCAGGTATTCTTCTGTCAGTTCTTCCAGAACCCGAAGGGCTGCAACGTCCTGTACCAGGTTACCGCACTGGCCGTAACCTACGGTTACATTTTTTACACCCTGTTCTGCTGCCAGAAGAGCCTCAATAATGGCAACCGCATTGGACATAGACGGCGGAACCAGAGTACCGGTTAACGGTCCGTACGGCTCACGGTTAATGGATACGCCTGCTTCTTCGTAGATACCGGTCAGACGGTCTACATACTGCCAGTCATAAATGGTTCTCTCAAGAGGAACGTCTTTTGCATATGGAATATTGTAGGAAATACCGCCGCCTTCATAGCTTGTAAACCCTCCTGCATAGCAGATTTCTGTCAGCAGTCTGGCGTCCGGAGTACCATGGCGTACCTGTACCGGAGTATCCAGATTTTCAATAATCTGACGGCATCCGTATACACCGTGGTTGACGGCCGGAAAACCATTGAGCATGGATTTCTGTGTGTGGATAGACTCTTTAATTCCCACCTCTGCCTCTTCATAACGGTTCTGACGTGTATAAGAGTCAATGGTTGTAGGAAGCAAATCTGCCTCACCCTGGTTCTGCAGATACTGCAGAAGTTTAATGTGTTCATCAATCAATGCTACACCGGCTCTTGGCTGAATCAGTGTTCTTCTCTCCTTCTTCGCTGCTGACAGCTTTCTGGAAAAGCTCTTTGATTCCGGCATATTTTTGTGATACTCAACCGCTTCGTCAAAATCTACATCTTTACCTGTCGGCCACTGTTCCAGAATTTCTTTTCGGATACCGTAAAATTCATCATCCGACAATCTTTTATTCCTTATGTCCATAATAAGCAATCTCCTTCTTCATAATTTCCAGCGCCGCTGTGGGATAATGCTGGGAAAGCAGTCCCATGGCCGCCAGAATATATTTTCTATCCACCAGGATTTCCGCATGCTCCGGGCGCAAAGAGCCGGGAGTGCTCTCATCATACAGAGCGTATTTGGCAATCTCCTCTGTATGTTTTGCATGTATCAGTGCCCCGCCTGTGACTATGACGTATTTTACACGGCGCAAATCCTTGCCGCTTTGCAGATAAGTAAGTCCACAGGGGGTATATACCTGTTCCAGAGAACCTGCGTGACGTGTCACCGCTGTCTCCACAGCCGCACAGGACAGCGCATAGTCCATATTTTCCATTTCTTCGTTATCCGGAATATAGTCTGTGTGACTTCCCAGATATTCCACCAGTCCCGCAATTTTCTGGCGGTTGATACCGGATATTTTCGACAGTTTCCGGTCTCCTGCCGCTTCCAGAATCCCCTGGACGCTGTAACGCATACCAATGTCGCCTTCCACACTTCGTTTGGCATATGGCTCCTGCAGTCCCTTCATCACCGTAGCTGCATTGGCCGGATTTCCGTCTGCAATGGAATAGACATCTGTTGTGGCGCCGCCTAAATCCACGCCTACCAGTTCTCCAATGCCCCGGCAATCCTCCCAACCGTCAGACAACAACTCCATGGCTGCCAGCATGGCAGAAGGTGTTGGCATAATAATGCCGGAAACCAAATCCGAAGCCTCGGAAAGTCCTTTTCCCTGCACAATTCTCTTCAGAAAAATTTCCCGTATCTGTTTCTGTGTGGGCTCAATGTTCAATTCACCAAGCCTTGGCATAACATTTTCACAGATATAAGTGGTTCTTCCCTCCAGAATTTCCTGACACTCCTCTGCTGCACAGCGGTTTCCCGCAATCACGATGGGGCAGTCATAGCTTAAATCTGCCAGCATTTTGGCATTATAGAGAATACACTCTGCGTTTCCCCCGTCCGTTCCTCCTGTCAGCAGAATAATATCCGGGTGATATTTCTCAATCTCCCGCATATCCCCTTTTGTCAGGTTAAAAGAATAGGTTTTCCATACCTTTGCACCGGCGCCCAGAGACGCCTCTTTAGAGGCCTGGGCCGTCAGTTCCGGTACCAGACCGATAGAAATCATCTTCAGTCCTCCGGCTGCGCTGGAGCAGGCATAGCGTTCCTCATATTCCATATGCCCCACTGTCTTTTCCAGGAGTTCCAGCGCGTCGCAAAGCCCGTTGTTAATATCTGTTTCCACTGTGGTATACGCTGCCGCCGTACCCAGAATCTCACAGCCTTCCACATCCACAGCCGTTACCTTGGTGTTGGTGCTGCCAAAGTCCACCAATAAGATTGGTTTCATTTCATTCACCGCCTCGCTTTATCAGTCCTCTGTCTTTGGAGCTTCCATGCCGAAATCTTCATACAATGCTGCAATGGTTGTTTCCGGCGCTGTACCCGGACCGAATACCCGGTCAAAGCCCATGGCTTTGAAACGTTTTTCCACTTCATTAAATGGCTGTTTTCCTACAACGATATTTCCTCCTACATATAAGAGAATATCCTTTAAACCAGCCTCGTTGCATTTGTCTCTCAAACCACGGCAGTCCAGCTCTCCGTGACCATAAAGAGAGGACACTAAAATGGCATCTGCGCCTGTCTCAATGGCAGCGGAAATATATTCCTCCTGAGACACCATAACTCCAAGGTTTGTCACATCAAATCCCGCATCCTCAAAGGCATGCTGGAGAATACTGATTCCCACTGCATGTACATCTGCGCCGATAACGCCGATGATTAATTTCTTTTTATCCACTGTAAACCGCTCCCTTCCGCTTTTTCTGATTTATAATACATTTTTAATGGTATCCAGTAAGGTTCCATCGCGGTACAGTACGTTTGCTACAACTCGTTCTCCCATTTCCACCCGTTTGGGGACACCCGCAATGTCCTCTGCAATCTGTTTCAATTCTTCTATATCTTTTACCGGCAGTCCGGCTTTGATTAATTTTTCCTTTAATTCCTTCTGTTTCGGATTCACGGCAATGCCCCTCTGGGTTACCACCACATCTACCGTCTCACCCGGTGTGGATTTGCACAGCACCTCATCTACAATCAGAGGAAGTCTGGCCCGGATAAGGGGCGCCACAATAATTGCCAGCTTTGCACCTGCTGCTGTGTCGCAGTGTCCGCCTGAACCTCCCATGATGTATCCATTGGAATCCGTATGCACATTGACATTGAAATTCACATCTACCTGGGTTGCACCGAGAATCACCACATCCAGACTGTCTACTGCTGCACTTTTCGCCGCCGGGGACGCATAGCGCATAGCCGAAATTTCCTGGTGTTTCGGATTTTCCCGAATGGATTCAATGGCTTTTAAATCAAAACACTGCACATCCAAAATCGTGTCAAAGTATCCTTTATTTGCCATATCCACCATGTAACCCGTAATGCCGCCCATACAGAAGCTGCCTTTGATGTGTTCCTTTTCCATCATCTCTTCCACATATTTTGCCACAGCCAGAGATGCACCTCCGGCGCCGGTCTGGAAAGAGAAACCGTCCTTTAAGTATCCGGAATGCTTCACCACCTGTGCCGCCAGACCTGCAATGCGAAGTCCTACAGGGTCACGGGTAATCTTTGTAGTTCCGGACACAATCCGCGCCGGGTCGCCAATCTGCTCTACCTGCACTACATAATCCACATAACCCTCATGAATGGAGGTATCTTTTAACGGATAAGGCACCAGGTTATCGGTCAGCACCACTACCTTGTCTGCATGCAGCGCGTCAGAAAATGCGTATCCCAGAGAACCGCAGGCTGACGGGCCGTATTTTCCGCTGCAGTTTCCCATCTCATCTGCACAGGGCGCTGCCAGAAAAGCAAGGTCAATTTTTGAGGAACCATTTTCCATATCTCCGGCTCTTCCTCCGTGACTTCTGAAAATCACTGGTTTTGCCAGAATCCCTTTGGAAATCGCCTTTCCTACCTTTGCACCCATATAGTTACATTCCAGCCCTGTCACAACCCCGTTTTTGATATGTTCAATAATAGGTTCGTGAATATCGAAAATGGAACTTGCATTTACCGTCAAATCCCGAATTCCCATCCGGGCTGCTGCGTCCAGCACCATATTCAGCACATAATCGCCGTTTCTCATATGATGATGAAAAGAGATGGTCATTCCGTCTTTCAGCCCTGCTTTTTCAATGGCTTCTTTTACAGAACCGATTAATTTATTCATCTGCACGCACCTCCATAAATCGCTTCTTCCATTTCCAGTACCTGACGGGCACGTTTTACAATAGGTGCGTCAATCATCTTCCCTCTTAAGGAAATCACACCCTTGCCCTGACGCTTGCCTTCTTCGATGGCATCCATGACGTCATGGGCATATTCGATTTCACTCTCTGTGGGAGAGAAAACGGCATTTACAATATCCACATGCCTCGGCGAAATCACCGCTTTTCCTGCAAATCCCAAACTCTTGGCAAATTCGGTATCTTTTTCCAGGCCTTCCATATCCTCCACATCGGTAAACGGCGTGTCATAGGCTTCAATGCCGCAGGCTCTGGCCGCACATACCAGACGTGTTCTGGCATAAAAGATTTCCTTGCCCTCTTTGGTCCGTTTGCAGTGCATGTCTGCAGTAAAGTCTTCTCCTCCCAGAAACAGGCCGATAACCCGCTTATCTGCGCTGGCAATATCAAAAGCCTTTTCTACGCCAAGAGCAGTTTCAATCAGTGGAAGAATCTTCACAGAGCCTTCCTCCACTCCGGCTGCTTTCTCCACTTCTGTTATGTAATCTGCCACCTGGCGAATCATCTCGCCCCCGCTTACCTTCGTGGGCATAACCACATCCGGTTTCAGAGGAATAATCGCTTTCAAATCTTCTTTCCAGAATTCCGTATCCGTAGGATTGATACGAACTACCACTTCACAGTTGGGGAAAGACTGATATTTCAGTGCATTTCTCACCAGAATTCTGGCTGCATCCTTTTCGTCCGGAGACACTGCGTCTTCCAAATCAAAAATGATGGTGTCTGCACCCAGAGTATCCCCATTTATCAGCATATTGGGAGTGTTTCCCGGTAAAAACAGCATGGTTCTTCTCATAACGTTTCCACTCCCCCTCTTTTCAGTGCAGTTTCCATTCGTGCGCGTATGACGCAGTCTAAGGCACCTTTGTCTTTAATAAAGATTTTTCCCGTGGAAACATCAAATTCCTTTAAGGTTTCCAGTACGGCAGCCCGAATGGAATCCATATATTGATTCGCAACAACGGAGTCAATCTCCAGGGTCAGTTCCTTTTCGTCTGGCTCAATCTGAATAAACAAATCACTGGATTCCAGGGTTCCTGCTACTGCATTTTTTAAAATCTTCACAGGCTTTCTCCTTTCATCGTCTTCCTTCTTCTGTCTTACTCTGTTACACTTTTGGAAACGCCCGCCTGAGCCAGAATCTTCTGCTCAAAGGCAACCGCTTTTTTCTCCAGCACCGCTACTTCCTCAGAAGTTGCTTTTACAAATTCTTCGTCCTTAATGGATTCCAGATTGATTTTTACATTAAACAGCGCGCCCAACACTGCAGTTCTTGCCATCATAGTCGCAACCAAAGCATCGGTAACGGCTGTTTTATTTCCTTTTGTTACCATCACTTCCGCAAACGGAAGCACTTCATAAGCGGCTTTTGCCACAGATAAAGGCACGGCTACGGCTGCTTTTAATCCGTTCTGCATAGCTTCTGTACGGGCTGCCTTTTCTTCCTCTGTTTCCTTCGGAAGCGTCAGGGCCTGCATATACAAATCAAAAGATTCGCTGTCTCTTTTGATGTCGTCCAACAGCTGCTCGCAGATTTTATGCATAGGCTCTACAGCCTCTTTCATTTCTTCTTCTACTTCTGCGTATTTTTTCTTGCCAATCGTCAATCCCGCCACCATTTCTGTCAGAGCTGCTGCCAAAGCGCCAGCGAGGGCGGAAATACTTCCGCCCCCAGGTACTGGTTCATTAGAGGCTGTCTGCATGGCGAATTCTTTAATTGTCATATTTTTCATGGCATATACCTCTTATATTATTTTGAATTAAAGTCTTGTTTCAAGTACCTGTTTCGGGTCAAAGCCTTCAAATCCCAGGTAGTATTCTGCGCAGTCTACAATTGCCTGCAGCGGAATCAGACCAACGACTTCACTGCCAAGTACATTTACGCCGTAACGTCTTGCTTCCATACGAACGGTTTCAAATACTGTGTAAACAGATGTTTTTGTATAGTCTGTTAAGTTCATGGATACCTGCGCAATGTTTCTGTCCTCCAGCATAACGCCCATAGCTTTGCAGTAACGGAAGCCGCCTTTGATGTGACGGATTTTATCTGCGATTTTCTGAGCGATTTCTACGCTAGAAGTATCCAGGTTGATGTTGTAAGCAATCAGCGGCATTCTTGCGCCGATAGCTGTTACACCACCGGTAGGATGAATGGTGTTTGGACCAAAATCCGGTTTCCATTTTTCCTGGTCTTTCATTTTTTCTGCCATACCTTCAAACTGTCCCTGACGAACTTTTGCAAGATTTTCTCTGTGAGGAGCTGTAGCAGATTTTTCATATAAGAAGAATGGCTGACCAAATTTGTCTGCTGCTTCTTTTGCAACTTCTTTTGCAAGAGCGTCTGCTTCTTCTACCGTTGTGTTGCGGATAGGAATGAATGGAACAACGTCTACACAACCCATACGTGGGTGCTGTCCCTGATGTTTTGTCATATCGATTAATTCTACTGCTTTTCCAATCGCTGCAACCATAGCTTCTTTTAATGGTTCCGGTTCACCGATAACGGTTACGACACTTCTGTTGTGGTCTTCGTCAGAGCTGTAGTCTAATAATTTTACACCTTCTATATTGCGGAAGCAGTCCACGATTTTTTCGATTTTTTCTTTGTCTCTTCCTTCACTGAAATTCGGTACGCATTCGATAATTTTGTTCATAATTGTGTTCTCCTTATCTCCATTCTTTGTGATATACAGTTTCCCCTTTTTTGATAACCGTTTCTACCAGATTAATGCCTGTGTGATATGGCATAAAGTGGATAGATGGGAATTTCAAAATAACAATATCCGCCTGTTTTCCCGCTTCCAGGCTTCCCACGGTATCAGCTCTGTCTACAGCCGCCGCGCCGTTAATGGTCAGTGCGGTAATGACTTCCTCAATGGACATATTCATATAAATACAGCCAAGCGCTACCAAAAGAGGGATAGAATTGGTAAAGCAGCTGCCCGGATTCAAATCCGACGCAAGCGCCACTGCGCATCCTTCATCAATCATTTTTCTTCCCGGCGCATACTCTTCTTTCAAAGAAAATGCAGTGGCAGGAAGGAGGGTACTGATAACTCCGGCCTCTCTCATCTGACGGATTCCTTCATCGGAAGCCTTCAGCAAATGGTCTGCAGATACAGCTCCCACTCTGGAAGCCAGTTCTGCGCCTCCAAGCTGGTAAATTTCATCTGCATGAATTTTCAGCTTAAATCCCATCTTTTTTGCTTCTGTGAGATAATACTCGGAATCTTCTATATTAAATACATTTTTTTCTGTAAAGATATCAGCAAACTCTGCCAGGTTCTCTTCCTTTACTTTCGGCATAACCCCCTGAAGCTGTTCTTCCAGAAATTCTCTTTCTTTGCCTTTCCACTGAGGAAGAACACTGTGAGGTCCCAGAAAGGTTCTGACAATATCCACAGGATGGGTTTCATCCAGTTTTTTCATGACACGAAGCTGTTTCAGCTCTGTTTCACAGTCCATGCCGTAACCGCTCTTGCCTTCTACGGTGGTAACACCGAATTCCAGCATACGGTTCAACCGTTCTTCTCCTGCTTCTATCAATTCCTCTTCTGTAGCTTCTCTGGTAGGAACAACGGTGGCATTAATGCCGCCGCCCCGTTCCATAATGGACATATAACTGTCGCCTTTTAATCTCCAGGAAAATTCATCTGCCCGGTATCCGCCGAAAATAAAATGTGTATGAGAATCCACGAATCCCGGCATAACGGTTTTCCCTGCAGCGTCTATGACTTCATATTCGTTTAAGTCCACCTGTCTGTCCAGTTCCTCCGTAGTACCTGTGGCAACGATTTTATCATCATGGATAATCACAGCGCCGTCTTTAATCAGACCAATATCCGACATTTCTTTTCCGTGTTTCGGCGCGCTGCCCTTACAGGTAACCAATTCGGAGGCATGGCGTATATATCTTTTCTTCATGTTCTGTCTCCTCATAACTGTTTGCGGAAATTCTTAGTGGTGTGTATGATGATGAGGTTCTACCACCACGTCTTTGCACACTCTTTCAATCAATTCATCGTTTGCCAGGTATGGCATTGTGATGTAATCTTCACCATTTCTAATCTTGTTGTATTCTGCAACTGTTTCAATCGAATGTTCACATCTGCCCCAGCTTCTTCTGGATACACCAATCATAGTATCCCATGGAATAGCTGCCATTAAAATTTCGTCCACTCTTTCGCTTCCGTCCAGAACCATACCAAATCCGCCGTTGATGGATTTGCTGATACCAACACCGCCGCCGTTGTGAAGAGCTACAAGGCTCATACCTCTTGCTGCATTGCCTGCGTAGCAGTGAACAGCCATATCTGCCGTAATGTTGGAACCATCATAAATGTTAGAGGTTTCTCTGTATGGAGAATCTGTTCCGCCTGTATCATGGTGGTCACGTCCCAGCATAACCGGTCCGATTTCACCGTTTCTTACCATTTCGTTAAATTTCAGAGCGATATCTCTTCTTCCAAGAGCATCCTGATACAGAATACGGCACTGTGTACCAACAACCAGTTTGTTCTTTTCTGCGTCGCGAATCCAGATGTAGTTATCTCTGTCCTGGCTTCTTCTGTTCGGGTCAATGATTTCCATTGCTGCATGGTCTGTTTTTCTTAAATCTTCCGGTTTGCCGGACAGACAGCACCATCTGAATGGTCCATATCCATAGTCGAACAGCTCCGGTCCTAAAATATCTTCTACATAAGATGGGAAGATAAAGCCTTCGCTGGTGTCTTCTCCGTTCTTCGCAATATCTTTTGCGCCTGCGTCAAAGACTGCTTTCATAAATGCATTGCCATAATCAAAGAAGTAAGCGCCTCTTTCTACCAGAGTCTTAATCAGATGATAATGTTTCACCAGAGACTGGTCTACCAGTTCACAGAATTTTTCTTTATCATTTGCCAGCATTTCTGTTCTTTCTTCAAAGGTCAGACCCTGTGGGCAGTAACCTCCGTCGTATGGAACATGGCAGGATGTCTGGTCAGATAAGAGTTCAATCTTAATATTATTGTCAACTGCATACTGCAGAAGGTCTACGATATTTCCGTGGAATGCAATGGAAATGGTTTCTTTCTTATCCATGTATTCCTGAGCCACACGGAATGCTTCCGCTGCGTCTTCGATGACCAGACTTACCCATCCCTGGCTGTGACGTGTTTCAATTCTGGAGTAATCCACTTCCGCAACGATACCGACACCGCCTGCGATTTCGATGGCTTTTGGCTGAGCGCCGCTCATTCCGCCAAGACCGCTGGTTACAAATAAATGTCCGGCCAAATCGCCGTCCTGTGGAACGCCTAAGAATTTACGTCCTGCATTTAAAATCGTATTAAAAGTACCGTGAACGATACCCTGTGGTCCGATGTACATCCAGCCGCCGGCTGTCATCTGTCCATAGGAAGAAACTCCCATAGCTGTTGCTTTTGCCCAGTCTTCCGGATTGTCAAACATACCAACCATAAGTCCGTTTGTCACGATAACTCTCGGGCTGGATTCATGAGATTTAAAGAGTCCCATTGGATGTCCGCTCATCATAACCAGTGTGTGATGATGTGTCAGTTTTTCCAGATATTTTTTGATTAACTGATACTGCATCCAGTTCTGACAAACCTGTCCGGTTTCTCCATATGTAACCAGTTCGTAAGGATAAAGCGCTACGTCATGGTCCAGGTTGTTGTCAATCATAACCTGGAAAGCCTTTCCTTCGATACATTCGCCTTTATATTCATCAATGGGTTTTCCGTAAATTCTTTCCTTTGGCATGAAACGGTATCCGTAAATACGTCCATGTGTCAATAATTCGTCCAGGAATTCCGGTGCCAGCTGTTCATGCAGTTCTTCCGGTACATATCTCAAAGCATTTGCTACTGCCAGTTTAATCTCTCTTTTGTTCAGTGTCAGTTCTCTCATCGGCGCTCTTCTGACACCTTCCTTAAAGGTTGGATATTCCGGTAACACCGGGTCTAACTTGATTACCATTGCATTTCCGATATCTGCATTGTTCATTTCACATCGTCTCCTTTGCTTTTTTTGTGATTGTATCATTCGCGCAGTCTAAAAAACGTCTATTTTCCTAATCAGCGCAGAAAAAGGCCTGTTTCTTTTGACGTTTTTAACCAAATTACCCAAAATATTTTTGTGTGATAAAGTAAAAGTGCACTAAAACATAGAATTTCTCCTTCGAAATAGGAAAACCAGAGAACGCCCGGCTCTGTGGGATTCTCTGGTTTTCTATTCTTTTATTCCTGGTAAGGTCTTATTTCCGGAATTTTCTCTCCCGCTCTTTTCATACACTCTTTCAACTTCTCTGCCAACTGCCCCCTAATATCTCTATAAACAGGATTTCTGACCAAATTCACACTTTCAAAAGGGTCTTTTTCCAAGTCATACAAATACTGCTCATAGTAAACATCTGCTCCAGGACATTCCCAAGGGTCTTCCTCTGCCACAACAGAATATTTCCATTTGCGTGTACGAATAGCACGCCCCACCTGACTTTCACTGATTTGAACAAACACACACTCTTGCCATTCCTGCACTTTTCCTTCTACCAAGTTTCTCAGCGAATGCCCCTGAAAATCTTCCGGTTTTGGAATCCCTGCACAATCCAACAGCGTAACCGGTAAATCTATCAAGCTTACAAGATTCTGAATACGTTTACCGCCCGTAAAACTTCCACCTGTTGCAATGAGCGGAATATGAATACTGGATTCATGACAGGAACGCTTGTATTCGCTGTTTCTGGTACAGAAATGACAACCATGGTCAGATGTATAAAACAATATTGTGTTTTCCCACAGGCCTTTTTCTTTCAATGTATCTACCAAATATCCTACATTTTTGTCCAAACTATGGCACTGCCCCAAATAGTCCGGATAATTTTCCTTCCAGTCTCCCTCTCCCTCCGTCATATCACCAGGAGGAGTAAAATTGCCGAAAAGTTCTTTACTTCCGTCCGGTCCCTCAAACCTACCATGGTCATTTTGATGATGTGGTTCGATCTGAGAAATGAACAGAAAGAATGGGTTTTCCCCCTGATACTTATGCAGATAATGGATCGCATAATTATTAACAGCATCTGCACGATATCCTATAAATTCGTGTTTTTTCCCAGTTTCATCAAAAACATATCCATCATAACCGTGGGAAGTAGCTTCCAGTACATCGGAAGCCATCCAATAGTCCCGATAACCACCCCTCCTGTTTTCAGGTACTGCTCTTGTCTCGAAGTTTTCTTCATCTTCCAAAGCCTCGTAGCTGCTGCGATTAGATGCCAAATGCCACTTTCCTACATACGCGGTCTCATAACCTGCCCGGCGAAAATAATCCGCCAATGTTGTTATGTTTTCCGGAAGCGCTTGTGCATTGCGATGGCACCCTATCTGTGTGGCATACTTTCCACTTTGCAGACAAGCCCGTGCAGGTCCGCATACTGGCTGACATGTAAAAGCCCGTTCAAAAAGAGTCCCTTCCTTTGCCAGTCGATCCAGATTAGGCGTTACGTCTAAAGGCTGCCCATAACACCCCAGCGTATCCCAACGCTGTTGGTCTGAAAAATAAAATATAATATTGGGTCTTTCCATATTTTTTCTCCTCTATTTCAAGCCTGTCGATACAATACCTTGTACAAAATATTTCTGTGCACACAGGAATAAGATAATCATTGGCACGGAAATTAAAGTTGCCGCTGCCATCATAGGTCCCCATCTCACTGTGGTTTCATCCCGAAACATAGTCAAGGCCAACTGGACTTGAGTTTCCGCAGTTTTATCCACAGAACCTATAATCATCCTTGCTGATTATTA
>NZ_JAAITA010000002.1 GCF_013304445.1 Blautia hansenii
AAAATGTAAAAGAATTTTCGATTCATGTGTTCTACTGTTCAGTTATCAAGGTTCCTGTCGCTTTGACAGCTTTGATATTTTATCATATCTCTTTCAGCTTGTCAATAACTTTTTTTAAAAAGTTTTTTCAGCCATTCAGCTGAGCCGTTCTTTTTTTTCGACAGCCATACTAGATCATCACATCTGCATCGCTTTGTCAAGAACTTTTTAAAACTTTTTTATCGACCGAAGTCGTCTTTCTGTTCTTTGTGACAGCTAAATTATATTACCATTCTTTTTTCCTCCTGTCAACAGTATTTTACATTTTTTTCACCAACATCAAACACAACCGTTTCTATATCCATATCAGAAAAACAGACATGAAAGCTGCATAAGGCACTTTATAAACATAACGATACCAAAATGCAGCTCCTACAAAGCATTACTTTCTGTATAAAAGAGGATAACTTTTTCTGTCTGCTCCTGCCAAAAGAACATAAAAGACAATTCCCAGAATACCTGCTCCTGTCACACACTGCCATGCAGTCATTACCGTTCCCGTTTTCAGCACGCCGCCTATCAGCCATTGTGAGCTATACATCGAAGCCCCTAAAAAGATATTGGAAACCGAAGAAATTCTTCCTCTGTGAGATGCAGGAATTCTCCTGGTAAGATAAGGATACGACCCCAGCGTAGTCATAATTTCTCCTATCGTAAACAGAACCATGGACACATAATACATAGGAATTATCCCCTGTATGAATCTATACATAGCAAGGCTGACACTCACCAGTATCTGCCCAATCAGCAGCTTATCCACGTCACCCAGACCTGCTGCCCACTTTGTCAAAAGGGGGGTTCCGATAATCACCACAAGTCCATTCAAGCTGGTCATGAAACCAAAGTAAACTGCCCCTTTCCCACCATACAGGCTTTCCATATTCAACGGAATCAGGAAATTAAACTGTGCATAGGAAAATTCATATACCGCCCAGCAAATCAGAAAAAACAAAATCACCTTCTGTCCGGATAATATCTGCCAGGTAGACTGTCTATCCCGCGCTTTCTCATAAACATTTTCCGCTTCCTGCACCGGTGTAATATCTTTAATAAAGAGCAGAATCAAAATGGTGGACGACAGTGTGGTCAGTCCGTCAATGGCATAAGCCAGCCCCAGATGATTCTGAAACAGAATCCCCCCTATAGAAGGCGCCAGAATCAAACCCAGGTTCAGCCCCAGGTAAATCAGACTGTAGGCCTTCTCCCTGTTTTCAGTAGTGCTCAAATCCGCCACCAGGGCGTCATAAGACGGATTTTCCATGGTTTGGAATACCCCTGCCGTAAAAAACAGGAGAATCTGTGTCATGGATACGGGAAGAAACGCCGCTGTCAGATAGCAGATGACCGTCACCAAATCGCACACCACAATAAGTTTTTTCTTATTGCAATGGTCTGCCAATTTTCCTCCTATCAGATTTACCGGAAACTGTACAATTCCCATAGAAATCGTAATTTTTGCAATTTCTCCGGCATCCATCCCCAACTTATTGCTCAAAATCAACGTCAGCATAGGCCATATCATAGCCCCCATATTGGTCGCTGCCTTCCCCCAGAAAAGCACATACAGTTCCCGCCGCAAGCCTCTATACTGTCCAAACATTTTGTCAAATATCTTTTTCATATGTCTTTTCCCCTTAAATGTATTCCATAGCCTCCTTAATATTGGCTACTCCAATAAGCTTTATCTTATATTTTCCCTGTATTCCCTCCACATTGGTTTTTGGCATAATGCAGGCCGTAAAGCCCAGCTTTTGAGCTTCCCGCACCCTGGTTTCCGCCATGCTGACGCCACGAACTTCCCCCGAAAGTCCCACCTCTCCAAAGATTAAAGTTCCCTCATCTATTACCTGATTTTTATAACTGGACACAATAGAAAGTACAATGCCCAAATCAATGGCCGGCTCTCCCAGTTTCATGCCTCCTGCCAGATTCACATAAGCATCACAATCTCCCAGACGCAAACCGGCTCTTTTTTCCAACACAGCCATCAAAAGATTCACACGGTTGTAGTCAATACCCACAGAAGTCCGCCTTGGCAGTCCGAAGTTGGTTCTGGTTACCAGCGCCTGAATTTCTATGAGGATGGGGCGGGTTCCCTCCACAGAACAGACCACCGTAGTTCCGGACGCATCAGTGGGACGCCCATTTAACATGGCCTGGGAAGGATTTTTCACCTCTTCCAACCCTTTTTCCTGCATTTCAAAAACCCCGATTTCATTGGTAGAACCAAAGCGGTTTTTCACTCCTCGCAAAATTCGGTAAGCAAGCTGGCGGTCTCCTTCAAAATACAAAACAGTGTCTACCATATGTTCCAGTACTCTCGGTCCTGCCACACTGCCATCCTTTGTCACATGCCCCACAATAAAGACGGAAATCCCCAGTCCCTTGGCAATCTGCATCAGAATTCCCGTGGATTCCCGAACCTGTGAAACACTGCCCGGTGCAGAAGACACCTCTTCGTTATACATGGTCTGAATGGAATCAATCACCACCGCTTCTGGCTTCAGCCGTTCAATGGTACTGCGGATAATTTCCAGATTTGTTTCACACAAAAGATAAAGATGTTCATTAAATTCTCCGATTCGCTTTGCCCTCAGCTTAATCTGACGCAGGGATTCTTCCCCGGATATATACAAGACCTTATGCTGCTGCAAAGTCAACTGCCTGCACACCTGTAAAAGCAGGGTGGACTTTCCGATACCGGGGTCACCGCCTACCAGTACCATAGAGCCGGGCACAATGCCGCCGCCTAAAACCCTGTCTAACTCCTCCATATTGGTTTTGATTCTGTCCTCTTCCCTGACCTGAATTTCGGAAAGCCGAACCGGTTCGTTTCTCTTTCCTGTCTGACCCTCCGTTCCGGAGATCCCTTTAGCTGCAGCACCTTTTCCTGCCCCAGAAACGCTCTCCTCCACAAAAGTATTCCACTCCCTGCAGCCCGGACACTGTCCCAGCCACTTTGAAGATTCATATCCACAGTTCTGACAAAAAAATACACTTTTTTTCCCTTTTGCCATATCTCTTTTCTCTTCCTCCTGTTCTGCCCACTCAAATACGGTCTGCTGCAAAAGAAAAAAGCAGAGCCGGGAAGTCACTCACCCGACTCTGCATATCGTCTTTTTTATTCTGTAAGACAATCACCACAAAGACCGACCGTTCAGACTCTTTCAATGCTCACAGAAACCTGCTCTGCCTGTTCCAGTTCCACACTGAAAGATAATTTTCCTCCCAGATTTGTCTTCATCTGTCCTGCCTCTTCCCCGTCAATGGTTACTTTATACTCTGCATCTTCTTCCAATTCCACGGTAATCTGCGCATCTTTTGGACCTTCTACAGTAAAACTCATTCCTGTTTCTTCTGTATGCAGATTCAATACAGTAGTGCCTGGTACAGATTCGTAGACAAACATTCCGTTTCGTTCCAGTTTTGTAATTTCATTATATGTTTTAACTTTGTACATATCTCCGTCATACTCAAAATCGGATAATTTTGATTTTTGTGTCAACTCATAGTTGCCAAAGCTGATTTTGCCGTTTTCTTCTGTACGAATTAATTCTTTTACCACTGACATAGTTATGTCCTCCCGCTTACGTCTTTCGTTTCTTCGATTCCTTTACAGAACCGTTCTTTTTTGTATATCAATGTTACCATAAACACACAAATTTTTCTAGTCATTCTGTACATTTACCATAAATTTTATAGTTTGTTTAGACAGTCCAATAGTAACGCTGTTACCGGCCTGAACCCGCCCCTCCAGAATTTCCTCTGCCATAGCATCTTCAATTTTGTTCTGAATGGCTCTCTTTAAAGGTCTCGCCCCATATTTCGGGTCGAAGCCTTCTTTTGCAATAAGCTCTTTCACACTGTCTCTGACTTTTACCTCTATATCCATCTGCACCTTGCAGCGGGTCACAAATTCTTTCAGAAGCAGTCCCGTGATTTTCTTGATTTCCTCTTTATTCAGCATATGGAAGACAATAATATCGTCGATTCGGTTCAGAAATTCCGGACGGAACAGACGCTTTACTTCCTCCATGACACTGTCTTTCATCTTTTTATAATCTGCTGACGCGCTGTCTGCTGCCCCGAATCCCAGCTTTTTGGGCTCTACAATGGACTGGGCGCCTGCATTGGACGTCATAATAATAATGGTTTCCTTAAAATCCACCTTTCGGCCCTGAGCGTCTGTAATATGTCCGTCGTCCAGTACCTGCAGAAGAATGTTAAACACATCCGGGTGCGCTTTCTCAATCTCATCAAAGAGCAGCACGCTGTAAGGATTCCGCCGCACTTTTTCGCTTAATTGTCCGCCTTCCTCATACCCTACATATCCCGGAGGAGAACCTATCAGTTTGGACACACTGTGTTTTTCCATGTATTCGGACATGTCCACACGAATCATAGCGTCTTCTCTGCCGAAAACCGCTTCCGCCAGTGCTTTGGAAAGTTCTGTCTTTCCCACACCCGTAGGTCCCAGAAGGAGGAAAGAACCAATGGGACGTTTTGGATCTTTTAAACCTACCCGGCCTCTTTTTACCGCTTTTGCCACGGCTCTCACTGCTTCCTCCTGACCAATCACTCGCTTATGCAGAATCGTTTCCAGCCTGGCCAGACGTTTGGATTCACCCTCTGTCAGCTTCTTCACCGGAATCTTAGTCCATTCTGCCACTACCTGTGCCACCTGGTCTTCGGTAACAACCAGCCTTTTCCGCTTACACTGTTTTTCAAAACGCTCTCTTGCCTTTTCCAGCTGTTCTTCGGTTTCTTTCTGCTCCTGCTGCAGCTGTTTTGCCAGCACAAAGTCCTGCTGCTTCACCGCTTCCTCTTTTTCCTGATACAGACTTCTGAGATGTTTCTCCATCTCCACCAGACCGTCCGGGGTTTTGTATCCGTCCAACTGCACTTTTGAGCAGGCCTCATCCAGCAAATCCAGGGCTTTATCCGGCAGAAAACGGTCATTGATATAGCGGATTCCCATAGCCACGGCTGCCTTTACCGCACTTTCTTCAATGGCAACACCGTGATGTTTTTCATAATAAGGTACCAGACCTCTCAAAATTTCCTCTGCCTCTTCTTTTGCGGGTTCCTCCACCATGACAGGCTGGAAGCGTCTCTCCAATGCCGCATCCTTTTCAATATGTTTGCGGTATTCTTCAATGGTTGTGGCGCCAATAAGCTGGATTTCGCCTCTGGAAAGAGCCGGCTTCAAAATATTGGAGGCGTCCAGCGCCCCCTCCGCACCGCCTGCACCGATTAACGTGTGCAGTTCATCCAGAAACAGCAGGATTCTTCTGTCACCGGAAACCTCTGCAATCACCCGCTTAATGCGTTCTTCAAACTCTCCCCGATACTTGGACCCTGCTACCATAGCAGACAAATCCAATATCACAATCCGCTTATCTGCCATACTTTCCGGTACCAGACCTCTGACTATCTGCTGGGCAAGCCCTTCGGTAATAGCTGTCTTTCCCACACCCGGCTCTCCAATCAGACAGGGATTGTTTTTCATCCTTCTGCTGAGAATCTGAATCATGCGGTTAATTTCCTTTTCTCTTCCCACAACAGGGTCTAACAATCCTCTTGCTGCCATTTCTGTCAAATCCCGGCCATACTGTGCCAGCATAGGTGTTGAGGATTTTTTGCTGCCTTTTAAAGAGCCTCCGAAAGAGTCCTCCTTCGTCAGCACGCCTTCTCTTCCCAGCGTTTTCATCACTTCTGCATAAAGGGCCTGGATATTGACTCCCATAGTGTGCAGAAGCCGCGCAGCCACACAATCGTATTCTTTTAACATGGCAATCAAAAGATGTTCTGTCCCCACTTCCCGGCTTTCCATCTTTTCCGCCTCTTCTCTAGCCAAAGCAAGCACCTGCCTGGCTCTGGGCGTATAGCCCTGGGGCTCTTCTAAAAGCACACCGCAGGATGGCGCTACCAGGTTTTCTGTCAGTTCCTGCAGCTTTTCTTTTGTCACACCGGCCTCTCCCAAAAGAATGCCCGCTGTAGTCTGCTCTCCTGCCAGAAGCCCTGCCAGAATGTGCTCTGTCCCAATATAATTATGACTGCAGGCTCTTGCTGTCTGTTCAGCAGTTTTCAATGCCTTCAGTGCCCATTTTGAATATTGATTCCTCATGCAAATCTCCCATTCTATTTATACTTTATACTCTTCAAAAATCTCGTCAATTAAGGCATGAACCTCTTCCCGCGTAATGTTTTTACAGCAGCCTTTTGCCAGCACTACCAGAAGATTTTCTTTCATTTCCTCCAAAGCCCGGATTTTATTCTCATCAATAGAAATCACCGCCCCTTTGCGGCGGTCAATGGTAACAAAGCCTTCCTGCCTCAAAACGGAATACGCCTTATTTACCGTATGCATATTAATCCCTACGGTATCGGCAAGCTGCCGCACGGAAGGCAGTGTTTCTCCGATTTTCAGCTGGTCTGTGGCAATGCCCATAATAATCTGGTTACAAAGCTGTACATAAATAGCTTCATCACTGTTAAAATCTATTTCTATCAGCATATTCTCACCCGCTTCCTGTTGTTATATTTAATATAGCATAGATAGCACTTCCGGTCAAATCTAATTTCTTCTCTTTACTGTTTTTTCGAGGCTATGTATCCGTACTGTTCCTTTTTCCGGATGAAATAGTAAACCGACAGCAGAACAGTCATAAATTCCGCGCTTGGCACGGCCAGCCACACACCGTCTACCCCTATCAGATACGGCAGTAGCAGAATATTCAGCACAATCATGACAAAGGTGCGGATAAAAGAAATAATGGCCGATATTTTTCCGTCCGAAAAAGCTGTGAACATGGATGATGCAAAGATATTGATTCCGGCAAAAAAGTAATTAAAAGAAAAAAGAAAAAAGCCTGTACGGGCAATTTCGTAAGTCTTGCTTCCCTTCGGGGTAAAAATTTCCACAATCATTCCCCCGGACAGAAGGGCAAAAATCGTAATCAAAACAGACGATATCCCTATAAACCAAAGACAGATTTTAAAAATCCGCTGCAACAATGCTCTGTTTTTTCTCCCGTAATTGAAACTGATAACCGGCGCAACTCCCATGGAAAATCCCATATACAGGGCATTAAACAGGAACTGACCATACAGCACAATAGTAATAGCCGCCACACCGGCTTCTCCCAAAAGCCGCATCATGACAATGTTAAAGAGAAAGGTTACCACTGCAGTAGACAAATTGGTCACCATCTCAGAGGAACCGTTAAAGCAGCTTTCTTTTAACACCAGAAAATCAAAACGCGGCTTCACCAGGTACAGGGAGTCCCTTACCCAAAGGAAATACAAAAGCCCTACCACGGCCGGAAGAAGCTGTCCGATTCCGGTGGCCCAAGCTGCGCCTGCAATTCCCATCTGCAAGGGTCCCATAAAAACATAGTCTAAAATCATATTCAAAAGACCGCCGCCTATGGTAAGCGCCAGACCAATAACCGGTTTTCCGGCAGTCACAAAAAAAGTCTGAAACAAAAGCTGCAGTACACAGGCCGGTCCCATAAATATAAGAATCCTCAGATATTCTTCACAATAAGGCATAAGCACATCTGTGGCTCCCAGCATTTTCACCAGAGGTGTCAGGAACATATTTCCTGCTATAAGAAAAAACAGTCCTACTGCAATTCCTGTGACCACAAGAAATGCAAAATCTCCTCTGGCTTCCTCCGGCCGGTGTTCTCCCAGCTTTCGGGCAATCACTGCGCTGCCGCCTGTGGCCAGCATAACTCCCACCGCTATCATCAGACTGATAACCGGATACACAATATTCACAGCAGAAAGCGCCTGGGTATTTACCAGCCTGGATACAAAAATCCCATCCACAATGGTGTAAAGGGACATAAAAACCATCATCACCATGGTTGGAAAGGCAAATTTCAGTAAAGAAAACAGCCTGAAATCTTTTGAAATTGCATTTGACATAATTCTAAAAACCCTCTCTTTTTGCATGATTCTCTGATTATAACACAGAGATTTTTTCGGTGCAAGAAATGAAAAAGGGAATACCGCCCCTGCACTGCCTGCAGCGTCATGCGGTATCCCCATTCCTTTCTTATACTTCGTCAATCGCTTTTCCGATATCGTTTCTCTTATACTTATTGGCAAACTGAATCCATTCCGTTGCCTTATACGCATTGGCTCTTGCCTCTTTCAAATCTGCACCCTTGGCGGTAACACCCAGCACACGACCGCCGTTTGTAACGATTTTACCGTCCTTTAAAGCAGTTCCTGCATGGAACACATAGTAACCGTCTTTATCTTTGAAGTTTTCCAAACCTTCAATGGGGAATCCTTTTTCGTAGGATACCGGATAGCCGTCAGAAGCCAGTACCACGCATACGGCTGCGTTGTTTTCAAACTGCAAGTCCACTTCGTCCAGTTTTCCGTCTACACAGGCTTCAAACACTTCCACAATGTCATTTTTCAGTCTCGGAATGACAACCTGCGCCTCCGGGTCACCGAAACGGGCATTGTATTCCAGCACTTTCGGACCTTTCTCTGTAAGCATTAAACCAAAGAAGATAATGCCCTTAAATTCTCTTCCCTCTGCTGCCATAGCGTCTACGGTAGCCTGATAAATATATTTTTCACAGAAATCATCTACTTCCTCTGTGTAGAAAGGACTTGGGGAGAAAGTACCCATACCGCCGGTATTTAAGCCCTCATCTCCGTCCTTTGCACGTTTGTGGTCCTGAGCGGAAGTCATGGTTTTGATCGTTTTTCCATCCACAAAGGAAAGTACCGAAACCTCACGGCCTGTCATAAACTCCTCTACCACCAGTGTATTTCCAGCAGAACCGAATTTCTTGTCCAGCATAATTTCCTTTACGCCTTCTTCTGCTTCTGCTAAAGTATTGCAGATTAAAACACCTTTTCCCAGCGCCAGACCGTCTGCCTTTAACACGATGGGAAAATCTGCCTTTTCCCAAAGATAAGCCAGCGCCTCGTCCGCACTCTGGAAATTCTCATAGGCTGCAGTAGGAATGTTATATTTTTTCATTAAATCTTTTGAAAAGGCTTTTGAACCTTCCAGAATTGCCGCATTCTTTCTCGGTCCGAATACGCGCAGCCCTTCCTTTTCAAAGACGTCTACCACACCGCCTACCAATGGGTCATCCATACCTACAACAGTTAAATCAATCTCCTTTTCTTTTGCAAAAGCTGCCAGCTTGTCAAATTCCATTGCTCCGATATTGACACATTCTGCTACTTCTGCAATTCCCGCATTTCCCGGCGCACAGTAAATTTTGTCCACTTTCGGACTTTTTGCCACCTTCCATGCAATGGCGTGTTCTCTTCCGCCGCTTCCGATAATTAATACTTTCATGTGTTCCATGCCCCTTTCACGCTTTGATACTTTTTATGCTTCACGGATTTTTACAATTCCGTCTGTAATTTCTACCTTCTGGTTGGCAATCAGGTCAATCGCCTGCGGCATAATCTGCCATTCCGCCTCTTCCATCACTCTCCTCTGCAGAGTTTCCGGTGTATCATCCTGCTGTACTTCTACTGCCTTCTGCAGAATAATGGGACCGGTATCCGTTCCCTCATCTACAAAATGCACGGTAGCGCCAGTCACCTTCGCTCCTCTTTGCAGCACACCCTCATGTACCTTCAAGCCATAGTACCCTGTTCCGCAAAAAGCAGGAATCAGAGATGGGTGAATATTGATAATTCTATTTGGATAGGCTTTTACCATCATTTCCGGAATTACCACCAGACAGCCGGCCAGCACAACCAAATCCACATGATACGACTGTATAGTCTCCAGAAGTGCCCGATTGAAAAGTTCTCTGGATTCGTAGCGTTTCGGCGATACGCACTGCGCCGGAATCCCGTGTTTTTTGGCTCTCTCCAGAGCATAAGCATTTGCGTTGTTACTGATTACCACAGACACCTGTGTATTGGTAATCTTTCCGCTGTCTATGGCGTCTAAAATTGCTTGAAGATTGGTTCCGCCGCCGGATACCAAAACCGCTATTTTCATCATTTTTGTCAGCCTCTCTCTTCGACAGGAAAAGGGCTGCACTGCGGCAACCCTGACTCCCCTTATACTTATACTAATTTTACGCCCTTTTCGCCTGCTTCGATTTTACCCACAACATATGGCGTATCTCCTGCTGCTTTGATGGCTTCCATAGTCTTATCCACATCTTTGGCATCTACAGCTACAATCATTCCAAGACCCATGTTAAAGGTATTGTACATCATAGTTTCTTCGATTTCGCCCACTTTTGCCATTAAGGTAAAGACAGGAGGAATCGGATAGCTGTCTTTTTCAATTACTGCGCACACACCGTCTTTTAACATTCTCGGTACGTTTTCATAGAAACCGCCGCCTGTGATATGGCTGCAGGCTTTTACAGCAACCCCTGCTTCTTTTACGTTCTTTAAGGCTTTTACATAGATTCTGGTAGGCGCCAGAAGAGCTTCGCCCAGTGTTTTACCCAGTTCGTCATAGTAAGTATCCAGCGATTCCTTTGTCATCTCGAACACTTTACGAACCAGAGAAAAGCCATTGCTGTGTACCCCGGAAGAAGCCATACCGATAAGCACGTCTCCATCCTTTAAGTTTTCACCGTTGATTAAGTCTCTGCGTTCTACCACACCTACTGCAAAACCAGCCAGGTCATATTCTTCTTCCGGCATAAGCCCTGGATGTTCTGCGGTTTCGCCGCCGATTAAAGCCGCCTCAGACTGCAGACATCCCTCTGCCACACCTTTTACGATTTCTGCAATTTTTTCCGGATAGTTTTTGCCGCATGCAATGTAATCCAGGAAAAACAGAGGTTCACCGCCTGCACAGGCAATATCGTTGACACACATAGCCACTGCGTCGATACCGATAGTGTCATGTTTGTCCATAAGGTAAGCTAATTTTACTTTTGTACCGCAGCCATCTGTACCGGACAGCAGCACCGGGTCTTCCATTTCTTTGATTTTCTTCAGGGAAAAAGCACCGGAAAATCCGCCTAAACCGCCAAGCACTTCCTCGCGCATGGTTTTCTTTACATGTTCTTTCATTAATTCCACTGACTTGTAACCAGCTTCAATATCTACGCCAGCTTTCTTGTAATCCATTTTTATCCTCCTCGCTTCTTTTCCGTGCTTATTTATAGTTTTTATATCCTACTTCCTGCAGTTTTGCATCTTTTGCTACAACCTGGTCTTTTAACTCTTCTTTGTAGTCTTTCAATTTCTGAAGCAGTTCTGCGTCAGAAGTAGCTAAAATCTTGGCTGCCAGAATTGCCGCATTGGCTCCTCCGTTAATTGCTACCGTCGCAACCGGAATTCCGGAAGGCATCTGTACAATGGAATACAGAGAATCTCTTCCGCCCAGTGAGGTGGTATGCATCGGAATACCGATAACCGGCATTGGGAAAATTGCAGCGCACATACCCGGAAGGTGTGCGGCCATACCTGCTCCTGCGATGATAACTTTAAATCCTTTTTCTTCTGCGGATTTGGCATATTCAAAGAATACATCCGGTTCCCTGTGTGCAGAGATGATTGTCATCTCATACTCAATCCCGAATTTTTCCAGCATGTCTGCCGCTTTGCTCATAACAGGCATATCAGAGTCACTGCCCATAACAATTCCAACTTTTGCCATGATTATTCTCCTTTATCTCTATGATTTAGAATTTCTCCATACAGCACAATTTTACATATTGTGACAGGTCTTGTCAAGCAGGAAACGGCTCATTTAATGCTTCTGTTCCGGGAAGTACAAACCTGCCGTCCTCAATAATGGAAACCCAGTCCCCATGCAGGGTCTGCACTCTTATACTGCCCAGCTCATCATAAGGTATAGTAATATCTGTATGACAGCCCAAATAAGCCTTGCTTATATCCTCTTTTCGCAGAATAGACACCTCGTTATCCCTGGCAATAATCTCTTTTCCGTCCGGATTGTAGACTGCTGTATCCTCGCTCCAACTATAGCAGGTATCCCCCACTGCAAAATGCGGCCCCATCTTTTCCGCAATGAGAATGGGAAGGAGATGGCCTATCTGATATTTCTGTGCCATGACATAAGCCGTAGTGTTGGTTCCTATGGCAAATTCCCCCAAAGGCAGGGTATCATGGTGATATAACAGATTTTCCTTTATAAAATTCTGGTTTTCCTCTTCAGAGGCAAAATTGCTGCAGCTGTAACCGGAAATTCTGCCATCCGAAAATTCCACTTTCAGATTTTTGTACTCCAGTCCGTTTAAGAACACCCTGGAAACCGCCAGCGTTCCGTTTGTACCTTTCAATACCGGGGAAGTAAAGACTTCTCCCACCGGAATGTTGACGTCTGCCACACAGTTTTCAAAGTTGGTCTGTTTTGCCGGATTTTCCAGATGATGAAGTTTTACGGTCAAATCTGTGGCATTTTGGCCTTTTCCTTTAATCTGTACGGTCTCCCCTTTGTCTAAAGCGTCAATGATATTCTGCTGAATTCTGCGGTAAAGCTGATTATCCAGGGTATTGATTTTCACTGTCTCCCGGAAAATTTCTTCAAACTGCTCTCCGATTTCCATAACCGGATAGGCAATGATAGTAAAACTTCTTTCTTCCCCTTTAATATAGCGATTTACAATCTGTCCTGCTTCGTTGTCATAAGTGACCTGCAGCTTCTGCTGATGACTGGTAAGGGTGCAGGCCTCCTTTCTTTTTCCGGGAGCAAACGGTGTTTCTCCAAAGGTTTCCATGCAGGCCGGACCGCCGTGTACAGCCGCCAGACCTTTTACCTGTTCATAAGCCACCTGCAGCACTCTCAGCTTTCTCTGGACAAACTCATGGTCCAGATACAAGGCCGCATCGTCTTTGTGATCATATTCAAACTGTGGGTTTGGAATAGCGCCGTAATACCCGATTCTGTGGTGCTGCTTCTTGTTTACGCTATGAACTGCACTCCGGTAAATCACCGGTTTTAAATCCATGGCCTTAAACTGCTCAATAGCTGCCTTTACCATACGCTCAAATCCCAGTTGGAAACGTATATTCACCGTCTTTTTCTTTGTGATGTCTTTTCCTGTCAGCACAAATCCGGTGCGGTAGCCCTCTGTGAAAGTCCGTGCCATAGCCTGAATTTCCTCTTCAGAAAGAGTATTTAAAAATTTTGCCATACCTATTTCATTTTCCGTGATATATTCCCCAAAGCGATACAGATAACGGATATCCGTCAAATCACTGCTGCAGATAATATTGGCGGCAAAATCAAGAGCCGGGTCTACCCCTTCCTGCACTCTGCGGCCCACCATTTCGTCACTGTAATCGCTGACATACCAGTAAATTGCCTCTTTTACATCTTTTGCAGAAACCTCTTCATCCTCAAAAAGATTGTATATCTGTACAAATAATTCCATTGCCACCGTCATATCAAAAAGCCTGTCTTCGTAAGCAAAGACAATCAGTCCCCGGATTTCTGTATACAAAAAACTTAAAAGCTGCCCGAATTCTTCCCCAAGAGTCTCTGCCGCCCATGTTGGATTTCCATAAGAATGTCCATAGTTTTGAGGCAGAATATCTTCATACAGCTTCTGATTATTGGCCTCCAGTTCCGGAAGTTCTGCGCCTTCCAGCCAGCCCTGCTGCAGTTTTTTGTGCAAATCCGCCACCTGCATAATAAAGGCTGCCGTTGTTTTAAAATAAGTCCCATAAGGTTCTTTTACGACTTCTTCTCCGCTGATTTCCCGGATTCTTTCTTTCATAAGAGAAAAACGTTCCATCATCCATGCATCACTCATTTTTCAAATTTCCTTTCTCCACATTTTTATCTAAAATATCCTCTACATAAGCTTTCATTGTCCGGGAGCTTTCCCCCACACGGCTGTTCCGCTTTTCCACCTGTGAACGGCGGATACCTCTTTCCCTCCAGGATTTTCCGCCTGTGGCATGATTCAGTATCAAAGGCTGCACATTGTCGCACACATGGGCAAACTTTGCCTCCGGTGTCTCGTAAGCATCAAATTCTTCCCACAGCGCACGAAATTTTCCCCCCTGGTCTTTGGGCAGCATGGCAAATATCCGGTCTGCAGCCTTTTCTTCCCGTATTCTCTGGGTCTGCTTTCCCGCCTCATCGTAGGCATATGTATCTCCTGCGTCAATTTCCACCAAATCATGAATCAGTACCATAGTAATGACCTTCAGCAAATCCACTTCTTCGTCCGCATGTTCAGACAGAAGCACAGCCATCAGGGCCAAGTGCCAAGAATGTTCCGCATCGTTTTCCCTGCGTGTTCCGTCAGACAAATACGTCTGTCGGTTGATAAATTTCAGCTTATCCACTTCCAGCAAAAAATCCATCTGCTTTTTCAACCGCTCTTCCATATGTTTTTCCTCCTTCTCTGTGTTTTATGCAAGTCCCAGCAGAAACAGCCCCAGCCAGATAACCATAAGCACGCCGTTTCCTGCTGCTCCAATTTTGCAGAAAAGCTGGTCTCTGTTTTTCTCCGAAAAACTTTTCAGTCCCAGAATAAATCCGTAAATGGAAAGCCCTATGGCAATCAGTCCCATAGCCCCCAGATACAGACCGCCTTTCCCGTGAAATGCAAGGGAACAGATGGCTGCAATACAGAAAATCCCCAGAGAGATTCCGGCAAATACAGAAGACGTAACTCCTTTCTCGGAATGTTTTTTCTTTGCAAAATCATATTTATATCGTTTTTTCGCCATTATCCTGCTCTCCTTTTCCAATTTCTATATAGTAAATGGCTGACAGCAAAAAGCAGATAACCGATTGCTGCCCCCAGTGTATTCATCACCAAATCATCCACATCAAAGCACCCCAGCTTTGTAACCAGCTGAACGGTTTCTACGCAAAGACTTAATGTAAATCCAGAGAAAGTAATAAAGAAAAATCCTCTTGCTTCTCGGCTGATAATGGGAAGAATCAGTCCAAAGGGAATAAATCCCACCACATTGCCCAATAAATTAGCCATAACCGCCAGTGCGCCCAACTGCTTCCGGTATATCCAGAATCTTTTAATTTCCTGGAACAGCACAAGATTATAATGATACTCCCTTTCTGCAAAAGCCAGCTGTCCAAACCTTTCTGCAAAAAAGAGGAAGTATATCAGTGCAAGAATATATATTACAAACAAAGCCGCCCCCGCGGCTTTTATTTTCTTCTTTACCCTTTTATTCAATTTTTCAACCTCTTATCACAACTTGCTAAATAAATAATAAGAAGGCTGAAGTATTTCATTTCCATACAACAGCCCCTTATCCTGTCCATTAAAATGTAATCTCAGATTTCCTTTTCAGAAGTCTGGCTCCGGTTACCAGCATGACAACACCTGTGGCAATCCCGGTTACCAATACAACAATCCCAGCTGCAATACTGCCTGCTGCACAGCGGGACATGGTTTTATAAATTTTTTCGTTCATCAGGAATCCTTCCTTCTTTTTTATTTGGCGCCGTACTGTTCATAGTATGCGTCAATGGCTTTCTTAATTTCATGGTCAATGACGACTCTGCCGCCACATTCTTTGTTGTACAAATGCTCAACCACTTCTTCCATAGTAACAATGGCATTGGTATCAAATCCGTAAGTATCCTTTACTTCCTCAAGCGCACTCTTTTCGCCGCCTTTTCCCACTTCCATACGGTTTAGGGAAACCATCAGACCTACGATTTCCACATCGGCTGCACCTCTTACCTTTGGAACAGTTTCTTCCATGGATTTCCCGGAGGTTGTCACATCCTCAATCATAACGACTCTGTCGCCGTCCTGCAGCTTTCTTCCCAGGAAACTTCCCTTGTCTGCACCATGGTCTTTTTCTTCCTTACGGTCTGAACAGTAACGGACTTCTTTTCCGTATAATTCGCTGTAGGCAATGGCCGTTACCACGCTGATAGGAATTCCCTTGTATGCCGGTCCAAAAAGCACATCAAAATCATCGCCATATTTGTCGTGAATAGCTTTTGCGTAATACTCACCCAGCTTTTTCAGCTGAGAACCGGTAACATAAGCCCCTGCATTCATAAAGAAAGGTGACTTTCTGCCGCTTTTCAAAGTAAATTCTCCAAATTTCAAAACATTACTTTCTACCATAAAATCAATAAATTCTGCTTTATATGCTTCCATTTTTCTTAAACCTCCGTATTTGCAGGCCTTTTGTGCCTGCTCATCAAATCTCTTCAATTTTATCACAGTTCTTCACAGAAAACAACCAGGGCAGAACCCCTCTCCTCTGGTATTCTGCCCTATCTTTCCTATTTCACAATTCCAATCAATTCCCGAATGTCTTCCACGCCATTCTCTTTCATATATCGCTCCAGTCCTTCGATAATCTCCACTGTAGCATAAGGGTTGGTGAAGTTGGCGGTTCCCACAGATACTGCTGTAGCACCTGCCATAATAAACTCCAGCGCATCTTCTGCGTTCTGAATACCGCCCATGCCGATGATAGGAATTTTTACCGCCTGGGCCACCTGATAAACCATACGCACAGCAATGGGTTTTACACAAGGACCGGACACGCCTCCTGTTTTATTGGCCAGCGCAAATGTTCTCCGTTTCACATCAATTTTCATCCCCGTCAGAGTATTAATCAGAGAAACCCCATCTGCACCGCCGGCTTCTGCTGCTCTTGCAATCTCCGCAATATCTGTTACATTGGGAGTCAGCTTCATAATCACCGGCTGCTTTGCGATTTTCTTAATCTGCGCAGTCAGTTCTTCTACATGCCTGGGATCCTGCCCAAAAGCCAGAAAGTTGGCATTGACATTTGGACAGGAAATATTAATTTCCATCATGTCAATAGGTTCCTCTGCCAGGCGCTCTACCACTGCCAGATATTCTTCCGGCGCATGTCCGCATACATTCACAATGACTTTTGTATCAAACTGCTGCAAATAGGGAATATCTCTTTCACAGAACACATCAATGCCCGGGTTCTGCAGTCCGATAGCATTCATCATACCGCTGTGAATCTCCGCAATACGCGGTGTATCATTTCCGGACCAGGGAACATGAGCGACTCCCTTTGTCACCACTGCCCCCAGTTTATTCAAATCCACAAACTCACTGTACTCTGCACCTGAACCAAAAGTTCCCGAAGCTGTCATAACAGGATTTTTCAGTTCCACTCCCGCAAGATTTACTTTCATATTCATTACAGTTCCACCTCCGTGCTCAAAAATACAGGACCATCCTTACATATCCGCTTATTGTGCACATGGGAATGGCTGTCTTTTTCTTTGGATTTACACACACAGGCCAGACAGGCCCCAATGCCGCAGGCCATTTTCTCTTCCATGGAAATATAGCAGAGTATGCTGTTTTCCTCTGCATAATTCTTAATGGCTCTTAACATCGGAGTTGGTCCACAGGCAAAAATCACCTCTGCCTCCAGAGCATTCTCCCGGATAGCATCCATCACATTTCCCTTTGTTCCCACACTTCCATCCTCTGTAGCCACTACGAGACTGCTGTTTTCAGACAACTCCTCTTTCAGGAAAATTTCACTGTTTCTGTAACCGGCAATCACGGTCACGTCTGCATCTGCTTCTTTAGCTGTCTGAACCATTGGCGGAACACCGATACCGCCGCCCATAAGAAACACCTTTTTCCCTTTTACGACCTCCATAGGAAATCCATTTCCCAAAGGACCCATAACATCCAGGTCTTCTCCTGCTTTCATACGGGAAAATTCATCGGTGCCCTTTCCTGCAACTCTGTATACAATGCGCAGTGCGCCCTTCTCTCTGTCAATCTCACAAATACTGATAGGTCTTGGCAAAATTCTGGAATTGTCCCTGCAATACACGGAAATAAACTGTCCCGGCTTCGCTTCTTTTACAATTTCCGCCGCTTCTATCCACATACTGTAAATCTCTGTGGCAATTTTTTCCTGGCTGAGAATTCTGCCCGTCATCTTTACTTTTGCCATAATTCCGCTTTCTCCTTATTTCGCTGCTTCCAATGCACCGTTGATATCTGCCACCATTGCTTCTACGGCTGCTCTTGCTGCATCTGCAAAGTTTTCTTCTCCGAAGTTTGCGTATTTTTCCTGCTTGTAAGCTGCAATGATGCCTCTGGAGGAATTCACAATGGCACCCAGACCGTCTTCATTAAAGAAGTGTACCAAATCCTTGCCCTGTCCTCCCTGTGCACCGTAGCCCGGTACTAAGATATAAGACTTCGGCATGATTTTACGCAGAGTTTTTCCCATTTCGGGGTAAGTTGCGCCTACAACAGCCCCCACATAACTGTAGGAATCTCCCATGAAGTCTTCGCCCCACTGTGCAACTTTTTCGCCTACCAGTTCATACAGCGGTCTTCCGTCTACAAGCTGATCCTGGAAGTCGCCGCTGGAAGGATTGGAAGTCTTCACCAAAATAAACATTCCCTTTTTCTCTTCTTTGCACACATCAATAAACGGATAGATGCTGTCCGCGCCCATGTAAGGATTCAGGGTCACAAAATCTTCATCAAAAGCCGCAATTCTGTTTTTTCCCACCTGTACTTTTCCCACATGTCCGGTGGCATAAGCTGCAGACGTAGAACCGATGTCTCCTCTTTTAATATCTCCGATAACCACCAAATCTTTTTCCCTGCAGTAATCCACAGTTTTCTTAAACGCCTGCAGTCCCGGAATACCAAACTGCTCATACATGGCAATCTGCGGCTTTACAGACGGAATCAAATCATAAGTTTTATCTACAATTTCCTTATTAAACTGCCAGATAGCTTCCGCGGCTCCTTCCAGTGTCTCTCCAAACTCCTGAAATGCCTTTTCCTGAATATGCTTTGGAATGTAGTTCAGCATAGGATCCAGGCCCACTACAATAGGTGCCTTGGTTTTCTGAATCTTTGCGGTAAGTTTGTTAATCATTGTTTATTCCTCCAAATTGTACTTTTTTCCTTTTTCTTCTCAATCCTGCTGGTATACCACTTCTCCGTCGCAGATAGTAGCCTTTACCAGCCCCTTTACCTTTCTGCCGTCAAATGGTGTATTTTTGCCCTTGGACAGAAAACTCATACTGTCAATGACATACTCTGCTTCCGGGTCAATAATGGTCACATCCGCCGGACTTCCCACTTCCAGACGTCCTCTGTCACTGCCGATAATCTGCGCTGGGTTATAACTCATTTTCTCTGCCATCTGCAGCGGTGTGATGACACCCTTATCTACCAGTTCTGTCACCGTTAATGCCACTGCTGTTTCCAGCCCAACAATGCCAAAGGGTGCCTTTGTCATGGGCTGCTGCTTTTCTTCTCTGGAATGAGGGGCATGATCTGTGCTGATAACGTCCAGAATATCTTCTTTTAAACCTTTTAAAAGAGCTTCTTTGTCTGCCTCCGTGCGAAGAGGCGGATTCATCTTGTAATTGGTATCTCCTGCCACCATATCATCTGAAGTCAGGGTAAAATGATGCGGGCATACTTCTCCTGTCACTGGCAGCTTTTCTTCCTTGGCCAGCTGAATCATGCGCACACTATCCTTTGTGGAGCAATGGCACAAATGCAGTCTTGCTCCGGTTTCCTTGGCCAGTACGATATCTCTCGCCACAATCACGTCTTCCACCGCATTGCTGATACCCGGCAGCCCCAGTTCTTTAGAATGTTTGTCTTCATTGACGCAGCCGCCGTTTACCATATTCTGGTCTTCACAGTGGGCAAACACAGGAAGATCATGCTTTGCGGCAATTTCCATGGCTTCCCGGTAAAGCTTCATATTCATGACAGACTTTCCGTCCTCGCTGATAGCCGGAATCCCAGCCTGAATCATTCCCTCGATGTCAGCCAGTTCTTCGCCTTTCTGCTGCTTTGTCACAGCACCAATCTGCAATACATGTACCGGCGCCAGTTCTTTTGCTTTATTGTGTACATACTGTACCCGGTCTGCGCAATCAATCACCGGCTTGGTATTGGGCATGGCCAGAATGGTTGTAAAGCCGCCTCTGGCTGCTGCCTTTGCTCCTGTTACAATATCTTCCTTATGGGTTAGTCCCGGGTCTCTTAAATGCACATGCAAATCAATCAATCCCGGCATGACATAACAGCCTTCTGCAAAAATCACTTTATCCGGCGTTTCCTCAGGTGTAATCGTCCCTCCTATTTCCTGAATTACACCGTCTTCCATATAAATATCTCCGACCTCATCTCTCTGGTCAGAAGGGTTTAAAATACGCCCTTTTTGAATGAGTATCTTCATAATAAAATGTATCCTTTCTTCCGCATGAAGTTTTTTGTAAAAGCCGCAAAATCCGCTTAATTATATAAATAGTAACATACACATTTTCTTTCGTCAATTACACTTTTCCCTTGACTTTTCCGGTAACAGCGAATATACTTATCATGTCAAAGGTATATTGGATATTAGTATTAAATGGTTTTAGAGAGTATGTTATCATTTTTATACATAATATTTTCTCTAAAACCATTTAACATTTTATCCAAGTAATTTATTTTTTTATGGAGGTAACATTATGAACAAGGGAACTGTAAAATGGTTCAACGCTGAAAAAGGATATGGATTTATTACAGGCGAAGACGGACAGGACGTTTTCGTACATTTCTCAGCAATCAACGGAGAAGGATTCAAATCCTTAGAAGAAGGTCAGTCTGTAACTTATGATTTAACAGAAGGCGCTCGCGGAATGCAGGCAGCTAACGTAGAAAAATTATAATTATAAATGACAAAACCGGGGCTGTCGTTTCATACGGCGGCCCTTTTCTGATATTTTCATTTCTTTTTTCGCTTTTCTTCTATTTTCCATTTTTTTCTAAAAATCAGACTGTCAGTTTGCATTTATGAACCTTTAGTTCTTTTACATTACCATTGGTTTCTGTAATGCTTTTTTCATGAACACTATACTATTGTCGATACCTGTGGTTGAAATAGGAGATTTGTTTATGGATTTTAAAGAAATGGGACAGCAAATAAAGAAAAAACGCCTGGAAAAAAACTGGCGTCAGGAAGACCTTGCAGAGCAGACAGACCTGACGGCTACCTACATCAGTTTAATCGAACGAGGTAAGAAATGTCCGACACTGGAAACGTTTATTATCATTGCCAATGCACTGGATGCTTCCGCAGACGAATTACTGGCCAGCGCTCTGAATAACGGGTATGCCCTTCGTGTGTCCACTTATCTGGAACAGCTGAAAAAACTCAGTGAAGAAAAGCAGAAAACCGTATGTGATATCGTGGAAGTGCTGCTGCGAAATGAGTAGCACTAAAAAGGCTGCTGTACAAAACCTCTCAAGGTACTTTGTACAGCAGCTTTTCTCTTCGTTCTCATTTTGCCTCATTACTCTGAGGCTTCCTCTGTCAGCCCTGTCAGATAATCTGTAATAGCCGTTACATCCATTTCGGTAGTTACCACTTCCTGCTCTGCATCCGGGTCTTCTCTTGTCACCACACCGTATGCAGAATACCCAATCCAGCCCAAAGCCACCAAACAAACAGCGCCGATAGCTAATTTTTCAAAAAACAGAGCTCTCTTCTCTCTCTTCTGAAGTTTTGCACGGTTGGCTTTCTCTTTTTTATATTTGTCTACTTTTTCCTGACTCATACCGTAAATCTCCTTTGTCCCAAACTCGTCAAATCTGCTTTTTAGTATAGCATATTTTTCCTCTGCTGCAAAGAATTATTTCTCCCCTTGACCTATTCCCCTTTTTCTGTGTATACTAATAAACAGAAAAGAGCATTTGCGGATTATAATTTTTTATAATTCGTCAATGCTTTTTCTTTTCCAAGAAGGAGGGCAAATCTATGAATCTCACACACGAAAAATCCTGGTACGCCAGGAAATGGAGTATGGACGTCCTGGTTGACATCATCGGCGGTATTTTCATTGCCGTAGGTACTTACAACTTTGCCGCAGCCGCGGAATTTCCCGTTGTGGGGCTAAACGGTATTGCCCTGATTTTCTACCATTTATTCGGCTGGCCCATCGGACGGGTAGCGCTGATACTGAACATTCCCATTGCCCTGTTCTGTTTCCGTATTCTGGGCCGGAACTTTTTTCTGCGCTCTGTTCGTACCATCCTCATTACTTCTTTTATCATGGACTATGCAGCGCCTTTGTTCCCTGTATATCAAGGCGACCGCATGCTGGCCGCCATCTGCACCGGTGTGCTTTCCGGCTTGGGCTTTGCCCTGATTTATATGAGGGACTCCTCCACCGGAGGCGCGGACTTTATCATGCTTAGCCTGAAAGCAAAAAATCCGCACCTGACGCTGGGCAAAATTGCCTTTGTCATGGATACGGTAATTGTCCTTCTGGGTACTGTCATTGTTTCCAAAGATGTAGACAGCCTGATTTATGGTATGATTATCAGTTTTCTGCTTTCTGTGGTGGTAGATAAAGTCATGTACGGCATTGATGCCGGAAAAATGACGCTGATTGTCACGGATTATGCAAAAGAAGTAGCAGAGAAAATCGACCAGGTCAGCGGCAGGGGCTGTACCTTCCTGAAAGCGGAAGGCAGCTTTGCCAGAGATAAAAAAGATGTGGTTTTGTGCGCCTGCAACAATAAACAGATGTATATTATCCGCACAGCCATAAAAGAAGTTGACCCCAACGCTTTCATTATCATCATGGAATCCAATGAAGTGCTGGGGGAAGGATTTAAGGCGCATTAAAGGCAGAGTCCGGATATTTGATCTGCACCAGTGTCAGCCCTCTGGCAGGAGCCGTAGGGCCGGCAGCTTTCCGGTCTTTCGCCTCTAAGATTGCCCGCATATGCGCCGGCGGATATGCCCCGCCGCCGATTTCCATTAAAGTTCCGGCAATGATACGCACCATATTGTAGAGGAATCCGTTTCCCCGAATGCGTATGGTAATCTTATCCGCTTCTTTTGTAATATCCAATGCATGAATGCACCGCACGGTAGTTTTCACCTGGGCGCCGGCGCCGCAAAAACTCTTAAAATCATGTTCTCCCAGAAGATAACCCCCTGCCTCCTGCATTTTTTCAATATCCAGGGGCACATAGGTAAAATGAGAATAAAAACGCTCCGTGGGAATGGGAAAACGGCGATTTAAAATCTGGTATTCATATGTCTTTTCGCTTTCCACATATCTGGGATGAAAGGTTTCCGGCACTTCTCTTGACTCCTGAATACGAATATCCTCCGGCAGCCTCTGGTTTAAGGCAAAGGAGAATTTCTCTCCGGGCATTCTCACCCGGGTATCAAAGACCGCTACATTTCCCAGGGCGTGAACGCCTGCATCTGTACGGCTGGCGCCAATAGTTTCTATGGTTTCTCCTGTAAGCTCAGACAAATGCCGGTTCAAAACCTCCTGCACCGTAATCCCATTGGGCTGCACCTGCCACCCACAGTAGTTGGTTCCGTCGTATGCAACGGTCAGCTTTACTCGTTTCATTATCTACGGTTCTCCTTTTACAGAAATACTCTCAGAGCAATATCGGCTCCCAGATACAGGACAGAAATCACATAAGCCGCGTAATCTCTTCTGTGATAAACCAAAGGCTTCATCTGCGTCCGGTTATCCCCGCCGTGGTAACATCTGGCTTCCATAGCCATGGCCAGATCATCGGCCCGGCGAAATGCGGAGATAAACAGGGGCACCAGAAGGGGCACCATACTTTTAGCGCGCTGAATGATGTTGCCGCTTTCAAAATCCGCACCTCTGGCAATCTGCGCTTTCATAATCTTATCTGTTTCTTCCATCAAAATAGGAATAAAGCGAAGGGCAATGGACATCATCATGGAAATTTCATGCACAGGCACTTTGATTTTATTTAAAGGCGCCAGAATCTTTTCCATGCCGTCGGTAAGCTGATTAGGCGTTGTTGTCAGTGTCATAATGGAAGAACCGATAACCAGATAAATCAGGCGGATACCGATTTTCACAGCCTGTACCACTCCTTCTCTGGTAATCTTTAAAAATCCTGCACTCCACAACACTTCCCCCGGCATCAGAAACAGGTTAAACAGCACAGTAATCAGCAGAATGATAAACAGAGGCTTTAACCCTTTCAGCATAAATTTCACCGGAACCTTGGAGAGTCCAATAGCAGCCGCAAGAAAAACCGTGGCCAGGGCATATCCCCAGAAGGAATCCGCCACAAAAAGGGAAATCAGAAATAAAAAAGTTCCGATGAATTTCACCCGCGGGTCCAAACGGTGCAGAATGGAATCTGCCGGATAAAACTGTCCAATTGTAATGTCTCTAATCATGTTTCGTTCTCCCCAGTGCCTTTAAAATACTCTCTTTTGCCTCTTTTACGGTAATGGCCGATGTATCTGCCGGAATCCCCGCCTTGCGAAGTGCCTGCATAATATAAGTAATCTGCGGCGCTGCAAGACCGATTTCTTCCAGTTCCCTATAGTGGGAAAAGACTGCCTCCGGCTTTCCGTCAAAAGCCTTTTCCCCTTTGTTCATTACCAGAATCCGGTCTACATATCTGGCAATATCCTCCATACTGTGAGACACCAGAATAACGGTAATATTCCTCTCTGTGTGCAGCCAGGCAATCTGATCCAGAATTTCGTCTCTTCCTTTTGGGTCCAGACCTGCGGTAGGCTCATCCAGAATCAGCACCTCCGGTTCCATGGCCAGTACGCCTGCAATAGCCACCCGCCGCTTCTGTCCCCCGGAAAGTTCAAATGGGGAACTTTTATAGTATTTTTCCTTCAAACCAGTCTGCTGGAGGGCCCGAACGGCTCTCTCCTCTGCCTCTTCTTTGGAACAGCCCTGATTCTTCGGCCCAAAGCACACATCAGAAAGTACATCGGCTTCAAAAAGCTGATGCTCCGGGTACTGAAATACCAGGCCCACCTGGCTTCGCAGGCGTTTCAGGGAATATCCCTCCTGCCAGATATCTTCCCCTTTATAATACACAGTTCCCACGGTAGGGCGCATCAGTCCGTTAAAATGTTGAATCAATGTGGATTTTCCGCTTCCTGTATGTCCGATAACCCCCAGAAACTGCCCGGAGGGTATTTCCAGAGAAACATCCTTTAAGGCATGGGTTTCATATACAGAACCGGGGCTGTAAGTATAAGTAACATGTTCTAATCGCAATGACATAACGCATCCACCAATTCCTTTATTGTAAGTATTCCCTCAGGAAGAAAAAGCCCTTCCTGTCTCAGTTCATATGCCAGAAGTGTTACCTGGGGTACATCCAGACGGTATGTTTTTAATTCCTCCACTCCGGAGAAAATTTCCCTGGGTGTCCCCTGCATGACCACATGGCCGTGATCCATGACAAACACTTTATCAGAGTCAATGACTTCCTCCATGTAATGGGTAATAAGCACCACCGTAATGCCTTCCTTTCGATTCAGTTCGTGAACCGCCTGCAGCACTTCTTTTCGTCCATTGGGGTCCAGCATGGCGGTGGGCTCGTCCAACACAATGCATTTCGGGTGCATAGCCATCACTCCCGCAATGGCTACCCTCTGTTTCTGCCCTCCGGACAGCTTATTGGGAGAGCGGTGGCGAAAAGGCGTCATGCCCACGGCTTCCAGGCTTTTATCCACCCGCTTCCAGATTTCTTCCGTGGGAATCCCCATATTTTCCGGGCCAAATCCCACATCCTCCTCTACCACGGTTCCGATAATCTGATTGTCCGGGTTCTGAAACACCATGCCGGCTCTCTGGCGGATTTCCCACAGCTTCTCCACAGATTTAGTATCCATGCCGTCAATCCAAAGAGTTCCCTCTGTAGGAACTAAAAGGGCATTGATATGTTTCGCCAGCGTAGATTTTCCGGAACCGTTATGTCCCAGAATAGAGATAAACTGTCCCTTTGAAATGTCCAGATTCACATCATCTACAGCCCTATAGCTTTCCGAGGGCTGTCCGCTGTCGTCATATTTTATGTAGTCATATTTTACGTTTCTGGCTTTAATGATTCCCATGGCAGGCACACCTCCACACTTCCATATCTTCGCTGTCTCCCTCCAGGTGATAGTCTATTTTCTGGAATCCCAGCTTCCGCGCCAGTTCCAGCGATGGCATATTGGCGCTTTTTATCCTGCAGTACAGATAAAAAGCCCCTCTTTTTTTTGCTTCCTCCACAATGGCTCTGCAGGCCTCGTAGGCAAATCCCCTTCTCCGGAATTTTTCATCTATCATATAGCCAAGCTCCACCACTGTTTTGTTATCATTCCAGAGTTTAGGTTCTACCCCTGCTCTCCCTATAATTTCCCCGGAAGCCTTTTCCAGTATGCACCAGTAACCCATGTCACAGAGTTCATACATATAGCGCCGATACATCTCAAAGTCTTCCAGTTCTTCCTTCAGGGGTTTTGCCACACCCTCACAGGCATCTGCGGAGGTTTCCTGAGAACAGATTTCCATCATTCTAGGAATATCTCCTTTTTCCATTTCCCGAATAAGAAGCCGGTTTGTCTCACACACTTTGGCTGGTAAATGATGAAAGTGACAGTAAATTTTTTCCACAAAGGCGCTGTCCACCTCTTCAAATCCTTCCACAAGTGCAAAAGCTGTGCTTAAATCCTGTTTCCCGGAATCGGGGTTATAATAAGCCATACAAGCCATACCCGCCGCTTTTGCGGCTTTACAACCGTTTTCCGAATCCTCGATAACCAGACATTCTTCTGGAGACAGCCCCAGTATTTCTGCTGTTTTCAGAAAAACATCCGGTGCCGGCTTGGGGTGCTTCACAGTTTCCCCACTGACCAGTTTTTGAAAATACCTGTCAATTCCCCAGTGCTCTGTCACATTTCTGATATAAGAAAGGGGGGATGAAGAAGCCACAGCCAGCACATATCCCGCCTCCTGCAGCCTTTCCAGAAACTCCTTCACCCAGGGAATCAAAGAAGGATACCCTCTCTCTTCAATCATTTTCTTTTTCATGCTCTTCATCTCGGCTATCAGGGCTGTATCCTGTACATCTACCTGATAATGCTCATGCAAAAGTTCCATGAGAAAACCTACCGTTGAACCGATGCAGGGCTTATAAACCTCATAGTCTATGTGGATTCCCCTTGCTTTCAAGGTCTCTTTCCACACCTGGAAATGGAAGGGCTCGCTGTTAATCAGCACCCCGTCCATATCAAAAATAATTCCCTTCAGCATATTTTCAGCTTTCTCCCTCTGTCTGGTCCTCTTTGGGACCGAATAAAAGTTCTTCTGCCAAAGCCCAGATTTCCTCTCTTCCCTGCTTGGTCTGTGCAGAGAAAGGAATCACTCTGGTGCCGGGGAGCAGATTTAAGCCTGTCTTAACTGCCTTCACATGTTTCGCCACCTGGCTTCTTTTCAGTTTGTCCGCTTTTGTTGCAATAATAATGGGCTGGTATCCGTTTTGTACAATCCAGTCGTACATGGTCCTGTCATTTTCAGACGGGTCATGACGGATGTCAATAAGCAGAAATACTGCCTTTAACTGCTTAGACTGGTGCAGATACCGCTCAATCAGCTTTCCCCACTGCTCTTTTACGGACTGGGATACCTTGGCATAGCCGTACCCCGGCAAATCCACAAGATACATCTCGTGGTTTACATTATAAAAATTAATGGTCTGGGTCTTTCCCGGAGAAGCACTGGTTCTCGCCAGGGCCTTCCGGTTCATCAGTGCATTAATCAGCGACGATTTTCCCACATTGGATTTTCCTGCAAATGCAATTTCCGGAACTTCGTTTTTGGGAAGGGTACTGGTGATGCCGCAGACGATGTCCAGCGCTACATGTTTAATAACCATGTGTTTTCCTCCAAATTTTTTCTTTATACCAGGGCATGTTTCAGAACCTCTTTCATGGTTTTCACAGGCACGATTTTCATGCCGCCTGTGATTTCCTCGTCCAGTTCCTCCACATCTGCCTGATTCTCAAAAGGAATGAGAACCTTTTTCATACCTGCGCTCTTGGCTGCCAGAAGCTTTTCCTTCAGGCCTCCGATAGGAAGCACTCTTCCTCTCAAGGTAATCTCTCCCGTCATGGCCACATTGGCTTTCACCGGTGTGTTGGTCATGGCAGAAAGCATGGCCGTAGCCATGGTAATACCGGCAGACGGGCCGTCTTTTGGCACTGCCCCTTCCGGTATATGGATATGTAAGTCATGTTTCTGGAAAAATTCCGGCTTAATGCCATATTCCTCTGCTACGGAACGAATATAGCTGATACCTGCCTGGGCAGATTCTTTCATCACGTCCCCAAGTTGCCCGGTCAGAAGAAATTCTCCTTTTCCCGGCATAAGGTTCACCTCTATCTGCAGGGTATCACCTCCGACGCTGGTCCAGGCCAGTCCCCGTACAATTCCCACTTCATCCGTCTTATTCTTCCTCTGGTATGTGTATCTGGCTCTTCCCAGAAAACTTTCCAGATTGTCCACGTTTACACTGATGGTTTCTTCCTTGTCCTCCAGAATCTTCCTGGCTGTCTTTCTGCAGATTTCACCCAGCTTTCTCTCCAGGCTTCTCACACCCGCTTCTTTGGTATAGCCCGCAATGACTTCCCTCAGCGCTTCATCAGAAATAAGCAGCTGGTTTTCTTTTAATCCGTGGGCTTTTATCTGCTTTGGAATCAGATGTTCTCTGGCAATATGCTCTTTTTCGTTCTGGGTATAGCTGCTGATTTCAATAACCTCCATACGGTCTAAAAGCGGCCGCGGAATAGTCTGCAAATCATTGGCTGTGGCAATGAAAAGCACCTCCGACAAATCCAACGGGATTTCCACATAATGGTCTCTGAATTTCCTGTTCTGCTCGCTGTCCAACACCTCTAAAAGCGCAGAAGAGGTATCTCCTTTGTAATCACTGCTCACTTTATCAATTTCATCCAGAAGCATGAGAGGATTTTTCACCCCGGCCTGTATCAGTCCGTTGGCAATTCTGCCCGGCATAGCGCCGATATAGGTTCTTCTGTGACCGCGGATTTCCGCCTCGTCCCGGACGCCGCCCAGGGACATGCGCACATACTCCTTGTCAAGCGCCCTGGCTACGGAACGTGCAATAGAAGTCTTTCCGGTTCCCGGCGGTCCTGCCAGACAGAGAATCGGACTCTCTCCCTTTTTCGTCAGGGTTCGCACAGCCAGAAATTCCATAATACGCTCTTTCACCTTTTCCAGGCCATAGTGGTCTTCTTCCAAAATTTTCTTGGCTTTTGCCAGATTTTTGTTATCTCTGGACACCTTATCCCAAGGCAGGGAAAGTAAGGTTTCAATATAGCTTCGGATAACTCCCGCCTCTGCCTGCATACCTGCCGCATTTTTAAAGCGGTCAATTTCCCGGTTGATTTTCTCCTTCACTTCTTTGGAGGCTTTCAGTTTTGACACCTGTTCCTTAAACTGGTCTGCCTCTGACAAAGTATCCTGGTCCCCCAGTTCTTCCCTGATAACTTTTAACTGTTCCCGGAGAATATAGTCTCTCTGGTTCTTATCCACCCGCTCCTTGACTTTGCTGTTTAAATCTGTGCGAATCTGCATAATGTCGATTTCATTGCACAGAATTCCGCCCAGCACCTCATAACGCTCTTCCAGATTGACAGCCTCCAGAATTTTCTGTTTATCCTCATATTTCATGGGAAGATTCACGGCAATCTGGTCAATGACTCTCCTGACATCCTCCAGTTCCAGAATCTGTCCTGCCAAATCCTTGCTGAGCTTTGGATTTTCATTGCAGTAACGGACAAAAAGTTCCTTGATACCCCGCAGCATAGCTTCTTTAACATTGCCCTCCGGTTCTTCCTGTTCTTCTTCAAAAAGGGCAATTTCAGCTTCCAGATACAGGGGATTTTCTTCAAATCTTAAAAGTTCTCCTCTTTCCTGTCCTTCCACCAGAACCTGAACCATGTTTTTCTTTGTCTTTACAAGCTGTTTGATTTCTGCGATGGTACCGATTTTATATAAATCTTCCTGTGCAGGTTCCTCTGTTTCAGGGTCTCTCTGGGTGATGAGAAAGACCTTCTGGTCCTGAACCATGGCCTTTTCAATGGCCTTCATGGATTTTTCCCTGCTTACATCAAAATGGACAATCATGTCAGGAAGAATGGTTGTACCTCTAAGGGCGATTGCCGGTAAATGCTGTATGATGTCGCTCATGCTCGCACCTCCTTATTCCTGTACGATTTCTCTATGCGATTTCCGGTGACTCTTTTTTCTTACGGCTGCCGCTTTTGCTTCTTCTGGCTGTTGCCGGAAGTTCTCTGTATTCCAGCTTTGCTTCCCCTGTGCCGTCCACCAGTTCTTTTGTAATGGTACAGCCGGTAATGCTTTCATCTGAAGGCGCCTTGTACATCAAATCCATCATGGAATTTTCCATAATAGCACGCAGACCTCTGGCACCCGTCTTTCTCTCCATAGACTTATCCGCAATGGCTTCCAGCGCTTCCGGTTCAAAGTCCAGATGAATACCATCCAGATGAAACAAGGTCTGATACTGACGCACCAAAGAGTTTTTCGGCTCTGTCAGAATCTTCACCAGGGCGTCCTTATCCAATGCATCCAACGATACCACTACCGGCACACGGCCCACAAATTCCGGAATCAGTCCGAATTTCACCAAATCCTGGGGCATGACTTCTTTTAAAAGTTCTCCCACATTATGTTTGCCCGGTGTACGGATTTCTGCATTGAAACCAATGGCTTTTGTATCTTTTCTGGTTTCGATAATTTTATCCAGCCCTTCAAAAGCGCCGCCGCAGATAAACAGAATATTGGTGGTATCAATCTGGATAAACTCCTGCTGCGGGTGTTTTCTGCCGCCCTGAGGCGGTACGTTAGCCACCGTTCCCTCTACAATTTTCAAAAGAGCCTGCTGTACTCCTTCTCCGGATACATCTCTGGTAATGGAGGCATTTTCCGATTTTCTGGTAATTTTGTCAATTTCGTCAATATAAATAATGCCATACTGGGCACGTTCTATATCGTAATCTGCTGCCTGAATGATTTTCAGCAGAATATTTTCCACATCCTCGCCCACATAACCGGCTTCGGTCAGAGTGGTTGCGTCGGCAATGGCAAAAGGCACATTCAGCAGTCTTGCCAGCGTCTGAGCCAGAAGCGTCTTACCAGAACCGGTAGGACCCAGCATAAGAATGTTGCTCTTCTGCAGTTCCACATCCGCGCCTCTGCCTGCCAGCACACGTTTGTAGTGGTTGTAAACTGCAACCGAAAGCACTTTTTTCGCTTCATCCTGTCCAATGACATACTCATCCAGAAATGCCTTAATTTCCTGTGGTTTCAGCAGGTTAATTTCGTCAGAAGCCATGTTGCTGTACTCTGCCCCCAGTTCTTCCTCTATGATTTCCGAACAGATTCCCACACACTCATCACAGATATAGGTGCCGTTTGGACCTGCAATCAGTTTTTTTGCCTGGTCTTCTGTCTTTCCACAAAAGGAACATCTGATTCTTGTATCGTTTCCTTTCATTGCCATGTTTTTTCCCTTTCTGTTTCCATTTTTCTTCTTTTAAAGCCGAAAGACCCCCGCAAATTTCTGCAGGAGTCTTCTCTTCTGTCATTATCTATGCTCGATTACAGAGTCAATCAATCCATATGCCATTGCCTCCTGGGCTGTCATATAATTGTCTCTTTCTGTGTCTCTGGCAATCGTTTCCAGAGTCTGGCCTGTATTCTGAGCCAGAATTGTGTTTAATCTGGTTCTGGTTTTCAGAATCTGCTGTGCCACAATGTCAATCTCTGTTGCCTGACCCTTTGCACCGCCGGAAGGCTGGTGAATCATAATTTCCGCATTGGGAAGGGCCATTCTCTTTCCTTTTGTACCGCCGGCCAGAAGGAATGCACCCATGCTGGCAGCAAGTCCCATACAGATAGTAGATACATCACATTTAATGTACTGCATGGTGTCATAAATCACCATGCCTGCTGTAACGGAACCGCCCGGACTGTTGATATATAAGTGGATATCTTTTCCCGGGTCTTCTGATTCCAGAAAAAGAAGCTGTGCTGCAATCAGGTTGGCTGATACATCGGTTACTTCTTCTCCGAGGAAAATAATTCTGTCTTTTAACAATCTGGAATAGATGTCGTAGTTTCTTTCACCGCGGCTTGTCTGTTCAATGACGTATGGTACTAAACTCATGAAACTCCTCCTATTCTGTCAAACACAGCATGTATTATTCTGCTGCTTCTTCTTTCTTCTCAACAACTTTTGCTGATTCAGCAACTAAAGTAACTGCTTCCTGAACAGCCATGTCTTTCTTAATCTGTTCTTTCTCGTAGTCACCCATTACTTCTTTTAATTTTTCTACTTCCATTTTGTACATTTCAGCCATGGATTTTAATTCTTCTTCTAATTTTTCATCAGAAATCTGAATGTTTTCCACTTCTGCAATTTTCTCTAATACCAGACGGCTCTGGATTCTCTTTAACGCCTGTGGTCTCATCTGTTCCTGGATTTTTGCATTGTCCAGACCTGTGAACTGGTAATACTGGTCAATAGATAATCCCTGGGACTGCATTCTTCTGATGAAATCCTGCATTAACTGCTGAATCTGGTTCTGAATCATAGCTTCCGGAATATCCATCTGTGCGTTTTCAATAACAGCGTCTACTGCTTTGTCTTCTGTTTCGCGTTTTGCAACAGATTCTTTGCGTTCTTTTAAGTTCTTGGCAATGTCTGCTTTGTATTCTTCCAGTGTGTCAAACTCAGAAACATCTTTTGCAAATTCGTCATCTAATTCCGGAAGTTCTTTCACTTTGATAGCTTTTACTGTGCATTTGAATACAGCCGGTTTTCCAGCCAGGTCATTTGCATGATAGTTTTCCGGGAAAGTAACGTTTACTTCTTTTTCTACATTTAATTCAGCGCCTACTAACTGTTCTTCAAATCCAGGAATGAAGGAATTAGATCCGATTGTCAGCGGATAGTCTGTTCCTTTTCCGCCTTCAAAAGCAACGCCGTCAACAAAGCCTTCAAAGTCCAGAGTTACCATATCGCCCTGTGCTACAGCTCTGTCATCTACATCGATTGTTCTGGAGTTGTTTTCCTGCTCTTTTTTCAATTCAGCAGCGATTTCTTCTTCTGTTACTTCTACAGAAGAAATTTCTACTTCCAGTCCTTTGTATTCACCTAAAGTTACTTCCGGTTTTACAGCTACTTCTGCTGTGAAGATAAAGGCTTTTCCTTTTTCAATCTGTACAACGTCGATTTCCGGCTGAGAAACGATATCCAGTCCGCTTTCTTCTGCTGCCTTTGGATATTCAGCCTGAATCAAAGCGTTTGCTGCATCTTCAAAGAAGATACCTGCGCCGTACATTTTTTCAATCATCACGCGAGGAGCTTTTCCTTTACGGAAGCCTGGGATTGTAATTTTGTTTCTGTTTTTCATGTATGCAGCCTGCACTGCTTTTTCAAAATCTTCTGCGGCAACTTCAACAGTAAGTTTTGCCATGTTCTTTTCTAAGTTTTCTACCTGTACACTCATTGTTATGAATTCCTCCTTGAATTTCTATATGCATCTGCCCTGCCAAAACAGCAGAAAACAGCGCTTTTTTCATACTTACAGTCATTAACACAGTATAGCACAAGGGTTTGGAAAACGCCAGTGTTTTTTTTCGTATCCCCCGATTTCTACAGGGTTTTCACGAAATTTTTATAAATTTTCTCTGAAAATAATAGATTTTTGGATTTCCCGGGCTTTTTCTTCCCCGTAAAGCTGGGAAATCAACTCCAATGCAAAGGGAATGGCTGTGCCCAGACCTCTGCTGGTGGTAATATTTCCATCTCTTGCTACCTCCTGCGTCCCCACCTGGGCGCCGGTAAGTTTTTCTTCAAATCCCGGATAGCAGACTGCTTTTTTTTCTTTTAAAATCCCCAGTGCTCCCAACACACTTGGAGCTGCACAGATAGCTGCCACTTTCTTCCCCTCAGCTGCAAAATCCTGCAGAAGTCTGCAAAGCCCTGTATGTTCTCCCAGATGAAGCGTTCCCGGCATACCGCCCGGAAGCACCAGCAGGTCCATCTTGCTGTAATCCGCTTCTTCAAACAGAACGTCTGCCTGGAGAACGATGTTGTGGGAACCTGTCACTGTCTTTGTATTGCTGATGGATACCATCTGCACTTCGGCCCCTGCTCTTCTTAAAAGGTCCACAACAGTCAGACCTTCGATTTCTTCAAATCCATCTGCTGTAAATACACATACTTTTGCCATAATTTTTACCTCTTTTCTATTTTTATCTAAAATACCTCTGTATTCCCCACCTCTTTACGTCTCTTCCCCAAAGCACGATTTTCTCCTGCGTAAACGGCTGATAAAACTCCGCTTTCCCGGCATACAGAGCCAGTCCGTCAAATACCGGATTTTGACCGTCCCCGTAAAGCACATCTCCCAAAAGAGGATGTCCTATCCCAGCCATATGCACCCTGATCTGGTGTGTCCTCCCCGTAAATATCCTGCACTTTACCAGCGTACAATTCTCTCTTTCTTTCATCACTTCGTATCTGGTGCAGGCCGTTTTGCCCTGTGGGTGAATCTGCATTTTCAGCTTGTCTCCGGGCATAAGGGCAATAGAAGCAGTAATGTCCCCTTCCCTTTGCTCTAATTTTCCTTTCGCCAGTGCATAATAAATTTTCTGAAAACGCCCGTCCTGCTTCTGTGCAGACAGCCGCGCCGCTGCCATCTGATTTTTGGCATACACCATAAGACCAGCGGTATCCTTATCCAGCCTTCCCACAGCCCGGACAACGCCTCCTTCTCCCTGTTTCTGCAGATAATCTGCCACCCGGTTTCCCAGAGAATCCTCATAATGTCCCCGCCCCGGATGGCAGAGTATGCCTCCCGGCTTTTCCACCACCAGCAAATCTCTGTCCTCGTAGAGAATCTCCAGTTTCCCTGCACAGGGTTTCACCCGGCTTTTCTCTTCCTGCATTTCCGCCAGACACACCTCCAGATTCTGCCCCACAGAAGGTCTGTAAGTAATTCTCTGCCGTTTTCCATCTATACAGATACCCTTTGGCTGAAATTTTGCCCGGCTGACTTCCCGCCTGCTCAGTCCCAGATTTTCCCTCAGAATTTTTTCCAGGGATTTTCCTGCCAGCTTTTTGTCTATCTCTAATTTCAGTATTTTCATCTTACCAGCAGAGTACTTCACTGCCTTTTTCAGTCACCAGTACCATAATTTCCCACTGAGCTGAAGGCAGCCCGTCATCCGTATACACGGTCCAGTCGTCCGTGTCATCGGTATAGATTTCATGGGTTCCCATATTAATCATAGGTTCAATGGTGAAAATCATTCCCGGTACCATGAGCATACCTGTTCCGGCTTTCTGGATATATCCCACCCAGGGGTCCTCATGAAACTCCAGTCCTACCCCGTGTCCGCCGATTTCTCTTACCACGGAATAGCCGTTCGCGTGCGCATGCTCATACACCGCCTGACTCATATCTCCCAGATATCCCCAGGGCTTTACTTTTTCCAGACCTTTCTCCACACATTCCTTTGTCACCTCCACCAGCTTTTTCTTCTCGCTGCTGACTTCTCCGATACAGAACATACGGGAGGAATCCGAAAAATAGCCGTCTAAAATTGTAGACACATCTACATTAATAATGTCTCCTTCTTTCAGAACAACATCTTTAGAAGGAATTCCGTGACACACCTGCTCGTTAATAGAAGTACACACACTCTTGGGAAATCCATCGTAATTTAAAGGTGCAGGAACAGCCCCTGCTTTTTCTGTCATGGCAGATACCCAGTCGTCAATTTCCTGTGTCGTAACACCTGCCTTAATGTGCTCTGCCACATAATCCAGAATCTCCACATTGATTTTGGCGCTTTCTTTAATTTTTTCAATCTGTGCCGGTGTTTTCAGAATCTCATGAGAAGGTACCAGTACTCCCTGTGACTCATAAAATTTTAATCTTTCATCAAATGCGTAATGACATTTCTTGTATTTTTTACCGCTGCCGCACCAACAGGGGTCATTTCTTTGCAGCAAATGCATCTGCCTGCGCCTCCTTCTGTCTCTGATATCCAATTCTTGGAGAACCGTCCTCCACATAAATGATACCGCATCTTTCAAATCCGTTTTTCTCGAAAACCTGCTGCATCACTGTATTTTCTCGGTGCGTATCTCCCCGCACATTGCCGCACCGGGCATAACACCAGTCCAGACAAAAAGAAGCCACGCCTCTGACTTTTCCTGCAGATGCCATACGGTGCATCACACCATAAGGTCTGTCATTTTTCCATGCTCCGGCTTCGATTCTTTCATAGCAAGGGTCTGGCTGCATGGAAAACATAAACACACCTGCCAAATCTTGTCCTTCCCGGCAGACATACAACTCTCCGTTCTCCAAATCTTTTTTTACCAGTTCTGTGGACGGATATCCTTCTTTCCATTGGCTTGGATTTCCGTGTTCCTGCATAAAAACCCTTGCCCTTCCATATATTTCCATAATTTCCGCTAAATCTTCTGTTTTCGCTTTTGTAATCTGCATATTTTCCACCATGCTTTCTTTTTTCACTATGCATTATACCATTGTTTTTCTCTTTTTTCCACTTTTGAAATTGTTGTAATTTTCTGATTTTTTATATATAAAAAATAATATAACAGTTTTATTTTATTTTTTCTTATTTTTTTCTATTTTTAATATTGACAAATCATAATTTTACTGTTATAATTCAACTATCAAATAAATTAAGAGAAGAAAACACAGAAAGGATTGATTCCACCAAAAGCTTAACGTTTTACTCATAATCCAAAAGAAAGGACGGTACGGACCACCAGAAACGTAAACAAACACCCATTAAAATAATTTTTACGAGGTATCTTCCAATGGATATTGAAACACATTAAAAGGGCATCATTCTAAAACAAGTTCAGAATGATGCCTTTCCTTATCACCTTTTCTTTCAAAACATATCTAAAATGCAAGTCTTTTCTTAAAAAATTGCTCCCAACGCACCGAAAGCTCCCATACTTACAGCCGCCATGATAATACCGGCCAGAATTACGCCCAGCATAACGGCAATCACGCTGGATTTGAAATCCATATCCAGAATGCTGGCCGCCAGCGTTCCTGTCCATGCACCTGTTCCCGGAAGTGGAATGCCTACAAAGAGCAGCAGGGCTACAAAGAGGCCTTTTCCTGCTTTCTCCTGCAGCTTTTTACCGCCTCTTTCCCCTTTATCCAGACACCAGGTAAAAAATTTTCCGATAACCGGTTTGTCAGCTCCCCACACCAGCACTTTTCTGGCAAAGAAGTAAATAATCGGAACCGGAAGCATATTTCCGAGAATAGCCACAATATAATACTGTACAAAAGGCAATCCCAGCCCTTCTGCAATGGGAATCGCACCTCGAAGTTCAATCAGGGGTACCATAGAAACAAAAAATACAATCAGGTATTTTTCTAACATAAAACTCTCCTTCTATCCTTTTTCCAACACGCAATGTATCCGTTTCAATATAGCACCCTTTCTCAACCGGCGCAAGCATTTTTCTACAATCCCACGCAGATTTTACACAAGTTTTATATTTTTACATCAGATGGTTCTCTCATCTCCCCAGAAGAACAGAGCCACGGTCCCCGGACCTGTATGGGCACCGATAACCGTTCCGATACTGTTTATTAAGACTTTCCCATCCAGATTCGGAAATTTTTCTTCTATCATATCTGCCACTTTCCGCGCGTCTTCTTCGCAGGCTGAGCAGGATATAAAGCACTTTCCGCTGTAAGCCGTTCCTCCCTTGGCATGCTCCTCCATGCGTTTTACCATTTCCCGGATAACCTGCTTCTTTCCTCTGTATTTGCTTCTGGGAATCAGTTTCCCTTCGGAATTGACATTCATCAGCGGACAGATATTTAACGCCTGTCCTACAAAACCGGAGACTTTGGAAATTCTGCCGCCCCGAATAAAACTGGTCAGGTCTGTAGAAAAGAACCAATGGTGCAGCTTGTTTCTGTTTTCCTCCAGCCAGGAAGCGTTTTCTTCCAGGCTCAGTCCTTCCTGCTGCTTTGTCAGGGCCATGTCCACCAGCATACCGTATCCGGAAGAAGCAGACAAAGAATCAATAATCCTGACTTTTCTGCCCGGATATTTTTCTTCCATCTGCACTTTTGCAATATTGGCAGAATTAATACTTCCGGAAATACCGCTTGACAGTGTCAGATGCAAAATATCCAGACCTTTCTGAAGAATCGGCTCAAACAATTCCATATACTGCTGAGTATTTACCTGAGCCGTGGTAGGTTCTGCCCCATCGGCGATTTTTTTATAAAATTCCTTAAAAGGCATGGATTTTCCCAAATCATCGGGATACTGCACGCCGTCCATCAGGAAATTAAAACATACAAAAGGTATCTTTTTCTCTTCAAAATACTGCGCCGGCATATCTGCTGTGGAACAGCAGGTAATCTGATATTCGCTCATAAGGTTTTCCTCCTCTGCATTCTTGCTTTTTGCATTCCTATTTTAACACTTTACCTGGAAATTGACTAGAGCATTTCCAAAAGTCCCGAAAGCCCCTGTTCTTCGTAAATGCCTTTGTAATATTCCACTTCCCGTTCAATAATCCCATCAATGACCTGAATACCCAGCAGTTCTACAGGCGCTTTATCATCTGTAAGAATATATTCCCCTTTTTTGCAGGGCGTCAGCTGCTGTGAAACCTCATACATCAGGTTCTGCAGTTCTCTGTCCCGTATTTTTGCAGTATTCTTTTCCAGATTTTCCTTAATTTCACAGTTGGCCGAAGCGAAAAGTTCCCGGTTGGTGGTTCCTTCCACATCTGCTGTATATACAGCAGGAAAGACCTCAGAAATGGTATCTGACAGATAATCGTTGATATTTCCCTCTCCTTTTGCCTGCATATTCATATTAACCACCATGACTCCGTCTGTATGCAGATGCTCCTTCACCAGAGTAAAAAATTCCCTGCTTGACATCTGAAAAGGAATGGTAATGTCCTGGTAAGCATCCACCATAATCACATCGTATTTTTTATCCACTGCCTGAAGATAGGCTCTTCCGTCATAGGTCGTCACGTTTACATTTTGAGGCAGGTCAAAATATTCTCTGGAAAGATCTGTAATCTTCTCATCAATTTCCACACCCTCCATAGACAGATTGTGAAAATAAGCCTGACACTGTCTGGCATAAGTTCCGCTTCCCATACCCAGAATTAATACTTCCAATTTCTCTTTCTCCCCGGTATCTGCCATCAGGGGCGCAGCCATGGCCGTGTCGTAATACATACCGGTAAGCCCTTTTTCTTTTTGCATTACAGACTGCACACCAAAGAGCACATTGGTAGACAACACCACATTTTCTTCTGTTTCTTTTACCTGCAGATAATTGTAGACAGACTCTCCCTCATATAAAAGGTCCTGTTCCCAGAATGCAAAATGACTGCGGTTTCCCAGCACTGCACATAAAAGAAAAACCACGAGAGCTGCTGCACAGCTGCGTTTTTTCTTTCCTGTCTGAAAGAAATAAATCAGTGCAAGCACCAGCAATACACCGGAAAAAATGAGAAAGGTAACCGCCGTTCCCACAACCGGAATGGTGACAAAGGTAGGAAGAAAGGTTCCGATAATACTTCCGATTGTATTGAATGCACCTAAAGTTCCCACAATCTTCCCGTTGTCTTCCAGACTATCCACCGTGTACTTTGCCAGAGAAGGGGTAACCGTTCCCAGCAGAAACAGCGGAAATACAAAAATAATCATGCAGGCTGCAAAAGCCGCAAGAATCAGAAAATTGTTGCTCACTGTGAATATCAGAAGTCCGGATACTCCCAGAATAATATATTTTCCCACCACGGGAATCAGGGCAATCCATACCGCCGCGATTAAAATTCTTCTGTACAGCCGGTCCGGATTGGGGTCTTTGTCTGCGCTTCGTCCGCCCCAGATATTTCCCAGAGCCATAGCTATCATAATCGTTCCGATAATAATGGTCCACACAATCTGGGAAGAACTGAAATAAGGAGCCAGAAGTCTGCTGGCTCCCAGTTCCACAGCCATAACCGCCATACCTGCAAAAAATTCTGTGAGATACAGATAATATTTATTGCTCAAAATTGATTTCTTTTCCATACACGCCTCCTGCCTGTACTTGAAAACAGACGGGGCTGCCCCATAAACACTTATGAGATAACTCCGCCTGCCTGTTTTTTACTGAAAAGATGCTTTATCCTTATAGTTTAAAGCAATATACGTTTTTCCTCTGTTCAGCTTGATTTCTTTACCGGACTGGTCATAGAAAGACAGATAGGACTCCTCGTTATTACTTTCCTTAGACCAGTGGATTTCCTGAACACCTCCGTTTGATACATAATATCCTTTGGAATTTTCAGAACCATCCCAGTCCAGTTCCTTATGCCCCACCTCATCTCTTACGGAAATGTCGGTTTCCAGTACAAATACATTGGTAAAAGCCAGCTGTTCTCCTGTCTTTCCATCCGTCTGAGGGGTATTGTTAATCTGCTTTAAGTATACCTTTTTCTCTGCATCATAGGTAAACTGGGAAGACTGTGCGCCAAACTGAATATCCACGCTGGTACAGTCTTTTCCCTCCGGTTTCACCTGCTCGTCCATACCGTTAAAGGGAAAAGCAGTTCCCTTTTTCTCCTCTTTTAAATCTGTCCGCAGATGGTTTGCTTCAATATAAGCCGGAAGTTTGGTTCCGTCAAAGTAACCGGTGTGTTCCAGAGAATATCCCTGGTTTAATTTCTCCTGGTCTCTTCCAAACAGTCCCCCTGTGTTGGTAATTCCTTCAATCTGGTCTAAATCCAAAGCTTCCAGATACTCTGCTATGGTATCATCAATTCCCCAGTTGACATAGAAGGCGTCAAAGCCCTGAGATAAAGCCGGGAAGTAATAACGACAGCTTCGGATAGGGCAGATTTGCGGTACTTTGGTGTAGTCTCCGTACAGCGCCATAAATCTGGTGGCATCTCCCTCTACAGGAATTTCAAAAATCACATCCGCCTGGGACACCCCATACTGGGGCATTGCTTTCTGCACATTGTTGACCATAACCGCCACCGGACGCTTGCCAACGGCACCTTCTGATAAATCAGCCAGTCCGGTAAGCAGGTTCTGATTGGCAGGTATCTCTTCCTGCTTCACCTCTGCCCCTTCTACAGACTGGGATTTGTCCTCCTGTGCCTCTTCCTGTACGGTTTCTTTTGGTTCCTCTTTGGAGGTTGTCTCTTTTTTCCCACAGCCTGCTGTACCTAAAAGTACCAGCGCCGAAGCTATCAGAAGTATTTTTCTGTATTTCATAGATAACTTTCCCCCTTTAGATTTCAGCAATAACCTCCACTTCACAAAGCACGTTCTTTGGCAGTGTTTTCACCGCCACGCAGGAACGAGCCGGTTTTCCGGTAAAATATTTTCCGTAAACTTCATTAAAAGCGCCAAAATCTCCCATATCTGCCAGAAAACAGGTTGTCTTCACAGCTTTCTCATAGCTGCTTCCCGCTGCCTTCAACACTTCTCCCAGGTTTTTCATAACCTGCTCTGCCTGCTCCTCTACCGTAGTTCCCATAATTTCACCGGTCGCCGGGTTTAAGGGAATCTGTCCGGAGGTAAATACCATACCGTTTATGACTATTGCCTGTGAATAAGGTCCAATTGCTGCAGGTGCTTTTTCTGTACTGATTACTTTCATGTTCTGTCTCTCCTCGCTTCCTGAATTTTCTTTTTTCTCATTATAAGCCCCACCCTCTAAAAGAGCAAGTATTTCAGATATTTTCTCCCCAGAATCTTTTGATTTTTTCTCCCACATTCTGTGCATTGCAAACCTCATAATGCTGCCATTCCGGCGGGAACAAATCCCGGTAAGTTCGTTGCAGAAACCTCTCATCTAAGAGCAGCACTACCCCTTTATCTCCCTTCGTTCTAATGACTCTTCCGGCTGCCTGTAAAACCTTGTTCATGCCTGGATACCGATAGGCATAATCAAAGCCCCTCTGTTCCCTCTTGTCATAATATTCCTTCAGAATTTCCCGTTCACACCCTACCTGTGGAAGCCCTGTGCCAATGATGGCTGCACCGATAAGCTTTTCCCCTGTAAGATCTATACCCTCTGAAAAAATACCACCCATGACACAGAAACCAGCCAGCGCCGTACTCTGTTCTTCCTCAAAACAGGCCAAGAATTCTTCTCTCTCCTGTTCTGACATACCGCTTGTCTGACAGATGCACTCCACCGGAAGCCCATTCTGCTCTACCTGCTGTTTAAAGATTGCATGAATGTCCTCCAGCATACGGTAAGAGGGAAAGAATATCAAATAATTTCCTTTCTTCGCAGAAACCATCTGCAGAAGATACGCTGCCATCCGCTCATATTCGGACTGTTCCCTTCTGGTGTATTTACTGCTTACATCATTGGCAACCAGCACTTTTAAATGCTCCCTGGGAAATGGGGAACTGGCACAGATGGCATAGTCGTCGTCCCGCATACTGAACAAGGAACGATAATATAAAAGCGGCAGAAACGTCCCGGAAAAAAATACGGTTCCTCTGCCTCTGCTCATACATTCCTGCAGATTTTTCCTTGGATTGACGCAGAACAGGGTCAGCAAAAATCGGCCCTCCTCACCGTAATGAGTATAAATCACATAATTTTCATCAGTCAGTTCATACATATTCAGAAAATGACGCACTTCAAAAGAAAATTCCAGCACAGCCTTCTGTACCTTTTCCTCATGCTCTTTCTCCAGGAAGTTTTCCATTTCCCCCAACAAATTCATAAGCTGCAGGGAAAGCCCTCCGATATTTTCCAATACCTCATAGTTTTCACATTCTCTTTTGTATTCTAACATCAGCTTATTACACCGGTTCAAAACCCGGAAAAGCCGGATGCTGTGACCCTTGACGGCCTTGGCGGTTTCCAGAAAATCCTCTTTGCAGAGTATGGCGCTGTACATCTTTCTTCCCCTGTCCACCAGATTATGCGCTTCATCTATGAGAAAAAGATAATCTCCCTTCACACCGTCACCGAAAAAGCGTTTTAAATGCACCTTGGGGTCAAAGACATAGTTGTAGTCACAGATAATAGCATCCGTCCAGGTGGAAATGTCCAGACACATCTCATAAGGGCACACCTGATACTTCTCTGCCTGCAAAAGAAGATCCTCCCGCAAATATGTATCCTTTTCCTGCAGAATCTCAAACACTGCGTCATTCACCCGGTCAAAATGCCCCTTGGCCACAGGACATTTTTCAGGATTACATTCCCCGTCTCCGCTGAAGCAAAGCTTATCCTTTGCAGTAATGGTCAGGGTTTTATAAGAAAGCCCTTTGCTTTTTAAAATGGCAAAGGCTTCCTCCGCCACGGTTCTGGTAATGGTCTTTGCTGTCAGATAAAAAATTTTGTCTCCATATCCTGCTCCTACAGCCCGGACGGCGGGAAAAACCGCCGCCATGGTCTTGCCGATTCCCGTAGGCGCCTGTATAAAAAGCTGCCGGCCGGCCGCCATCGTGTGATACACGCCCGATACCAGACTGCGCTGCCCCTCCCGGTAAGGATAAGGAAACTCCAGCCCTTCCATGGATTCTCTTCGGGCAATTCGCCTGCGGTACTGAAATTCTGCCCATTTATAATATTCATTTATCAAGTCTTCAAACCATTTCTTCAGATAGCTGTGGGGAAAGGTTTCCTGAAAGCGCTTGATTTCTTCTGACTCCAGGTGACAGTAGGTCATCTGCACCTCAATTTCTTCCAGATGATTCTGACTTGCATAAAAATATGCATAACACATAGCCTGTGCTTTGTGTACCAATACAGGCTCTTCCAGAAACTGCAAATCCATGTAAACGCCCTTAATTTCATCAATGGCTGTGCGTTCCTCTTCTTCTATAATACCGTCTGCCCGGCCTTCCACGGCAATCACAAATTCCTGATATTCCTGCTCCCATTTCAACGGCACCTCTGCCCGATAAGAAGTCTTCATCTGTTTTTGGATTTTCCGGTGTATTTTGCTGCCTTTGGTCATAGCATCCCTGTCTGCCTGAAAGGTTCTTCGGTTGTCCAGATTTCCGCTCCTCAGGATAAATTCTACCAGATTGCGGACTGAAATTTTAATCACTTCTTTTTCTTTGTTCATCATATATACCATTATAACACCCGCCTGTGTGTACGTCAAAAAAACCGCTTCTCCCAAAGGAAAAGCGGTCTTAGCCAATACATATTTGCGAATGTGTGTTGTACTGGGCTCCAATACTCATCATGAAATTTTATGCAACAGCAAATTTATCCAGGTAGCTGTTAAATTTCTCGTCGTGGCCATTGCATCTTACGGTAAGAATTCTTGTCAAATCCATGCTCAGGACACCTAAGATTGATTTTGCGTCAATAATTACTCTGTTATAAAATATGTCAATATCAAAATCACATTTGCTGGCTTCGTTGACAAATTCTTTTACATCTTCTTTTGCAGTCAGTTTAATTTTGCGCTCTACCATAAAACAATCATCCTTTCTATCTGTTAAGATTCAGAAAAATTATCTGGTCTGCAGCATTCCTCTTTCTGCATTATCGGTATTATTACACTGAATTTGCCATTTGTCAACAAATTCCGCCTTATCTGGTACTACCAGTTCTCTTCTGTTTTTTTTGTTATTTTTTACATTTTCTTAACATAGATTGTCTCCCTTTTCATGAATTTTTTTCAAAACTCCTTTAAAAACGCAAAAAAGAACCGGTTACTTATGTGAATACCGATTCTTTTCCACTTGATTTTTTCTGCGTTTTTTCTGTTATTTATGGGAAGATACAGCACCTTAAGGCAGATATTTTTCCACATCTCCCAGATAAGTATTAACCACGCCTGCAAACTGACCGGCATCTACGGCCGCCGCCATCTCCGGGTCTAAAGGCATCTTGCCCATAACCGGAACCTGTACCTCGGCTGCTGCCGCGTCTACTTTGCTTTCTCCGAATACATAGATGGCTTTTCCGCAGTCCGGACATTTCACATAACTGTAGTTCTCTACCAGTCCCAATACAGGCACGTTCATCATTTTGGCCATATTATAAGCCTTTTTCACAATCATCTGTACCAAATCCTGAGGAGAAGATACAATGACAATGCCGTCAATGGGCAGAGACTGGAATACCGTCAGCGGCACATCGCCTGTTCCCGGCGGCATGTCTACGAACAGATAATCCAGTTCCCCCCACACCACATCTGTCCAGAACTGTTTTACCATATTGGCCAGAATCGGACCTCTCCAAATAACGGGAGCGTCCTCCTGTGGAAGCAGCAGGTTAATGGACATGACCTTAATGTCATTGCCTGTCTCCATTGGATAAATGCCGTTTTCATCTGCTACTGCTGCACCTTTTAATCCATACATTCTCGGAATGGAAGGGCCGGTAATATCGGCATCCATAATGCCCACTTTATATCCCCGGTATGCCATTTCATTTGCCAGAGATGCCGTGACAAAGGATTTTCCCACACCGCCTTTTCCGCTGACAACTCCGATGACCTTTTTAATGCTGGAATGCGCATTCAGAGTTTCCTTGGGAATTCCGCCTCCTTTGGCACTGCTGCAGCCTGCACAGCTTTCTTTGCTGCAGGTCTTGCTGTCACATTGTTTTTTTTCTTCACTCATGACTTTTCCTCCTGGTATCTTTGTTTTCTGTATTATTTCATAAAACGGTCAATGGCTTTATTTAATTCTTCCAAAGCTTCTGTATCTCCGTGTTCGATGGCGTCTACGATACAGTGTTCGATATGATCCTGAAGAATTACTTTTCCGGTATTATTAATCGCTGATTTCACGGCAGAAAGCTGTATCAGCACCTCGCTGCAGTCCCTGCCCTCTTCTACCATACGGCGAATAGATTCCAAATGGCCGATTGCGCGGGAAAGACGATTCAGCACTGCTTTGGTATGTGCATGGCTGTGGGTATGCCCGTGACTGTGAGTCACTACGGTTCCATCTTCCAGCACATGGGTGTGTTCCTGATGATGCTTCTGATATTGCTCCATATCCTGCTCCTCCTTTCTCGCACTCACTTCATTATAACAGACCTTGCCGAAAAAGCAATGTTTAAAAGCTTCAAAACCGGGAAAAGGTGTAACGCTGATGGATGGCCGCAGTCATCACATCAAAGACTACACTGCCGTCCTCTTTATCCGTCCGTTCAATGGTCAGCTGTTCTTCATTTTTAAACTTTTCCCTTACATAGCTTTCCAAATCCGCCTGGTCGGGAAGTGCTATTTCTTCTATAAATATATCTCTCATCTGATTTCCGGGACAAAGATTAAACATCTCCCGAATGACCTCGTATTCCTGCATCTGATTTTCCTCCTGAATAATTTGACTTTATTACTCCATTTTACACCATACCACAACCGAAAGTCTACCTCTTGTACACTTTTTAGAAAAAAAGCGAAAAACAAATTGCCAATCCGCGAAATATATCGTATTATGGTATTTATCGAAAACACAGGAGGAATCACAAATGCAGCTTTTAAAGGAACGCATTTTAAAAGATGGAATTGTAAAACCGGGAAACATTCTGAAAGTAGACAGTTTTCTCAATCATCAGATGGATATTCCCCTTATTAATGAGATAGGAAAAGAGTTCAAACGAATTTACGCCGACGCACCTATCACCAAGATTCTCACCATTGAGGCTTCCGGTATCGGCATTGCCTGCATTGCAGCCCAGTATTTCAACGTACCTGTTGTCTTTGCTAAAAAAACCCAGAGCCTGAATTTGGACGGAGAAATGTACTGTACAAAAATCGAATCCTTCACACATAAGAAGGTTTACGATGTCATTCTGTCCAAGAAATTTTTAAATGCCGATGACCATGTACTGATTATTGATGACTTTCTGGCCAACGGCTGTGCTTTAAACGGCCTGATTGAAATTGTACACAATTCCGGAGCCGTTCTGGAAGGCACCGGTATCGTCATCGAAAAAGGCTTCCAGCACGGCGGCGACCTGCTGAGAGAAAAAGGAATCCGGGTGGAATCTCTGGCTATCATTGATTCTATGACGGATGACTCCCTTACCTTTCGTGAATAAGTATTTAAAAATCTGCGGCATTGAACACCCGGTTATTTTCTCTGTGTTCAATGCCGCAAATCTTCTCCCATAACTGGTATGGTTAAATAATTCGAAACTGGATATTTAACAAGTACCAGTTTTGCAGTATAGTAGGAAAAACAAATTAGAAAGGACGCCAATTTTATGAAAACTCATACAAAAACTCTTGTTTTAACTGCTCTTTTCGCGGCCCTCTGCTGCGTAGCCACCATGTCTGTCCGGATTCCCACACCGGGAACAGGCGGATACATTCACCCGGGAGACGCCATTGTCATTCTCTCCGGTGTGGTTCTTGGCCCTCTCTATGGATTCCTGGCTGCCGGCATTGGTTCCTGCATGTCCGACCTTTTGGGCGGATACCTGACTTATGTACCCATTACTCTGCTCATAAAGGGACTGGTGGCCATGACCTCCGCTTTTGCCTATCAGAAACTTTCCCATGCCGGAAAACATTCCTATGCGGGCGTTGCAGCCGGAGGCATTCTGGACATGATTCTGGTGCCCGGCGGATATTTCTGCTTTGAATATTTCCTGTACGGTGCAGGCGCGGCCGCCAGCATTCCCGCAAACCTCATTCAGGGCGCCAGCGGACTTGTCCTGGCTCTGGTACTCTACCCCGTCTTCGCTGCAATCCCGGACGTCAGACGCATTCTGGCAGCCCGGCAAGCTTAAAAATCCCCATCATTACGGACGGTCTTTTATCATTTGATAATAGTGCAGTTCTTCATACCCCAGACGCTCATACAGAGCGATTGCTCTTTTGTTGGTATAAGTAGCCTCCAGGCGGAAACGCTTCGCCTGGGGGTATTCCTTTTCTACCCATGCAAATACCTTGGTTCCATAGCCTTTTCCCCTACAGCTGCTCTTAAAAAACAATTCTTCCAGCCAAATAGCCATACCTCCGGCTTCGTTACTCCAGGTAATGGCAATAAGGAAGTATCCCACAACTCCTGTTTCGTCCTCCAGCATCAGAACTCTGGAATATTCCCGGCTTCTCATACACTCCTGCAGCGTACGCTCAAAATGTTCCTCCGGTACGTCATGGTCACAGGCCGGTCCGCCGTAAAACTCTTTTGCCATGGCAAAAAATTCCTGTCTGTCTTCTTTCCTGATATCTCTGATATGCAACATATTTTTTCCTCTGCTTTCTCTTTATTAATTTGTGATTCATTATAATTTGCTCAAAAATGAAAACACTTTTTTCATCATTTCACAGTCTTCACTGTAAGGACAATTTCCGTAATCACAGTCAATTCTATCCAGTACAAATCCCTCTTCTCCCTGCTCAAATTCTCCTATCGCAGTTCTTGCCATATCGTAATTTTTGCAGTATCCATTGAAAAATTCTTCTCTGATTTCACTCATGTTTTCCCTGCTTCTCCCTTAATGTTTTTAAGTCTACCTGCCGTCCGTCCGGGTGGCCTCCTGCCATATTTTCAACCCTGGAATTATCCAGAAATGAGGCTCGCATAATAGAATTACTGCCGAATTTTTTCCGTATTTTGTCCACTGCCTGATCCATTTTTTCCATTTTTTCATAGTCCGTGGTGTCGAATAGGCTGAGCTGGCGTCCCCTTTCCTCTCTGGTTACTTTGCTGGTGTATACTCCCAAAAGCCGTATGGGGGTTCCGTCCCAAAGTTCATCAAACAACTGGCAAACCGCCTCATAAATCTCTCCTGTCAGATTGGTGGGAGCCTGCATCACCTTCTGATGTGATACAGTTTTCATCTCGAAATCCCGAATAGAAACAGACACAACTTCTGCTCTGGCCTCATCTTTTCTGAGGCGTGAAGCCACTGTTTCACAAAGAGAAAGCAGCACCATTTTGGCCGTACTTTCTTCTGTAACGTCAAAGGCAATGGTGGTGCTGTTGCTGTAGCCTTTATTCCCATGAGCATCGCTTTCCACCAGAGAAGCATCTCTGCCATTGGCAAAATTCCAGATGCTTTCCCCTTGTTTTTTCAAATGATTTTTCAGAATTTCCACATCCGTCCGGGCCAGTTCCCCAATGGTATAGATACCCAGTTTTTTCAGTACCTGCTCTGTAGAACGTCCTACAAACAGCAATTCTGATACTGGAAGCGGCCACATTTTTTTCTGAATTTCCTCTTGAAAAAGTGTATGTACACGGTCCGGTTTTTCAAAATCCGAAGCCATTTTCGCCAGATATTTTTTATCGGAAATGCCTATGTTGACCGTAAATCCCAATTCTTTGCTGATACGGTTCTTCAACCTGTGGGCAAAGGCTACCGGCTCGCCAATCAGGTGTTCCATTCCGCTCATATCCATAAAAGCCTCATCAATGCTGTACTGTTCCACATCGGGGCTGTACTCCCTTAAAATCTCCATAAATTTGGCAGAATACTGGCGGTACATGGCATGATGGGCTGGAACTACCGTAAGTCCCGGACACTTCTTTAAGGCATCTGTCAGAGGCTCTCCGGTTCTCACACCACAGGCCTTGGCAGACAGTGATTTTGCCAGAATAATGCCCCGCCTTTTGCTCTTATCCCCGCCTACCGCACTGGCAATCTCCCGTAAATCCACGGTGCCGCCCTGCTCTCTTAAACGGTACACAGCCTCCCAGGATAAAAATGCACTGTTCACATCAATATGAAAAATGACCGTTTTCATAAAATCCAACCTGCCTTCCTAAAATGCCAGTTTCTTTACCGCCCATGCAGCCTGCAGCGCCTCTTCCTCAGTATTAAACCAGGAGAAAGAAAAGCGAATCGTTCCCTGCTTTTCTGTACCCAAAGCCCGATGAATAAGCGGCGCACAGTGCACCCCGGCCCGGACTGCAATGTCATATTCCCGCCAAAGCACATCTCCCATTTCCTTGGAATCATAATCTCTGATATTCAGAGAAACCACTGCCGTCCTGTCTTCGGCTTCAAAATCTCCATATACAGTAACACCGGGAATTTTTTCCACCTGTTCATAAAAAATACGCATCAGGCAGCTTTCATGCTTCTGTATATTCTCTACTTTTGTTTCTTTTAAAAAGTCAAAGGCTGCGGATAATCCGGCAATGCTATGTCCGTTTGCTGTACCCGCTTCCAACGCCTCCGGTATTATAGAAGGGTGCTCTTTCTCAAAGGAATGGATACCACTCCCTCCTACTTTAAAGGGCGGCAATGTAATGTCCTGCCCTACGCACAACCCTCCCGTTCCCTGGGGGCCCAAAAGCCCTTTGTGTCCGGTAAAACACAAAAGCTCAATGCCTGTTTTCCCCATATCTATAGGAATACATCCTCCGCTCTGGGCCACATCTACACCCAGATGTACACCTTTTCCCCTGCATATTTTTCCAATTTCTACAAGAGGAAGTAGATTTCCCGTGACATTGGAGGCATGGGTGCAGAACAACCAGGAGGTCTCCGGGCATATGGCCTTCTCAATATCTTCTGCCAAGATTCTGCCCTTATTATCTGCTTTTACAATCGTTAGCTTCACACCTTTTCGTGCCTTCCTGTACAGAGGACGAAGCACGGAATTATGCTCTGCTTCTGTAGTTATCACATGCATCCCCGGCTTTATTGCTCCCTCTATGGCAATATTCAATGCCTCTGTGGCGTTGCTGGTAAATACGGTCCTTTCAGCCCTCCCTGCTCCGAAAAAAGCGGCTGCTTTTTCCCTGGCTGCATAGATTTCCCTGGCCGCTGCCAGCGCCGGTCCATGCATACCTCTGGCACTGTTTCCTAGTCTGTCCATAGCATCAAAAACAGCTTGTTTTACACATTGGGGCTTTTTAATCGTCGTAGCCGCATTGTCCAGATAAATCATTTTTCTACTCCTGCTTTTCTGATTTTTATATAAGCCTCCTGCTTTGTCAGGACTCTTCCAATCACAGCAAAAGGCGTTTCCATTTCCTTATTTTTCAACGCTTCTAATATAGCGTCTGCGTACTTTTCCTCCACACTCACCAGAAGGCCGCCGGAAGTCTGAGGGTCAAAAATCAGGTCCTCCATGGCTTCCTCAATACCGCTTTCCAGCAATATTTCCGGCTTTTGGTAACGCTTATTCCGGTAGGTTCCCTCCGGCACCAATCCCATAGACGCATAGTCCAGTGCCTCCGGAAGAATGGGCAGCCTGTCTGCCAGGATTTCCAGAGTCACTTCACTGGCTCTGGCAATTTCCAGGCCGTGTCCTGCCAGAGAAAATCCTGTCACATCTGTACAGCAGTGAATGGGAAATTCCTGAAACACATCTCTGGCCTTTTTGTTCAGGGTTGTCATACTCTCGATGACTTTTTTTCGGGCATATTCCGAGGCCAGCTCTGCCTTTACCGCTGTATTTACCAGCCCTGACCCCAGAGGTTTTGTAAGAATCAGCACGTCCCCGGCACGTGCACCCTGGTTTTTCCAGATTTTTTCCGGATGCACAAACCCGGTGACCGCCATACCGTACTTAGGTTCTTCGTCATTAATGGAGTGGCCGCCTGCCAGAACAGCCCCTGCTTCTTTTACCTGATCGGCCCCGCCTGCCAGGATTTCTCCCAGCACATCGGCGCCCAGGCAGTGGGGATAAGCTACAATATTTAAAGCCAGCTTCGGCTCTCCCCCCATGGCATAAATATCACTTAACGCATTAGCTGCGGCAATCTTTCCAAAGGTATACGGCTCGTCCACCATAGGCGGAAAAAAGTCCAGGGTCTGAATCATAGCCAACTCTTCGGAAATCTGATACACAGCTGCATCATCTGAGGTTTCCACCCCTACCAGAAGATTTTCGTTTTGAAATTTAGGCAGTTTCCCTACAACTTCTGCAAGAATCTGAGGGGAAAGTTTGGCAGCGCAGCCTGCGCTTTTTGCAAATTGTGTTAATTTTATTCTCTCTTTTTCCATCTTCTCATTCCACATTTATCTGTACTTCTACCGGACAATGGTCTGAGCCCAAAACTTCTGTGTGAATGGCTGCGCTAACCAGCTTATCTTCCAGTCTTTTAGACGTGCAGAAATAGTCAATGCGCCATCCTGCGTTCTTTTCTCTGGCCTTAAAACGATAGGACCACCAGGAATAAATTCCCGTTTCCTCCGGATAAAAATAGCGGAAGGTATCTGTAAATCCGCTTTCCAGAAATTCTGTAAATTTGCCTCTTTCTTCCTCTGTAAAACCTGCATTTCTTCGATTGGTTTTTGGATTTTTCAGGTCTATTTCCCGATGTGCCACATTCAAATCTCCACACATAATTACAGGCTTTTTCTCATCTAATTTCTTTAAATAAGCACGAAAATCATCTTCCCATTTCATTCGGTACTCCAGTCTTGCCAACTCACTTTGGGAATTAGGTGTATAAACCGTAACCATATAAAAATTTTCATATTCCAGGGTAATGACACGTCCTTCCTGGTCGTGTTCTTCTATACCTATGCCGTATGTCACGGTAAGCGGTTTCTTTTTTGTAAAAATGGCGGTTCCGGAATAGCCCTTTTTCACCGCATAATTCCAGTAACAATAATATCCCTCCGGTGAAAAGTCTATCTGTCCCTCCTGCAGCTTTGTTTCCTGAAGGCAGAAAAAGTCCGCATCTGTTTCCTGAAAATATTCGGTAAAGCCTTTCTGCACACATGCACGCAACCCATTTACATTCCATGAAATAAATTTCATTATCGGTCTCCTTTTCTTGTCTTTTTGCACATCTTTCTTTTTATTATACACTATTTTTTCTCCCTTGCGAAGTCAAAAACTTTTGGTAAATCACTTTACGAATCCCGAAAGCAGAGTATATAATAAGAAGTACATTAAAATTTGTTATGCAAGAAAAGGAGAACTACAATGGGTGGAATATTTGGAGTAACTTCTAAGTCAAGCTGTACTTTGGATTTATTTTTCGGAACAGACTATCATTCTCATCTGGGAACCAAACGCGGCGGTATGGCCGTATATGGACCAAACGGCTTCAGCCGCTCGATTCACAACATCGAAAACACTCCCTTCCGTACCAAATTTGACGGAGATTTGGACGAACTGGAAGGAACTGCCGGTATCGGCTGTATTTCCGACAATGAACCACAGCCACTTCTGGTGCAGTCTCATCTGGGCAGTTTTGCCGTTACAACGGTAGGTAAAATTAACAACATGAACGAACTGGTAGATATTTCCTACAAAAATGGCTGTACCCACTTTCTGGAAATGAGCGGCGGCAGCATTAACCCTACGGAAATGGTGGCCTCTTTGATTAATCAGCAGGCAACTATTGTGGACGGTATCCGCTATGCCCAGGAACTGATTCAGGGATCCATGACACTTCTGGTTTTAACTCCGGAAGGCATCTATGCAGCCAGAGACCGTATGGGACGTACTCCAATGATTATCGGGAAAAAGGACGGCGCACACTGTGCTTCTTTTGAAAGCTTTGCCTACTTAAATCTGGGCTATGAAACGTTGCGTGAACTGGGTCCCGGAGAAATTGTTTTCCTGACACCGGAGAGCGTGGAAACTCTTTCCCAGCCATTAAATGAAATGAAAATCTGTTCCTTCTTATGGGTATATTACGGATATCCTACCTCTACCTATGAAGGCATCAACGTGGAAAATATGCGTTACGAATGCGGTAAAAAGCTGGCTCAAAGAGATGCGCAGAGAGATGATGTCAACCCGGACCTGGTTGCAGGCGTTCCGGATTCCGGTATCGCCCATGCCATCGGCTACGCCAATGAATCCGGCATTCCGTTCTCCCGCCCATTTATAAAATATACACCGACCTGGCCCCGTTCCTTTATGCCATCCCGACAGGAACAGCGAAACCTCATTGCCAGGATGAAACTAATTCCTGTGGAAGCTTTAATTAAAAACCGCAGCCTGCTGCTCATTGATGACTCCATTGTCCGCGGCACACAGCTTCGGGAAACCACAGAATTTCTGTACAACAGCGGTGCAAAGGAAGTTCATATCCGCCCGGCCTGCCCGCCACTCCTTTTTGGCTGTCCGTTCCTGAACTTCTCCCGTTCCAAATCCGAAATGGATTTGATTACCAGAAGAATCATTGCAGCAAGAGAAGGGGAAACGGTCAGCCGTGAAGTGCTGGATACCTACGCCGATCCGGATTCCCAGAACTATAAAGAAATGCTGGAGGAAATCGGAAGACAGTTAAACTTTACTACCCTGCATTTCCATCGGTTGGATGACTTGCTGTCCTCTATTAATATTGAACCTTGCAAAGTATGTACTTACTGCTTTAACGGAAAAAAATAGCATAAATAATTGCCGTACGAAATACATAGTTAAACAATTGTTTCGTACGGCAATTTTATTTCCATATGCATCTAAGACTACACCAGCAATTTTAGTATCTCCAGACTCCTAAATTCCTTCTCCACATACCGTTTCCGGTACGCCCGCATAACTCTTCCCACCTCTTCCAGCACTTCCCTATTCACGGTAAAGGAGTACAGTTTTTCCAGTTTGGCTGCAATAATAAACTGCAGAGTATAGAGCGCCGAGGGGCTGATATGTATCAATCCTTTTTCCGCCTGGCCGCAGTTTTCACAGAAAACACCCGACTGTTCTACAGAAAACCAACAGATATTTTCCGTACTTCCGCAGTCTCTGCAGGCAAAAACCGAGGGATATTCCCCGTTTATTGTCATGGCTTTCAGCTCAAATACATAGCGTATGAGGGCGTTCTCCATCTGCTGCTTTACCAGCGCTTTCAGCGTCACATACAGCAGGTTCAGCATCTGCTTTTCGTCCGTATTTTCACTGGAATAATACTCTGCCAGTTCCAGAAAATAAAAGCCATAATACACTCCCGGCTGTATAGAAGCCAGTTCTGAAAAGTATTCCATTACGGAAGCGGAACGCATCTGATACGAAGTTCTGCCCTCATACAAAAAGAACGAGCCAAAAACAAAGGGATTGGCCACCGCCAGAAGGGGGCTGTTCTGTCTTCTGGCCCCCTTGGCAAATACGGTGATTTTCCCTCTCTCCTTCGTAAGCATCACCAGTCTTTTGTCATATTCTCCAATGGGCATGGAAGACAGTACCATGCCGGTCACAGTAATGAAATCGCTCATCAGATTTCCTTCTTGTCGTATCCGAAATTCTTAATCAGGTAATCACTGTCTCTCCAGTCCTTCTTTACCTTGACCCAGAGTTTCAGATTTACTTTCATATCCAGCATTTTTTCAATCTCAAACCGGGCTGCACTTCCGATTTTTTTCAGCATGGCGCCTTGTTTTCCTATGATAATTCCCTTATGAGAATCCCGTTCACAGATAATGGTGGCATCAATATCTACCAGATTTCCCTGAGAGCGTTCTTTCATCCGGTCAATGGTCACTGCAATTCCGTGAGGAATTTCCTCATCCAGTGTACGCAGCGCTTTTTCCCGAATCATCTCTGCCACAATCTGTCTTTGCGGCTGGTCTGTCACAGTGTCCTCATCATAAAACTGCGGTCCATAAGGCAGGTATTTAAAAATACATTCCAGAAGTGTGTCCAGGTTCTGGGAACGAAGAGCCGATACCGGTACAATCTCCGCAAAATTGCAGATATTGCGGTATGATTCAATAAAACCCGCAACTTCACTTTTCTTTACGGTGTCCACTTTATTGATTACCAGAATCACCGGAAGCTTACACAGCTTCAATTGCTCTGCAATATGCCGCTCTCCTGCACCGATAAAATTGGTTGGCTCTACCAGCCACAGAATCACATCCGCGTCTTTAAAAGTTCTCTGGGCAACATTTACCATATATTCTCCCAGTTTGTTTTTAGCCTTGTGAATTCCCGGTGTATCCAGAAATACCACCTGGCCCCGTTCATCTGTATAAACCGTTTGAATTTTATTCCTGGTGGTCTGGGGTTTTCTGGATGTAATGGCAATCTTCTGTCCGATTAAATGATTCATCAACGTGGATTTTCCCACATTGGGCCTGCCTATAATGGCTGCAAAGCCCGATTTAAAATCTGCATTCATACATTCTCCTTTTTACAGTAAGTGTCTGACCTCGCCAAACACCTTTTTCTCCTGTTCTATTTTCTCTTCACTGCCAATGACACAGATACGGTTCTGTTCCATCATGGCGTCTACAATGCCTGCCAGACGGCGTATATCTTCCGGCTGTGCATTTAAAATTTCGCTGCGCTCTTTCTGTAAGTCCTCTTCCGTCAGATTGGAAAACCAGGCATTTAAAGACATATTCCCCTTGGCTGACGGAGTCAGAGGTGTGTCGATTTCGCTGATTGTTCCGATAATGTATTTTGTCATTTCTCTTTCATCTGCATCAAAAGAGCGGATAAAATCTCCTGTCTTTTTAAACACTGCCAGTGTTTTCGTAAGGTTCGGGTCGCGGTAAGATACCAAAAATCCGTCTCCGTTTCGTCTGAAAGAACTCATACAGCCATACGCACCGCCCTTCACGCGGATATTCATCCAGAGATATTCATAACTTAACATGACTTTCAGTATCCGAAGGGCGCCTGTATAGGCAAAACCTGCCTCCGCAAAATTGCCGGCCGCTGCTACATACTGCACCTGTCCGGAGGTTTTGAAGCCCTCGTTTTTGACTTCAAACTGTGTTTTTGTTGCTCCTGTTTTTACAGCAGAAGTATAAAGAACGCCCTTTAACTGCTCTACTTCTTTTTCCAGATATGCATATCCCTCCTCATCTGCCGTATAGCTTACCAACAGATTTTCCGGTCTGAAAACATAGTGCATCAATCCTTTGAGATTTGCAATAATCTCCTGCTTTTTCTCCTGAAAATTCTTTTCCATCTCATCTACAAATTTGTAAAAATCAATGCCTGCTACTCTTTCCTGGAAATTAGAATTTTCAGAAAAATAGGAAAGTGCCCGCATAACTGCTGTGCTGTGTCCGGCAGAAGCCAGGTTCATCTGCAGTCTGGATTTCATTTTTGCAAGGATTTCATAAAGCCGTTTTTCATCATCCAGATGAGAGGTACAAAGAATTTCTCTTATCATTTCAAAAACAAAGGGTAAATCTTTATACAAAGTTTTCGCCCGAATCCCCATCACTTGTGTGGTCTTTTGGTTGTCCTTTGCATCTCCGAATACCTGAATTCCAAAGGCAATTCCACCGCTTCTGGCATTGATTTCATTAAACAGTTCTCCGTATTTGTAATGTTCCGTATCTACATAACCTAGCACGGATTTCAGAATTCCGAGATAGGGAATCAAATCCTGAGGTACCTGTTTTGTATCAAAGAGCAAATCCAGATACCCGATGCCGTTAGTATAAAGGTTGTGGTGAAGAATCCGGGTATCTCCCACCTTTTTTTCTGTATTGTATAGCTTTGCCGCTTCTGTGCCGATATCGCTTCTTTTCAGCAGTGGAATGGTACGAAGGGCTTCCTCTGTCTCCGGCTCATCCTGGTATTTCTTTAAGTGTCTGGTATCTGCAGCAATTTTGCTGATTTCCTCTTTGCTTAAAGATGCTTTGTAAGCCGCCAGTTTTTCTTCCAGCTTTTTGTCTGTTTCCGCAGCCAGTCCTCTTTTGGGATTTACCACTACAATAGAAGCATGGGTATTCTCCAACAGATATTTTTCAATCAGTTCTTCAAAGTATCCGGTATCTGCTTTTGCTTTCAATTTTTCGAAAATATCCAGACGCATTACCTGGTCAAAAGGCCGGTTATCATCATATAACCAGCTGTCAAACACGTCAATGCCGTACATCAGTCCTTTGGGGAAGGAGGAGAAGTCCGCCTCACGGAAACGGAATTCCATATAATTAATGCCCGCTGCAATGGCCTTTTTGTCTACTCCGTTTTTCACAATCTCTTTCAGTGTATCCTGAATCAGAGACACAAAGCGTTCCTTATCCTCAGGTCTGGCATTTTTCGCTACAATGGAAAAGAAGGGCTGATAGATACCGTCTTCATAAGAGCCCATAATATCCTTTCCGATTCCCTTATCTAAAAGCACCTGCTTTAAAGGCGCCCCGGGTGCGCTTAGAAGGGTATAATCCAGCACTTCAAAGGCTGTACAGGTTTCCACATCCAGGCTGTCTCCCACAACCACATTGTAGGAAAGGTAGGAATTATTTTCCTCCGGCTCATTTTCTGTAATAGAATATTCCATTTCCAGTTCCCGCACCGCCTCAAAGGGGTTTTGCCGGGGAATTTCCGAGTGTACGGGAATTTCATCATATTTGCCCAGATATTCCTTGTCCATCCAGTTCAGCCGCTCTTCCATGTCCATGTTTCCGTAAAGATAAATATAGCTGTTGGCCGGGTGATAATAGCGGCTATGGAAAGAAAGAAAGTCGGAATACTTCAGCTCAGGAATATATTTCGGGTCGCCGCCGGACTCTACACCATAAGGAGTATCCGGAAACAGAGAATTGAAAATTTCTCTTTCCAACACGTCCTCCGGTGAGGAAAAAGCGCCCTTCATTTCATTATAAACCACGCCATTTAACGTAATCGGCCCGTCTTCCTCTTCCAGTTCATAGTGCCAGCCTTCCTGACGGAAAATTTCTTCTTTTTCATAAATATTTGGAAAAAATACCGCGTCCAGATACACATGCATCAGGTTTTTAAAATCCTGTTCATTGCAGCTGGCAATGGGATACATGGTCTTATCCGGATACGTCATGGCGTTCAAAAATGTATTCAAGGAACCCTTCACCAGTTCTACAAAGGGGTCTTTTAACGGGTATTTTTCGGAACCGCACAATACACTGTGTTCCAAAATATGCGCCACACCAGTACTGTCGGAAGGCGGGGTGCGGAAAGCGATATTAAATACTTTATTGTCATCATCGTTTTCCAGAAGCATCACTCTTGCACCGCTTTTTTTATGTTTCAGCAGATAACCTTTTGAATGAATATCCGGGATATCCTGCGTCAATACCAGCTCATAAGCCGGAACCTGCTCGATTCTCATAGTCTTTCCTCCGTATTCTTTTCTGTCTTCATACATAGCATATAGTATAACACAATTTATGTTTTCTTGATAGGGGTTTTCCTATCAGAAAAGGCAGCCAAAGCCACCCGCATTTCAAAAATGCCGATGTCCAGGCCGCCTTTTTGCATTTTGTTTTCATTTACAATTTTGAATAACCGTATCCATTTACAATGGCATCTATCCTTTCTTTTCGCTGACACATGGGGCATTTTTCCGCCGGATAAGATTCATAATCGGGAATGTCCTGCTTATCATATACTGCATTTATTTCAATTCCCGCCACTTTGTTCACCGCACTGAAAATTGCGGAGACTCCCTGTATTTTGCCCCCATAATACAGCACGGTTTCCATACACTGCCGCAGTGTTGTCCCCGTAGTAATGGAACCCATCAAAATCACCGTATTCCTGTTTTTTACCATGTTTTGCGTATTATCCCTGAAAAGCATTTGCCCATTGGCATGAAATTCCGGTGTTACAATGTAAATGGTCTTGTGCGCATTCATGGATAAAACACCGGCTTTGGCCAGTTCCTCTGCCAGAAAGGCACCTACAACTTCCAATCCGTCCAGACAAATAATACTGTCTACCGGTGTTGTCGCCTCATATTTGGCAGACAGCAGCCTTGCAATTTGGGCCGCCTCCGCACATCTGGTTTTCATCGTGGTCATATCCAGATAATGAGTGATATGGGACTGGGACGTTATAAAATGTCCCGATATAATTTTCAGCTGAATCTTTTCGTCCCCTTTTGCATACGCCTTAAACATTCTTGCCTCCATATCCATAAAAATCCCTCCCATCTTTTGACAGAATATCTCTTTTTTCTGCTATTCGCCTTCAAATTTTCTGATAATTTAATTATATCACGGTTTTTATGCAAAAGAAACAAAAATCTTTTCTTTTATATTTTTTCTTGACTATCTGGAAGTAATGTGCTATTTTATTGCTTAATCAAAAAATGAAAGGAAGTGAAGATTTTCATGGACGACGATCCTGATACGAATTGTATTAAAACACTGATTTCCTCTCCATGTGAGATTATGAATAGATAACGGAACAGCTGCACAGATAGCATTACTGTCTGTGGGGCTGTTCCGTTTTGCATTTTATTTCACAAACTTTACAATTTTATCTTACAGGAGGAACATTATGATTAGTTCATTTTTTTTATTAGCAATACTTATTTTACTAAATGCTGTTTTCGCAAGTGCGGAAATTGCAGTCATTTCCATGAATGAAACAAAGTTGAAAATGCTCACAGAACAGGGAAACAAGAAGGCTGTAAAACTGACGAAGCTAACCCGGCAGCCGGCACGTTTTCTGGCAACCATTCAGGTAGCCATTACCCTGGCAGGCTTTTTAAGCAGTGCCTTTGCAGCGGACTATTTTGCCCAGCCTCTGGTGGACACGCTTCTGCAGGCAGGCGTGCCCATCTCGGAACAGGTGTTAAGTTCGCTGTCTGTTATTGTCATTACCATTGTTCTATCTTATTTCAGCCTGGTTTTCGGAGAACTGGTACCGAAACGAATTGCTATGAAAAAGGCAGAAACTCTGGCCTTATCCCTGGCGGGGATTCTGTATACGGTTTCTAAAATCACCGCCCCTCTGGTATCTCTTTTAACGGTATCTACCAATGTAGTTTTAAAACTGCTCGGCATAAATCCGGAAGAAACGGAAGAACAGGTAACCGAAGAGGAAATCCGTATGATGCTTTCAGAAGGCAGTCAGCAAGGTACCATTGCCAAAGACGAAACAGAAATGATTCAGAATGTTTTTGACTTTAATGACACCAGTGCAGAACAGATTTGCACACATCGAATTGACGTACTTTCTCTAAATTACGAAGACAGTTTAAATACATGGGAAACTATTATTTTTGACAGCCGTCATACTTATTACCCTGTCTATCGGGAAAATACGGACAACATCGTAGGTATTCTGGATACCAAGGACTACTTTAGAACAAACACCAAAACAAGAGAATATATTCTGAAACATGCCTTGGATACTCCCTGGTTTGTACCCGAGAACATTAAGGCAAACGTACTGTTCCAGGAAATGAAGAAATCCAGAAAATATTTTGCCGTGCTGATAGACGAATATGGCGGCATGTCTGGAATCATCACCCTTCACGACCTGATTGAGGCTCTGGTTGGTGACTTATATGAACTGGAAGATGATTTGCAGCGTCCGGAAATTATACAGATATCAGAAAACACCTGGAACATTCTGGGCAGCGCCAGTCTTGACGATGTAGCAGAAGCCGTAGGTATCAAGCTGCCTGTTGAACGCTACGATACTTATAACGGGTATGTCTGTGATATTATAGGACGAATCCCAAACCGCGGAGAAAGCTTCACCTGTGAGGCTGATGGACTGAAAATACAAGTACATACGGTGGAGAATCATTGCATTGGGGAGACTACGGTCACGCTGGCGTAAATATCTCCTCTTATCAAAAAGGACTCCCTCCCCGCAGTTGCCTGCGGGTGGGAGTCCTTTTCAATCGTTTGGACACATTTATAACATTTCAGTTAATGGAATTACTCTTCTGTTTTTCCGTACAGAGTAACCAGTTTGTTCAGATATTCGTATCTTTCCTTAGCTTCAGACTCATTCTTAGCAAACAGTCTAGCTGCTTTTTCCGGATTAGAACGTTTCAGAGAATTGTAGCGAACTTCTCCGTCTAAGAATTCCTGGTATCCTTCTGCTGCCGGTGCTTTAGAATCCAGAGAGAATTTGTTTTCTGCTGCTGGATTGAAGCGGAAGTTGTGCCAGTATCCACATTTAACTGCTAATTCTTCTTCTGTCTGAGCTTTGCTCATACCTTTCTTGATACCATGGTTGATACATGGAGCGTAAGCAATAATCAGAGATGGTCCCGGATATGCCTCCGCTTCAGCAATTGCTTTTACAGTCTGGTTGAAGTCTGCACCCATAGCAATCTGAGCAACGTATACATAACCATAGCTCATAGCGATAGAAGCCATATCTTTCTTCTTCACTTCTTTACCGCCTGCTGCGAACTGTGCGATAGCACCTGTCGGTGTAGATTTAGAAGACTGTCCACCTGTGTTGGAGTAAACTTCTGTATCGAATACCATAACGTTGATATCCTGTCCGGAAGCTAATACGTGGTCAACGCCACCAAAACCGATGTCGTATGCCCAACCGTCACCACCGAAGATCCACTGGGATTTCTTAGCTAAGAAGTCTTTGTTCTTAACGATGTCTTTGCATACGTCACAATCAACACCTTCTAATGCTGCAACTAATTTATCTGTAGCTGCACCGTTTGTAATTCCGCTTCCGAATGTATCTAACCATTCCTGACAAGCAGCTTTTACTTCTTCAGAAGATCCTTCGTAAGCCATTACAGACTCAACTTTTTCTTTTAATCCGCCACGGATAGCTTTCTGAGCTAATAACATACCGTATCCGAATTCAGCGTTATCTTCGAACAGAGAGTTAGACCATGCAGGACCCTGTCCTTTTGCGTTTACAGTGTATGGTGTAGATGGTGAGGAGTTACCCCAGATAGAGGAACAGCCTGTTGCGTTAGCAATGTACATTCTATCACCAAATAACTGTGTGATTAATTTAGCGTAAGGTGTTTCTCCACAACCTGCACAAGCTCCTGAGAACTCAAGTAACGGCTGTTTGAACTGAGAACCTTTTACTGTATTTTCTTTGAATTTAGCGATAACATCTTCTTTAACCGGTAATGTTACACCGTAATCGAAGAATTTCTGCTCGCCTGCATTTGCTTCCATGTTTGCCATAACAAGCGCTTTTGCACCCTTCTTACCTGGGCAGACATTAGCACAAGAACCACATCCTGTACAGTCGTAAGCAGATACAGTCATAACGAATTTGTAATCAGCCATACCTGTCATAGGCAATGTTCTCATTCCTTCCGGAGCTGCTGCTACTTCTTCGTCAGTCATAGCAACCGGACGGATAACAGCATGAGGACATACATATGCACAACGGTTACACTGGATACAGTTTTCCGGCTGCCATACAGGGATATCCACTGCAATACCACGTTTTTCAAATGCAGAAGAACCAGATGGGGTAGTACCGTCAACGTAATCTTTGAATGCAGATACAGGTAATGTATTACCTTCCTGAGCATTTACTTTTGCCTGGATGTTGTTTACGAAATCAACAACGTCGCCGCGTCCGCCTTCTGCATGTGCCATAAACAGACCTTCATCAGCGCAGTCTTTCCAGCTTTCCGGAACCTGAACTTCAACAACCTGTTTTGCACCTGCATCGATAGCGTCATAGTTCATCTGAACGATAGCGTCACCTTTTCTTCCGTAAGTTGCTTTTGCAGCAGCTTTCATTAATTCGATAGCATGATCTTCCGGAATGATGTTAGCCAGTTTGAAGAATGCAGACTGAAGAACTGTGTTGATACGTCCGCCAAGTCCGATTTCTTTACCAATCTTAATACCGTCAATTACATAGAATTTGATATTGTGGTTGGCAATAAATGCTTTTACCTGTCCCGGCAAGTGTTTTTCAAGGCCTTCCATATCCCATGGGCAGTTTAATAAGAATGTACCGCCGTCCACTAATTCCTGAACCATATTGTATTTGTTCACATAAGACGGGTTGTGACATGCAACAAAGTTTGCCTGTCTAATCAGATATGTGGATTTGATTGGGCTCTTACCAAAACGAAGGTGAGACATTGTAACACCACCGGATTTTTTAGAGTCATAATCAAAGTATGCCTGTGCATACATATCTGTGTTGTCACCGATAATCTTGATGGAGTTTTTGTTCGCACCAACAGTACCGTCAGCTCCTAATCCCCAGAATTTGCAGTTGATAGTTCCTTCCGGTGTAGTAACAAGAGGAGCGCCAACTTCCAGAGATAAGTTTGTAACATCATCCACAATACCGATTGTGAATTTTTCTTTTGTTGTGTTTTCGTATACAGCAACGATCTGAGCCGGTGTTGTATCTTTGGAACCTAATCCGTAACGTCCGCTGAAGATTGGTGTATCGTTGAATTTTGTGCCTTTTAATGCAGCAACAACGTCTAAGTATAATGGTTCACCAAGAGCACCTGGTTCTTTTGTTCTGTCTAATACAGAAATCTGTTTTACAGAATCCGGAATAGCGTTTACTAATGCTTCCGCGCAGAATGGTCTGTAAAGACGAACTGTAACAAGACCAACTTTTTTGCCTGCTGCCATTAAGTAATCGATGGTTTCTTCAATTGTTTCACAAGCAGAACCCATAGCGATGATTACGTGTTCAGCATCTTCAGCACCGTAGTAGTTGAATAATTTATAGTTTGTACCGATTTTTTCGTTTACTTTGTCCATGTATTCCTGTACTAATGCAGGTAATGCATCATAGTATGGGTTACATGCTTCTCTTGCCTGGAAGAAGATATCCGGGTTCTGAGCAGAACCTCTCTGGCATGGGTGATTTGGATTTAAAGCGTGTTTACGGAATGCGTCAACAGCGTCCATATCTACCATGTCTTTTAAATCTTCGTAATCCCATGTTTCAATCTTCTGGATTTCATGAGATGTACGGAATCCGTCGAAGAAGTTAATGAATGGAACTTTCCCTTTGATTGCGGAGCAATGAGCAACCGGTGTTAAGTCCATAACTTCCTGTACAGAAGATTCACATAACATAGCGCAGCCTGTCTGACGGCATGCATAAACATCAGAGTGGTCTCCGAAGATAGACAGTGCATGGCTTGCTAAAGCACGAGCAGATACGTTGATAACGCCCGGTAACTGCTCACCAGCGATTTTGTAAAGGTTTGGAATCATCAACAGAAGACCCTGAGATGCTGTATATGTAGTAGTCAGGGCACCTGCTGCCAAAGAGCCGTGAACTGCACCAGCAGCACCAGCTTCAGACTGCATTTCTGTAACCTGTACTTCCTGTCCGAAAATGTTCTTTCTTCCCTGTGTTGCCCACTCATCTGTAGCTTCTGCCATTACGGATGAAGGGGTAATCGGATAGATAGCCGCAACATCTGAATAAGCATATGAAGCATGAGCTGCTGCATGGTTACCATCCATGGTTTTCATCTTTCTAGCCATTTGATTTTTTTCCTCCTTGAAAATTGTTGTTTTTTTAACAATATTCCACTTCGCTCACGAAGTCTATAAGAAATTATAGCACGATTTCAAGTGCATGTCCATTTGTAAAACATAAGAAAATCAAATGTTTTCCCAAAAAAACATGCCCTCTCCTGCTTTTGGCTTATTTTTCTTCTGAAACTTCCCCTGCCATAATTTCCGCAATAGATTTTGCAGACAATTCCCGCAGCAAAACACCCTGTATTCTTTCCAATTCCCTGTGCACCCTGCAGCCACAGTCCTCCTGATTGTGTACACAGGGCTTCTTGGGATTCATACATTCTATCATATAAAAGTCCGGCTCTACCGCCAGATAAATATCCAGAAGCGTCAGCTCCTCTATGGACCGCTTCAGCGCATAGCCGCCGTTGCTTCCCCGAAAAGACTTTACAATTTCCTTTTTTTCCAGTTTTTTCAGTATTTTATATACGAACGCCGGTGTAAGCCCCTCCTGGTCACATACCTGGTTGACACACATCTTTTCACCATTTGCCAGGGCACGGACAATCCTTACGCCATAGTCACATTCTCTCGTAATCAGCATGATATTTCCCCTTCTTTTGTTGTTAACTTCCTAATATAAATGTAATTATAACTATCTGTACTGTATTTATCAAGTATTTTTCGCAAGAAACACTTGCAAAATCCAGGTTTTACGGTAAAATAAAAGAGATTACGCATTAAAATTGTTTTTGATTAAGTGAGGTATGAATAAAACATGATTGCAGCAAATAATGTCACATTACGAATCGGTAAGAAAGCACTGTTTGAAGATGTCAATATTAAATTTACAGAAGGAAACTGCTATGGTCTTATTGGTGCCAACGGAGCCGGAAAATCCACATTCTTAAAAATCCTTTCCGGACAGCTGGAAACCACGAACGGGAATATTACCATTACACCGGGACAGCGTCTCTCCTTCCTGCAGCAGGACCACTTCAAATACGACGCTTTCACTGTCCTTGACACAGTTATTATGGGAAATCAGCGTCTGTATGACATCATGAAGGAAAAAGAAGCCATTTACGCAAAAGAAGATTTCACAGACGAAGACGGCATCCGGGCCAGTGAACTGGAAGGCGAATTTGCAGAAATGAACGGCTGGGAAGCAGAATCTGACGCCGCTATGCTCTTAAACGGACTGGGCATTGACACTGATTTGCACTATGCCCTTATGGCTGACTTAAAAGGCAGTGAAAAGGTGAAAGTTCTTCTGGCCCAGGCCCTGTTTGGAAACCCTGACATTCTGCTTCTGGACGAGCCTACGAACCATTTGGACTTAGACGCTATCGAATGGCTGGAAGAATTTTTGATTAACTTTGAAAATACGGTCATCGTGGTATCTCATGACCGTTATTTCTTAAACAAAGTCTGTACCCATACTGCCGATATTGACTACGGCAAAATCCAGCTTTATGCCGGAAACTATGATTTCTGGTATGAATCCAGCCAGCTTCTCATCAAACAGATGAAAGAAGCCAACCGTAAGAAAGAGGAAAAAATTAAGGAACTGCAGGAATTTATTTCCCGTTTCTCCGCCAATGCTTCCAAATCCAAGCAGGCAACTTCCAGAAAACGTGCGCTGGAAAAAATTCAGTTAGACGACATGCGTCCTTCCAGCCGTAAATATCCTTATATCGACTTCCGTCCAAACCGCGAAATCGGAAACGAAGTACTTATGGTAGAAGGTCTGTCCAAAACCATTGACGGTGTAAAAATTCTGGATAACCTGACCTTCACTCTGGGACGTGAGGATAAAGTGGCTTTTGTAGGCGGCAATGAACGCGCCAAAACTGTTCTGTTCCAGATTTTAACGGGAGAAATGGAACCGGATGAAGGTACTTACAAATGGGGCGTTACCACCACACAGGCCTATTTCCCAAAAGACAGCACCAAAGAATTTGACAATGATTTAACCATTGCAGACTGGCTCACCGGATATTCTGAAATCAAGGACGCCACTTATGTCCGTGGTTTCCTTGGCCGTATGCTCTTCCCCGGAGAAGACGGTGTGAAAAAAGTCCGGGTACTCTCCGGTGGGGAAAAGGTAAGATGTCTGTTGTCCAAAATGATGATTTCCGGGGCAAACATTCTGATTTTCGATGAACCTACCAACCATCTGGATATGGAATCCATCACAGCCTTAAACAACGGTATGATGAAATTCCCAGGTGTGATTCTCTTTGCCTCTCACGACCACCAGATTGTACAGACCACTGCAAACCGTATTATGGAAATTCTTCCAAACGGCGTATTAATTGACAAAATTACCACTTACGACGAATATCTTGCAAGCGATGAAATGGCAAGAAAACGTCAGGTTTACACTATGACCGAGGAAGACAACTAAACTTCCCGAAGCTGCCGCATGAAGCAAAAGCAACTTAATGCGGCAGTTTTTCTTCTTTCATTCCTATCTGTATTTTCAAGTCTTTGTATTCTTTTGGCGAAATCCCAAACTCTTTTTTAAAAGCCCGGTAAAAACTGGAATAATCCTTAAAACCAAACATCAGATAGGCCCGGCTGATACTGATGTTTCCCAAAATAGCGTCCTGACAAGCAGCCAGACGTTTTTTCATAATATACTGGTGAATCGAAATTCCTGTATTTTCTTTAAAAATATGGGCAATATGATATTTACTCACATAAAACTCTCCGGCCAGATACTCTAATGACAAATCCTGTTCCAGATGGTCGTCAATGTACTGCAGAATATTCCGGTAAAGGTTCTGGTCCTCCTTTATTTTCCCCGGGTTGTTTTTTTCATAGGCCATACGATTCAAATGGAGAAGCAAATCACAGATATTGATGAAAATCCGCGCTTCTTTTCCATAGCGCTCTGCATGAATCTCCTCCATCAGATGAAATATTTTAGACTGGATACCGGAAAATTCCACTGTGCTGTTGTGATACACATACTGCTTCTTTTCCGCTGCACGCTGAACCAGATAATAATAATCCTCTGACATCTGCCGCAAACGCTGATAATATTCCACACTAATCCAGAATACAAAGCGGCTGTAAGGATGTTCCTGGTCGTGAATCACTGCTTTATGGGGAATTCCCGGCGGCAGAATAACCACATCTCCCGGCTCCAGTCTATACAGCTTATCGCGAATCAGAATAGACACACTGCCTTCCAGGAAAAAATACATTTCATAATATTTATGTATATGGCTGTCCACATTGCCCAAATGACTGTCGCTGTAATAATAGATTTCATAATCTCTGGACAACATATATTGGCGTTTTAAAAATTCTGTCTTATAGTTTTTTTTCATAATGAGGCACACTCCTCTCTTCTTTATGCACCTATTTTAATACAAAACCGCAACTTTTACAATATATACAACAATCTTATCAATAGGAATTTTTTTCGGATAATCTATAATAATAACTATAAAAAATACATGCGAAAGCGAGGAACTTGACTATGGAAATGACAATGCGCTGGTACGGCACAGGACACGACACTGTAACTCTGGAGCAGATTAAGCAGAGCTGCTATGTAAAAGGAATCATCACAACTCTTTATGACAAATTGCCTGGAGAAGTATGGACACTGGAAGAAATTCTGGCAATGAAAAAAGAAGTAGAAGATGCAGGGCTTCACCTTGCAGGTATCGAAAGTGTAAACGTAAGCGATGCTATCAAGACAGGTGCACCGGAAAGAGATAAAGACATTGCCGCTTACATTGAAACACTGGAAAATCTCGGAAAAGCAGATATTCATATGGTATGTTACAACTTCATGCCCGTATTTGACTGGACAAGAACAGAACTGGCCAGAATGAGAGAAGACGGAACTACTGTTCTTGCTTACAATCAGGACACGGTAGACAAAATGGATCCAGACAACATGTTCGATTCCATCAAAGACAATATGAACGGAACCGTAATGCCTGGCTGGGAACCGGAACGTATGGAAAAAGTAAAAGAACTCTTTGAACTTTACAAAGACATTGACGAAGACAAATTATTTGACAACCTGAAATATTTCCTGGAAGCGATTATGCCGGTATGTGACAAATATGACATCAACATGGCTATTCACCCGGATGACCCATCCTGGAGCGTATTCGGACTGCCTCGTATTATCTCTTCTCAGGCAAAACTGAAACGTATGATGGACATGGTTCCAAACAAACACAACGGTGTTACTTTCTGCATGGGCTCTTACGGAACAAACCTGAACAACGATTTAATCGACACTATCCACATGTTAAAAGGCAGAATCCACTTTGCACATGTAAGAAACCTTCGTTTCAACGATGGTATGCGTGACTTTGAAGAAAGCGCTCACTTAAGCGCGGACGGAACCTTTGATATGTACAAAGTTATGAAAGCCCTTCATGACACAGGTTTTGACGGACCAATCCGCCCAGACCACGGACGTATGATTTGGGGCGAAAAAGCAATGCCCGGATACGGCTTATATGACCGCGCTCTTGGTGCCGCTTACCTGTGCGGCTTATGGGAAGCAGCCTGCAAAGAATCCAAATAAGAAAGGGAAAAAATCATGAAATTAACTTTAGAAGGTCTGAAAAATACACAGGAATGGGAAGCAGCAGGGATTGCTCTCCCTTCCTATGATGTAGAAAAAGTTGTAGCGAACACAAAGAACGCGCCTACATGGGTACACTTTGGTGCAGGAAACATCTTCCGTATTTTCATCGGCGGACTGGCTGACACACTTCTTGCAAAGGGAGAAGCCGACAAAGGTATTACCTGCGTGGAAACTTTTGACTTTGACGTAGTAGATAAAATCTACAAACCATACGACAATCTGGTACTGGCCGTTACTTTAAAAGCAGACGGCTCTACAGATAAAAAAGTGCTTGGTTCTCTTACAGAAGCTATCAAAGCACAGTCTAATGTTCCGGAAGAATGGAATCGTTTGAAAGAAATTTTTGTAAATCCGGTGCTGCAGATGATATCCTTTACTATCACAGAAAAAGGATATGCTTTAAAGGGCGCTGACGGAAACTTCTTCCCATTCATTCAGGCAGATATTGACAACGGTCCTGAAAAAGCAGGTTCTGCTATGGCTGTTGTATGTGCGCTGTTAAATGAGCGTTACAAAGCAAACAAAGCGCCTCTGGCTGTTGTTTCCATGGATAACTGCTCTCACAACGGTGAAAAACTGCAGAATTCCATCTTAACCATGGCAAAAGAATGGGCTGCAAAAGGCTTTGTAGAAGAAGGCTTTTTAGCATACCTGTCTGACGAAAAACAGGTTTCCTTCCCATGGTCCATGATTGATAAAATCACACCAAGACCGGCAGATTCTGTATGTGCAGACCTGGAAAAAGCAGGCGTAGAAGAAATCGCCCCTGTCATTACTTCCAAGAGAACTTACATTGCACCTTTCGTAAATGCAGAAGGACCACAGTACCTGGTAATTGAAGACAAATTCCCCAATGGAAGACCAGCTCTGGAAAAAGCAGGCGTCTACCTTACAGACCGCGATACGGTAAACAAAGTAGAGCGTATGAAAGTTACTACCTGCCTGAATCCACTGCACACGGCTCTGGCTGTATACGGCTGTGTATTAGGCTACACTCTCATTGCAGATGAAATGAAAGACGAACAGTTAAACAAGCTGGTTCACGAAATCGGTCCTGTAGAAGGCATGCCGGTTGTAACAGACCCTGGTATCCTCTCTCCTGCTGATTTTGTAAACGAAGTCATCAATGTTCGTATTCCGAACCCGTTTATGCCTGACACACCACAGCGTATTGCAACCGATACTTCACAGAAAGTTGGTATCCGCTACGGTGAAACTATCAAGTCCTATGTGGCTCAGTACGGAGATGCAAAGAAATTAACTGCAATTCCTCTGGCTATCGCAGGCTGGTGCAGATATCTTCTGGGTGTAGATGATGAAGGAAATACTTTTGAACGTTCCGCTGACCCCATGCTGGAAGAACTGACAAAAGCTCTGGACGGAATTGAAGTTGGAAATCCTGCTTCCTACAACGGACAGTTAAAATCCATTCTTTCCAATGAAAACATCTTCGGTATTGACTTATACAAAGCTGGAATCGGTGAAAGAATTGAAGAAATGTTCTTAGAAGAAATCGCCGGAAAAGGCGCAGTAAGAGCTACTTTGAAAAAATATATGGCTTAGAGTAAAAAGGTGCTGTTTCCCGGGAGACAGCACCTTTTTACAATTCAGGCACCTGAATATTGCAGTCAAACACTCCACCTTACAGACCGAATTCCTGGAACAGTTTTCTCTGGTACCCCTTGTCCGCTGCAGCTTTCAGAATATCATCTGTCCTTCCCAGTTTGGATAAACGCATATTCAAATCATTTACTCTGTTTTCGCCCTGCTGTATTCCCTGTTGTATTCCCTGTTGCATTCCCAGCCGTCTTCTCTCCTCCAGTTCATCGTGCATCAATTCTTCTAATGCCTCACACATATCTTTTACCTCCTGAAATTCCTTTTTATTCGCGCGTACAATAATATTCATAACAGACTTATACAGTGGATTCTTATCATGATTTTTGTAGTCTTCCAACAATTCCCTGGCTGCCTGTCTTCCCTCCAAATGATTGGTGAGATTTCGCAGCCATAAATTCTCTTTTGCCGACAATTTTCCAGTGACAATCAACTGCATAGGAATTTTATCTCCCGTTATATAGTAAATTCCCTCTTCCTTTTTTATGACCTGCAGCCCTTTGTCCTCCTGTAAATGCTTTAGGAGTTTTCTAGGATAGCCCTCACTGATTAAGGAAATCGTTAATTCTTCTATTCTGACTTCATTGACTCTGGTCGCATCCGCCTTATAAAAGCAGGCATAGCCATACACCTTGTAAAAATCATCTACACTCAAATAGTCTCCCGGTCCTTTATATTCTATAATATTGTGTTCCCGAAAAATTCTTCCAATATTCTTATGAATACTTCGGTTTCTATCTTTTTTTATCAGAACGTCAATGGACATAGGCTTTGTTCCCAGCTGATGTTCCTGCTCAAACTGCAGATACTTTGCCTCATTCCCAAATTCAATCTGAAGGCCTGCAAAAAATGCAGGATGCCATTGTAACAACTGCTCACTGCCCTTTTTTGCAGCTTCTGGTTGCAATTTCATACGAATCCTCCTCTTTTTTATTTTCTGGAGATTCGCTTTTCGGAATCTCCTGCTTGCTGTTGGATGAAAGCATGAATTTTCCGAAAACAGAATTGTAATAAGACCTGCAAAACAAAAGTATGCTCTGCGTATAGATGATTTTAAGAAAATAATGCTTTTTTACATTATAGCATGAACTTCCATTCATGAAAATATCGGAATAATAAACAAACCCGTGGGGAAAAATGCGACACACTTTCGTTTCCCCACAGGTTTCTTGTATACCTGAAAATCTTTTATCACACGGTTCCAGCCACAGTTCCCATATGCTTAAATTCTTTCGTAATAAAGAAAATACACAACAATGCAGCAATGCCGTCCGCCACAGGCGCAGAAAACATAACACCTTCAATCCCCACAAATACGGGAAGGATAATCAGCAGTGGCAGCAAAAAGATAATCTGTCTGGTAAGGGACAAAAAAACGCCTTTTCCTGCCTTTCCAATAGACGTAAAGGTGTTTGCCGTAATAGGATGAATTCCGTTAATAAAGGTAAAAAACATATAAATCCGGAAAAATTTTTCTGCAAACAGAAAATATTCCTCACTTCCAGAACCGAAAATTCCAATAATCTGCCTTGGCGCCAGTTGAAAAAGCAAAAAGGCCACCATCGAAATTCCCAAAGCAGCTGTCACCGCCTTTTTATAGGTCTGCTTGACGCGTTCATAATTTCCGGCGCCGTAATTATAACTGATAATCGGCTGGATTCCCTGGGAAATTCCGATGACAATAGCAAAGAAAATCATACCCACCTTAGAAATAATTCCTGCACAGGCCAGTGGAATATCGCTTCCGTAAGAAGATTGTCCTCCATAATGCGTCAATGTATTATTCATGACAATCTGCACAATCATCATAGCAAGCTGATTGCAAAAGGGTGCAACTCCCAGAGAAATAACAGGAATCCAGGCCGATTTAGAGGGAATCAGGGTTTTCAGGGGAATATGCACGGTTTTAAATCTGGAAAAATATATCAATACCATAATTCCCGAAACAATCTGTCCGATAATCGTTGCCCAGGCTGCACCTGCCATCCCCATATCCAATACGAAAATAAATAACGGGTCTAAAATCGTATTGATAATTGCTCCTGTCAGAGTACAAATCATAGAAAATTTAGGACTGCCGTCTGCCCGGATAAGATTGCTGCCCCCTGTCGTAACAATCAAAAACGGAAATCCCAGAGAGGTAATTCCCGTATACGTCAGCGCATAATCCAAAATCTGGTCCGTAGCTCCGAAAGCCCGCATCATAGGCTCCAGAAATATCCGGACAAGTATGCACAGCAAAATTCCCAACGTCAGCATCATGCCAATAGCACCTCCGGCAAATTTCACTGCCTTCTCCTTTTCATTCCGTCCCATAGAAAGGTTAAAATTTGCTGCGCCTCCGATGCCGCATAAAAGCGCCAGCGCCGTACAGGTAATGCTCAAAGGAAAAGCCACATTTGTCGCTGCATTTCCCAGCATTCCCACGCTTCTGCCTATAAAAAACTGGTCCACAATGTTATACAGCGAGCTTACCAGCATAGCGATAATACTGGGAACGGCAAATCTGGCAAGCAAACTTCCTATAGCTTCTGTCCCCAATGGATTATTCTGTTTTTCTCCCATCTGTTCTTTTTCCTTCCTCCTGCATTTTTATGGTATTTTCTGCTTTCCGTTCTTTTGCATTTTGCAGAACTTCCCGAGACTGCTGTGCCATTTTTTCCACACCGCTTATCATCCTCTGCTGTTCCTCCTCAGACAGTATGGATAAAACCTGTGTCCACCATCCGGCAAGGGCATTTCGCAGTCTTGGAATAATCTCTTCTCCTTTTTCAGTCAGATAAATAGCATAAGATCTTCCGTTTTCTACAGATTTCTCTCTCTCAATTAATCCCTGCTCTTGAAGCTTTTTCATCATTCTCACTGCCAAAGCTTCATCTACTGCCATGTTTTCACACATTTCCTTCTGGCTGCAGCCCGGATTTGCTGATAAATAAAACAAAAAATTATAACTGGAATAGCCAATACCGTATTCCTTCATGGTCTGAATCATATACTTTTGCTCTCGCCGATGAAGAATGGCAATACTTCTTCCCAATACACGGTTTTCCATATTTCCTCCTTTTTCTTGACAAGTCAATTCTCATTATAATAATCCATAATTGACTTGTCAAGTATCAAACCGTATATCTTATTTTACTTTCACAAGCTTCCAAATCCAGAAAAACAGACTGCCAAACAGCATTCCCATCGTGATAGGAAAAAACCACACAGATAGCGCGGTTCCAGATACTGTTTTTATGGTAAGAACCGTAAATATAAAAACGGTTTCTGCTTTCATGGTACTGAGTAGGTGCTGCAAAACACCATAGACTCTTTCTCTGTTGGCCTCTGTCACAGTAACCCCTGTATTCCATATCTGAGGATACCGTTCTGCCACTCGCAGAAAAAGATAAAGCAGGCAGGACAGCGCCGGCTCTATCAGAATTTCCCCTTTTCCACCCCAACGGTCTATTTCTCCAACAGCATTGTAATGTGCCGGTATGGTATCCGGAAACTTTCCCCAGGATACCAGCACATATAACATCTGACTGATAAGCAGCAAAATACAAAAAATATCTGCCAGCTTATCCCCTTTGCTTTTTTCCACTTTCATGAAATCCCTTCTTTCAGCTTTTTGAGCATAATGCATACTACAATCTGATTATACTATAAAAGTCTTTTTAAAACACCATGATGTATAAAAGACGGTAATTTTGATACAAAAAAGGATTGCTTCTGCTCATCTCCTTCTTTACATAGGACAGATAAAGAACATGCATTTCCGTCATACTGGCGTACTGATATGGCTCATCCTATTGCCAAACTTTAAGTAAGCAGTCCACTTTCTACTTTTTTAGCCAACTCCAGTACATTTGAATGGATTTTGTGTATCGTTTTTGAAAATTCAACATCGTCCTTTCCAGTAGGGTCATTTAAGCCCCAATCCTCTCTGTATTTACATGGTATTATAGGACAATTTACATTGCACCCCATGGTAATCACAATATCTGCTTGCGGTATTTCAGATAACCGTTTGGAATATTGTGTTTTCTCCATATCTATCTGATACATTTTTTTCATTAGGCGAACTGCATCCTGATTGATTCGTGGCTTTGTTTCTGTTCCTGCTGAATAACTTTCAAAGACATTGGAAGAAAGATGTTTCCCCAATGCTTCCGCAATTTGACTACGGCAAGAGTTATGAACACACAAAAAAGCTACTTTAGGTTTTTTCATATAAATAACTGCCTTTCACTGTTTTATTTTTTTGTCAATAATACTTTAACTTCTTCTACTGTCAACACTTTTCCATACGATATAACTTCGCCGTCAAGCACGAATGCCGGTGTAGCCATCACTCCATAACTTGCAATTTCTGCAAAATCTGTAATATGTTCAACCTCATAATTTAACTGAAGTTCAGATAATGCTGTTCTGGTTGCTCTTTCCAATTCCATACATTTTGCACAACCCGAACCGAGTATTTTAATTCCTTTTTCACGCTTCTTGTTTTCTGCATTTCGCATAGTTTGTGATGTGCCGTTTCCACCACAGCAACATGCTTTTGTTTCTTTTTTCTTTCCAAACAATTTCATTTTATTCGCTCCCTTTACATAAATAGTGTACTAAAAAAATTAAAAAGATAACCTACAATTATGATGCCAAATGTGCAAATGGCAATAAATAACGTTAATAGTTTTGGCTTTACTGCTTTCTTTAACATAATTAAGGACGGTAAACTTAATGTTGTCACTGCCATCATAAAGGATAAAATCGTACCTAATTCAGCACCTTTGGCAAGCAAAGCTTCTGCAACCGGAATTGTTCCGAAAATATCAGCATACATAGGAATTCCTACCAGTGTGGCTAAAATAACACCAAATGGATTGTTACTTCCTAAAATACTTTCAATCCATGTTTCAGGTATCCAGTTATGAATCATTGCTCCTATCCCCACGCCAATCAGAATATATGCAAATACCTTTTTGAATGTTCCTGCAACTTGTTCTTTCGCATATTGAACTCTGTCTTTTTTGTTTAAGGTAGGAGAGGTAATGTCAACGCTGCTTGCATTTTTCACAAAATCTTCTACATACCTTTCCATATGCGATTTTTCAATCAAAGTACCGCCAATCACAGCAATTATCAGACCAACCATGACATAAGCAAGAGCAACCCTAGCGCCGAAAATACTCATTAACAATACAAGACTTCCTAAATCAACCATAGGGGATGAAATCAAAAAAGAAAAAGTTACTCCCAGCGGCAGTCCTGCACTTGTAAATCCTATAAATAAGGGGATAGAAGAACATGAGCAAAAAGGTGTAACAGTTCCCAATAATACAGATACCATATTTGCTCTTATACCATGAAAACGACCTAATATTCTCTTACTTCGTTCTGGCGGAAAATAACTTTGTATATACGAGATAAAGAAAATCAACAGGCATAACAAAATGGTAATCTTGATTACATCATACAAGAAGAATTGAACACTTCCGCCTAAGCGACCGTTCAGGTCTAAACCTAGCAGTGACAGTCCGTTACCAATAAAATCATTCAACCATTTCATACCTAATATTTGGTCTTGGAAAAATAACCACATTGAACTTAATGCTTCCAAAAAATCTCTCCTTTAACATATCAACTTTTTTTGATGTGAAAGTGTTTTATAAAAGCCACCTCTCGATGACCTTTATTTACAACAGTTTGACTGATTTTCACTATTTGGTGTCGTTAATTCTAACAATCGTTTTGACGCATATTCGCTTCCACTTTTGCTAAGACTGTAATGCGTCCATTTGCCGTCTTGCCGTGCTGTAACAATACCAGAGTCGCAAAGTATCTTCATGTGATAAGATAATGCTGACTGTCCTATGTTCATTTTTTCAATTAGAACACACGCACATTTTTCGCCACTTTTTAAGTAATCTAAAATCGTTAGCCTTTTTGTATCACAAAAAGCCTTGAAGATTTTAGCATCCTTTGAAAAATCAGTCATTATCCTCACTCCTCACATCAAATATTTTTGATGTGTTTATATTAATACTTTTTCATTTTCTTGTCAATATATAAATCAAATATTTTTGATATGTATTGACCCGCTTTACATCGCTATTGATATCATGCTTTTTTGCACTCTTGCTTCTACGATATTTCTGGGTTTAACAGTTCTCCTGATTCCCACTTGAAAACGGGGTTCCCTCCAAATCATATGGAGTCATCTGATAGACGTAATAATTCAGCCAGTTGGTATACAGATTATTGGCATGAGACCTCCACAAAAGCTGCGGTTTATTGTCTGCATTATCCCCCGGATAATATCCCTTAGGCATATCAATAGGCAGTCCTTTTCCCAAATCCCGTTTGTACTCTCCATCCAGAGTCACCCGGTCATATTCCGGATGTCCCATAACGAAAATCTGCCGTCCTTCTTTCGCCATAGCCAGGAACACCCCTGCCTCCTCGGATTCTGCCAACACGGTAAGCTCTTTGCAGTTGTGAATATCGTCTGCCGGAACTTCTGTGTGACGGGAATGAGGAGCCAGAAAAACATCGTCAAATCCTCTTACCAGAGGTATTTTCCGGTTCTGTACCTTATGGTTGAAAAGCCCGAAGACCTTATGGTCCATCTGCCGTTTGCGCAGTCCGTAGTGATAATACAGTCCTGCCTGAGCCGCCCAGCAAAGATAAATGGTGGAAGTTACATTTGTTTTCGTCCATTCCATGATTTTCTTCATTTCTTCCCAGTAGTCCACTTCTTCAAACTCCATCTGCTCTACCGGCGCCCCTGTTATAATCATTCCGTCGTATTTGTGTCCCTTTACGTCTTCAAAAGTCTGATAAAATTTATTCAGATGACTGGTTGCCGTATTTTTCGAGGTATGGCTGCTGACCATCATAAAGGAAACATCCACCTGCAGCGGTGTATTTGACAGAGAACGCAAAAGCTGCAGCTCTGTCTCCTCTTTTAAGGGCATCAGATTTAAAATTAAAATCTGAATGGGACGGATATCCTGGTGTACTGCTCTTTTTTCGTCCATGACGAAAATATTTTCCTTTTCCAGAATCTCCTTTACGGGTAAATCACTCTGTATTTTAATAGGCATATTTTTTCTTCCTTTCCACTGCATTTTTTCATTGTATTTGAAATATTTCTGAACCCTTCGTTTCAAACTACATCAACGGCGCAAACATACGAAGCACCTTTCCTATTACACGCATGTACAGCTTCTGCTTCTGATAATCTCCGGCCTTAATTTTGATACATTTTTTCAAGGTATTCCGGAAATCCTCCTCTACCGCAGCAATCTGAGAATTTTCATACAGCAACGCCCCACATTCAAAATGATGGAACAAGCTTCTGTAATCCAGATTGATGGTTCCCACCACGGCCTTTGTGTCATCAGAAACAAATACCTTGGCATGTACAAATCCCGGCTCGTATTCGTAAATCTTCACACCTGCGTCCAAAAGTTCATTGTAATACGTTTTCGCCACTGCGAAGGCATATATTTTATCTGGTATATGAGGCATAATAATAGCCACGTCAATGCCCCTTTTTGCCGCATAGGTCAGAGCCATTATCATTTCGTAATCCAATATCAGGTACGGCGTCATAATATGTACATATTTCTCGGCTGTGTTTAAAATATCCAGATAAACTTTTTTACCCACTCGCTCTTTTCCATAAGGGCTTACTTCATAAGGTATCACAAAACCGTCATTGGGCATGGAAAAATTTTCCGGAGTCTTATAACGCAAATAATGTTCTTCCTTCATCTCGGTAACGTTCCACATTTCCAGAAACATATAAGTAAAACGCTCCGCTGCCTTCCCCTTCAGCCGCACAGCCGTATCCTTCCAGTGTCCGAAGCGTACTTTGCGGTTGATATATTCGTCAGCCAGATTCGTTCCTCCTGTAAAAGCAACTTTTCCGTCAATTACCATGATTTTCCTGTGATCTCTGTTGTTGTAATAAGTGGAAAAAACAGGACGGATAGGGGCAAACATCTTACACTGGATTCCCTGAGCCTGCAAAACCTTTGGATAAAAGTAAGGCAGCAGAGCCAACACGCACATACCGTCATACATGACTCTGACTTCTACGCCTGCTTTCGCCTTTTCCTTTAGAATATCCAGAATACTGTTCCACATTTCCCCTTCTTCCACAATGAAAAACTCCAGAAAAATAAATTTCTCTGCCTTTTTCAGTTCCTCCAGCATATCTACAAACTGGTCATCCCCAAGAGGATAATAGGTAACCTGCGTGTGGTCATAGACCGGTGAGTTGTCATATTCCTCCATGTAATCTGCAAAATGCCCCATCTGCGGATTCCGCTCTTTCAGCCGGGCCTTTACCTGCATATTCTGTGGTACGTACTGCTTTGTATACCCGGAGAGAAAGCGCAGTCTCCGAAACAGCATTTTCGTTCCCAGTTGTGTATACACATAAAGGTAAAATAAGGCGCCGAATACCGGAAAAATAATCAGCGGAAGCATCCAGACCAGTTTAAACTCCGGACTGCCGCTGCTGTTAAACAAATGGAGCACAACGCTGACGCTGAGCACAATAAATATCAGATAAAAAATATAACTGTACTCCCGCAGCCATATATAAATGGCTGTCAGAAGGGCAAACTGTACCAAAAACGCAAAAACCACAATCAAGGTTCTTCCAAAAATAATGGTTTTTACCCCTTTCATGCCCTTTTTTTTCATTTCGTTTTTGTCTATCATGCCCTGTCACTCTCCTGCCATTTTCAAAAAATCTTCCTCCGACAGTATAGGAATTCCCAAATCCTTGGCTTTTTTGTTTTTGGAAGAATTGGAAGTTGTATCATTGTTAATCAGATAATGGGTTTTGGAGGTTACGCTTCCCGTCACCTTGCCGCCTCTCTCTTCAATATATTCTTTTAGCTGTGCCCGGTTGGCAAAGTGTTCTACACTGCCGGTAATCACGAACTGTTTGCCTTCCAGAGAGGAATTTTCCTCTTTTTTCACAGTTTCCAGTTCCAGATGAGACAGCAGATGACGAAGCTTTCTCTGATTTTCCTCATCCTTAAAATATTCGGTATAGGTTTTGGCAATCACAGGCCCAATGCCTTCTATGTCACTGATTTCTTCCCCTGTAGCTGCAATGAGCCGTTCTATATCATAATCAAAGGCTTTACAGATAACCTTGGCATTGGCCAGTCCAATATTGGCAATTCCCAAACTGTACAAAAGCCGGGGCAGTGTGGTGTGTCTGGCTCTCTCCAGACTTACCATGAGATTTTCATAAGACTTCTCGCCAAAGCCCTCCATTCCCACAATTTCTTCCCGGTACCGGTCTATTTCAAAAATATCTCCGAAGTCCTTAATAAAGCCTTTCTGAATAAATTTTTCCAGTGTAGCCTCGGAAAGCCCGTCAATGTTCATGGCATCTCTGCTGACAAATAAGGTAAAAGACTTGATTTTCTTTGCCTGACACTGGGGATTCATGCAGTACAGAGATTCTACTTCATTGGTCTTCTGCACCCTGGCTTCCTGTCCGCACACCGGGCAGATATTGGGAATTTCCAGATTTCCGCTGCGGGTCAGGTTTTCCGCAATCTGTGGGATAATCATGTTAGCCTTATAAACCTGTATCTTATCCCCAATTCCCAACTGCATTTCTTTCATAATACTGATGTTGTGCACACTGGCCCGGCTGACAGTGGTTCCCTCCAGTTCTACAGGGTCAAATATGGCCACCGGGTTAATAAGACCCGTCCTGGAGGGACTCCACTCAATTTTTCTTAACACAGTTTCCCGGATTTCATCCTGCCACTTAAAGGCGTAGGCATTTCTGGGGAATTTTGCCGTACTTCCTAAAGATTCTCCATAGGCAATGTCGTCATACAGCGCCACCAGTCCATCGGAAGGGAAATCGTTCTCTGCGACCTGATGGGCAAAATACTCCATAGCCTCATCCAGAGCAGCTGCCGTCACCACCCGGTATTCCACCACTTCAAAGCCCTGTTCTTTCAGCCACAGAAACTGCTGCTCTCTGGAATTTTGAAAATCCACATCCTCAGCCTTTACCAGAGAAAACGCGTAAAAATGCACATTTCGCCTGGCGGTTATCTCGTTATTTAACTGCCGTACTGAACCGCTGCACAGATTCCGCGGATTTTTATATCTGGCATCCACATCCTCTATCTGCCGGTTGATTTTTTCAAAATCAGAATACGTGATAATGGCCTCTCCCCGAAGCACCAGTTCTCCCTGATATCCTATCTGCAGAGGAATGTTTTTAAACACTCTGGCATTGTTGGTAATCACCTCACCCACGGTTCCGTTTCCCCTGGTGACTGCTTTTTCCAGTTTTCCATTCCGATACGTCAGTACAATGGTAAGGCCATCCAGTTTCCAGGAAAGCAGGGTCTTATGCTCTCCCACAAACTGCCGCAGCGTTTCCCGGTCTTTCGTCTTATCCAGGGAAAGCATAGGACTTTCGTGGGCCTCTTTCGGCAGTTCTTCTAATGACGCATATCCCACAGAGACCGTAGGACTTCCTGCAAGGGTGACTCCTGTCTCTTCCTCCAGCTTTACCAGTTCGTCATACAATCTGTCATATTCAAAATTGCTCATGATTTCCCGGTCTTCCTGATAATAGGCCTTTGCGGCCTCCGTCAGCATGGGAATCAGTTCTTTCATTCTCTGCATCTTATCCATGTTTCTCAAACCTCCGTTTTTGTTGTCCCTGATGTAGTCCTTTCCTGTCTTTGACAGGGGTTCTGTATTTTCCCGCGTTTTTTACAGGCTTTCCTCCGGTATAGGTTTCCTGCACTTTTCCTGCCTTTTTCTCCTGCTCACGTTTCTCTAACAGCCGGGTGAGCTCTTCCATTTCTTCCCCGGTGGCTGCCCGATACTGTCCTACAGCCAGGTCTCCCAAACAGACATTCATAATCCGCACACGTTTCAGACGCTTCACTTCATATCCAAGATAATGACACATTCGCCGTATCTGCCGGTTCAAACCCTGGGTCAGCACAATCCGAAAACTGCGCTCTCCTTCCTTTGTAACTTTGCAGGCTCTGGTAACGGTTCCCAGAATGGGGACACCCTTTCCCATGGCCGCCAAAAATTCTTCCGTCACCGGCCTGTCTACGGTAACCACATACTCTTTTTCGTGGCCATTGCCTGCTTTCATCATTCGGTTCACCAGTTCGCCCTGATTGGTCAGAAGCAGCAGTCCTTCGGAGTCTTTATCCAGCCTTCCTGCATAATATACCCGTATTGGATAATTTATATAAGAAATCACGTTTTTTTTCACACGCAAGTCTGTGGTACACTCAATTCCTCTGGGTTTATGAAAAACCAAAAGCACCTTTTTCTCTTCTCTGCGGATTTCTTTCCCATCTATGAGAATCCGGCTGGAGTCTTCCACCTGGGTTCCTAAGGCCGCCGGTTCGCCGTCTATGAGAATTCTGCCCTCCTGCACCAGACGGTCTGCCTCTCTTCTGGAACAGACTCCTGCCTCACTTAAATACTTATTTAAACGCATAATATCTCCCTTTTTTTACCGCCCAACGCTGGTATACGGTCTGCACAATGTGGGACTATTATACCACAATTTCCCCGGTAAAGGAAAGATTTCTTCCAAACCCGGTTGCTATTTTCCCATGATTCAAGGTATAATAAGAACGGCAACGAAAACTTTAAGGCGGACTGACAGGACAGTCTGACTGACAAAAGAGGAGACAGCATGAAAGTTACAAAAAAGGGATTTTTTCTTACCGTGTTCGTTCTTCTTCTGGGTGCTTTTTTTGTTCTGGCCCCGCCCTTTGCCTGTGTACTGGTAAGAAACTATCTGGTTGCTTACGAAAACAGGCAGGAGGCCATGAAGGAGGACCACTGGGTTTACAATGCAACCGGTAAACGCTATGTCTACCATGACGGCTCTGTGATTCAAAATGACAGCAAGGTACTGGACAATGTGACCTACTATTTTGATTCCAAAGGCTATGTGAAAACAGGCTGGGTGCAGGATAAGGGCAAGCTCTATTACCGCAATTCTGACGGTTCCCCGGTTTCCGGCTGGTTTGAAGACGAAAACGGGAAATATTACCTGCTAGAAGACGGCTCTCCCACCATCGGCTGGGCAGATATTGAAAATAAAAAATATTATTTTCAAAGCAATGGCGTCATGGCTGTGGGCATGACGGAAATCGACGGCGCACAGCATCTCTTTAATGAGGACGGCTCTGTATCCTCCGGCTGGGCGGAAGATGACGGCAAAAAATACTATCGTGATGATACCGGTGCCCTGACTGTAGGATTCAAGGATATTGACGGCAAAACTTATTACTTCCGGGAGGACGGCACTATGGCTACAGGCTGGATTACCAACGGCAATGACCGCTACTATATGGACCAGGACGGTTCCAAGGTAACCAATGCCTGGATTGAAGAGGAAGGACAAAAGCATTTCGTAGACAAAGACGGCAAAGAATTAAAAGGCTGGGTAACCGTCAGCGGGAAGAAATATTTTCTCAATGAAGAAGGTATTCTGGCATCTTCCGGCTGGATGAAACAGGACAATAAATGGTACTTCATTGACAAAGACGGCAGCGCCAAAACCGGACTGTTCCAGGACAGTGGAAAATGGTACTTCCTTACTGCAGAAGGCGAACTGAAAAACGGCTGGGTAGAACAAAACGGCAAAAAATATTATCTTGCCAATGCACAGCTTATGACAGGCTGGAGAAAAATCGACAACAAACAATATTATTTTAATGAAGACGGCACCATGGCCACAGGCTGGATTACCATTGACGGAAAATCCTATTTTCTGAAAGAAGACGGCAGTTTGGACGCCACTGCAAAAAAATGAGGAGCAGGAAATTCCTGTTCCTCATTTTCTCTTTTCTATACTCTTATTGCAGTAAATCCGCATATACATAGGCTTCCTGCCCGTTATACTCCACTTTAATCCAGTTGTCTTCTCCGTTTTCCAGCTTCTTCACCTGGTCGCCGGCTTTCAGCCTTCCCAGAATCTCTGCATTAGTCGTGGAATCCGCACGCACATTACAGTCTTCCTTTGCCGTGAGCATATCGCCGTTGTCTGCCATCTGCGCGGTATTCACTTCCTTACCTAACTTTTCTTCAAAGGCTTTTAACTCTGCATCAGACGCCATAGCTTCATTCAGTTTATTCTCCACATCTTCAATCAGCGTCATCACATCTTTTTCCTGTCTGGTCTTTTCGATACATTCCTGTACTTCCGCATCACTGTCATCGTTGTGAATCACATAATTTCCGCTGTCATTTTTGATAACATAGAGCTCTGAAAGTCCCGGCGCTGCTGTTTTCACATCCTTAAACTTCAAGTCATAGGAAACAAAAACTACATAGCTGTCTTTTTCCAGTCCTTGCTTGGTGTAAACTACAATATTATCATAGCTTTCAATATACGTCGCATTGGTTACCTTTGCCTCATCTGTGGCATCGAAGTTATCCGTTAATTCTTTCATCTTGGCGACGTCTTTCTGTCCCCATGCTGTATAAAAGGACTCAATCAGGGCATTTACTTCAGGGTATGCATTCTTTTCAAGAGCATTCTCATCTTCCTTATCCGCATCGTCTTTCTCTGCTTCATCGGAATCTGTGGAATCTTTCTTTTGCTCTGTCTTTTTCTCCGTATCTTTTGGCTTTTCATCAGAAAATCCTCCGGTTAAAGCTTTGACGCCAAAAAATAATAAGACAAGAGCAAGCAGAATTGCCAGACCCAGAAGAATATACCTCAGATTATCTGAGAGCCATTCTCTGAAATTGTCTAACATACCTTTCCTCCTTATATTCCCTTATCCCTATGCTCTCCCCAAAGCACAAAACACACCCGGAGGGAATCGAACCCCCGACACGTGGTACCGGAAACCACTGCTCTATCCCCTGAGCTACGAGTGCCTGCGATTGTTACATCTTGGTTATCATACCACACATTTTGGAAAATGTAAAGACCTATACGCATTTTTGGGAAATGACACCCTGTTCATCCCAAAAACAGGGTGTCAGCCCCCACTTTTACATCATAAGAGCGGCTTTTTTCCTGTCATAATAATAAACCTCATTAGAGAGAATCTCCTCCTCTTCTACCTGTTTTTCATTCACCTCTCTCACCATTTTCTTTAACTCCAAACGGGAATACTGTCCCCGGTCCGGGACGAGAATACATTCATGAACGCTGCTTGGAAGAATGTAGAAATTCCCCCGCAGCAGACCTGCGATATGACTTAAGACATGAGGATAAAGGATAACTGCTGCGCCAAAACATTTTTCTTTGTTGGTCAGCACATACATCAGTTCCTCTTCCCTTGAAAATTCCGGGCTTTCTCCGGTAAGCTCTGCAATCAGGGCTTCCATTCCCTGAAGTGTGTAGGGAAGCTTCCGGCTGGTATTGTGCACGGCGTCTTCCAGCAGACAACGTCTGGTAATGCCCCAGGCTTCCAGATTGCAGTTGTGGATTAACACCGTGGCCCCGTGAAAGTTTCCCCCTTCCACCCGGTAATAAAAAACCACTGCCAAATCCAGATATTTTATATGCGGCATTTTGTCCAGGCGTTTCCGATTCATTTCGTAATTAATCAGTTTATAATAAATTCTGGTTCTGGCCTGTCCGTAATCTTCAAAATTCTCCATGGAAATCTCTGTCTCCGGCTTCTGCAATTCTTCAAATGCCAGAATTTCCTTTGCCAGTTCTTCCATAGAGGCGTTTTCTTCCCAGGCCTCATACAGTTCTTCCAGATAAAGGGTGGGGGCTATGTTTTTTCCCTCCTTACGGATAATAATGCCATCCAGTAAAACGCCGTTATTTTTCTCTATCTGGTGCAAAGATACTTCCTTTTTTTCTCCTGCGGCTCTTTGCAGCACCTCCAATAGTTCTGTTTTGAAAGTTTCATAGTCCATACATATTTTTCCTTTCTGAAATAATTATTTATATAAATCAGAACAGAAAAAGTACCTGGTGTGCCAGACGGACTTTCCCTGCTGCTGCTTTATATCACTTCCTGTTTGTATCTGGAAAAATCTTTCACGAATGTGTGTGAATAAAAATAAAATCAGAAATGTAAAAAGAATTTCAAGTCAAATCCGCGGGACGGATACGCCAAAGACACCGCCCCCGGATTCTTATATCTGTCTTATACTCTGGACAGGTATTCTCCTGTTCTTGTATCGATTTTGATAACATCGCCCTGGTTTACGAACAGAGGTACATATACTGTGGCTCCTGTCTCTACAGTTGCAGGTTTTGTTGCGCCCTGCGCTGTATTTCCGGCAAAGCCCGGCTCTGTATCTGTGATTTCCAGTTCTACGAATAATGGCGGTTCAATCGCGAATACGCTTCCGTTGTAAGAACATACTTTTACAGTTTCGTTCTCTTTTACGAATTTCAGAGAATCGCCTACTGTATCCTGGCCGATTGCAATCTGGTCATAAGTTTCATTGTTCATGAAGTTGAACAAATCGCCATCGCTGTATAAATACTGCATATCCACACGTTCAATACGAGCCTGTGGGAATTTTTCAGTTGGTCTGAAAGTTCTTTCAATAATTCCGCCACTGATAACATTTTTTAATTTTGTTCTAACGAATGCAGCACCTTTACCTGGTTTAACGTGCTGGAATTCCATAATCTGTACTACGTTACCATCAATTTCCAGTGTGAGACCATTTTTAAAATCTCCTGCTGATATCATAATGATATTCCTCCTTATTTCGTCCATTGGGAAAACCTGTGTTTTTTCCACTGTACTTCATTTTATAATACATCCGGGCAATTTTCAACTGTTTTTTCTCTTTCTTTTCTCTTTCTTATAAAAATACAGCACGATTTTTTCCAGTTTCCGCTTTAATACAATCTGAATCTCTTCTTTTGGATGAATGGGCTTTACCAAAATATTGTAAATTCCCGTTCTCTTTGCCCCGTAAACATCTGTAAAAAGCTGGTCTCCCACAAAAATCGTGTTTTCCAGAGAAGTTCCCATAAGTTCCATGGCCTTTCGGTAATTCTTCCTGGAAGGTTTATGGGCGTTTTCAATAAAATGTACCTGAATGTTCTGGTTAAAAGAGCTGACACGCTCATACTGATTATTGGACAACAGACAGCACTGAAAGCCTGTGTTTTTCAGTCCGGCAAAAAGAGCCTCTGCCTTTTCGTCTGCCGGTGCCCCGTGGGGAACCAGAGTATTGTCAATGTCGAAAATGACGCCTCTGTACCCCTTTTTGTAAAGAGCATCGAAATCTATGAGATAAGTAGAATCCAGATATTCATCCGGGAAAAATTTCTGAAACATATTTTCTTCCTTTCCTGTACCCGCTTTGTAAAACACTCTGCATTTTCTCTATGGTAACAGGTACAGGCGGTATTTGTCAAATTATCCTCTGCTCTTTAAAGGCTCATAGGACATTTCTTCCAACACATTTTTATAAGCCGGACGGATAATTTTATCTGTGTTAATCAACTCTTCCATGCGGTGCGCACTCCAGCCGACAATACGGGCAATGGCAAACATCGGTGTATACAGTTCCAGCGGAAGTCCCAGCATGCTGTACACAAAACCGCTGTAAAAGTCCACATTAGCGCTGACACCTTTGTAAATGCGCCGCTCTTTTGCTATGACTTCCGGAGCCAGACGTTCCACGGTGGCATAGAGTTCATAGTCTTTCATTCTGCCTTTTTCTTCTGCAAGCTGGCGGACAAATTTCTTGAAAATCTGCGCTCTGGGGTCAGAAATGGAATAAACGGCATGCCCTATTCCATAGATAAGCCCACGCTTATCAAAAGCTTCTTTATGAAGCAGCTTCGTCAGATATCCCTTAATTTCCTCTTCATCACTCCAGTCCTCTAAGTGTTCCTTCATATCCTGGAACATACTGACCACCTTAATGTTGGCGCCTCCGTGTTTAGGTCCTTTTAAAGAACCCAGGGCTGCTGCAATGGCAGAATACGTATCCGTACCGGAGGAGGATACCACATGAGTGGTAAAAGTGGAGTTATTTCCGCCGCCGTGTTCCATATGAAGTACCAGAGCCAGGTCTAAAATAGACGCCTCTAAAGGTGAGTACTGCTTATCCGGACGCAGCATCAGCAGAATATTTTCCGCTGTGGAAAGGTTTTTCTCAGGATTATGGATATAAAGACTGTCGTCCAAATTGTAATGTTTATGCGCCTGATAACCGTATACGGAAAGCATGGGAAACACGCTGATAAGGTTGATACACTGACGGAGAACATTGGGAAGGGAAATATCTTCCGGATTTTCGTCATAAGAATACAGAGTCAAAACGCTTCTGGAAAGGGTATTCATCATATCTTTGCTGGGTGCCTTCATAATGACATCCCGGACAAAGTTTGTGGGAAGCGTTCTCTGGGCAGCCAGAATCTTGCAGAAATCATCCAGTTCTTTCCGGCTGGGCAGACGTCCGAAAAGAAGAAGGTAAGTAGCTTCTTCAAATCCAAAACGCTTTTCATCCAGAAAGCCTTTCGTCAGGTCTTCTACATTAATTCCGCGATAATACAATTCGCCTTCGCAGGGAACCTCTTCACCGTCAATCACCTTTTTGGAAACAATATTGGAAATCTGGGTCAGACCTGCCAGAACACCTTTTCCATTAATGTCACGAAGCCCTCTTTTGACATCGTATTTCGGATACAGGGATGCATCTATGCGGCTGTTTTCTTTACAGATTTCCGTAAGCATTTCAATTTCCGGAGTAACATTCATATTAAAATCGGACATTTTGATTCCCCCTTATCTGTTTTTCGCTTTAGCGTGATAACATTTTAACACATGAGATAAGGGGTGACAAGAAAATTTTTTCTAAAAAATTTATGAACCATTTATTTCAGATTTAATTTAGCCAGTGCATCTGCAAAAGCATTATTGACAGGTTCCTGGGCCTCTTTCTTTTGTTTGTTCAGGTAACGCTGCACCTCTTTTTTGCTGACCCCTGCCCCTTCTTTGGCTCTTCTCTGCTGGAAACTGGAAAGTTTTTCCTTATAACCGCAGGTGCTGCAGATAAAGGTGTCCTCTTTTCCCTTGACATACATCTCCATTTTCCGGTGGCAGTTGGGACATCTGGCATTGGTCAGACGGGAAATGGTTTCTCTGTGTCCGCATTCCCGGTCCTGACACACCAGCATTTTACTGTTCTTACCGTTCACTGCCAGCATCCGTTTTCCGCACACCGGACACTTCGTATTGGTCAGATTGTCATGGCGGAATGTGCCTTCTCCTGTCTTAATTTCCCGGATGAGGTCCTCCGTATACCCCCGGATTTCCTTTAGAAACAAGTCTTTTTGCAATTTTCCCTTGGAAATCTCTGACAGCTTCATCTCCCAGTCTGCCGTCAGTTCGGGTTTCTTTAAATCTTCCGGAACCAGTTCCAGAAGCTGCTTTGCCTTTGAAGTCAGGTAAATATCATTTCCCCGTTTTTCCATTAAGAACGTGTGAAACAGCTTTTCAATAATATCTGCCCGTGTGGCAACGGTTCCCAGACCTCCGGTTTCTCCCAGGGTCTTTGCCGCTTTTTCATCTGCATTCTCCAGATATTTCACCGGATTTTCCATGGCAGACAACAGGGTTGCCTCTGTAAAAGGGGCCGGAGGTTTGGTTTTTCCTGCTGTGAGTTCCACTCTCTCGATTTTCAGCTTCTCACCTTCCTGTATATCGGAAAGCTTCTGGAAATCCTCCTCCTCCTCTTCTTCTGTCCAGGTGCCTTCATAAACCTCTTTCCATCCGGCCTGCTTCACGATTTTCCCTTTTGCCGTAAAGATTTCTCCCCCGGCTGAGGCTTTCATGGTGGTCTGTTCGTACTCAAAAGGCGGATACAACACGCTTAAAAACCGTCTGACTACCAAATCGTAAATTTTCCGTTCTTCGTTTGTCATGTGGTCCAACTGCACAAACTGCTCTGTAGGAATAATGGCGTGGTGGTCACTGACCTTTTTGTCGTCCACAAAGGATTTGGATACTTTCACCGGCTTCATGGACAGGGACCCTGCCAGAGAGCGGTAAGGACCTACCGCGCAGGCTTTCAGCCTTTCCTTAATGGTGGACACAATATCGCTGCCAATGTATCTGGAGTCGGTTCTCGGATAAGTGAGCACTTTATGATTTTCATAAAGTCTCTGCATAATATTCAGCGTTTCCTTTGCGGAAAAACCGAATTTTTTGTTGGCATCTCTCTGCAGCTCGGTCAAATCATACAGCCCAGGAGCATACGTTTTCTTCCGGCTCTTGTCCACAGAAACTACCTGCAGCAAATCCGACTGCACCGCCCCTTTTTTCTCTTCCATGCGTTCTTTCTGGAACGAACGGATACTGCCGCTTTTCTTATCCTGCCAGGTCCAGCGGTTTTTTCCTGCCAGAAGGGTCAGTCCATAGTATTCCTGCGGTTTAAAACTGCGGATTTCTGCCTCTCTTGCCGCAATCATAGCAAGGGTGGGCGTCTGGACACGTCCGCAGGAAAGCTGGGCATTGTATTTGCAGGTCAAAGCTCTGGTGGCATTGATACCCACTAACCAGTCTGCCTCGGCTCTGGACACCGCCGCGTCATAGAGAGAGTGATAGGCTCTTCCGTCTTTTAGGCTGGCAAAGCCTTCCCGGATGGCCTTATCCGTTACCGATGAAATCCAAAGGCGTTTGATGGGCTTTCTGCACTGGGCCTTTTCCAGAATCCAGCGGGCAACCAGTTCTCCTTCTCTTCCTGCGTCTGTGGCAATAACGATATCCTGCACATCCTTGCGCCAGAGTTGGGTTTTCACTGCCTGATACTGCTTTGCAGTCTGTTTGATAACCACCAGTTCCATCTTTTTCGGCATCATAGGCAGGACTTCCATATTCCACTCTTTGTATTTTTTGTCATATTCCTCCGGGTCTGCCAGAGTGACCAGATGTCCCAGGGCCCAGGTTACAATATAGCGTTCTCCTTCCAAAGCACCGTTCAGCTTTTTGCTGCATTTCAACACTCTGGCAATATCTCTTGCCACGGAAGGCTTTTCTGCTAAAACCAGTGTTTTCATTCGCCAGCCTCCTGCATATCTTTTCCGAAAAAGGCAGCTGTCCTGCTCACCTTGCTCATTAAATCAGAAAAAGCCTGAGGAGTTAAAGACTGTTTGCCGTCGCACAGAGCCTTCTCCGGGTTGTTGTGCACCTCTATCATCACACCGTCTGCTCCTGCTGCAATAGCTGCCATGGTCAGCGGTTCCACCATAAAACGCAGTCCTGCCGCATGGCTGGGGTCTACGATGACCGGCAGATGGGTTTTGGATTTCAGCATGGGAATGGCGGAAACATCCAAAGTGTTTCTCATAGAGGTTTCAAAGGTGCGGATACCTCTTTCACAGAGAATAACCTTTTCATTTCCCCCTGCCATAATGTATTCCGCGCTCATTAAAAGTTCTTCCAAGGTGTTGGCCATTCCTCTTTTCAGCAAAATCGGCTTATCCACCTTACCTAGTTCCTTTAAAAGCTGGAAATTCTGCATATTTCTGGTACCTACCTGAATCACATCCACCTCATCAAAAAGGGGCAGATGGTCTGTGCTCATAATTTCTGTCACAATGGGAAGTCCCGTGGCTTTCTTTGCCTCTAGCAGCATTTTTAATCCTTCGTCCCCCAGTCCCTGGAAAGAGTAAGGTGAAGTCCTGGGCTTAAAAGCACCGCCTCTTAGAAGACCTGCTCCTGCTTTTTTCACATCTAAGGCTACTTCTGTCATCTGTTCTCTGGTTTCCACAGAACAGGGACCTGCAATTACCTGGAAAAATCCGCCTCCGATTTTTCTGCCTGCAATATCTACCACCGTATCCTTGGGATGCATATCTTTGTTGGCTTTTTTATACGGTTCTTTGATTCGCTTTACAGACTCTACCACGTCCAGGGCAGACAACCACTCGGCATCTACTTCTGTGGTGTCTCCTACCAGACCAATCAGGGAAGTGTTCACCCCGTCTGACAAATGAAGCTGCAATCCCATATGGGTAAGTTCCTGTTTTAAAGCGTCTACTTTCTCTTCGTCCGCCCCTTTTTTCAATACTACAATCATGCTGTGCCCTCCTGTTTTCATAAAAAAAGCGATGCCTGCTGCTGCAAACACCGCTGTTTTCTCTTTTCCTGTGTGAAAGGAATCAGAATCTTTTGCAGCGAAAGCAGCCTGCGCCGTAAAAATAGCCCAGGTAAGCGTAATAAGAATCCTTGTTTCCGCTAAAAACTGCCTGTTTCTGCATCATGATTTCTTCCTGCCCTTTCTTTTAAACTAATCTTATCATATAACCGCCTTTCCTATTTGTCAACCGAAATTTTAACAATTTAAAGCGTTTAAGTGTTTTTTGAAATCTTTGTTAAAAAATCGGTTGTGTATTGTGATGTCAGCCGTTTTATATTATAATTATTTGAAGAATTATTTCTATTTTTCAGAATTTTTTTACAGATGAGGGGTAAACAAATGTCTAATACTACCAATCTTCGCAGCCAACTGGCCTATCAGGTAATTCAAGAGGTACAAAAAGCCGTTATCGGGAAAGAAGACCGGGTTCGCAAAGTGATGATGGCTATTTTAAGCGGCGGACACGTTCTGTTGGAGGATATTCCCGGTGTGGGCAAAACAACCATGGCTCTGGCTTTTTCCAAAGCACTGAGTCTGAAAGAAAAGCGTCTGACTTTTACACCGGACGTGCTGCCTGCAGATTTGACAGGCTTTACCATGTATCGGAAAGAAACCGGAGAATTTTATTTCCATCCCGGTGCCCTGATGTGCAATCTCTTTCTGGGCGATGAAATCAACCGCACCTCGCCCAAAACCCAGTCTGCCCTCCTGGAAGTCATGGAGGAAGGGCAGGTCAGCGTGGACGGCAGTACCTATCCCGTGCCAAAGCCTTTTATCGTCATTGCTACCCAGAATCCCTCCGGCTCTGCTGGCACCCAGCTTCTGCCGGAGTCCCAGCTGGACCGTTTCTGTATCTGTCTTAGGCTTGGATATCCCGACATGGAAGAAGAAATTGCCATTTTAAAGGGTCGAATTGCCCAGAGCACTATAGAAACCGTACGGCCTGTACTGAACGTCACTCAGCTTCTGTCCCTTCAAAAGGAATGTCAGGAGATTTTTGTCCATGACCGGATTTACAGCTATATTGCCGCTCTCGTACAGGCCACCAGAAACCATGAGCTCATTGCACTGGGTGTCAGCCCCAGAGGCACTCTGGCACTGACGAAAATGGCGCAGGCAGGGGCTTTTCTTTCCGGGCGCAGCCATGTGCTTCCCGAAGATGTACAGTCTGTGTTTGCCGATGTCTGTGTACACCGGCTGATTTTAAACTCCAAGGCCCGTATCAGTCACGTTTCTCCGCTTTCTCTTCTGGAGGAAATTTTGAAGACCACTCCGGCGCCTTCTGTACGGAAAAAGACATCTTTATAAAACCCAGAAAGGAAGCTCTGTATGGCAGCAAATATTTTTAGTGTAATCGGTATCCTTCTCTGTCTGTATCTGGCGATTCTGTACCAGAGTACAGCTGCCTGTGCTGTTTTTCTGTTTCTGGTTCTTTACGGCACAGCCTCTTTTTTGCAGCTTTGGTATCTCTCCGGGAAAATAAAGACGGAAATTCTGCAGGCCTCTGCCGCTAAATCCCAGGACCGGGAAATCGCGTTTGCTCTGTCTGTAAAAAATACGGGAATCCTTCCCCTCTTCCGAGGCTGTATCCTTTTGACGGTCCAGGATTTGCAAGGACAGGTCTGCCAGACTCAAAAGTTGTATTTTTCAGTCAAAAGCAGGCAGGAAATCCGCCCCGGAGGAACTTTAGAAAGTCCCTGCTGCGGACGTTTCCTGTTGTTGGTGAAGGCTGTGCGCCTTTACAGCTTCGGCCATCTTTTCAGCCGAAAGCTTTCTCAAGACTGCCCAAAGGAACTGCTTTTTTACCCGAAAATCACATCCCTTCCCCTCACTGTCAGCGAACAAGTCCGATATTTCTCCGCAGAAAGCGGGGAGGAAGAACAGATTCTTCCCGGTATCTTTCAAACACCTGTAAACCAGGTTCGGGATTTCAGCCCCGGCGACAGAGTCCGTCAGATACACTGGAAACTCAGTGCCAGAACGGACAGTCTGCTGGTGCGGGACATGGGTATACAACAGGGATTTCCTGTACTTTTATTCCTTTTCATTGAACCTCTGCCGGATAAGGATTTCACGGCTTCGTACAGCCGTTTTCTGGAAACTGCCGTATCCTTATCGTTTTCTCTTCTCCAGTCGGGGTGCCGCCATTTTGTAATCTGGTACCATCACCGGGAGGAAAAACTCATTCGTTTTCCCATTCGCCGGGAAGAGGATTTAGACCTCTGCACCTATTGCCTCCTGCTGGAAGATGTAAAGCCTGTACCGGGAGATATCTGTGAACTGTACCGGCAGCAGTATCCTTCCGATACCTTCTGCACCACGCTTTTACTCCATACACGGCTGGAATTTTATAAAAACGGTCAGCCGGAAAATCTAGAGTCTGTGCCGTCCATTTAGACGGCGGAATGGAGCCTTTATGAAAAAAGAAAAAACAATTTCTGTTCTTACCCGTATAGCGGATTCCCCCGTCCGCCCCAAAAACCTTCTGTTTTCTCTGACAGGCTGCTTTGCGCTGCTCTTTTTAGGCGGACTGGGCTTCTTTTCCAGTGTGAAGGATATGTCTGCGGTTCCCGGCGCCGTTTCTTTCTGGATTTTCCCCCTGGCAGGCGTGGCTTTGCTTCTTACCTTTCTCTTTGGGCTTTTTCTTCTGCACAAAAAGAAAAGGCTGGCTCTGCTTCTTAGCGGAGGGCTGCTCTGCAGTCTTCTTCTCTTTCAGAGAAAGGCTCTGCTGGCACAGGGAAGCTCTTTTTTGGGCTATCTCCACGCCCGGCTGGAACGGTTTTACGGTATTTCCCTATTTTCGGATTTTTCCGGCTCTGCTGCGGATAACTCCCTTTTCTTCTTTTTCTGTACCCTGTTATTCCTGATTCTGGTCTGCCTCACCCTATGGTACAGAAAAAAAGTACTTTTTCTCTTCTTGCTTCTGCTGGCACCGGTGGCACAGTTTGTTACAGAAATCCGTCCTTCTTTCCTTTCCGCCGGCTGTTTTTTGGTCTGCTTTTTCCTGTGGGACTGTCTGTCTGCAAAGGAAACCTCCTCTGGATTCCTTCAGACCGGACTTCTTTTCGGGCTTTACTGTTTCTGCGCCCTTGTGCTGACCCCCGGCTTTTCTGCTCTGGCTTTCCAATCCACTTCTTCGTTATTTCAGACGGTCAATGAGGCCTCTGCAAAGTTTGGCGCCCTTTTTCATGCAAATTCCGCTGACAGAGCGACGCGTACATCGAAAACCCGTCCTACCGCATCCGGAAACAGCAATCAAAATACGGTTTCCACACAGACAGACAAGGAAGTTCTGGACAATACAGCCCCTGTTTACAGCAATCAGACTATGTTTACGTTCCACACGAGCCGGATTTTTGACACACCTGTTTACCTGCGCGGCTTTACCGGATTCACCTACACAGACGGGGTCTGGGAAGCTTTGGACGAAAAGCAGTGGAAGTCTTTTTGCAGCAGTTACGGACTGTCAGACGAACTGCAGAAGCAGCTTCCTTCCATTCCTTATGAAGCCGGAAAAGCACAGACTTCTCTTGCCTCTGCACAAATGAGCCTAAAGCCTGCCTTTTCCCCTTCCTTTACTTATCTGCCTTACGGGGCTGACATACCGAAGGGGTTCAGCACTGGAGATGGCAATGTGCTGACAGAAAAGTTTCCTTCCAGGCTGACCTTTGACTGCTATCCTCTTTCCCTGGATTCCTCTCCATTTTTAAGAGCGCCTTCTCTTCCTTCCGCACAAACCTCTGCAGAAGGTCTATACAGGGAATTTGTGCAAAACACCTATACCTGGTATGACAAAGACTTAACAGCCCGGCTTCTGGAGGACATACAGCACCTGCCAGTATATTCCTCTCTGCCGGAAAATCCTTCCTATGACCAGGTGCTGAAGGCAGCCGGAGAAATTCAAAGTTTCCTCTCCAGCCATGCCTCCTACAGTCTGCAGCTCTCCCCTGTTCCCGCAGACAGCAATCTGCTGGACAACTTTCTCTATGAACAGAAAAAAGGCTTCTGCGTTCACTTTGCCACAGCCGGAACCCTGCTTTTCCGCATGTACGGTATTCCGGCCCGGTACGTCAGCGGATACGTCATTACCCCTGAAGATTTACAGAAAGAAAGCGAAGGCGGCTATTCCTTTGCCGTGCCGGATTCCAGTGCCCATGCCTGGACAGAAATCTATCTGGGTGAAGGAGGCTGGGTTCCCGTGGAGGTCACCCCGGCTGCTTCGGACACATCTCAGACCGTACAGACAGAACAGACAGCCCGCCAGGAGAATATGCAGACGGTAAAACAGGAGAACCTCCCAGACAGCAAAAAAGACCAGCCTTCCCCATCCTCAGACACAGAAAAAAGAGGCTTTCTGCCTGTTCTGACAAAAATCCTCTTTTTTGCAATGGTATTTTTTATAACTGCTGCTCTTTTGTTTTTTCTGCTGTATTTCAGACGAATCCTTCTCTTCCGCAAACGGATGGGCATTTTCTGCCGCAGCCGGGAAGCATGCTTTCTCTGTGTATTTAACAGTATTCTGGATTTATGGAAAGTGCGGTTCCACATTCCTGCCCTGAATCCCCAGCAGCCGGAATTTCCTGTCCTCTTCGGCCAGAAACTGCCGGAAGAGACACGAATTCTCTTTGACCAGCTTTACACCTTGGCCGAATGCTTCTGTTTCGGGGCGGACACACCTAAAAAACAGGATATCCGCAAACTGCGTCATATCTATGCAAGGGAGAGGAAGCTATTCTTTGCTTCCTGCTCCCCCAGAAAAAAACTGTATTATCTCTTTTTCCATGTTTTCTGACCGCCAGGGCTGTTCCTTTAAACAGCCTCAGCTTTCTCAAACTGGCTGTTGTACAGGTTTGCGTAGAAGCCGTTGGCGGCCAACAGGGATTCATGGGTTCCCTGTTCAATAATATCGCCGTCTTTCATAACCAGAATCAAATCTGCGTCACGAATGGTAGACAGTCTGTGGGCAATGACAAAGCTGGTTCTGCCCCTCATGAGATTATCCATAGCAGCCTGAATCTGTTCTTCGGTTCTGGTATCCACAGAAGAAGTTGCTTCATCCAGAATCAGAATCTTATTGTCTGCCAAAATGGCTCTGGCAATGGTGAGCAGCTGCTTCTGTCCCTGGGAAATATTGCTGGTTTCTTCATTCAATACCATCTGATAACCGCCTGGCTGAGACATAATAAAGTGATGGGCATGAGCTGCCTTTGCTGCAGCGATAACCTCCTCATCTGTAGCGTCCAGTCTTCCATAACGAATATTTTCCATAATGGTGCCGTGGAACAACCAGGTTTCCTGAAGTACCATGCCGAAAAGTTCCCGCAAATCCATTCGGTTGAAGTCTTTCAGATTGTGTCCGTCAATGAGAATCTCCCCAGAATTGACGTCATAGAAACGCATGAGCAGTTTTATCATCGTAGTTTTTCCGGCCCCTGTAGGTCCTACAATAGCCACCTTCTGTCCTGCTTTTACCACGCCGTTGAAATCGTGAATAATCATCTGTTCCGGATTATAACCGAATGCTACATGGTTTGCTACCACGTTTCCTTCAATACTGCTGATGTCCACAGGATTTTCCACAGTCTGGTCTTCTTCTTCTACATCCAGAAATTCAAAGACACGCTCTGCAGCGGCTGCAGAAGACTGCAGCATATTCGTCACCTGGGCAATCTGCTGAATGGGCTGGGTAAAGTTTCGGATATACTGGAAGAACGCCTGAATATCTCCCACCTTTACATCGCCTTTAATGACCATAAAACCACCCAGAAGTGCTACCATAACATATCCCAGATTTCCCACAAACTGCATAATCGGCATCATCATACCGGAGAAAAACTGAGAACGCCAGCCGGAAGTATACAGCTTTTCGTTGGTTTCTTCAAAGGTACGGATAACGTCTTCTTCTTTGTTAAAGGCCTTTACCACATTATGGCCGCTGTAGATTTCTTCCACCTGTCCGTTAACCTCACCCAGATATTTCTGCTGTGCCTGGAAATATTTTTGAGAGTGTTTCATAACCTTTCCGATAATCAGCATGGAAACCGGCAGAATCAAAAGCGCTGCCAGGGTCATCCACACATTGATAGACAGCATCATAATGAACACACCGATAAGAGTGGTCACCGATGTAATAAGCTGGGTAAAACTCTGGTTGATACTGGTCTGAAGGGTATCCACATCGTTGGTAATTCTGGAAAGAATTTCTCCATGCGTTCTGCTCTCAAAATATTTCATAGGAATTCTGTTGATTTTTCCTGAAATATCTTTTCTCAAATTATAGGTAACGTTATTGGAAATTCCCGTCATAATAAATCCCTGAATCAGGGAAAACAGCGCACTGACTACGTACAGTCCCAGCGCCCACAAAAGAAATGAGGCGATTTTTCCGAAATCAATGCCGCTTCCTCCGTTGATTTTCGATACCAGGCCGCTGTACAGTTCTGTGGTAGCTTTTCCCAGCACCTTCGGTCCGATAATATTGAAAACGGTACTTCCAATGGCAAACACAATCATGCACATAAGCTGTATGCGGTACCTTTTCATATAGGAAAGCAGTCTTTTCATAGCTGTTTTAAAGTCTTTTGCCTTTTCTGCAGACATGCCGCCGCCATGTCCGCCCATAGGCCCTCTTGGTCTTGCATTACTCATCTGCCAATTCCTCCTCTGACAACTGTGACATAGCAATCTGACGATAGACATCACAGGATTTTAAAAGCTCTTTATGGGTTCCCTGTCCAACCACTTTTCCTTCGTCCAGAACCAGAATCTTATCCGCATGGAGAATGGTACTGATTCTCTGGGCTACTATCAAGGTTGTGGCGTCTTTTGTTTCTTTCTTCAAGGCTCTTCTTAAAACTACATCCGTCTTATAATCCAGAGCAGAAAAACTGTCATCAAAAATATAAATTTCCGGTTCTTTGGCAATGGCTCTGGCTATGGAGAGACGCTGTTTCTGACCGCCGGATACATTGGAACCTCCTTGGGCAATGGCAGAATCCATACCATCTTCTTTATCCTGAATAAATTCCCAGGCCTGGGCAATCTCTGCTGCTCTTTTTACTTCTGCTTCTGTGGCTTCCGGCTTTCCGTAACGGATATTGGAATCAATGGTTCCTGAGAAAAGCACACCCTTTTGAGGCACATAGCCAATGCGCTGCCGCAAGTCATGGAGTTTTATCTTCCGTATGTCCACACCGTCTACCAGAATCCGTCCGGAAGTCACATCAAAGAATCTCGGTATCAGATTTACCAGGGTACTTTTTCCGCTTCCCGTGCTTCCGATAAAAGCCACCGTCTCACCCTTTTTGGCGTGAAAATCAATATCGGTTAAAGAAGCCCCGTCCGCACCGGGATACGTAAATCCCACATGCTCAAAGACCACATCTCCTTTTAATTCTGTGTTGACTTCCTGTGTCTCCTCTGCATCATGAATACTGACTTCGGTTTCCAGCACTTCGTTGATACGGGTTGCAGATACCTTTGCACGCGGAATCATAATGGACATCATGGTTATCATCAGGAACGCCATAATAATCTGCATAGCGTACTGCATAAACGCCATCATATTACCTACCTGCATAGTACCGTCATTCACTGCATGAGAACCATTCCATACAATTAATACCGTAACGCAGTTCATCAAAAGCATCATCACCGGCATCATAAAGGTCATGCAGCGGTTTACAAACAGGTTGGTCTTCATCAGTTTTACATTGGCGTCTTCAAAACGTTCTTCTTCATGTTTCTCACGGCTGAAGGCACGGATAACAGACACACCGGTAAGAATTTCTCTGGCTACCAGATTCAATTCGTCAATGAGGTACTGCAGCTTCGTAAACTTGGGCATGGCAATTTTAAACAAAAAGGCCACAAAGAGTATAATTAATACCACTGCCAGTCCTAAAATCCATGTCATGGATGCGTCGGTCTGAAATACCTTATACACACCGCCGAGTCCCAGAATGGGAGCATACAGTACAATACGGAACAGCAGTGTGAACAAAAGCTGTACCTGCTGCACATCATTGGTGCTTCTGGTTATCAGGGAAGCTGTAGAAAAATGATTCAGTTCCCCGCCGGAAAAGGAAATAACTTTTCTGTATACCTGATTTCTCAGATTCTTTCCAAGGGTTGCCGCAGCCTGGGAAGACAGGAACGTTACCGTAACTGCTGCTGCCATTGCCAGAAGCGCCAGCCCCAGCATTTTCAATCCGCTGCCTAAAATGTACTGTGTCTGCATGGCATCCAGGTCTTTTCCCTGCGCCTCATATTCACTCTGCACAAAAAGCACGGAACTCTGGGTGATAATAGACTCCGGCATGTCTTCAAACTTCTCCGTCATGCCTTTTGTCATGGCCTGCAGCTGCTCCTTTGGCATTTGAGAAAACAGTTCCAGTAAATTGGTCTCCTTTGGTACCTGCAGCTGTTCTTTTATCTTGGTTACTTCTGCAGAGGAATCATCCCAAAGTCCGCTGACTACCATTTCGGGAATCCCCAGAATCTGATTCAAGTCTTCCCGTTCTTCCTCTGTTACATCTTTTAACCGGTAAACATCTCCATCTTCTTTATAAAAATCTTTTACCTTTTTGGCATCTTTTTCATCCATAAACAGACAGACCTGCTCCATGGATTCTTTTCGCAGGGTTTCCGGCACTCCGTCTTCAATGCCCTTCTGCTGGATACCCACATTGACAATTTTGGATGTGTAATCCGGCAGAGATAAATCACAAAATGCCTGAACAAATAAAAGAAGGATAATCATGACAATATAGTGCCACCGTTCCTTCATATAATGAAACATTTTTAACATAAAGTCCTCCTTTGCTGGCTGTCACCTTCTAAATTATTTTCCGCCTCCAGGTTCGCAATCATCTGGTCAAAAAAACGCTTCATCAGACACCTTTCACTTTCGGAAAAGCCCTTAAAAATGATTTTTTCACTTTTCTCTACCTGGCGCTGGGCCTTTTCTATGAGTTCTCGTCCCCGTTCGGTCAGATAAATGCGGATTCTTCTCTGGTCCTGTTCGTCACTTTTCCGCTCTATAAGACCGCTTTTTTCCAGACGCTTCATAGAAACTGCCACCGTAGGCGCGCTGATATGAAGATTTTCCGAAATTTCCTTCTGGCTCATCCCTTCTTTTCTGCTCAGCTGCATCAACAAGGGCATTTGCTTGGGATGAATCCCTGTTTCGCTGAGAAGACAGAAAGTATTGCGGAAATACAGGTGCGTCAGCTTTACAACTCTTGCCTGAATGCTGTCTTCTTTTTCCATATCTATCATTCCGATTCTCCTTTCTTAGTTAGTCGACTAACTTATATTATGTCACATTTTACTAAATTGCAAGTCACATTTTTATATTTTACACTTTTTTTAGAAATTACTCCCAAAAAATTAATTAGTCATCTAACAGTATCATTTCGCTCTTGCACCCGTGTGTGTGTCCTGTTATAATAAGTATAACATTTTCACAGTTTAACTCGAAAAAGTATCTGTATTTAGAAAGGCAGGATTTCATATGTCACAGACAAAGAACAAAGGCTCTCTCCCCTTTAATCTCATACTTATCGGCTTTATGGGAACAGGAAAAAGCACGGTTGCCCGCTGTTTAGGGAAAAAATGCGCTATGGAAATTATTGAAATGGATGAAGAAATTGTCCGGCGGGAGCAGAGGAGTATTCCTGAAATCTTTCAGCAGCAGGGAGAAGCCTATTTCAGGAATCTGGAAACCGGTCTTTTAAAAGAATTACAAAAAGAAACGAATAAAATCATTTCCTGCGGCGGCGGCGCTGCCCTTCGTGCAGAAAATGTAGCCGAAATGAAAAAAAACGGAAAAGTCATACTGCTGACAGCCGAACCCCAGACCATTCTGAATCGGGTGAAGTATGACAATTCCCGTCCTATTTTAAAAAATCGCAAAACCGTTGCGGATATTGCCGAATTGATGGAAAAACGCCAGAAAAAATATCTGGCTGCTGCTGATCTGGTTATTTCCACTGACAATAAAAATATTGGGCAAATCTGTGAGGATATCCTGCATGCGCTCTAAGGGCGTTTCCCTCCTCTTGACAGCTCCGGCAGCACTACACAGAGCATGGTGACAAAGCAGGCCGTTCCACCGATAAAATTGGAAATGGGCTCTGCCAGGAAAACGCCTTTGGCTCCAAGTCCTGCCACAGAGGGCAGCCACAGGGTAAGCGGTATGACAATCACCGCTTTGCGAAGCAGCGAGAAAAAGATTGCCTGCTTTGCTTTTCCCAATGCGGTAAACACACTCTGTCCCGCAAACTGCAGAGACATAAAGCAAAATCCAAAGAAATAAATCCGCATGGACGGCACGCCCAGCTTCAAAAGTTCTTCCCCTCCGTTAAAAAGACGGATAAACACAGCCGGAAACAGCATAGTAAAAATCCAGACCACCGTAGTGTATGCCATGCATACCACAGACATAATCTTAATCCCTGTCCGTACTCTTCCATACTCCCGTGCTCCGTAATTAAATCCCAGCACCGGCTGTGCCCCCTGGGTAAATCCCTGAGAAGGCACGCTTAACACCTCTCGCACAGAATTAACAATCGTCATAATTCCCACATACACATCTCCGCCAACGGACTGAAGCGTAACATTGCAGACCACCTGTACGGCACAGTTGGTTGCCGCCATAATAAACCCGGAAAGCCCCAGTGCCAGAATCTCCTTCATGCAGCCAAAATCCGGCTTCATATACCGTCTTTGCAGTTTCAAAAGCGTCTTCTTTCCCCTGAGGAAAAATACCACCCATAAAGCTGACACTGTCTGAGAAATCACCGTAGCCACTGCTGCTCCCTTTACCCCCATGTGAAAACCGAAAATAAAAACCGGGTCTAAAATAATATTTATGACCGCGCCTATGAGCACTGTACACATACCGGTTCCGGCAAATCCCTGACAGTTGATAAAGCCATTCATGGACAAGGTTATCATCACGCAGACGGTTCCCAGCAGATAAATACTCAGATAGTCATTCGCATAACCGAAAGTATCCCTGCTGGCTCCCAGCGCGTACAATAGGGGGTCTTTTATCAAAAATCCCACCACCGTGAGAAGGACACCCATAACAAGCGTCATGAGAAAAGAATTCCCCATAATACGCCCGGCCTTCTCCATATTTCCTCGCCCTCTTTCAATGGAACACAGGGGCGCTCCCCCGGTTCCCACAAGGTAAGAAAAAGCCGTAATGGCGGTGATGACAGGAAACGCCACCCCCAGACCTGTAAGGGCCGCCGCACTGGCTCCCGGAAGTCGGCCAATATAAACCCGGTCTACAATATTATAAAGCACATTGATAAACTGTGCCAGAATCAAAGGAAGAGACAGCCGAAAAATATTTCCCAACATACTTCCTCTGGAAAAATCATGTTCCTCTGCACTGTGCAGAGTTTTTACCCTTGTACCCACATTTCCACTTCCTATCTCAAAAACCTTTTATTTCTGCCGGTAAGTAGTCAGGAAGTCTGCCAGTTTATCAGCCGCCTTTCCAAGAACCTCCACATTAGGCAGATACACAATGCGGAAATGGTTCGGCTGTCCCCAGTTAAATCCTTTTCCGCAGGTAATGAGAATCTTCTTTTCATGAAGCAAATCCAAGGCAAATTTCTCGTCATCATGAATGTTGAATTTCTCTGTGTCAATCTTGGGGAAAATATAAAAAGCCGCTTTTGGCTTCACAGCAGAAAGTCCCGGTATGTCTTTAATAGCATTGTAAATAAACTCTCTCTGCTCATAAATTCTGCCTCCCGGCACCAGATATTCGTTCACACTCTGATAACCGCCAAGAGCCGTCTGCACCACTGCCTGGGCCGGCACATTGGAACACAGGCGCATATTGGAAAGCATATTTAAGCCCTCTATGTATCCCTTTCCCTTTTCCTTTGCCCCGCTTAACACCATCCAGCCGCAGCGGAAACCTGCAATCATATGAGATTTGGAAAGTCCGTTTAAGGTTACGCAGAACAAATCCGGCGCCAGAGACGCAATGGAGGTATGGGTAATGCCGTCCATAACCAGACGGTCGTAAATCTCGTCTGAAAAAATCATCAGTTCGTGTTCTCTTGCCACATCTACAATCTTCTGCAGCACTTCTTTTGGATACACTGCTCCAGTAGGATTGTTTGGATTAATCAGGACAATGGCCTTTGTCTTATCTGTAATTTTGCTCTTAATATCCTCTACATCCGGATACCACTCCGACTGCTCATCACAGATATAATGTACCGCTTTTCCGCCTGCCAGAGTCACACAGCCGGTCCAGAGGGGATAATCCGGGGAAGGCACCAGAATTTCGTCTCCGCTGTCCACCAGTCCCTGCATAGCCATATTAATCAACTCACTGACGCCGTTTCCTGTATAAATATCATTGATAGACACATTGGGAATCTTTTTAAGCTGACAATACTGCATAATGGCTTTTCGGGCTGCAAAAATCCCCTTAGAATCCGAATATCCCTGGCTTTCTCTCAAGGTATAAATCATATCCAGAATGACTTCTTCCGGGGCTGAGAACCCAAACGGCGCAGGATTGCCGATATTCAGTTTTAAAATATCAATTCCGCTTTCCTGCATCCGGTTCGCTTCGTCCAGAACCGGTCCCCTTACGTCATAACATACATTGTCCAGTTTTGATGATTTCTGAAATGTTCTCATATTTCTGCCCTCGTTTTCTTTTTTATAACAATAGATTTTATCACTTTAGTCTGGGAAACTCAACTGTTTTCCCGAATCTTTCGGAAATATTCCTGTATCTCCTGCTCATACCCATTGTCTGTTGGACGATAAAAGACTCTGCCTTCTAATTCGGAGGGCAGATACTGCTGCTTTACATAATGATTGGGATAATCATGAGCATACTGGTATCCTATTCCATGCCCCATTTTGGCTGCCCCTTTATAATGAGAATCCTGAAGATGGACCGGCACGGTGGTTTTCACAGAGCGCACTGCTTCCATGGCCTCGTCCACGGCCAGATAAGCTGCATTGCTCTTAGGCGCACTGGCTACATAAGTGACTGCCTGAGCCAGGGGAATCCGCGCTTCCGGCATGCCAAGGCGTTCTACGGCCTGAGCTGCCGCTACCGCTACCTGCAGTGCCTGAGGGTCTGCATTTCCCACATCCTCTGCCGCACAAATCATAATTCTGCGGGCAATAAATTTAATGTCTTCCCCTGCGTACAGCATTTTAGCAAGGTAAAATACCGCTGCATCCGGGTCAGAGCCCCGCATACTTTTAATAAAAGCAGAAATGGTGTCATAATGGTTGTCCCCTGTCTTGTCGTAGCGCACCACCCGTTTCTGAATACACTGAGACGCTGTTTCCAAATCGATATGGATTTTCCCGTCTTCGCTCTTTTCCGTGGTTAAAACTCCCAGTTCCAAGGCGTTTAAAGCCGCCCTGGCGTCGCCTCCTGAAATATCTGCCAGAAATTCTTTGGCCTCATCCTCCAATACAGCGCCATAGCTTCCCATTCCCCGCTCCGTATCTGTGGCAGCCCTCTCCAGCAGTTTGCAGATATCTTCTTTTTTCAAAGGCTTTAGTTCAAAGACAATAGAACGGGAAATCAAAGCTCCATTTACCTCAAAATAAGGATTTTCCGTGGTAGCACCGATTAAAATCAACGTGCCGTCCTCTACGAAAGGAAGCAGATAGTCCTGCTGTCCCTTATTGAATCGGTGAATTTCGTCTACAAACAAAATGGTTTTCTTTCCGTACATACCCAGGTGCTGCTGCGCCTCCTTCACCACTTCCTCCATATCTTTTTTTCCGGCAACTGTGGCGTTAATCTGCTGAAACCGGGAACTGGTGGTGTTGGCAATGACCTTGGCCAGCGTCGTTTTTCCGGTTCCCGGCGGGCCGTAAAAAATCACGCTTCCCAGTTTATCCGCCTTAATGGCACGGTAGAGCAGTTTATCTTTTCCGATAATATGTTCCTGCCCTGCCACCTCCTCTAAGGTGCGCGGCCGCATGCGGGACGCCAGAGGAGATTCATTTTCCAGAGTCTGTTCTTTCATATAATCAAATAAATCCATACGCTTCTCCTATTCCAACAGCAGTTCATCTACTGTAACAAATTCATAACCCTGCTTTTTCAGTATATCTGCAATCTGCAAAGCCGCATCTACAGAGGACTGAAAAATATCGTGCATTAAAATAATATCACCTTCCTGCACATCTTTCACTACCCTTTTCACAATTTTTTCTGTATTTTCCGTTGTCCAGTCCAGAGAATCCACATTCCAGGACACCGGAATCATGGTAATTTCAAAATCCAGATTCTTTTTCCACGCGCCAAAAGGAGGACGGACAAAGGAGGTACAAATTCCCGTATTTTCATAAATTTTATTGCAGGTCAGCAGAATTTCCTCCTCTGCCTGGGATTCCGAAAGTTTTTTCAGATTTACATGGTGATAGGTGTGATTGCCAATCAGATGTCCTTCCTCCTGTATACGCTTCACAACATCCTCATTTCCCTCAATATTTTTCCCAATGAGGAAAAAGGTGGCGCGAATGTCTCTTTCCTTTAATCCGTCCAGCAGTTTTTCTGTATAAACGCTGTGAGGGCCGTCATCAAAGGTCAGCGCAATCCGGGGGTGTTCCTGATCCAAAAGCTCCCCTGCCGTCTCCCTGGCTTTTTCCATTCCATTTCCTGCATATCCCAAAACTGCCAGAAATAACAGCATGCACAGGAGTGTTATCCACTTTTTCATATTCTACGTTCTCTGCCTATCCTCTTTCTTCTATAATAATATATGCAGTGTTTCTTTTTATTTTCGCTGGAAATCCTTCTGCAGACAGAATCCTGCTCTTGACAGAATCTTTCCCTCCCATTACAATATTTTTGAATCTTGACAAAAAAAGTAAGGAGCGTTTATGACAAATCGAAAAACTATGACTGTTGTCTGCTGTCTGCTGGGACTGGCGGTGCTTATAACCTTTGCCGTCTTCTACCAGAAAAAAGAAAAGCAGGCAGAACCAATATCCGCAACGGCCTTTAAACTGAATACCATTGTCACAGTAACCATTTACGATTCCAAAAATCAGAAACTGGCAGATGAAGCCGTAGCTCTGTGCGACAAATACGAAAAGATGTTCAGCCGCACGATGGAATCCAGCGAATTGTATCAGCTGAACCACGGTACTCTGCCAAAAGAGGGAAATGCCTTTGTATTAAGCGAGGAAACTGCAAAACTAATTCAGAAAGGACTGGAATACGGAAAAGTTTCTGACGGAGCTTTTGACATTGCCATAGAACCCGTATCCTCTCTCTGGGATTTTACTTCCGGAAAAAAGGACATCCCTTCTCAGGAAGACATCTCAAAGGCCCTGCCTCTGGTCAATTACAAAGATGTGCAGCTTGACGGAAATCTGCTGACCTTTGCCAAAGAAGGCATGGGACTGGATTTGGGCGCCATTGCCAAGGGCTATATTGCAGACCGCATCAAAGATTATCTTCTGGAACAGGGCGTAAAAAGCGCCACCATCAACCTGGGCGGCAACGTTCTCTGTGTAGGAGAAAAGCCAGAGGGCACCCCATTTAAAATCGGTATCCAGAAGCCCTTTGCAGACCGCAGCGAAACCATTGCAGTTATGAATATTTCAGATAAATCTGTGGTATCCTCCGGAATTTATGAACGATATTTTGAAAAGGACGGGAAAATTTACCACCATATTTTAAATCCTGCTACGGGGTATCCCTATGACAACCATCTGGTGTCCGTCACCATTATTTCCGATAAATCCGTGGATGGGGACGGACTGAGCACCTCCTGCTTTGCACTGGGACTGGACAAAGGCATGGAACTCATCAATAGCCTGCCGGATGTACAAGCCGTGTTTATCACAGATGATTATGAATTGCATTACAGCGACGGATTTGAAGAAGAAATTTCTATGGCCGATGTAAAATAGAAAAATAACAGCATAACTCAAAAGAAAGAAGTGCACAGGTGATTTTCCGGCCTGCAGCACTTCTTTCTTTTCTCAATAAATACTAAGTATCATATAAATAAATCCCATGGAAAGCATTTCCACCGGAAGGCCCCGGAAGGCTTTCCATGTATTGGCAAATTTCAGTGTTTTCTGTACAGACCAGAACAACACCACGGGTACGGCTGCCGTCCAGATAAGACCTGCCACCTGTCCAAAACTCTCCATGTCAAAGGGACGCATAAAGAGAGCCAGCGGAATGACCAGCCAAAGGGTTCTCGTATCTGTGTGGTTCTTCTTCAGCACACTGTTCGCGCAAGCCAGGGAAATTCCCGCTGTGAGGAATCCGAAAATAACGTCCTGGAAAATACCAGACTGAAATTCTGCTTTCATAATCAAATTGCCAAAGATTTCGCCTGTCCCGAAAAATTCTCTGCCAATGGCAAACAGTATCCAGAATCCCCAGCAGACTGCAGATTCCCACAGCAGTTCTCCATACTCTGCATCTATATTCTCTGAGATTACATGCTTTGCCGCAAACAGTCCCAGAATCAGGGTCATAAGCCAGGTTCCCCATTCCATTTCCAGACCAAGAGCTGAAAAGCCCAGCAAAAAGGCGCTGGAGCTAATCGCTGCTGTCCCCACGCACACGCAGCCCATGAGGCTCCAGCGGGGAATCCGGGATTCCAGCAGGTTTTTCAGCACTTCTGCAAACACAACTGCCAGAATCACCAGAATACCCGCCGCAAACGCTTCCTTCATGCCGGCAGAAAACAGTACCATACCCAGGGCAAAGGCTTCCGCCGGATATTTTATTTTCATCAAATCCTGTCCTCCACTTTCTATTTTACTGACTGCAGAAACTCATAAGCAGCATTGATACCTTCCACTGCTGCAGTAGAGGAAATGGTTGCTCCTGCTACTGCATCTACCTGTGTGCCGTTCTGTGGTTCCTGTGTCTCAGTTTCTTCGCCTGCTGCCTGATTCAAGCACTGCTCTGCCAGGTTTACAAAGCCGCCTACTGCAATGCTGACACCAGATACTGCGTCTGTCTTTCCCTGCTCATTCACATTTAAAAAGCTAAGGGACTGCTTTTCAATAAGGGCTGCAGACAGCGCTTCTGCCTGTTCTTTCCAGGTAAGGCCGTCCTCTGTCATCACATATTCGCCGTTTTCGGAAAGCACACTCTTCTTACTGCCATCCGCTCCTACAGATTCCCAGTTTACAGCTGTGATTTTTCCGTCTTTTACCGTCATGGTTACCTGGTCTGTAAATCCGTTATTATCCGGGCCATCTGCTTTTGCCTCATAATCTCCATCGGCCAATGTCCTATCTTCCAGAGAAATCTCCTCTTTTTCCTCCAGACTCATGCCAGGGAGATATACCGGGGCTTCTGCACCTTCAAACTGTGACAGAAATTCTGATTCGGCAATTTTGGCACCCAGACCCTCTGTTTCTTTTTGCTCGGTCACTTCCACCTTTGTAATTTTCTTTCCTGCTTTATCAAAGGAAACGTTTAGGAAAATATCTCCGCCGTATCCCTTTGTCTTTACAGATACCAGATAGCCGTCTTCTGTTTTAGAGGCGCTTTCAATGCCTTCTGCACCCTTGGTATCCAGTTCTTCCGTAACTTTTGCTTCTGCGCTCTCGCCTTCGGTGTCCTGTGCCAGAGCCTTGGAGCCCAGAATCACACCAAAAGAAAGGGCGGTCACAACTGCCAGTGCCAGAATTCCTCTTACATTTTTATTTTTCATCTCTTTTCCTCCGTTAAGCCTTAATTTTCCTGATGCCGTATACATGTTTTTTATAGAGCAGGGACAACATTCCCGCCATACAGTTTGCTGTTAAAATACCGAAACAGATACCTTCCGGGTACACACTGAAAATTCGTATGGCAGCCGTAATCACACCGGCTGTGGCTGCATAAAGCAGTTTTCCCCTTCTGGATACAAATACATAATCTGTCAGCATATAGCAGCCGCCCATAATCAGCCCGCCGCCAAAGAGATTCAGCAAAATATCTCCTGTAAAAAGACCTTCCGGTCCAAATATAAAAGTCAGTACCGTTACGGTAGCAATATAAGTAAAGGCCGCTTCTGCATTCACCACGCCCTTATAGCACAGATAGCCGAAGCCCACCAGAAGCAGCAGCTTGCTGGTTTCGCCCATAGCGCCTGGCATTTCTCCCAGAAACATCTGTAAATAACTGTATTCCGGGGTATTTCCCCCTTTTACACTGCCCAGTATGGTTGCCGCGGAAACTGCGTCCACAGAAACGGTTTTGGGCACCACATACTGCATGACTGCCTGGGGCCATGCCACCATAACCAGCAGTCTTCCCATAAGCGCCGGATTTACGAAGTTATTCCCCAGTCCGCCAAACATCTGCTTCACCAGCAGAATACTGAAAACATCTGCTGCAACCAACACCCATAGCGGTACGGTTACAGGCATATTAAATACCAGCAAAAGTCCCGTTACCACAGCACTGAAATCTCCCGCTGTCACTGGTTTTTTCGCCAGTTTCTGCCAGATATACTCGGTCAATACACAGACCGCCACGGAAAGCCCCGCCAGATACAGCGCGCGGATTCCGAAATAGTAAATTGCTCCTAAAAGCACAGGTACCAAAGAAATGGCTACATCCATCATGACTGCTCTGGTGGTTCTCTGTGTCCGGATGTGAGGTCCGTTTATCACTCTTGCTTCACTCATGCTTTCTGCACCGCCCTTTCTCTCATTCTCTGTTTCACCATATCTCTTGCCATTCTGGTACTGACAGAAAGTTCCCTTTTTGCCGGGCAGGTATAAGAACAGCAGCCGCAGGCAATACACTCACTGGCATACAGACTTTCACACAAGTCATAGTCCTCTTCACGGAAGGCAAAATCAATGGCATAGGGAGTCAGACCCGCCGGACACACGTTTTCACAACCGCCACAGCGCATACAGGGCGATTCCTCCTGCCGGCTGTCCGGCAGCACCAGAATACCGGAGGTATTCTTTGTCACATAAAAAAGTTCCTCTTCTTCCGTCCAGTCCGATGCCACGCAGGGTCCTGTCATAGGGCCTCCGGCAATGATTCTGTTTTTCTCTGCGGTCACACCGCCGCAAAGAGTCAGCAGTTCTTTTGCAGAAGTACCTACAGGCACCAAATAGTTTCCCGGCTCTTTCACACATCCGGTAACGGTGACAATTCTCTGAATCAGCGGCATCCCTCCCAGTATCATATCGGCAGCGGCCTTCGCTGTTCCCACATTGGAAACAATCACGCCCACATCTGCCGGCAGTCCGCCCTGGGGTACTTCTCGTCCCAGGACCGCCTGTATGAGCTGACGCTCACCACCCTGGGGATATTTTGCCGGAAGTTCTCTGATTTCCAGTTTTTGGGTTTCCTCTATCTTTCCGCTCTGTTTTGCAGCTTCTAAAATTCTGCGAAGACTGCGGATGGCCTCCGGCTTATTATCTTCAATGCAAAGATACGCCTTCCTGGCTCCTGAAGCCTTTAAAAGCAGACAGATACCATTTAAAATTCCATATCCCTGCTCCAACATCAATCGGTAATCACAGGTCAGAAAAGGTTCGCACTCTGCACCGTTTATCAAAAGACTGTCAATGGATTTATCCGTTTCATATTTTTTATGAGTTGGAAATCCCGCGCCTCCCATACCGGTAAGACCGCCATCCCGAATTCCTGCCAAAATCATCTCTTGGGAATAGGATTCCAGGCTCACCATTTCTGTCTCATACTTTTGAGCCTCTCTCCCCTTTTCTCCTTCATTTTTTATTATGCAGCTCAAAACCATGCGGTTTTGCTGACGCACTTCTTTCACGTCCAATACCTCTCCGCTGACGCTTGCGTGAAGAGGTGCTGCCATAAATGCCTCCGGCTTTCCAATCTGACTTCCTTTGAGAACTTTATCCCCTGGCTTTACCAGCAGAGAGCATTTGCCTCCAAAGGACTGTTCTGTCAGAATGGTTACTGTCTCAGGCCAGTATTCACGGACAGGCAGATTCATGGTCATGGCTTTGTCATAACCGTCTGTGGGGTGGATTCCTCCGGGGAATCCGCTTTTCTTCTTTTTCCACATGTTCTGTCTTCCTCCAGTCACTTTCATTTGTTAAATAATTGACATGCCATCCTAAGATAACATATCGGAGAGATTTTGGCAAGATTATTTTTTATCCATTTATTGTATATTCTTCTTATTTATGGTAATTCCTGCTCTTAAAATGCGAAACAGACGTTCTGCGGCATCTGCATACAGCATTTCTGCCTGTTTCAAAGCTTCTTCAAGACACATAGGACTGTTTTGCGTTGTCATAATACTGTCAATTCCACAATCATAAACTGCCTTTGCACCTTCTCCCATGGCTCCCGCAAGTGCAAGCACCGGGATTCCCTTTTTCTTCCCACAGGTTCCTATTCCATCCAGCACCTTTCCGCAGACAGACTGGCCGTCAATTCTGCCCTCTCCGGTAATAATCAAATCCGCATCCCCAATCATAGTTTCAAAATCCACCATCTCCAATACCGTCTGAATTCCTGACTGCAGTCTGGCATTGCAGAAAGCCAGAAGGGCAGCACCCATACCTCCTGCTGCACCGGCACCCGGAATTTCAGAAACTTTACGGCCGCAAAGCACTTCTATTTTTTCAGCATAGTGTACCATTCCTCTTTCCAAAATCTCCAAATCCCTGTCTGACGCGCCTTTCTGCGGCCCAAAAACATAGGTTGCACCCTGGATTCCCAAAAGAGGGTTCGTCACGTCACACATGACACAAAAGGAAGCATTTCGCATTTCAGACAGGATACCGCTGCAATCTATTTTTTCTATGTTTCCCAGCGTCTCTCCAACGGGTATAAACCTTTCTCCGTCTTTGCTGTAAAACTCTACTCCCAGAGCAGCCAGCATACCTGCTCCACCGTCATTTGTCGCACTTCCGCCAATGGAAACCGTGATTTTCCGGTATCCCGCTTCCAGAGCATTGCGGATAAGCTCCCCCGTACCATAGGAAGTCGTCTTTCCTGCATTTCCGGATTTATAGGGAATCAGGGTAATGCCTGAGGCCTGCGCCATTTCAATGAAGACCCTGTCTTCGTCCAAAATCAGATATTCCGCCTCTACAGCTGCCCCTAACGGCCCTGTTACCCGGCATTTTTTCAGTTTTCCTCCTGCCGTATTCCATATTGCCCTCATAGTGCCTTCTCCTCCGTCTGCTATGGGAACTCCTACGGTTTCTGCTTCCGGAAAAATTTCTTGTGCCTTTTGTTTTAAAATACCAATCTGCTGTTCTGATGACAAAGTTCCCTTAAAGGAATCGGGTGCAAATACAAATTTCATGATGTGTTTTCCTTTCTACTTGTTTTTCTCTTTTAAAGGTGTAATAATACTTTTGTTCTATCATATTACTATTTTAACAGGGGAATCAACTATGAAAAACAAAGGTCTATTTTTTACCCCTATTTTGCTTTCTGTTCTATTTTCTTTCACCTAGTTATTTTTGACCAAAATGGCCAGTTGCTTCAGGAATATCCAGATGTGAAAGTCAACTGGCTCTATCCTCTGGAAAACTCCAATTTCATAATTGCCGGAAACTTTAACAAAGAAATCTGTTCCTTTTCTCTGGATAAAGACGGAAATCTGTCGGAATACCAGACCCTCTTTACCAGTGAAAACCTTATGATTGACCCTACCATTATCCAGAAACGCCGATTCCAATGCAGCAAATGGAACTTACACGGTACATACTTATACTTCAAAAGATTTAAAAAACTGGGAATATCATTCTGACATTCTTACCTGTCAAAACAATTTAGAGGACGGGGACATTTTGTATGAAAATGGCATTTTATACTATGTGTTTGAAAAAGAAATGTACGATAAAGGTCCGTCTTCCTTAAATGTGATTTCATCTGCGGATGGCGGTTTCACCTGGTCTGGGGAAAAAGAGATTCTGCCTGCTGATGCCGACCACGAACCAGCAGCCTGTCTGCCTGATAAATCCAGTTATACCTTATATTACAGCAGCGACAGTCAGAATCCCGGTAAAAGCTATGCCAGTGCTTCTGTGTATAAAATAAAACTGGACCGTGAATTTACTCCTTCTGCTTCCGCAGTCCCTATAGATTTGCAGGAAAAACAAGGAATTTTACTCTATGATGTATCCATAAAAAATAAGGAATCCTACTTTTTATATTCCCAAAATTATTTAACGGACAATCGCTTAATATTAAAATCTATAAGTTCCTCTTGACTCTTCCCTGTAACAGAAAAACCCCCGTAAACAAGCCATTTACGGGGGTAAAAATTTCATTAAGCTAATTTGGATTTAGCAAGTTCTGCTAAAGAAGCAAATCCCTGAGCATCGTTGATAGCCATATCAGCTAATACTTTTCTGTTCAGGTCAACATTCGCTAATTTTAATCCGTACATAAATTTGCTGTAGGATAATCCGTTCATTCTTGCAGCAGCGTTGATACGAGCAATCCATAACTGTCTGAACTGACGTTTTCTCTGTTTTCTGCCTGCGTAAGAACTTGTTAAAGCTCTCATAACAGACTGTTTTGCTACTCTGTACTGTTTGGAACGGGCTCCTCTGTAACCTTTAGCCAGTTTTAATACTCTATTGTGTTTTTTCTTAGCGTTTAATCCGCCTTTAATTCTTGCCATTCTTAATTTCCTCCTATATTAAACATACTTACACACAAACGATTAGATGTAAGGTAAGATTTTCTTCATGTTCTTTACATTAGTTGCATCTGTGATAGCTGCTTTTCTGAGATTTCTTTTTCTCTTCTGAGATTTCTTTGTTAAGATATGGCTCTTATAAGCTTTATTTCTTTTTAATTTTCCTGTACCTGTTGATTTGAAGCGCTTTGCGGCTGCTTTCGTTGTTTTCATTTTTGGCATGTTTATGTCCTCCTTAAACTCTTTTTCTTATTAACGTTTTTCTGTCAAAAACATAGTCATGCTTCTGCCTTCTACCTTTGGTGCTTTTTCCACAACGGCAATGTCAGACAGAACCTGCGCAAACTCTTCCAAGATGTGTTTGCTGCTTTGCATATGTGCCATTTCTCTCCCCCGGAAACGCAGAGTAACTTTTACCTTATTTCCCTTGGTCAGGAATTTTCTGGCATTATTGACTTTCGTGTTCAAATCGTTTTCCTCAATATTAGGGGATAAACGCACTTCTTTGATTTCTATGGTTTTCTGTTTCTTCTTAGCTTCTTTTTCTTTTCTCGCTAATTCGTACTTATACTTGCCATAATCGATAATTTTACAAACCGGCGGCTTTGCTGTAGGAGCAATTTTTACAAGGTCCAAGCCCGCTTCCATGGCATGTTTCTGCGCATCTCTTGCGGACATAATGCCCAGCTGTTCTCCGTCTGCGCCGATGAGACGTACCTCTCTGTCTCTGATTTGTTCGTTAATCATTAAATCGCTAATAGTAGTGCACCTCCATAATATTGATAAACCACATGTTTTGAACTTGTTTTAAAGAAAGAATAAGAATCTACAGAGCAGTTTCCTGCGCCTTCCTGCCATTACAGAAAGATATAAAAAAAGTGACTAATCTGCAACATCTGCATACTACCCACTGATTATCCGCATAAGAAAACGCTGTGCGCCTCATTATCTTCATATAAACCGTAGTCACTTACTCGTGCTAGGGTGAGAGTGGATACTCTGCTTTCTTTTTCTTCTTCAGACTTATACAGTATAACATAGAGCGCTCTGAAATGCAATAGTTTTTTTCTTTTTTATACATTTTATATTTTTTTTACTTTTTTCGCAGAAAATTCTTGTTTTTTTGCCTGTTCAATGGCATAATGAGTGTCATATACCGCAGGCGTTGTATTACGTTGAAGTGATACAGACTGCGACGCTTTATTCCAAAAAATCAAAAATATCTTAGTGAAAAAGGAGAGGTTTATGGACAAAAAAAGAGGAAGTTTTTCTAACAAAATGGGCTTTGTTCTTGCAGCAGCAGGCTCTGCCGTGGGACTTGGAAACCTCTGGCGTTTTCCCTATCTGGCAGCGAAATACGGCGGGGGAATTTTTCTGCTGGTGTATCTGATACTGGCAGTCACTTTGGGATTTACCCTCATGATTACCGAAATTGCTATTGGACGCAAGACAGGTCTCAGCGCCATCGGTGCTTTCAAAGCGCTGGATAAACGCTTTAACTTTGTAGGTTATCTCGCTTGTGTGGTACCTTTTATTATTACCCCTTACTACTGTGTTATCGGCTGCTGGGTAGTAAAATATTTTGCAGCTTTTCTCACAGGTCAGGGTTCCGCAGCAGCCGGAGACGAATATTTCAACGGCTTCATTTCACAGGCCACAGCGCCGGTATTCTGGTTTGCCCTGTATATTCTGCTCACTGCCGTTGTGGTTATTTTCGGTGTGGAAAAAGGAATCGAAAAAGCAAGCCGCATTATGATGCCCTTGTTAATTGTACTGATTATAGGCGTTTCTATTTTCTGTATTACCAGACCCGGCGCAGGGGCAGGCGTAAAATATTATCTGCTTCCTGATTTTTCCAGATTTTCAGCCACCACAGTACTGGCTGCCATGGGACAGTTATTCTATTCCATGTCACTGGCCATGGGCATTATGATTACCTATGGTTCTTATATGAAGAAAGACAGCAGCCTGGAACAGTCGGTACGCCAGATTGAGATTTTTGACACCGTCGTTGCTTTCCTGGCAGGTCTGATGATTATTCCTTCCGTCTTTGTCTTTTCCGGCGGAGACGAGGCAGCCCTTGGCAAAGGACCATCTCTGATGTTTGTCACACTGCCTAAGGTATTTGAAAGCATGTCCTTTGGCGGAGTTATCGGCGCGGCTTTCTTCCTGTTGGTACTGTTTGCTGCACTGACCTCCTCGATTTCTCTTATGGAAACCAACGTATCCATTGTAAGAGATAAGTTTGGCTGGAGCAGAAAAAAATCCACCCTTATAATAACCCTTTACGTCCTGATTCTGGGGTCCATCGTTTCCCTGGGCTTCGGACCTTTGAGTTTCATCAAGATTATCGGACTGGGACTTCTGGATTTCTTTGATTTCCTCAGCAACAGTGTTCTGATGCCCATTGTAGCGATTCTCACCTGTGTCTGCATCGGACATTTTATTGGTTCTAAGACTGTGGAGGATGAAGTAGAAATAAACGGTCCTTTCAAGGTAAAGAAATTTTACCGTATTATGCTCAAATGGATTGCCCCTATCTGCCTGGTGCTGATTCTGATTTTCGCAGTTTCCGAGGCGATGGGCTGGATTAAAGTCTGATGTAAAAAGAACGGTCACATGAAACACACAGCGAACCTTTTTCGTTCTGATTGCTGTTTCATGCAGCCGTTCTTTTTTTATTCTGCTGTCTTATATACCGTAAAAATTTTTATTTTGCTGTGAAGCTGCCGCATTTGGTATCATCACATCTGCAGGCCGAAGCACCGGCAATGGTGATTTTGTCCGCACTGCATTTTTCCTGCGTGTTAAAGGAACAGTCACAGGCCTTACAGTCCACTTCAATCGTTTTGCAGGCACAACCTGTTTCTGCCCGGTTCACAGTCCCATCCTTCTTTTCCACAAAACTTCTGCAGCAGGTTTCATCTGCTGTTTCCGCCGTAGTTCCCTCAACCAGAATATCTCCTTTGGAACAATATTCATCTTTATTATACATACAGTTTCTGGCTGTACAGTTTAATAATGGCATGCTGCTACCTCCTGAATAAATTTTCTTTTCAGAGATAGTATTTTCCGTTTTGTTATTTTTATTCTGTTTTTCGATTTTCCCTGATTTTTTTCAAAAGCAGGGGCAGTTCAAACAACAGCATGGCTATCCATCCCAAAAGGTACGCCACCGGAAGTGCACGAATTCCCATATGCAGGCTGTAAACCAGCGGCAAAGCAGACAACACCCGAAATCCCATGTTCATGATACTGCTCCACAAAGTAACCTTCAAGTCTCCGATTCCCCGGAAATATCCCTGTACTCCATTGGTTACCGCAGGCAAAATGTAAATAAAGGCAATCAAATGAAGGTAAGAACGTCCAAGCTGTATGACCTCCTGGTCATTGACAAAAAGCTTCATGAAAAAATCTGCTCCAAAAATGCAGGCTACGCCAATTAAAAGACCATAGAGAACTTCCATTACCATGCCCCAACGAAAGCCTTTCCAGATACGCTTCTTTTCTCCTGCCCCGTAATTCTGTGCCATAAAAGAAGTCATGGCCGAAGCAATGCTCTGCTGTGGTACAATAGCGAAATCATCAATTCGATTCACTGCGGCAAAGGCTGCAACCACAGAAACTCCCATGGTGTTGACAATGACCTGTATGCCAATTTTCCCAAGCTGTACTGACGCCTGCTGCATGGCGCTGGCCCAGCCGTACCGGATGGTTTCTGCAAACTGACTCTTATCAAAAAACAGCCAGTCCTTCCCCAGACACAAAATCTTTACTTTCTTCCTGATATACAGCCCGCAGAACAGACTGCAGCAGGCCTGGCTGATAACGGTTGCCAGAGCACAGCCTGCGCTGCCCATATGAAAGACCAGCACAAAGAACAAATCTCCAAAAACATTCAGCACAGAGGCAATCACCAGAAAGTAAACCGGCGTCGTGCTGTCTCCCAGAGCCCGCAGTGTATTGGCATAAAAGTTATAAATAAAGGTAAAAACCAGACCTGCAAACACAATCCGAAGATACTGGGACGCCAGCGGAATCAATTCTTCCTGTACCTGTATCAGCCGTAAAAGCCAGGGAGCCCCTGCAATACACAACATGGAAAGTACCAGAGAAAATACACAGCCTCCTATCATAGTAGTGCTGATTTGCTTTCGCAAACGCTCCATTCTCCCTGCTCCGAACTGCATTCCCATAAGAATGGAGGCGCCCATACACATACCGTTGATAAATAGAATCGCAAAGGTCATCAGGGGATTGCTGCTGCCTACTGCTGCCAGCGCCTCGGTTCCCACAAATTTGCCTACAATGATACTGTCTGCCGCATTGTAACAAAGCTGAAAAAGATTTCCCAGCACCAGCGGTACCGCAAAACCTGCTATCTGTGGAGCTATCTTTCCTTTTGTCATATCTTTCATACTGTTTCCGCCTTTTCTCCAAAGGAACCGGAACCACCGCATAACAGGCATATCCACATTCCATACCCTTCTGCGGCAGCACCGGTTCCCCCTTACATCTGTATGTTTCCTGCTGCTTTATGAATTCTCAATTCTTTTTCCTTCTGCGTCCACCTGGATTTTACGGATTTCCTTTGTACGGATTTCCCTGCAGACAGCGTCCATAAACGCATCTAAAGACTTCTGTCCTTCATCACCAAGGTAACGGCTTCTTACTGACACCACCTGTTCTTCCTCTTCCTTTGCACCCACTACTAACATATAAGGAATTTTCTGCAGACGGGCTTCTCTGATTTTATAACCGATTTTTTCGGAACGGTTGTCCACGCTGCTGCGGATTCCATTTTTCTTCAGCTGTGCCTGTACTTTTTCTGCATATTCACCGTATTTTTCAGAAATCGGCAGTACGCGAACTTGCTCCGGACACAACCAGGTAGGGAACAGACCGGCATATTTTTCAATGAGCCATGCCAGCGTTCTCTCGTAGCAGCCCATAGCGGTTCTGTGAATAATGCCGGGACGTTTCTTTTCCCCGTTTTCGTCAATATAATACATATCAAACTGCTCAGCCAGAAGCGCGTCCCACTGAATCGTTATCATGGTGTCTTCTTTTCCGTACACATTCTTAGCATTAATATCTACCTTTGGACCATAGAAAGCGGCCTCTCCCACATCTTCCACAAATGGAATGTTCAGTTCTGTCAGAATCTGACGGATGTGTTCCTGTGTTTCTTCCCAGACTTCCGGTTCTCCAATGTATTTTTCCTTATTATCCGGGTCCCATTTGGAAAGATGATAGGTTACATCCTCCTCTACCCCCAGAGTTTCCAGACAGTGTTTTGCCAACGCCATACAGCCTTTGAATTCTTCCACCATCTGGTCGGGACGCATAATCAGATGTCCCTCGGAAATGGTAAACTGGCGCACACGAGTCAGACCGTGCATTTCACCGGAATCCTCGTTTCTAAACAGAGTAGAGGTCTCGCCATAGCGGATTGGCAGGTCTCTGTAAGAATGTTGTGTTGCCTTGTATACATAATACTGGAATGGGCAGGTCATAGGACGCAGCGCATACACTTCTTTGTCCTTTTCTTCATCTCCCAGTACAAACATGCCTTCCTTATAATGATCCCAATGTCCGGAAATCTTATACAAATCACTTTTTGCCATAAGCGGTGTTTTGGTACGGACATAGCCCCATTCGTTATCCTCCAGGTCCTCAATCCATCTCTGGAGTTCTTTTAAAATAATCACGCCTTTTGGCATGAGCAGAGGCAGACCCTGTCCGATAACATCTACGGTTGTAAACAGTTCCATCTCTCTTCCCAGCTTGTTGTGGTCGCGTTTTTTTGCCTCTTCCATTTGAGCCAGGTACTCATTTAATTCATCTTTTTTGCTGAAAGCAGTTCCGTAAATACGGGAAAGCATTTTGTTCTTCTCGTCACCTCTCCAGTATGCACCAGAAGATGAGGTCAGTTTAAATGCCTTTACTCCCTTGGTATTCATTAAGTGAGGACCTGCGCATAAATCTACGAAGTCTCCCTGGGAATAAAAGGAAATCTCTTCCCCTTCCGGCAGGTCTTTTATCAGTTCTACTTTATACGGTTCACCCTTTTCTTCCATAAATTTAATGGCTTCTTCACGGGGAAGTGTGTAACGTTCAATTTTTGCACCCTTTTTGATGATTTTCTTCATCTCTTTTTCCAGTGCGTCCAGTTCCTCGCGACTGAAAGATTCATGGTCAAAATCATAGTAAAATCCGGTGTCAATAGAAGGTCCGATAGCCAGCTTTGCTTCCGGATATAAATTTTTTACCGCTTCTGCAAGAACATGGGACGCCGTATGGCGAAGGGCTGCCAGTCCCTTTTCATCATTTGCTGTAAGAATACTGACTTCACAATCCTTTTCCACTACTGTTCTTAAGTCTACAACTTCTCCGTCTACTTCTCCTGCACAGGCTGCCCGTGCCAGTCCTTCACTGATGTCCAGTGCGATTTCGTATACGGATTTGCTTTCTGCGTACTCTTTCTGTGAGCCGTCTTTCAATGTGATAATCATAATCGTCTTCTCCTTTCCTGATTCCTGCAGGAGTGGTCATACCCGAAGGCTTTGTTAAACAAAAAAATCCCGTCCCCTGCAGCCCTGTGTGACTGCAAGGGACGGGCGTAATCTTTGCCCGCGGTTCCACCCTTCTTGTTAAAAGCATTTGCTTTGGTAACCACTTCATTTGATGATAACGGAATCACCGGACCGGATTGGGGTCACTCAGAGGTAGTTTTCAAATGGTTCCGTAACAGAACGCTCTCAGCCTGCGCGCTCCTCTCTGTGTCCTTCCGCATTTTACTCGTCTCGTCAACGTATTGAATATTTCTTTTATGTTTTCATATTATAACCGTCTCTCTTGCTTTGTCAACCTCTTTTTCTGTGTTTTTTCTTTTTGATTTTTCCTTTTCTACAAATTTCCTGCCGCTTTATCCTTTAAGACACCCAGAAATTCCCGCACCAGGTAATTCACCATCAAAAATCCATTGCTTTTCGCCGCAAGCCCGTATATCTCACAATCCATCTTCTTTCTGGCTATAGCGGTTCCCCTGTAAAGATGAAAACTGCTGGTAACGATACCCACCCGTCCCGTTTTATCTGCCTTCTGCCATTTTTGCTTCCATATCCGGTAAGAGCAGGCAATATTCTGCTGGGTATTGACGGACTGGTCTTCTTTTATCAGCCTGGCCGCATCAATACCTCTCTTCGTCAGTTCCCGGTACATACATTCTGCCTCTGAAATCCCCTCATCCTCACCCTTGCCGCCGGAAAGAATGGCTTTTGTTTCGGGATTTTGTTTCAGATATTCCTCTGCTTTGCGAATCCGGTATTCCAAAGACAGACTGGGGTGAGTGCCCTTTACCTGGGCGCCAAGTACAATAAGACACTCTAGTCGTTTTTCTTCTTTTTGAAACATGGCTTTTACAATCTTTGCTTCCACAAACAAAAAGAGACCGAACAGCAAACAAAGACTGTAAAGTATTCCTTCCAAAAGTATCTGTGGGACTTGTATGCGAAAATGCAGAGCCGCCCCACCAGCCCAAAATCCCACTCCCAGCAAAATCCACAGTACAGGAAATTTTGAGGAAAGTCCTGCATACAGAGCAATGGCGGCGAAATACAACATACACACGATTCCTAAAAGCAAGAGCAGAAATTCTGCCATAGTCTTCCCGTTTCCTTTCTCTTTCTATCCAGCATACCACAAAGGGACGAGTGTTCTTTTCCCGAACTTCGTCCCTTCTTTTCACAATCTTATTTATTTCTTCCACAGCAGTGTTTATATTTTTTGCCGCTGCCGCATGGACATGGGTCATTACGTCCGATTTTCGGTCCTTTTACTACAGTACCGGATTTTTTCTGCTCCAGATACAGTTCTTTTCTCTTTTCTTCGGAGAAAATGCTGTTCCACTGCGGCAGCTCGTATAACCAGTCTGCTTTGGCGTCTACCATGTTTTTGTACAGAGTTTCCAGGTCAAATCCCAGATTTACCTCTGTGTTTTCATCCATTTCTTCGATAGGGTTCTGGATTTTCAAACTGTCATTGATACCATCCAGAAAACCAACCATCGTCATAACTTCTACGTCGTATTTTTCTGCCAGTTCTTTTACAGTTCCTTTTACTACTTCGTTAGGATTGCTGAGAAGTTTTTCATAGATTCCTTTTTCGATTAAGAAATAATTTGTCCAGAATTTCTCAAGCTGCACTCTGTCGGCCTGCTGAGAATATGCCATATCTCTCCAATCTTGTAATAATGCCATGTATCTTACCTGCCTTTTGTTTATTTTCCTGATTTACCATTTCGGTTTAACAGGTATAGTATATACGAAAACAGAGAGTTTTTCAATCTGTAAAATCAAATAATGTAAAATCCCATAAAATTTTTCTGTACTTTGTATAACTTTTGATTTTCTGCCCATACTACAGATAGTCCACAAAGAGATGGCTCAAATGCGAGACGCTCTTTGCAGACAACCAAAGAAAAAGTAGAAATACTTTATCCTCCCCTTTTTAGCCCCCGTACTTGCCGGTTCGGGGGCTGTTCTCTTTTTCCAAATCCAACAGCATCTCCTCCCAGACCCTCCTGTTTTCCCGGTATATCTCTTCAAAGCACCACCAGGGAAGCGGTGAATCCGGCTTTCCTATCTCTACCGTCAGACTGGGGATTTTCATACTTTGCAGCGCCCAGTCCTTATACCCCGCTGCATCCAGCTTTTCAAAATTCCCATCTGTTTTATATCCCGTCACCTCTGCAATTCTATCTGCAAAATTCTTTGTCCTTTCTTTCAGTACTCCTTCCTGCCCGAAATTCCAGTAAATCACCTGGCCGGATGAATGATAGGACAGCGTTCTCTGGAATTTTGCCTCTCTGGTCAGCTGTGTCAAAATCCGGGTTTCTTCCTCCGATTCCGGATATGCTCCCTTATACTTTTCCGAAGAGGCTTCCCCCCTCCCTTCCGTATATTTATCCCAGTCCGCCGGAAAATTCCTGTTTAAATCCACACCTCTGGCATTGGCCTTCCACTTTCTGAAATAGACCTCATAAGACAGATTTTTTCTTTCCTTCTCTGCAATTTGCAGTACTTTTCTGCGGAGCCCGGGATTTCGGATACTGTTCTCACCAAACTGGCTAATGCTTACCCCATCCGGATTTGCCATAGGAATGACATAAATCGCTCTGTTTTCCAATAATTTCTCATAACTGACTCCTTTATAAACACGGTTGTACTTAAGGTGCAGAAGAAATTTTGCCGCCTGCTCCATTAAAAGCTGACAGGTCATATATTCCCGTCCGTGAATTCCCCCAAAAATAAAAACCTTTTGTTGTGCATTTTGTTTTCCTATTCTCATACAATCTATCTTCCTCAAATCTGCTGACTTTCCCAAAGACTGTACTTGCAGATATTCCGGAAATATCCTTGCAAAAATACCCAAATCGTTCTGCATATTTTCGTAGGTATAACCTAAAAACCGTGGATAGTCCCAATTCCAATTATCCATTGACGGGTACCTCTAAAATTATTATAATAATAGATATTCTAAGCAAGGGAGATTAAGACGTGAAGAACTTAAAACGACTCCTCGCAGTCATAGGAATTATCCTGCTGGCAGGTATGTATGTCCTGACTTTTATTCTGGCTCTGACGGATAATTCTGCTGCCGGCAATATGATTATGGCCTCACTGTACGCAACTGTGATTATCCCCATTTTGCTGTACGCTTTTCTTCTGGTATATCATTGGACACACCAGAAAAATGACGTTATTCCGAAAATCCTTGGGGAAAATTCTGATGTTGATACTGTGATTTTTGATATCGGAAAAGTGCTTGTAAAATATGACTGGAAGAAACTTTTAAAAGAATTAAAATATGACGAAGACACCGCGCAGGCCGTTTCGGAAGCTGTATTTCTCAGCGAAGACTGGACAGAAAGCGACAGAGGCGTCCGCACAGAAGAGGAAATCCTTCAGTCTTTTATTACCAACAATCCTTCCTATGAGAAAGAAATAAGGGAAACCTTTGCACGAATGGGCGAAACCATTTCTGTGTGCTCTTACACAAAAGACTGGCTGTCCTATCTGAAAAAACGGGGCTACAAGCTCTATTTTCTTTCCAACTTTTCAGAGCCCCTGTACAAACGCTGTACAAAAGATTTAAAATTTCTGGAGTTTATGGACGGCGGATATATGTCCTGGCAGGTACACCTGCTGAAGCCGGAACCGGAAATGTACCAGAAACTTATTCAGGACTTCCAGATTGTTCCGGAAAAAGCCGTGTATATTGACGACTATATGGATAATGTGGCTGAGGCCAGAGCCCAGGGATTAAACGCCATTCACTTTACCGGAAGGAAAAGCGCAGTTCAGCAGCTTATGGACTTCGGAGTGAAATAATCTTTTATGTACATAATTGCATAAGGAAAAGAGGCAGCAGAGCGAATCTTACATTTTCCGATTCACTCTGCTGTCTCTTTTCTTCTTTCTGCTTTGTCAGACTTTACGACACTCTCAGCTTATGGATTCCTCCAGATGTGACAAATCTCTGGAGGCCATGGTCAGAAAAATGCACAGGACAAAGATTCCGATATTAAACAAAAACGGCAGCGCCGGATGTAAATCAAACATCCAGCCAACCAGACTTCCGAAAGGGGCTGAAATGCCAATCATCAGCACATTGTATAAAGCATAAATTCTGGAACGCTCCTTTGGCTCTACATAATGGGCCATGAGGGCGTCTTTTCTTGGAATAATCACTGCATACGCAGCAGCCTCTAAAATCGTGTATCCCATAACCAGCAGCAAATTTTTCTCCGGTGTAAGCAAAAGCAGCAAGTGACTGGCTATGTACATCAGAAATCCAATCTGAAGAGAAGCTTTCATTCTCAATTTCTGAAATAAATTTTGCAGTCCAATGACAAAGGCAATCATAACGATGGTACGAATAACCGGAAATACGGCTACCAACTCGTCCGATAAATGAATTTGCTCTGTTACATACAGAGAGAAAAAATTGGTGGTAGCAATCTGGATAATGTTGGTAAGCGCCATAAAATACACTACCAGACGCATTTTCCCGGATTTTATCATAGTGAGAAATACCCGGCCATACCCTTTCATCATAGAAAAATACGAAAGATTCCTTGTCTCTTCCATACGCTTTTTTCCAATCTGGGTTTCCCCGCCAAAATGATACAGCAAAAGAAATTTCGCAAGCATGGAAATTGCGGCAATCAAATACAGCCAGCGCATAACAGGAACCACGTCATGTTTGCCTACCAGAATAACGGCCAATGGTGAAAAAAATACAGAAAGCATACCGCACATCTGAATCAGAGTAAACGCGTTGGTAATATGCTTCGGCGGACAGTCCTCAATGAAAAGGCAGTTCCAGGAGGTATTGGTAATCTGGAAAGCTGCATTTACCGCCGCTGCCGCCAGGAACCACCAGAAATTCTGAGAAAAAGCCCAAATAAGACAGGGAACCGTCCACCCCAGAGTGTCAAAAATCACCGTTGCTTTTCGCCTGCCCATTTTGTCTGTAATGACTCCTCCGATGAGAGCAAAAAACATTTGCAAAAGAAACCCCACAGTAAGCGTTGTTCCGATTTCCAGACTGGTTAGCCCCAGCTTTCGCATATAAAGGGTCTGAAAAGGAACAAACAGGGAGTAAGGAATGAACCAGAGCGGTTCTGTGCAGATAGACCATTTGGGATTCCCCTTTAATTCCCGGAAGGTCTGTGCCAATACATGATTTTTTAGTTTTTGCAGCATGAAAAAATCTCCTTCTGTTACAAATTTTCCTTCAATGGCAACATTTTACAGGAAAGGGGAAAAAGATACAAGAGGAGCGGGCTTTTTTCATTTATTTTATTGAAAACACCTCTATATGATGCTTTACATTTTCATAGGTTCCTTTCACCATCGCTTCATTCAAAGCAAAATAATTGTGTTCACCTTCCGATTTTAAATACTCCTCTGCTCTCCTGGTCAAACAGTCAAAGCTGGCAGTCGCAATATTTACCTTCACGATTCCAAGGGCGATAGCCTTTTGAAAATCTGCATCTGTAATACCGCTTCCTCCATGCAGTACCAGTGGAATTTCTGTTTTCTCATGAATCTCTTCCAATACGTCAAATGCCAGTTTAGGCGCCACCGGATAATTACCATGTGCATTTCCAATCGCTACAGCCAGTGCATCGATTCCCGTGCGCTCACAAAATAGTTTTGCATCGTCAGTGTTTGTACAGCGGATTCCATGATTCTCACTTCCGTCTTCACTTCCGCCAACCAGTCCCAATTCTGCCTCAACGGTGGCGCCATATTTTTTTGCCAGTTCCACCACCCGTCTGGTTCGTTCTATATTCTCTTCCAAGATTGCCATATACAGTCACCTCTTTTTTCTATCTATGCAACGTTTCTTACCACAAATTTTTATACATCTGTTCGATGTCCGCCTGTGTAATTTCTCTCTGTGTATTCTGCGGACTTCCGCTATCCATGGCATCATAAGCCATCTTTTCGATTACATTGAAAAATGCTTCTTTATCAATTCCAAATTCTGCAAGTGTTGGCGTTTCCAATTCTTCGGTAAGTGCAACTACTGCAGCCTGAAATTTCGCACTGGCTGTCTCGTCAGAATCTGCCCCATCTGCTGCACCAATCGCTCTTCCAAGGTCCGCAAATCTGTCATAGGCGCCCTCTAAGGCAAAACCTAAACACTCTTTCATCAGCATTGCGTTGGAAAGCCCGTGTGCCACATGGAACAGCGCTCCGATTGGACGACTCATTCCGTGAATCAATGTTACAGAGGAATTATTGAACGCAATTCCTGCTTCCAGAGCAGCTACGGACATCTGCACTCTTGCTTCTTCGTTCTTCCCATCACGAAAAGCAATAGGAAGATATTGGAATATGCGTTTTACTGCTGACAGGGCAAACGTATCGGAAAGTGTCTGTGCTTTTCTGGATGTATAAGCCTCAACTGCATGGCATAATGCATCCAAACCTGTTGCGGCTGTAATCTTGGGCGGTGCGGTCATGGTAAACTGGGGGTCAATAATGGCCAGCGAAGGAATCAGCACCTTTCCTTTCAGAAGCATCTTAATGTCTTTCTTTGTATCTGTGATAATGGTAAACTGTGTTGCTTCTGAACCGGTTCCTGCCGTTGTGGGAATGGCTACCATGGGCGGCATCTCCACATCAATGACTTTTCCCATATAACCAGAGATGTTTCCACCGTTTTTTACCAGTGAACCGATGGCTTTCATAGAATCAATGGGACTTCCTCCGCCAAGTGCTACCAAAAAATCACAGCCTTCTTCTTTATACTGCGTCAGGCCCTTTTCAATCATCACATCCGTAGGTTCCCCTGCAATCTCGGAATAGATGGTATACTCTACCTTCTGGCTTTTCAGCACCTTCTCGACTTTCGCGCAATTACCAAGTTCCATCATTACTTTATCTGTTACAATCATTGCTTTCTTTCCAAGTTGTCCAAGTGTGTCCCGGGCCATCTCCAGGGCCCCTGCTCCTGTAATCATCTGTCCTGGTACAATAAATTCTCTTGCCATCCTCTATTCCTCTCTTTCTCAAAACCACTTATTTTATTCGCTTTTAAACTTCTGCATCATGAAGCCATGTATAACGTTCATCTTCACAACGGTCTGTCTGAAGCCATGATTTCCGACAAAACTTGCTCCAAAGCCTTCCGGGCGGTCGAATTTAAACAAATACGTCTCTGGCTGCGGATGTCTGTGAGGCAGATAACCTGACCAGTTTCCCCTGTCGTTTAAAACTTCCCCGAGAACCATATTGGATTCCGGGCAGATATCATGGTCAAAGATTGTATTCACACGACGCTTTGCCACATTGCCAAATTTTCCCACGCAGGAATATCCCCATGGCGCATCCTCCGGTGCGTACAATCTGCTGGCAAATGTTCTGTCATTCTGTGTGCATTGTACCAGAATTTCACTTTCTTCTTCTGCGGTAACCTGAATTTCTTTTTCTTTACATACATGTAATGCCCACGGACCTTCCGTAAATACGTCCTTACGGCTGACGGTTTCATTTTTCTCCTCCCAGGCAAAGGTTACTTTGCCTGAAAGAAGCAGTACTGCAGTCTCTTCCCCTGTTCTGATAAAGGACCTCTTTTCTCCGGTTTTCATACTGTATACGCGGATGTCCATCATCATTTCTTTATATTCATTATCATAAGTGGTAAGAATCATCTCGCCATTTTCATCGAATTTCGGATAACCAAATACTTTACTCATTTTATCTGCCTCCTAATAATCTCTTGCTTCGCTTCTTCCTTCCAGAACGCCTTCACAGGCTTTTCTCACAGATTCTTTTTCCTATGTAGTGGCAATTCCTACATTCCACCAGGATTCATATCCGTCTGTCATCGTCTTCGGAATCACCTTCAAATCAAAAAGGCATGCGATTTCCTGCTTCTTCGCGTCCTCCAGTGCTGCTTCCAGCTCTGCAATCGTCCTGCAGGTATAGGTTTTCAGGCCATATCCTTCCCCAATCTTGGCATAATCTACGGGAATCAAATCTCCGCAGGGCTTCTTTCCGTCTGTATAGCGAAATTCTGTTGCAATACTTCCGATTCCATGATTCATTTCCAGATTATTGATACATCCAAATCCACAGTTGTCAAACACCAGAATATTGACTTTCTTTCTCTCCTGCATAATCGTCATAATTTCGCTGTGAAGCATCTGGAAACTGGAATCACCGACTACACAGTATACCTCATTGTCCGGTTCTGCAAACTTAACCCCCAGTGTAGCGGCCACTTCATATCCCATACAGGAGTAACCATATTCTGCATGATATCCACCTCTTTTGTCTGTTGTCCACATTCTCTGCATACAGCTTGGAAGAGAACCGCCTGCTGTAATAATGGTGGCATCCTCATCAATTACTCTGCGGATGGCTGCAAGCGCTGCTGTCTGAGTAATCTTGCCCCGGGTCATTTTTACAAACTCCGGAATGGTTCTCGGGTCTCTGGCTTTTATAATCGGTTCAAAATCATCCCCTGTATATTCAATGCCTGCAAGACGTACCATTTCTCTATCCCAGGCCCTTTTTGCCTCCTGGATTTCATTGGTGTATGCAGATTTATAATTTTTTTCTCTTAATTTCTCTGCCAATGCCTCTACCGTTACTTTTGCATCTCCAACCGCTTTTACCGCATCCATTTTATAGGCATGATATCTGCAATTATTAATAGTCACAAACTGTACCCGTTCATTTTGAAAGAGCCACTTAGAACTGGTGGTAAAATCAGATAATCTGGAACCGATGGCAATGACTGCATCTGCGTTTTTCGCAATGACATTGGAAGCGTAGGTTCCTGTCACACCAATCCCCCCCAGACAATATTCATGGCTGGATTTACATGCGCTTTTTCCTGCCTGAGACTCGCCAAACGGAATCTTGAATTCTTCACAGAACCTCTCTACCGCTTCTCCTGCCCCTGAATATTTTACACCGCCGCCTACTACAACAAGCGGCTTCTTTGCTCCTGCAATCACCTCTGCAATATCATCCAGTTCTTCCTGTACCGCCACAGGTCTTGTAATTCTATGTACTCTTTTCTGAAAGAAATAATCCGGAAAATCATAAGATTCCCCCTCCACATCCTGACACAGAGCGATGCAGCAGGCGCCTGTCTCAGCCGGGTCTGTCAATACACGCATAGCATTGATTAATGCGGTCATAATCATTTCCGGTCTTGTGATTCTGTCCCAGTATTTGCATACCGGCTTAAAGGCATCATTTGTAGTAATGGCTAAACTGCTGCTTTGTTCCAACTGCTGAAGCACCGGGTCCGGCTGTCTGGAAGCAAAGGTGTCTGCCGGAAACACCAGAAGCGGGATATTATTTACCGTTGCTGTGGCACATGCCGTTACCATATTGGCTGCCCCAGGTCCCACAGAAGACGCACAGGGAATGATTTTCTTCCGATTGCTCTGCTTGGCAAAGGCTGTTGCCACATGGCACATTCCCTGCTCATTTCTTCCCTGAAGGACTCTTAAGTCTCCCGGGTCTGTATCCAGCGCTTCTCCAAGCCCCACTGCAATTCCATGTCCGAAGATGGTGAAAAATCCTTCTACAAATTTTGTTTCCTCCCCATCCATAGATACATACTGATTATCGAGAAATTTTACAATTGCCTGCGCAACTGTCATGCGGGTTGTCTTTGTCATGGTCTCTTCCTCCCTAACTTTTTGTTTTTATACTCTTGCAATCATTTCGCCAAATTTTTCTTTCTCTTCTTTTATGAATGCATGCACTGCATCCGGCCCCGGAAGGGAATCTGAACAATTGTTGCTTCTTACCATCATAGACGCCTCTGCGGAACCAAATTCCAGACAGTCAATCATTTCCCATCCCTGATACAGTCCATATAAGAAACCTGAGCCATATCCATCGCCCCCGCCAAACCCTTTTCTGGCATCTACCGGAAATGGCTTTATGCTGTATTTCTGTCCGTCGCAGGTGTAAGCGGCAGAGCCCTTCATTCCATCTGGAAACGCATGTTTCAGATTCTAATCTGACTTTAAAATGGATTGCGGAAAATCATCTGTACATGAATGTAAACTATGTCAGCCGCTGTTTTGTAAACGAAACGCATCAGAAATTTTCTGCCTATCTGATGAATCTGCGTGTGCAAAAAGCCAAAGAGATTCTGTCCGGACAAAATCCTGACAAAATACAAAATGTAGCGGAGCTGGTAGGGTGTGGGAATAATCCGTATTATTTTTCTAAGATTTTTAAGAAATGCACTGGTATGACGCCTTCTGCTTATATTCGGAAGGTACAGAGAGAACGGGAACTTTAAAAGCCGGAAACGAATGACTGCCGCATAAAATACAGTATCCATGACTGTTGTTTTATGCGGCAGATTCCCGCTTTTTTCTATCGATTTTTCCTTCTATATACTTCATATTTTTGCTTTCTTTCGCTTCAATATTTCTGCCACTTTTTCATCTGTTGCTTTCCTTTCAGCTACAGAATAGATTCTCATTTTCGACGCCTCAAAATCCCTCAAAATTGCCTTCGCTTCTTCTCCCTTTAATAATGGGACAACTGCCATAGATACTGCCATTTTCCTTTCCTCCTTATCCGAATTTTTCTTGCTGTCATTATAGCATACCCATTTTTCTCCTGTCGAATAGAAAAACCTCTCTCTTTCCCATGGTATTTTTATATACTTTTACAAACTCTCACTTATCATTCTATACAAAAATAAGACCTCTGCATCCTGGTATCTCTCAGTTTTCTCCCTGATTACCCTGACGCGGCGGTCTTATTTTGTATGAGGATTTGACATTACATATTACCGTCTATTCATCTATGCGGAGGATGTATGCGGTAACTGTAAATCTATCCTACCCCATTTCTCCTCTCCTTACAAGCCTCCCTGGGGGTTGATTTTTCAAAAAATCACACATTTTTGTTGATAAATTTCATTTCATAAAGCTGTCAATTCCCTTCTTCAGCTTTCCCAGCCCTTCGTTGTCCTGCTGCCGAAGCTCCTGGTCCACGCACTCTTCCATATACTGCTTTAAAATTTCCTTTCCTGCACCGTTTACCGCAGATTTCACCGCTGCAAGCTGAATCAGCACTTCGCTGCAGTCCCGCTCCTGCTCCACCATGTCCCGCACCATTTTCAGGTGTCCCGTGGCACGGGCAATTCTATTTACCATGGCTTTATCATACCTTGTCTGGTCTTTCTTTTCCATGCTTTTCCCCCGGTCTTTTTCAGCAGTAAATGTCTTCGTCTGCATTTTCATTCCACGAATATCCCATCTGGCCAGCCGCTTTCTCTGCTGCAGAAATGTCCAGAATATCCGCTGCGACCCAGAGGGCTGTATCGATTCCCGCCATACTGCTGCTACAGGAATAAAACTTTCCGTCAATGACCACCCTTGCATTCTCCACTCTTTCGATTCCTGCTGTAAACATACGGTTCCAGTTTGCGTCCATAGGAAAATCCGCTATTTTCCGCCGATACAGCATACCCGTCTGCGCTAGCAGAGCAGAACCGTTTTCAATCATCAGACAGTAATCTGCGTTTTCAGCCGCTTTTTTTATAAGATTCAAGGTTCTCTCGTCCTTCCACAGAAGTCTTCTGGCCCCTTTGCCTCCCGGAACCAGTAAAATTCCTTCGATTTCTTCCGGAATCAGAAAGTCTGTCCAGACCTTTCCCCCTTGTGTGCTGTTTATCACATCTCCCGACACAGACAAATACCGGAGGTGAAAATGTTCCGGCAATTTTCCGAATACTTCTGCCGGGCCAAAAGCGTCCAACGTTTCAAAATCATCAAACAAAACTATATTTACGTCCATTGTTATTCCTCCCTGGTATTGATTTCTTCCAGACGAATGGTTCTGGCGCAGATTTTCTCTGCCAGATAAGCATTGTGAGTCACCATGAGAAGCCCCAGCCTGCGCTCTTCTACCTCCTTTAGCATCAGATTCCATATCTGCGCCTGGGTAATCACGTCCAGCATGGTGCTCATTTCATCGGCAAAAAGAAAATGAGTGCCTTCAAAGAGAGAACGGGCCACACAGAACCGCTGCAGCTCCCCGCCGGAAAGTTCTCTTGGATAGCGCTCCAGCCAGTCTCTTTCAATTCCCAGCGCATCCATAACCTCATCCCGGAACATACCGGACTCCTGCAAAACTTTTTTCATCTTCCACCTGGGATTGATCGCTTTTTCCGGATGCTGGTAGATAAGCTGAACCGGACTGACTCCTTTTTTCGGCAGAGGCTTTCCGTCCAGAAGCACCTCCCCTTTTGTAGGCTTCAAATAACCGGCCAGAATTTTTACCAGCGTGCTTTTTCCGTATCCGCTGGGACCTACCAGGCCGACCCGCTCGCCCTCCTCTATTTTCAAACTGACATCCTTTAAAATCCAGGGTGTATTTTCCCTGTACTGGAAACTGATATTTCTTGCTTCAATCTGCATGTATACACCTCACATAGCCCCCACGGACTTCTCTCATAGGTATTTTTTCTTCACATTTCTCTGTCTTATACGGACATCTGGGCGAAAACAGACAGCCCTTGGGAAGATATTTCGCATAGGGCTGGAAACCGGAAATGGGTTCAAATCCATTCTGGGGCAGTGCTCTCCACAGGGCTTTGGAATAGGGATGGCGAAGCGCATGCTCACCCTGTCGGAAATCCTCTGCCTCTGCCATTTCCACCGTGGTTCCCGCATAAAACACGGCAATGCGGTCTGCCATATGAAAGGCCAAATCAATGTCATGGGTAATGAGAATCACCGCTTTCCCCTCATCCGCCAGTTCCCGGAATACTTTCAGGGCTTCCATAGCCATATCCAAATCCAGCCCCGGCGTAGGTTCATCGGCAATAATCACTTCTGCCCCGCTTAGCACGGCTGTAGACACCAATACCCGCCTGGCCATTCCTCCGGAAAGCTGAAACGGATACAGCTTCTCTGTTTTTTCGTCTAACTGAAATCGTTTGAAAATTTCTTTTTGGGCCTCTATCTTTGCCATATCCGGCTTCGGGCCTCTGACCTGGGCCTCCACTTTTATCAGCGGATCCAAAAAGGAAACGGACTGAGGTACCAGGGCAAACTCTTTTCCCCGAAGTTTTTCCTTATCTTTCTGACTCAAAACTTTTCCTTTATAGGAAATTTCACCGCTTATGGCCGCATTTTCCGGAAGCAGCCCCATCACCGCATGGGCCAGAAGACTTTTTCCGGAACCGCTGGAACCTGCAATCACCACAATCTCACCCGGACGCACGTCCAGCGTCATATTAGAAATGACTTTTAAATCATACTGCTCCAAACCTTTTTCATACATGTGAAAGGATACAGACAAATCCTTTACAGATAAAATACTCTCGTTTTTCATAATGTTCTCCTATTCATGGGCGCTGTACGGGTCCACGATTTTCTTTACGTTTTCTCCCAGCCTGTCAAAAAGCAGCACAATCATTACCAGCATGAGTCCTGGGAAAAAGGCCAGCCACCACATTCCTGTTGACAGATATTTCATAGATTCTGAAAGGATGATTCCGATAGCAGGCTGCTCCGGGGAAAGTCCGAATCCCAGAAAAGTCAGACTGGATTCATGCATAATGGCATGTGGAAACATCAAAATCAGTCCGATGACAAACTGTGGAATCATATGAGGAAGAATATGGTGTACGGTAATCCACCAACTGGAATGTCCCAGTTTCTTGGATACCTCTATGTACTGCTGGGAACGAATCTGCAGAACCTCACTTCGGATAATCCGGGCAAGCCCTGTCCAGTGGGTCACTGCCACGCCAATGAGCACGCCTTTCAGACCCTTTCCGCAGGCAAAGGAAATGAGAATCAGCAGTACTGTATGGGGAATTCCCATAACCAAATCAATCACCCAGTTGATAAAATGGTCCAGCCAGGAGGTTCCCGTTGCTGCCGCCACTCCTACAATCAACGCAATCACGGCGCTGACGGTAGAAGCCACTACACCGACCACAATGCTGACAGACAGCCCCTTAATAGTTCGCACCAGCATATCTCGTCCCAGCATATCCGTCCCAAAAGGATGTTCCAGGGAAGGCGGCAGCCCTTTTTTAGAAAAATCTGCCTGAATCAGGTCGTCACTGAGAAGCGCTCCTGCCAGATATACGGAAAATAATACGGCAAGAATCATGACTGCAAAAAAGATGGTTTTTGTCCGCCGGTTTATCTGCAGCTTTCTTGGTTTTGTTCCGGCGCTGACTGCTGCTGTATTACTCATGTCCATATCCCTCCCTTATCTGCGGGTCTACAATTCCATATATGATATTCGCCAGCATATTTCCTACAAATACAAACAATGCGCTGAACAGGGTAATGCCCAGAAGCAGCGGCACATCCGAGGCCATCCCCGCCGCTGAAGCCGCTGCCCCAAGCCCCGGATAGGAAAATACATTTTCTGCCAGAACAGAGCCGCCGAACAGTTCGCTGAAAGAGCCAAACTGCATGGTCACCGCAGGCAGCATAATGTTGCGGAAACCATGGCGTTTCAGCACACTCCATTTCGATTCTCCCCTGGCTTTGGCAAACAGCACATAGTCACTTTCCAGTACATCTACCAGCTTCTCCCTTGTGTGCAGCGCCACATTGGCAAAGGACAGAAAACTCAGGGTAAGTGCCGGTAAAATCAAATGGTGAATCCTCTGCAGAAGCGTCACCTGGTCTGCGGGAACACCTTTTGGCACACTCATGCCCATAGGGAACCAGCCAAGCTGTACGGAAAAAATCATCAGAAACACAATTCCAATCCAGAAAGTGGGAATGGAACACATAATCAGACACACCTTTTTCAAAATTTTATCCGGCCATTTTCCGTTCCAGACTCCCATCATACAACCAACCCCAAAGCCTATGACACCGGAAAACACCCACGCAGTCATCATAAGAGCCAGGGAAGCCGCAAATTTTTCCCTGATGATATCCAGTACCGGGCGGCGATACAAAAGGGATACCCCGAAATCTCCATGGAGAATGGATTTCCCCCATGCCAGAAACCGCTCAACAGGCGGGTCATTTAGCCCCCAGTATTCCGCTATTTTCGCTCTCTGCTCCACGCTGACATTGGGAACCGAGCCCACATACTGCTGTACCGGGTCTACAGGGGAAAGACTGACCAGTACAAAGCTGATGACGCTGACTGCAATCAGCAGCGTCACCATGCGCACAAGATATTTCCCTGTGAATTTCAGATAATATTTACTCTTCATTGTTTTTTCTCCATTTTCTCTTTTAAGCACAACGAGAGGGGCCGCCGCAAAAGCGCAGCAGCTCCCCTTCTTTTGTCAGACCCGATTTTATTCCCAGCTCCACTCTGCCAGGTTGGCAATCAGCGGCCATGCCTGTCCATGAGCATGGATTCTCTGGTTTCCGATATTTAATCCGTCTTTCACATAATAAAGGTGTGTCATATTTACAAAGAATGCCCAGGGCGCCTCCCCTTTCATGGAAGTACCGGTTTCACCGTCCCACTGTGCCTTCTGCCACCACTCATAGGAGTCTTCAATGGTCAGCGAATTCATGGCTTTATCCAGATACTCATCGGTCTTATCGCTCATATAAAATTCCGGATTGTACCAGTCTGTCTTTCCCGCATTGCTGCTGTGGAACAGCATATAAGAAGTCATGGGACTGTCGGAACCCCATCCCATAATCATAGGTTCAGAAAACATTCTCTTAATGGTATCATCCTCACTGACACCTTCTACCGTAATGTCAAAGCCCAGGTTTTCTTTTGCCTGATTTGCCACAGACATAGCCACAGCCTGGCGCATGGAATCTCCCGCAAAATACATCAGATGAAAGGCCAGCTTATTTCCGTCCTTTTCCCGGATGCCATCTCCGTCTGTATCCTTCCAGCCGGACTGTTCCAGAAGTTCCTTTGCATAATCCACATCCGTTTCAATAACGTCCTCCTCATTCCACCATGGCATACCGTCACACTCGGAATAAGCCGGTTTTGCAAGGCCGTTTAAGGCTTCGTCAATAATCTGCTGTCTGTCTACGCCGTAGCAGAGAGCCTTTCTCACATTCACATCACAGGTAATATTATTTCCGATTTTATATCCGTCTTCCGTCTTCTTTCCTTCATCGGGAACGGTTGGAAGTGTAATGCCTCTATTGTCTACGGATTCTACTTTTTCTACATGCATGCCTTCGATTTCTGTGGTTGCAAGAGTTGCAGAGGTCAGCGCAATGTCTACCTCTCCGGCTTTTGCCGCTACAAATCTAGCGTCCTCTTCCTGAATCAGAAATACAGCTCTTTCAATTTCCGGCTTGTCCCCGTAATAATCCTCATTTGCTTCCAGAATAAACTGCTGTCCCTTGTCCCACTGTATCATTTTGTACGGACCGGAACCGATAATCTGGTCTGCGGACATTCCGAATTTGTCGCTGTAAGCCTTCTCCGGTACAATGCCCATCTGCGCTACCGTATAAATAAAGGTTACACAGGGTTTTGTCAGCTTAAATTCTACGGTAGTGTCGTCTTTTGCCGTACAGCTTTCCATCATGGTTAAATCCATATAAGTGGCTTTTTCTTTTGCCGTGTTAAAAGTAAAGGCAACGTCTGAGGCTTTTAGTGCATCTCCGTTTGTAAACTTTACGTCATCCCGGATTTGAAACGTCCAGGTAAGGGCGTCATCACTGACTGTATAATCCGTTGCCAGGTCATTTTCCAGCTGGTCATCTCCGTTTACTTTTACCAGATTGGAATACAAAGGCGACCCGGTATAGCCAAATCCTGTACAAGGGTCAAAAGAATCTCCTTCACTGGAAAAACCAATGGTAACTTCTGATTTTTTTTCTTGGGATTCATCCGTCTTGGCAGAGCCTTCCTCCTTCTGTGTCTGTGTTTTGGCAGAAGATGTACCGGAATCCGATGCCCCGCTTCCACATCCTGTTACCATGGCCGTTACGCATAACAGCGCTGCCAGTGCTTTCATTCTCTTTTTCATCTGTTGTTTCCTCCTGGTTATTTTCGTCTGCCCTTACGGCTGAACTCTATTATAGACAAGAAAAAGCCCCGGGGTAAGCTACCCTGGGGGTTATTTCTTTTTTCTTTTTGTATTTTTTTCATTGCCTGTAAATACAGGATTTCAGGAGAACGCTTTCCTCTGCAAAAAGGCTTTTATCCCCATCCGGGGGTTTTCTTTTGCTATTTCTGCACCTCTGTATACTGTTTTATGGACGCAGGCAGAGCAGTGCGGAAAATAACAGAAATATAATTTATTACCTGCTGTTTGTCGTGCTCTTCTTTATGAACAATCCATTCCAGCAGTGTTCCGGCTATTGCCTCTGTATAAAAACTGCTTAAAAAGGTTTCAAAGTCTTTCGGAACTGTGGTTTCCGTGAGTTCTTCTACCTTTTTTATCATGGAAGTTGTAATTTCAATAAAGTCCCAATAGAAAAAACGTTTCAATTCATCTCTTCCCACAGAATCATAAATATTCTTCAAAAACACACTATTTTTTTCAATGTAATCCATGGCAAAGAGAATAACTTCCTCATAATCGATAATCAAATCGAATTTTTTCACAACCTCTATGGCTTCCTGTTCCAAAGTCCATTTCAGTAAATCGTATACATCGGTAAAGTGATAATAAAATGTTTTTCGATTGACATTGCAAACCCGAATCAATTCACTGACCGTTATTTTAGAAAATGATTTCTGTACCACAAGGTTCTTTAAGGCCTCTGCAAATAATTTCTTAGTATTTAAACTGGTCACTTCATATTTCATGTCAAAACCTCTTGCTGTTTTAGTATACAGTTGTCCCACAAAGAATTCAACAATCAAAATTCAGGCATTTGTTCCACAATGCCTGCACATTTGTCCGTATTTTACCCAATCCCGAAAATTTGACCATGTCTAAACAGAACTTTTCTTTTTATAATGGCTCTCGGCAGTAAAAAAGGAGGTGTGCTGCTCGATGTGCAAAGAAATACAGCAATACTTTTATAAGATTACTTTAGCTGCACCTGTCGGAACACGGTATGGACATTTGCAGATGGAAGTGAAACAGGGACTGATTTCCGGCTGCGTTGATATTTTAAATCATAAAAGCCCCTTAACCGGACAGGTACTGGATAACGGTACCTGCAGATTAACCGGAACACTGACATCTCTTATGCAGACCTTCACCTATACGGCAGTGGGCTGCTTCAATGCTCAGTTTATTGAACTGACGTTAAAACGAAGAAACAAGCATTATCATTTAACCGGAATCGCTGCAAGGAGGAATTAGATATGGGATATATTGAAATGCGAAACAGTTGTAAAACCTATAAGATGGGAGAAACAAAAATATATGCAAACAGAGATGTCAGCTTCTCCATTGAAAAAGGAGAACTTGCCATAATACTGGGTTCATCCGGCGCCGGAAAATCCACGGCGCTCAATATCTTAGGCGGAATGGACACCAATGACAGCGGCAAGGTCATCATAGACGGAAAAGATATTTCCAATTACAATGCAAGACAGCTTACGACTTACCGAAGAAATGATGTGGGCTTTGTATTTCAGTTCTATAATCTGGTACAGAACCTGACTTCCAAGGAAAATGTAGAACTTGCTTCTGAAATTGTAAAAGGCGCCCTGGATTATCAGACCGGCAAGCAGGTACTCCAGATTCTTCAGGATATGTGCCGGAAAAAGGGGGCAACGGTTGTAATCGTTACAAATAATGGCGCCATTGCTCCCATTGCGGACCGTGTCATCCACATGCATGACGCTACAGTAAAAAATATCGAAATCAACAAACATCCACGGAATATTGCAGAAATTGAATGGTAGGTGATACTCGTTGAAAAAGAAAAAATTATGGAAAGATATAAAAAAATGCTTTTTAAATTCCAAAGGACGTTTTATCTCTATTTTCTGTCTGATGATGTTAGGCTCTTTTGCACTGGTGGGGCTAAAAGTCACAGGCCCGGACATGCGAGAAACCGGCCTGCACTATTTTGAAGACTTAAATCTGTCTGACATAACAGTCATTGGAGATTACGGCATTGATGAAAATAACCAAGCCGCTATCAATCAGTTATCCGGAACCAGTAAAATAGAATATGGATATTTAAAAGATGTAGAAATCAAGGATACCACCGACAGTATTCGTCTGTTTTCAAATCCGGATACCATTTCCAAATATGAACTGACCGCCGGGAAACATGCAGAAAAAGATGACGAAATCGTTTTGTCCGATACTTATAAAAGTCAATACCACATTGGCGATACCTTAAAAGTCACGGAAAAGGAAAGCGCCGGAACCAAGGTGCTAAAAAAACACACTTTTAAAATTGTGGGATTTGCAAAGTCTCCGGAGTTTCTCTCTTCTATTAATATGGGACAGTCCACTTCCGGAACAGGCGAATTAAAGAGATACGGCTTTGTAAAGAAAGATGTCTTTGATTCTGATTTTTACATGATTGCAAGAGTGACCTTCCGCGATACGCAAAATGTCAATCCTTATTCCGATACCTATACCGATTTGATTCAGACCCATAAAAACCAACTGGACAAGCTGTTAGAGAGTCAGCCTGCCCTTCGTCTGGAGACTCTGAAGGATACGTATCAGAGCAATATTGACGATGGACAGAAACAGATTGACGAAGCCAAACAGAAACTTTCAGACACAAAGGAACAGCTGGCAGACGCTGACAAGCAGATTGAGGATGCAAAAACTGCCATTGCCTCTTCTGATTCTCAGCTCAAAGCTGCCAAAGAACAGTTATCTTCCGGCAAAGCCACCCTTACAAAAAAATGGGAGCAGCTGCAGTCTGCCAAACAATCCCTGGACAGTGCAAAAAATACCCTGCAGACAACAGAAAACCAGTTAAGTTCTGCCTACAGTTCTCTCCAGGACGGATGGGGCAAAATAAACACGGCGGACAGCCAGTTATCTGGGAAAGAGACGCAGCTGGCACAGGCAAAAGAAACGCTTGCCTCCAGTGAACAGGCATTTTCCTCAAAATCCGCAGAACTTCAGGAAAAACAACAGACCTACCAAAGCGCCTTTGACGAATTCACCCAAAAACAGCTGGCTTATCAAAGTGCTTCTGACGAACTGGCAGCGCAGCAGAATACCCTGGATTCCAATAAAAATACTTTGATAAGCGCCAAACAGGAATATGAAACTTCCATTGATTCCTGCACCCAGACCGTCAATGCGCTCAAAGAACAGCTGGCAAATCCTGACCTTTCCCAGGAGGAACAGGAAGCGCTCCATCAAAAGCTGGCTGCTGCCCAGGCAGAACTGGAAAAATGCCAGTCAGAATATGAAAGCTTTTTGTCCGGCACTTATACCCCTCAGATGGACAGCCTTGCCGCCATGCAGACGCAGCTTGACCAGAAAAAAGCGGAACTGGAACAATCCAAAACCCTGCTTGCTGAAAAAGAAACGGAATTAAAGAACGCAAAACAGCAGCTGGATTCCTCAGAACAGGAAATCGGGGCCGCTTCTGCACAGCTTACGGACGCAAAGAATCAAATTGCAGCCAATGAAGCACAGTTAAGTGAAGCAAGACAGTCTCTTGCAGAACAGAAAGCACTTTTGGAAACGAAGCAGGAGGAATACAATTCCGGCTATGCGCAGTATCAGTCAGGTGTTTCTTTATACAACCAGAATCTGAATACTTATTATTCGGGACTGTCCGCATGGAAGGAATCCTTTGAAACCCTGCATTCCAAAGAAAAAGAGTATCAGGAAAACGTTGATAAATTAGAAGCTGCCAAACAGGAATTATCCGATAAAGAGGCGGAATACGAAGGCGGTTTAAAGGAGTTTACTACCAAAGAGGCCGACGCCAATAAAGAAATTGCTGAAAATGAAGAAAAATTAGCAGACGCAAAAGAAGAAATGGACAGTCTGGAACTGCCGGTGTATACCTTAAGCACACGAAGGGAAGCTGCCGGTTCCGACGGTTATAAAATTTACGACTCCATTTCCACCATTATTGACGCCCTGGCAAATGTGTTTCCTATCTTTCTGTACTTTGTAGCCGCACTGGTAACCCTGACTACCATGACACGTTTTGTGGATGAAGAACGTATGAATGCAGGTACTTTAAAGGCCCTTGGCTATACAGACCGTGATGTTATGAAAAAGTTTACGGTCTATGGACTGATTGCAGGCGTGTCCGGCACGCTTGCCGGTATCCTCTCAGGTCATCTGCTGCTGCCGGAAATCATTTACAATGTCTACGGAAACGGCTTTGACGTACCGGTTATTGAAAAACACTTTTATCTCTCAACTTCTCTGGCCGCACTGGTTCTGTCCGTTTTCAGTGCGGTCCTTCCGGCCTGCATCGTTGCCTTAAGAGAACTGAAAGAAAAACCGGCAGCTTTGTTATTACCCAAAGCTCCCACAAAGGGGTCAAAGATTTTTCTGGAGCATTTGACACCACTCTGGAACAGAATAAGCTTTACCCACAAAGTAACAGCCAGAAATATCTTCCGATATAAGAAACGGATGTTTATGACTGTTTTCGGTGTGTGCGGTGCCGTTGCTCTGCTGTTTACAGGACTCAGCGTACAGAACTCCATCTCCAAAATCAATGACCGGCAGTTTGGCGAGCTTATCCAATATGATTTAATTGTAGCACAGAACAGCCTTTTAACAGACAAAGAACAGCAGGAACTGGATTCCCTTTTAAATGGCAGTTCCATCAAGGAACAGCTTCCTGTCCATTATGAATCCGTGACAAAAGTTGCGGGAAAGAAAAAAGACAAGCAGGAAATCACTATGATTGTGACGCAGAACGAACAGAAATTCCGTGATTATTTTAGTCTTGTTCATCGGGAAGATAACACACAAATCTCTCTGGATGATAACGGCGTTGTCATCTCTGAACGGCTGGCAAAATTATTGGATGTAAAAGCAGGCGACAGCTTTACCATTACGGATTCCAATGACAAGGAACACAAAGTAAAGGTTGCCTCCATTACAGAAATGTACACAGGACACTTTATGTTTATGAACGACAACTATTACGAAACTGCATTTTCTGATACTTACCAGGCAAATGCAAACTTAGTCAGCTTAAAAGACAGCTCCTTAGAGAATGCACAAACACAGGCCAGCCATTTTATGGAATCAGACGCTGTCAAAGGGGTCGTTCAGAATACAACCATGATTAACCAGATTAACACTATTGTAGATTCCCTGAATCAGATTATGCAGGTTTTAATCCTTGTTGCAGTTCTGCTTGGCATTGTCATTCTCTACAACCTTACCAACATCAATGTTGCAGAACGGATTCGTGAACTTTCCACAATCAAAGTTCTGGGATTCTATGACAAAGAAGTAACTCTCTATATTTACCGGGAAACCATACTTCTTTCCCTGCTTGGCATTTTAACAGGCTTTGGTGTGGGCGACCTGCTTTACCGATATATACTGGCTGTTGTGCCTCCGGATGAAGTTATGTTCAACCCCGCGCTTTCCGCCAGAGCCTTTCTCCTTCCTGCGGTTTTAATTGCGGCCATTACCTTTGTCTTAGGATATATGATGAATCGAAAACTGAAATATCTGGATATGCTCAGCGCATTAAAATCCGTGGAATAACAAAAAGCCCCGGTTCCTCTCACTCTTTTGGGAACAGGGGCTTTTCAATTGGGGACTTATCTTTCATTAGGAATTTTTTCCAGCGCTTCTTCTATCTGCTGCTTTTCTGCTTTTGTCATTCCTGTATGATTTAAAATCTCCCGAAAACTTCTGGAATCTGCCATAAAATACAGACCTTCCATGCCGTTTTTGCGTACCAGTTCCTGTGCGGCCGGGCCGATTTTCTCCGCCAGCATATCTTTATTTGCTTCCAGCCAGGCTAAAAACGGAGTCATAACCGTTTCTGCCCCGGCATAGTTCCTCAGGTATCCGAAGGTACAGTCCCAGGACAAAAAAGTATCGTAATCTCCGGAGACATGAGCCTTACATACTGGCTCTGTCATAGTATTTTCTCCGAAATCGCCCAGAACATCTTTCAGCCATCCGATACTGTCCTCCACCCAATCCGGCACCCGGCTGCAAAGTGGGATTTCCCGGTTCTGGACAGACGTATCTCCTGTAGAAAATCCATGAGGACCGTAGGCATAAATATGACTTTCAAAAGTAACTCCTTTTTGAGCCAAAGCCTGCAGAAAGTTCACCGAATTTTCCACGGCTACCAACTGGTCATTGCAGGTAGCAAAGACAAAACAAGGACATGTTTCCTCCGTCACTGCTGAGATTACATCCGGCGCTGTGCTCTCGCACATCTGCACGTCTTCCCCCCGGGTTACAGCATAGCCTAAAATTGCCGCATTCGGCTTGTTTTCTGCCATGGTTGCCGCACAGCCTGCCAGATGTCCGCCTGCCGAAAATCCCAGCACGGCAATTCTATCCCCATACACATTCCACTCCTCCCTCTTGCTGCGAATCAGCGTCATAGCCTGCTCATAGTCTTTTAATGGATTGGGCCACACTGCATCTTTCTTCACCGAATACCGCAAAATGAATACCTGATATCCTGCTTTTAAATAAGGCATAGCCACCGGGTCTGCTTCCCGGTCTGAACAATACTGGTATCCCCCGCCCGGAAGAATCAGGATAGCAGGTCTTTTTGATATATAGGAAAAAGCCCCACCTGTTTCCTGGAGATAAGCTGTCAATGTCACATTTCTTTCCTGATTTAAAGTAAGTAATTCTGTCCTCATGTATATTCCTCTCTTTCTCAGGTCAGTCCCGCCTGTTTTTTCTTATTCTTGATTATAGCATTTGCCGAAATATGCAACAATGGATTTTTCCCGAAAAAAACTGCTGCAGAAAGTACAAACGAAACGCCTTTCTGTTCCGTATGACTTTCTGCAGCAGTTTTTCTTAATCTGTAAATTCCATACCAATCAAATCAAATTTTTCACAGCTTATCACAATGGTAAAGCTGTCTTTGTCCGGTTTCGAGCATTTCATGCGGATAATTCGGTCGGACATGTCATAGTACCAGCCGCTTTCCGCTTCTTCAAAGCTCTCTTTTGTCAGGAATTGGGCAATCTTTTCTCCTTCTACTGTTACCCAGTAAGCACCTTTTTCCTTACTCACCAGATTCAGTTCCAGGTTATCCCAGGTTTCCTCATAAGAACCGTTCTTTGTAAAGGTAATGGTCTTTCTGTCTCCGGCCTTTACCTCGATTTTTGTAGATGCATACTCTCCGTCTTCAAACTTCTTAGACCAGCCGTCATCATCATAGTAAGTAAATGTCACGTCGTTTTCACAGCTAATGAGGAAGTTCAGAGTTTTCAGGGTATCTCTCTTAATCTGGGTCACATCTTCGCTGGTAACATACACGCCGCAGTCCCTGAAGAACATGGGCACAGAAGCCAGGGTAACCGGAATTTCTATGGTCTGTCCGCCCTCATAGGCCTTAAAATGGTCGTTCATATCATACCACACAGCGCCCTTTGGCAGATAGATTTTCCGTGTCTTCGCCCCTTTTTCCACCACGTTTGCCACCAGCACAGACGGTCCGAACAGAAAGGTCAGATGTTCGTCTGTGTAGCAGTTTTTATCCTCCGGAAACTCCAGAAACAGCGGCCTCATCACCGGCATACCGTTTTCGTGCGCTTCCCGCATAAGAGAATACAGATACGGTATCATGCGATATCTCTGGGCATATGCAGCCTGTACATAAGGCAGGGTTTCCTCGTACATAAAAGGCTGTGTTACCGTATTGTCGCTGTTTGCGGAATTGATACAGAATCTAGGCTGGAAAATACCGTTCTGAATCCAGCGAAGAAGAAGTTCTGCCTCCGGAGCAGGACCTGCAAAACCGCCGATATCACAGCCGGTATTGGCAATACCGGACATTCCCATGCCCATAATGGTGGCAATGTTAAATTTCACCGTACGCCAGTCTGTCAGATTATCTCCGTCCCAAACCTGAGCATAACGCTGGATTCCTGCGAATCCGGCCCGGTTAATAATGTAGGGACGTTCTTCCGGATATACCTCAGCCAGGGCTTCCTTTGCCGTATAAGCCATCATATTGGAATGAATAATTTTCAGCTCTGCCATGGTTCCGCCCATGCCCTCAAATTCACAGAACGCATTTCGGTCCTCAATGCCGTCATACTCACAGTTGTCGTTCCATACCGTCTTGGAACCTTTTTTCAACAGCGTTTCTTTTAAAAGTTCTTTCCAGGTGTTTCTTCCCTTTTCACCTGTAAAGTCCACAAAGCGTCCTTCTCCGCCCCACCAGCGTCCACGGTAGTCGCTCTTTTTATCCGGTGTTTTTACAAACACATCATTTTCTTCAAAAACTTCCCGGTAAGGGTGATTTTCCAGAATTCCCGGCTTCATGTTTGGAATCACGTTAATTCCCATACCTTCCATTTTTTCAAAGAAACCCTCCGGGTCGGGAAATCTCTTGTTGTTCCAGTTAAAGGTATAGCGCAGGTTGTCCTTCTCACCGGAAGAATAACCGCTGGCCAGCCAGAAGTTGTCCATGTAAATATGCTCGTCAAAGTGCTTCTGAATCACCTTGTAAATTTCCTTATCACAGTCTTTTTCCAGTTCCGCATAGTACATAGTGGAGGCTGTGTATCCCAGAGACTGCTTGGTAGGCATAGCCTGCCGTCCGGTCAGGAACGTGTAGCGGTTTAAAACGGAAGGCATATCCGGTCCGTTGATTAAAAACAAGTCAATGTCCCCGCCGTCCGCCTGGTAATAGCAGTAGCAATCCCAGTAGCCGCTCCGCTCATTTCCCATATCAAACACAGCGTCATAGGAATTGTTGTAAAACAGTCCCAGCGCATGGAGGCTGTCTTCATTGGTGCGAATGTAAAAAGGAATGTGCTTGTACAGTGGTTCTCCGAATTCCGGATCAAAGCCGATAGCATCCTTGGGAGACATACGCATACGTTTTCCTCTTTTATCCAGATGTCCCGTCTTTTCTCCAAAACCATAGAAATGGTCTTTGTCCATATCGGCTTCCGAATAATGAGTCACCCGGCCAAGCTGGTCTTTATCAAAGGCTCTTTCCTTCAAATCTGCGTAAACCAGTTTTCCCTCTTTGTCGTAAAGCCTGAAGCACAACGGTTTTTTCTGCATGACAAGCCGAAGGGTTTTCGTCTCAAATACCAGTTCTTTTTCCTTTTCTTCGTAAGGAAGAGAAAGAGCGGTAATCCGCTGTCTCTCCTCCTTTAAAAGTTCGTCCAAATCGTCTTCCCATGCAGTGGTTACCAGCGCATAGGACGCTTCTTTAAATACCCGGTCAAAGGAAACACGGATACGGATAATATCGTCGGTCATGAAAATCAGTTTGATATCTCCGTTTTCTCCTTTTACCAGATAACCATTTTCTGTCTTTTCGATTCCCTGATAGTTTCCAAAAAGCATGTTTCTTCTCCTTTTTTATACCAGACCAAGCAGTGTAGGAACAGCCATAGACAATGCCGGAATATAAGTAACGGCCAGCAGAATTCCCAGCAGCACTGCAAAATACGGAAGCAGTGTCTTCGTTACCTGCTCAATGGTAATCTTGCTGATTCCGCAGGATACAAAGAGTACGGAACCTACCGGAGGCGTCATACTTCCCATACACATGTTGAAAATCAGCATAACACCGAACTGAATGGAAGACATACCAAGGCTTTCTGCGATTGGCAGGAAAATCGGTGTAAAAATCAAAATCGCAGGTGTGATATCCATAAACATACCGACAATAAGAAGAATCACATTCATCAGCAGTAAAATCACATATTTATTGGTAGACACAGACATCAGACCTTCACTGATCGCCGCCGGAATACCGGAGTAAGCCATAACCCAGCTCATAGCAGAAGACGCAGAAATCAGGAACAGAATAATTCCGCTGGTTGCTGCGCTGTTTAAGAGAATTTTCATAAAGGATTTCATGTCAATGCTCTTGTAAATCACAGACAGAATCAGGCAGTACAGTACGCACACACCTGCTCCTTCCGTTGCAGTAAAGATACCGGCCACAATACCTCCGATAACAATGACAATAAGCAGCAGACTTGGAATAGCCTCAAAAGTGATTTTCAAAGCCTCTTTCACCGGCACACGTCCGGAAGTCGGGTATTTGCGTCTCTTTGCATAAATAAAAGCAACGATCATGGTGCCAAGTCCCATAAGGATTCCCGGTACATAACCTGCCATAAACAGTGCGGAAATAGACACGCCGCCTGCTACGGTAGAATACACAATAAACGCACTGGTTGGCGGAATCAGAAGACCTGTAGGCGCAGATGCAATATTTACCGCTGTGGCAAACGCAGGGTCATATCCCTCTTCCTTCTGAATCGGATAAATACATCCGCCCATAGCAGAACTTGCCGCTACAGCAGAACCGGAGAGTGCGCCAAAAAGCATATTTCCTAAAACATTGGCCTGGGCCAGAGAACCCGGAATCCAGCCGCAGAACAGTTTTGCAAAATTTACCAGACGTCTGGCAATACCGCCGTTGTTCATAATGTTACCGGCCAGAATAAACAGAGGCACTGCCAGAAGAGAGAAACTCTCCACACCACTGTTCATTTTCTGCATGGTAATAAAAGTAATCTGGTCCCAGGACAGTGTAGACACTGCCGTTACAATAGAAGAAATTACAATTCCTACGGAAATCGGACAGCCGATAAACAGCAGGATTCCAAATACTGCAAATAAAAGTATGGTTGTAAGTGCTATATTCATGCCTCTTCTCCCTCCTCAATCACATTTCCTGTCACATCTTCATACAGATTAATCACCTGTGCAAGCACGATAAACACACCGGATACAGGCGCCATGGCATACACCAGACCTCTGGAAATTCCTAAAAGTGCAGAATATTCATGCACGGCACTGAGCGCCAGTTTTGTTCCTCCGATAATGACAACGAAAATTGCAAAAAGCAGAATCAAGGCATCGACAAATACCATAAGTCCCTTTTTTGCATTTGGAGATACTTTATCCCTTACAATAACCAAGGCCATGTGCTGTCTGGTGCTGAAAGCATAAGCTGCACCGATAAATCCGGTCCAGATAAGCAGATAACGTACCACCTCTTCTGTAAAAGCTGCCGGACTGTTTAAAACGTATCTGGTAAAGACCTGATACAACACCAGCAGGGTCATGGCAGATAAAAGGACTGCCGCAATTCTGGATAATACAAAATTCATTCCTTTTTTAATCTTTGTCAACGTTTCCAGCATCACTCTTCACTCCCTTCCTGTACCTGGCGAATTGTAGTTAAAAGCTTATCTACGCCCGGATAACGCTGGCAGTATTCTTCCACCATACCTTCTGTAGCTGCGCGGAATGCCTCTTTGTCTACATCTTCTACAAAAGTAACTCCCATTTCCGTCTTCGCTTCTTCCACCGCCTCGTCAATGGCTTCTTCCCACATCACTTTGTGACTTTCTGTGGAGTCGTGAGCAGCCTGAAGAATGATTTCCTGGTCTTCCTTGCTTATCTGTTTCCAGATTTTAGAACTCATAACCATAACATCCGGTATCATCGCATGCTGGTCCAGGGAATAATATTTACAGATTTCTCCATGTTTTCCTGTCGTCAGAGCTGTTTCGTTATTTTCGGTTCCATCAATAATACCTGTCTGCAGGGATGTATAAACATCGCCGTAAGACATAGCCACCGGAGTTCCGCCAAGGGCTTTCATCATGTCTGTCTGTGATTCCATATCCTGCACACGGATTTTCAATCCTTTTAAGTCTTCCGGTGTACGAATGGGTGTGTTCTTGGTATAGAAAGAACGGGCACCGGAAGTATAATAAGTCAGAGTCACAAATCCCTCGTCTTCTGTGGATAAAAAGAAGTCCTCCATGGCATCAGAATCCATAACCTGATAGAAATCCTCTTCATCGTCAAAAATATAAGGAAGACCAAAGGTATTGTAACCTTCCTCAAAGGTTGCAAGGTTTGGAGCTGCTACCTTTGTCATGGCAATTACGCCTGCATTTAACTGTTCCATGGATTCCGTCTCAGAACCAAGCTGTCCGTTTGGGAAAATCTTAATCTGGATTCTTCCCTTTGTTTTTTCTTTTACTTCCTCGGCAAATTCTTCCATAGCGATATGTACAGTATGGGTTTCACTGAGTCCATGGGACAGCGTGAGCACCATAGGATTTTCAGCCGTTGCCTCCTGGCTGCTGGCTGCGCTTTCGTTTCCACAGCCGCTGAGCATGCTCAGAGAGAGACTCAATACAGCTGCGATTGCTGCTAACTTTTTCATTTTCCACTTTCCTTTCTTTCTGCTTACATTCCAATCAGGTCAAACTGTTCAAAGGAAACCACAGTTTCATAATCCTTCTTCGGATTCTTATATTTTATCTGCACAGATTTCAGCCTCTGGCTGTAATACCAGCCGCACTCCGCTTCCTCAAATTTTCTTCTGTGCAGGAAATGCGGAATCTCCCGTCCGTCTACTTTTACCCAGTAAGGCGCTTTTTCTCTGTGTATCATGTCGATATACATATCTTCCACCTTCGTTTCATAGCTGCCTTCATTGGCAAAAGTGAGCACGGTTCTCTCTCCTGCCTGCATGGAAATTCGGGTTTTTAAGTAAACACCCTTTTCGTAATCCATAGTTGCGCCGTCGTCTTCGTAGAGGGTAAAGCCCCCGTCCTTATCTGCAGCGCAGAGAAGAGAAATACCGGTAGCCTGCTGTTTCATCAGGTTATCCATTTTATTGAGCGCCATAGGAATCATGGCCCCACTCCTCACATAAAGAGGAATACTTCCCAAATCCACCGGAATTTCTATGGTCTGTCCGCCCGCGTAGGCTTCTCTGGTATAGAAGTCATAGAACGTTTCTCCCTTTGGCAGGTAAATCTTTCGTGTCTTCGCACCTTTTTCCACCACGTTTGCTACCAACAGGGAATCTCCGAACATGAAGTCCACACCCTCGTCATAACCGTTCTCATCATTCTGGAAAGCACTGCACATCGGTTCCATAATAGGAAGTCCTGTTTCATGAGCTCTTTCCATAAGAGAATACAGATAAGGAATCATCTGATAGCGGAAAGAAATCGCTTCCCGGATATATTCCTTGCAGTCGCTGTACATCCACGGCTCTGTTACCGTGTTGTCAATGTTGGTGGAATGAATGGAAAATCTGGGCTGGAAAATACCATTCTGAATCCAGCGCACAAACAGTTCCGCTTCCGGGGCCGGTCCGTAAAAACCGCCGATGTCACAGCCCTGGTTGGCTACACCGGACATACTCATGCCCAAAATAGTGGCAATGTTGTATTTCAGAGAATCCCAGCAAGTCAGATTATCCCCTGCCCAGGTCTGCGCATATCTCTGAATCCCGCAGTGACCGGAACGGCACACAATGTAAGGACGTGTGTTGTCAAAGGTTTCATGCACGGCTTCATCTGTAATGTGGCACATAATGTTGGACATAACGGATTTTAACTGCCCGATAGTACCGCCTTTTCCCTCAAAACTGCAGCGGCAGTCTTTATCCACCATACTGTCATATTCGCAGTTGTCGTTCCACACAGAACTGGTGCCATATTCCAGTACGTTTTCTTTCAGCATTTCTTTCCAGTTTTCTCTGGTAGCTTCTTTGGTAAAGTCTACAAACATCCCTTTTCCGCCCCACCAGGTTCCGATTCCCGGCTCATCACTCTGGCTGTCCTTGACAAACATGTCCTTTTCCTGCATTTCCTGCAGTTTCGGGTGTACCAAAAGCATACCCGGCTTCACATTAGGAGACACACAGACCCCTCTGTCTGTCATCTGTTTAAAAAAGTCTTTCGGGTCTTTAAACCGCTTTTTGTTCCAGGTGAATACACAGCGCTTGATGCCTTCCTCTGTTTCAATGGCACAGTATCCGGAAGAAAGCTGGAAACCGTCTACCGGAATCAGCTCTTCTTTTGTGGTATCAATGAATTCCAGAATCGCATCGTCGCAGTCTTTTTCCAATTCCGGATAGTACATGGAAGAACCCAGATAACCCAGGGCATACCGGGGCAGCATGGCAGATTTTCCGGTTAAATCCGTATATCTTTCCACTACCTGGCGCATAGACGGTCCTGCAATGAGGAATAAGTCAATGTCACCTCCGTCTGCCCGGTAGCGGCTGTGCATTTTCCAGTAATTGCTCTTTTCTTTTCCCATGTCAAAATCGCACTCATAAGTATTGTGGTAAAAATATCCCACAGCCTTTTTATGTTCGCGGTTCAGCTTAATGTAAAAAGGAATGTGCTTATAAAGGGAATCTGTCTCTTTTGGATTGTATCCCATAGCATCCTTAGGACTCATATTCATAAATTTCTGCGCTTTATTAAATTCTCCGCTCTTTTCTCCGAATCCATAGAAACAATCCTGCGGCGTAATCTCGCTGGTATGAATCCGGCGGTGATTGCTGTCCTCCATGTAAGCCAAATCCACAATGTCTGCATGTAAAAGAGTATTCTCTATATCATACACACAGATACGGAACGGTTCCTTTTCTACTTCCACCCGCAGTTCTTTCCCGCGGATAACAGCTTTCTCTTCTCCGTCCTCCAGAACAGCCTCGGCCATCTGCACTCTCTTTCGTCTGCCTTCTAAAAATCCGTCCATGCGGTCTTCCCAGCCTGTCATCACCAGACTGTAAGATTCCTCTGCAAAATCTCCGTCAAATCCGGCCCGGATTCGCACAATAGAATCAGTCAGAAAATACACCCTGATTTCCACGCAGTTTGTCCTGACAGAAACATAATTGTCTTCCTGTCTTACACTCTCCGCCCTTAAACATACTTTCATTGCTTCTCTCCTTTTCGCTTTCTATGGCCACATTATAAGAAAATCCTCCTGAAAATCATAGACAAAATTTGCTTGAAATCCCCTGTTTTTTACTTATCTTGCTCTAATTTTCCCTTTTTCCTCTTGCCATTCGGACTCCCCTATGCTATTCTGTACCAAAAAACCAAAGGAGATTCTTATGCTGGACACCGCCGCGATTCTCATGTCACATGGAGAAAAAGTTGCTTATGGATATGCCGAAGGTGTGAATGACAATATGTGTCAATCCCACTTTCATGAATTTTTTGAATTGTATTATTTAGAATCCGGGGAACGGCACCACATGATAGAGGGCGAGCTGTATCATCTGACCGCTCACGAATTTATCATCTTCCCTCCCAATGTGATGCACCATTCCTACGGGGACAAAAACGTGCCTTTTAAACGTATTGTCCTGTATTTCACACCGGATATGATAGTCTACCCCGAAGTCCGCAGCTACCTGCTGGAAACCGCCAGAGTATTCTCTTTAAAGAAAATTAAGAAATCTATGATTCATCTCCTCCTGTCCATGCTTCATACTGAGCTGGACAAAGAGGAGGGACTTTTCCAGAAAGAATATCTGGAAAATCTGTTAAATCAGCTTCTGCTGACCATTCTCCGGGCCGATTACACCCCTGTGGAAAGCACACCCAGAACAAGACCTGCACAGGCGGTCAATTACATTCACGAGCATTATGCCGAAGAAATTTCTGTCTCTGCCCTGGCTGACATGCTCTATGTCAGCCCCTACCACCTGTGCAGGGAATTTAAGAAAGTCACCGGAAAAACCATCATTCAATACCTCAACATGACACGGGTGCTTCACGCCCAGCGTATGCTTTTGGAAACGGATTACAACATTACCCGTATCAGCAAAGAAACAGGTTTTTCCAATCTGACCCATTTTAACCGGATTTTCAAAAGTATTACCGGCGTTTCACCCAGTGAAAAACGAAAGCAGTACCAATCCGTTTAATCACGGCTGCTGACAATACCATAATAAGACTTTGAAGTTATCACATACATGAGAATATAGAAAAGTGAAAACAAAAGATAACAGCCCGCCATAACGCCTATCAGCAATCCGGTGTTTGTCACTCCTAAAAGCAGCAGAATCTTCCGCATCATAGGAAAAGCAAAGGCCGTATGCACTCCTGCTGCCAGAAGCGGCAGGAAAAATACGGTGAGTACCTGGGAATTGATGCTTTTTCGGATTTCCCGTTTGGTCATGCCCACCTTCTGCATAATTTCAAAACGTTTCCGGTCTTCATAGCCTTCTGTTACCTGCTTGTAGTACATAATCAGTACCATACCCAGAATAAAGACACAGCCCAATAAAATTCCCAGAACAAACATACCACTGTACATGGCGTAAAAATCTGCCCGCTCTGACGCGCTGTCCTCTATGTCTATTCTTTCATAACCTTGCTGCAGAAGTCCGTCTCTTTTTTCCCTTAAACTGTTTGCTACGGCAATTTTTTCCTCATCACTTCCCTGCAAATCAAATCCGTAATAATCGTGCATTTTCACCAGGGATTCTCCCTGCAGCTCTTTCCATTTGCTGCACACCTGACTTACAGTATCCATATCCTTTACAAAAATAAAAACAGAAGGCATAATCTGCATGGAATCCACGCCGTTATCCACAAATTCACTGAGTTTTTTCTTCACCTTCCACTTTGTGCCATCGTCAAAAGCGATTTCATCATACTTGTAGGATGATTTTGTCTGATAAACCAGGACTTCATCCTCCTGCAGCGTTTCATCTGCCCCCATAATACGATTGTAATCTTCCAAAGGCACTACAAAAAGCTGCCGGATATTTTCCCCTGTAGACATAGCAAATTTTTCTATTTTTCCCGGGTCCAGACTGATTGTCTTTCCCTCTTCATAACCTGCTGCCACTGTAAAACGATAATGAAGCACATTTTCAGCTTGTTTTTTCTGTTCCTCTAAGGTCTCTGCCGCCAGACGGTGTACCATATCGATTACTTCCTGATTCTCCGAATACGTATCGATTACAATATTTCTGGGATAACGGGTACGCAGCTGGTCTTCCGAACCAATAAACATACAGGAGACTGCTGACACCATAACCAGCACCATAGTAGAAAGGATACAAATGGATGCCAGACCATAACCGTTTCTCTTCATGCGGTACATCATAGAGGATATGGAAACAAAATGTCCCGATTTATAATAATAGTTCTTATTTTTCTTCAGCACCTTGCAAAGCAGCACCGAACCTGTCCGAAAGAGAATATAGGTGCTGACAATTACCATAGCCACCGCCACGAAAAACCAGAATATAGCCGCCATAGGTTCTTCAATGGATACCGCAAGATAGTAAGCAGCTGCCAGTATCACAACACCCAGAATCCCTTCCAGCCAGTTGGCTTTCGGCGGTTTCTCTCCCACAGCTTCACTTCGGAGCAATTCAATGGGTTTTGAGAAAAAAATCTGCAGCAGAGATTTTATTAAAATCAGCAGAAAAATGCTGCCAAAGACTTTCAGAGTCCACAGCAATGCTTCTGTGCTTATCGTGAACGCATAACCTGCTTTCCCCTCCAGCATGGAAATCATGACAAGTTCTGCTGCCTTTGAAAACAAAATCCCCCCTAAAAGACCGCCCAGCAGGGAAATCACCGTCACCTGTACACCTTCCCAAACCATAACCTTTGCCAGGTTTTTCTTCCCCATCCCCAGCACATGATACATACCAAACTCCCGCTTTCTCCTTCGCATAAGAAAGGAATTGGTATAAAACAGAAAAATCAGCGCAAACCCTGCCATAATGAAAACCCCAAAGCCAAGTACCCCCTGCATGGTATTTCCGCCCTGCATTTCCCTGACTGTGGGACTGCTGGATAAAAATACAATGATGTAAAACATGAGAATCATGCCCACAGAAGCCAGAATATAGGGAAGATAAATCTTTTTATTGTTCTTTATCCCTGTCCAGGCAATTCTGAAATAAAATCCTCTTTTCACTGCGCCTCACCTCCTGATGCCAGCATGGTCAGGGTGCTGGAAATCTTCTCGTACATCTGCTGATTGGTATCGTTTCCTCGGTAAAGCTGATGGAACACCTCTCCATCCTTAATAAACAGCACCCTCTGGGCATGACTTGCAGCTTTAACCGAATGGGTTACCATTAAAATCGTCTGCCCCTCCTGGTTTACCGTTCCAAAAAGCCGTAAAAGTTCGTCTGTTGCCTTGGAATCCAGAGCCCCGGTTGGTTCATCTGCCAGAATCAGCCTCGGACTGGTAATCAGCGCTCTGGCTACAGCGGCTCTCTGCTTCTGTCCCCCCGAAATCTCGTAAGGGTATTTGTCTAATATTTCTTTAATTCCCAGCTTTGCGGCCAAAGGTTCTAAAAGCACCTCCATTTGTCTGTAATGCTTTCCTCCCAGCACCAGCGGCAGATAAATATTATCCCGGATTGAAAAGGTGTCCAGAAGATTAAATTCCTGAAATACAAAGCCCAGATGATTTCTTCGGAACACAGACAAATCTGCTTCTTTTATTCTGGAAATATCCCTTCCGTCCAGAAGCACAGTTCCGCCTGTGGGTCTGTCCAGCGCTGCCAGAATATTTAAAAGCGTGGTTTTTCCGGATCCGGACTCTCCCATAATGGCTGTATATTCTCCCTCTTCTATGGTGAAATTCACATTTTTCAATGCCTGTACCTGATTGCCTCCGAATCTGGTGGTATAGGTTTTTTTCAGATTTTTCACTTCCAAAATTACCATATTTATTTTGTCCTCCTTGCTTTTGTCCTCTCTTTTACCGTCTTATTGTAGCAAAACAGGGAAATGTCCTGCCATAGCTTTGGCTTACATTTCCCTGTGTTCTTCTTACATTTTTGTAAGACGCTCTGTCATTCGATTTCCAAATGGGCCTTTCTCACATCCAGATACACCCGGGTTCCCGCTCCTACTGCGGAGGATACCCAAATTCTGTGCCCCAGGCGGTTACAAATACGGCTGCAAAGATACAGCCCGATTCCACTGGCTTTTTTCTGACATCTGCCGTTGTATCCGGTATATCCCTTTTCAAAAATCCTGGGCAAATCCTCTGGTGCAATACCAATTCCCGTATCCCCGATACAGAGAATCCCCGGCTCTGCCTCCTCAATCCATATCCGACCCCCGGATTTTGTATACTTCAGCGCATTGGACAAAACCTGCTCAATAACAAACAACAGCCACTTTTCATCTGTCAGTACCCTGCTCTTTACAGGCTGATATTCCAGACGGATTTTCCCATTGATGAAAGAAGACGAAAATCTGTGCAGCGCCTGTCTGACAATTCCGTCCATCCCATATTCCTGAAACATATAATCCGTATCCTCGCTTTCCAGTCTGAGATAACACAATACCATGTCTACATACTGCTCAATCCTCATTAAATCTCCTTTTATGGCTCTGGAAAGGGCAGTATCCTCATTTTCCAGATTCAGGTACATAGAAGCAATGGGCGTCTTTATCTGGTGTACCCAGAGGGTATAATATTCCATCATATCCCTGTATTTTCTGCTATGCTCTTCTTCCATGCTTCTGTATCGTCTGTTCCATTCTTCCATCAGTTCCTGATAGTCCCTCTCCAGAATTCCCTCAGACTCTGGCAGATTGTTTACGGAAAACTCCTGCTGCCTGTAAAGACTCTGCAATTCTCTGCGTTTTTTCCGAAATGCGAGAAAGTGGGGAAATACAAGCAGCACCCCCAGCGCGCCGCAGACTGCTGCACTGTAAAGCGCCGCCTCCACAGGTATCTGATACAGAAAGAAGAACAGAATAAAAATGCCGGAACAAATACCGTAAAAGAACAGCACTCTCCCATGATGTTTCAAATAGCTTCCCAACTCTCTCATGATGTGGTCACCGCCGATTCTATCAAATATCCCATGCCTACTTTTGTTGTAATAAATCCCGTCAGTCCCTCTTTTTCCAGTTTTTTACGCAGGCGGTTCACATTGACGCTCAGGGTATTTTCATCTACAAAACTGTCATTTTCCCACAATTTTTCCATCAGCCTTTCCCTGCTGACGATTTTCCCCTTCTGCTCCATAAGCGTGAGAAGAATCCGGTATTCATTTTTCGTCAAATCAATTTTTCTTCCTTCGTAATGCAAAAGGGCGTCTTCCTTGGATAAAAGCGCCCCTCTGTGCTCCAGAACAGATACCTGGGTTCCGTAATCATAAGTTCTTCTCAGAACCGCCTGTATCTTTGCCATGAGTACGGAAAAATCAAAGGGCTTTGCAATAAAATCATCCGCTCCGGCCTGCAGCGCCATAACAATATTCAGGTTATCGGAAGCCGAGGAAATAAAAATCACCGGCACTTTAGACACCTCCCTGATTTTCTGACACCAGTAATAGCCATTGAAAAAAGGCAGTGAAATATCCATCAGCACCAACTGAGGCCTCCAGGCGGCAAATTCCGCCATGATGTCATGAAAATCCTCGGTGCACCTTGCCTCCATTCCCCAGCTTTCCGTCTGTTTTTGTATGGCACCGGCGATACCGCTATCATCTTCTACTATAAAAATGCGATACATATGATGTTTTCTCCCTTTAGCAAGTAAGCATACTCCCTATATAAAAGCATGAATTTATTATAGCACAGCCCTTTCTGAATTTGAATATTTTTCTGCTTTACAGCACCGATTCCACTAACAGCTTCGTATACGCTTCTTTTGGCTGCATAATCACTTCATCCGGAGTGCCCTCTTCCACGATTTTTCCGTCCTTCATGACCAGCACACGGTCACAAAACATCTGCACCAAAGCCAGATTATGGCATATAAACAGGTAAGAAAGATTCCTCTCTTCCTTTAATTTTTTCAAAAGTTCCAGGATTTGCTGCTGTACAGTCACGTCCAGCGAACTGGTTGCCTCATCACAAATCACGATCTTGGGCTGTACGGCCAGAGCTCTGGCAATGGCTGCTCTCTGACATTGACCGCCGCTGACTTCGTGGGGATATCGTCCATAAAATTCCTCTGAAAGTCCGCACTGGGAAAGCAGGCGTAAAACCTCTTTTTTAGCCTCTGCTTTAGAAGTTCCACTGTTTCGCAGACTTTCTCCGATTCCGTCCCCTAAGGTTCTTCTTGGGTCAAAAGAAGTAACGGGAGTCTGAAATACCATCTGGAGTTTCTTATAACACTGGCGCAGAGCCTTTCCTTTTATTCTCGTAATATCCTGTCCGTCCAGAAAGATACTGCCCTCCGTCACATCTGTCAGGCGGGACACAGCCCTTACCAGCGTGCTTTTGCCGCTTCCCGACTCCCCTACAATCCCCAGGATTTCTCCCGGATACAGCTGAAAATTTACATGGTCAACAGCTGTAAAATCAGACTTTCCCTCTGCGGCAAATATTTTAGTCAATTCTTTTGTTTCTAAAACCGGTTTCATCTATGCCCTCCGCAATTTTGGTACTGCTGCCAGCAGTCTCTGTGTGTATTCCTTTTCCGGATACTGCAGAATCTGCCGGGCAGATCCATATTCTGCCACCTGTCCATCTTTTAAAACCAGTATGGTATCTGCCAGCGCAGACACCACCCCGATATCATGGGTTACCAGTATCACGGCTGTGCCAAAAAGTTCTCTCAGCCGCAGTATTTCCTGTACCACCTGCCGCTGAACAGCCACATCCAGGGCGCTGGTTGGCTCATCTGCCAAAAGTACCGGCGGCTGCATAAGCATAGCAAGAACAATACCAACTCTCTGGTTCATTCCTCCCGACAGTTCAAAAGGATAGCTGTTCCAAATCCTCTCGCCGTCTTTAAAATAGAGCTTTTCAAATAAATCCAATGCCTTCCCTTTGGCCTCTGCCCTGGTGATTTTTTTATGTGCGGAAATACTCTCATAAATCTGCTCTCCAATGGTCCGGATAGGACACAGAGAGGCGCCTGCATCCTGAAAAATCATGCCGATTTTTTCACCTCGAATCTGCCGCAGTTCTTTTTCAGGCAAATCCGGAATATCCTTTTCCTGAAACCAGATATCACCCCTGGTTACCATTCCGTCGTTTCCCAGAAGTCCCATTGCCGCTTTTAAAAGAGTACTCTTCCCACTGCCGGATTCACCTACAATACCCAGAATTTCTCCCTCATGAAGGGTAAAACTGGTATCTCGTATCACAGCCGTGCCGTTGAAACAGATTTCTACAGACTGATAGGTCAATATTTCTTTCATACGCCCTTCTCCTTCCAATAGAAATCGTCTCATGATGCAGGTGCCAAATCTACCGTAATTTCATAAAAATCACAGGGGTGCGCAGTCAGTCCGGTAACACTGGCCTTGCTAATCATGCTCATCTTCAGATGCGAGCAGAATACAAAGGCATTATCATCCAAAATCGTCTGCTGCATTTCCACTGCCAACTCACTTCTGCGTTCTGTATCAAAAGTTTTTGCCATTTCCTTTTCTAACTGCTCCAGTTTATCACTGTGGTAATGTCCGTTGTTTACCGCCGAACTGTCCAGACAGTGTGTGGTAAAGAAATATTCCGGATCTCCGGTAGGCGCCGTTACCATGGCGCTGGCATACACATCCCAGGCAGAAGCATTCGTCCGTATGCTGTTATGGTCTGCAGTACTGTTAATCTTCACATCCATACCGATTTCTTTCAAAGTAGCCTGTGCAGATTCTGCGAGCAGAGGAAGCTCCTGACGGCTTGGGTACGTCAGCCAGCGGATTTCTAACTCCTGTCCGTCCTTTTCACGAATGCCGTCTCCGTCAGAGTCTATCCAGCCAGCCTCTTCCAGGACTTTTTTTGCCCCCTCTGTATCATATGTTTCTGCTGTAACTGCATCTCCTCCAAACGTAAAGTTATCCGGATACGCTCCCACAGCAGGGTAGCCATTTCCATCCAGCAAAGTATCTACAAATCCCTCTTTGTCAATCCCCATGGCAATGGCTTTCCGCACAGCCGAATCCTGAATCACCGGACTTTCAAAGTTCATATGAACAAAAAAAGCACGGCTGGTCGCACAGCTTGAGAACGTATACTCCTCGTTTTCAAACAGAGGATAGCTGGCATACGGCATACCGTAAGCAGCGTCAATCTCACCGGACTGCAGCGCCATGGTCAGGGTGTCCCCGTCTGAAATAGTGCGTACGGTAATTTCATCATATCCCGGCTCGCCGTCCCAGTAGTCTTCATTTTTTACCAGTTTCAGTTCTTCCCCTGACACCAGAGATTCTGCTTTGTATGGGCCTGTGCCTGCCACAATACCGTCTTCTGTCACTCCTGCGGATACGTCTACAATACAGCCATAGGGGTCGCTGAGGTAATTTAATAAGGTAGGTTTGGGTTCTGTTGTTTTTATGGTAACTGTTTGCCCCTCTGCTGTAATGGTATCAATCATTAAGTCCCCTTTTGCACGCTCATGTACTTTTACCAAATCTTCCAGACATTCTTTTACTGCTTCACCGTCCATGGCTCTGCCGCTGGTAAACTTCACATTGTCCTGCAGAGTGATTTTCCAGGTCAGTTCATCTATATTTTCATAACTCTTTGCCAGCCAGGGCTGGATTTCCATGGTATCGGAATACTTAAAAAGAGTTTCACCGATACCATACCGGATACAGGCCCAGCCGGAATAGGTATTATGAGGATTTACATCAGGTTCTTCGTTTTCAGGGTTAAACGTAGTATCTCCGAATACAAAAGTCTTTTTTCCCGTATCTTTTGCTTTTTCGTCATCTGCTTTTTTCTCTCCCCCGGAGGCACAGCCTGGCAGAAGTCCTGCTCCCAGACAGACGGCCATCAATAGTGCCGATATTTTTTTCATTTTTCCCATGTGTTTTCCTTCCTTTCACAAGACGTTTTTTTATTTTCTGCGGCTGTTGCGGGGATCTAAATAATCCCTCACTGTATCGCCTAAAAGATTAAAAATAACGACCACGATAAAAATCGCAATTCCCGGCCCCAGAATGACCCACGGATACGTCTGCAGCATGCTTCTTCCGCCGCTCATCATATTTCCCAGTTCCGCGGTAGGCGGCTGTGCTCCAAGTCCCAGAAAAGACAGTCCTGCCAGCTCCATCAGCATAGTTCCAATATCCAGCATAGCGGTAACCAAAATCGGTCCTGCACAGTTGGGAAGAATATGTTTTACTATAATCTGCCGGGAACTGCTTCCTGCCAGTTTTGCAGCAGCAATATAATTTGTACTTTTCTGTGCCAAAGTCTGACTTCTGGCAATTCTGGCATATTTAGGCCAGCTGATCACCGCCAAGGCCAGTACCGCATTATGCAATCCCCCATTTAACAGGGCTGCGATTGCTAAGGCAAAGACCAGCCCCGGAAACGCCAGACATACATCTGAAATCCGCATTACCACAGAGTCCAGAACCCCCTCATAATACCCGCACAAAACCCCCAGTACGGTTCCCACCAGGGTAATTATAACCACCAGAGAAAGGGTAGCCAGCACACTGGTCTGAAGACCTACCAAAATACGTGAAAACATATCCCGTCCGAAGCGGTCTGTTCCTGCCGGATGTGCCGCGCTGGGAGGCTGAAGCGAAATGCTGGTATCCTGGGCATTGGGGTCATAAGGGCAAATCTGCTGTGCAAAAACAGCAGTCAGCAGCAATCCTGCGGCAAGAATCAAAAAAACAACCAGCCTGGTTTTTGTATGATTCTTTCTGATTTTCTGCTTCCGCAAAGACGGCATTTTTTTCTCTTGACTCATGCCTTTTCACCCCCTAAACGAATTCTTGGGTCCAGAACACGGTAAGAAAGATCCGTTATGAGATTCACACAGACATAAATAATTGCCATCCACATAACATAGGCCTGAATCATGGGGTAATCTCTCATATTAATGGCGTCTACTGCCAGTTTTCCTACTCCATCCCACAAAAAGATAGATTCTACAATGGCCGTGCCGCCTAACAAACTTCCAATAGAGAGGGTAAGCAGCGTAATAATGGTCACCAGACAGGCTTTTAGCACACTTTTGTAGAGTGTCACAGAAAAACGGACCCCCCTGGCCTTTGCACCAACCACATAATCCTTACTCAGCTCATCCAAAACTGTGGCCCGTACCTGCCGGAGATACTTTGCAGACATGGCAATGGCAAGGGTGAGGCTGGGAAGCGCCACGCTTTCCATACTGACTTCCGAAGCAATAACCGGAAATATCTTTACACGAATAGCAAAAAAATACATCAGGAGCAGCGCTACAAAAAAATTAGGCATACTGTTTCCCAAAAAACTGGCAGCCCGGATAAGATAGTCTGTAAACCGGTTCTGTTTCACAGCAGCCAGAACCCCCAAAGGAATGGAAATGATAATGGTAAGGGCAATGGAAACCACTGTAAGCAGCAAAGTTGCCGGAAGTTTAGAGATAAAGGCAGGAAAAACTGCTTTCCCGGATATATAACTGGTTCCCATGTCTCCGTGAAGCAGATTTCCCAGCCATACAAAATACTGTGTCAGAAAGGGCTTATCCAGCCCCAGTTCCGCCCGCGCTTTGTCCATGACCTCCTGAGAAACTATCATTCCCGTATTTTCCATTTTCTGCAATACTGCGTCGCTTCCTGCCAGACGCATCATGCCAAAAGAGAGAAAGGTAATCACCAGCAGAATGGGAATCAACTGCAGCAGGCGCTTAAGGATATATTTTTTCATTTCATTCTCCTTTTCTGGCACTAATGACAAAAAGCGGGTCCGGATTATAAAATTCATCCTTTTCCATATAAATTCTTTTGCTGACACTAAAATCTAAAAACAGTTCTACAGTTCCCAGATTTCCAAGGACTCCCACATCCCAGGCAGGCCGCTGATAAGAACTGATAGGAAGCTGTCTCTTAATTTCTTCACATTCCTGCAAAAGCTCCTCTCCCAGCTTATTGTGTGCGTGATTTTGGGGCAAATGAGACGTATCTGCACAATCGCTTGCCCCGTAGTTGGCGTCAAAATTCAGCAGACAACCTCCCTTTTTCAGCACCCGCAGCCATTCCCGGTAGGCTCTGTTGGCATCCGGCAGCGTCCAGGTCAGATTTCTGGAAATAACCACATCAAAAGTTTCATCCGCAAAGGTGAGATTTTCCGCATCCATAACCTGGAAGATACAGTCTGCTCCCTCTTCCTCTGCCAGTTCTTTTGACCTCTCTATCATATCCGGAGTCAAATCCACCCCAAGCACTTCATGCCCCTGCTGTGCCAGTAAAATGGTAAAGAAGCCTGAGCCGCAGCCCACATCCAGAATTTTCAGTTTTTTCTTGGGCAGGTATTTCCCGATTTCCTTTAACCACCGGTCCGCCAGACTGCTGTGCAGTTCCGCACGTCTCTGTTCCTGAAAACTGGTACTGCGCTTTGTCCAGTATCCTGCAATTTTTTTCTTCCGGTTATCCGCCTCTCTGGAAATCTTTCCATAGGCAATCATAGGGCCGCTCTCTTTTACCTGCAGACTGCCTGTCTGATACAAGACCACACCGTCATATTCCGCCCTGCACACTTCCAGCACAGTTCCCTCATAATCCTTGACCACGCCCAGGACTTCTCCCTGCCGTATCATATCCCCCGGACTTTTATAAGGATACCAGATACCATTTTGGTTTGCCGCCTGATAGCTGACGTCTGTCACCTCCAGGGGATAATAATTTCTGTAATCCTTTTGTCCCAGATACACGCCCAGATGACACAAGATATTTCTCACATCCCGTCTGGTAGAATGCGCTTCTTCCTCTGTCCATGCTCCCATCTGTCCCCGTTCAATCAAAACCGACGGAATCCCAAGCTGCGCCGCATAATTATAGCAGCCGCCGCCTGCCACACAGGAACGCACCATATAGGGCACATCTGCCTGCTGCGCCATCTCTCTGGCTGCCTCTACCACCCGGGGCTCTGCTACACCTGCGTAATATATATAAGGTGTCAGCTGCTCATAGCTGTCACCGCTGTGCAAATCAATATAAAAATCCACTCCCGGAAACAGTTCCTTTTCAATGGCATAGGCCAGCCGTTCCATTTGGCTGCCCGTTTCTTTTCCGGGAAATACCCTGTTTAAATTCACCCCATCTTCAAACCCTTCGCTGCCGCTGCGCATTTCAAACGCCTGGCGGTTTACCACCTTTACAATGACAACCGTACCGGCAATCTTTTCCGGATGTAAATGCTCTGCCAGCTCCATAGCTGACTGAATTCCCACATATTCCGCTGCATGAACACCGGCTGTAATCAACACGGTTTTCCCCTGTTTTTCTCCGTTCAAAATAGTCACAGGCAGTTCAAATTCTCCGTTTCCCACGAAAAGATAACCGCTTTTTTTCTCTCCCGGTTCTGCCTGAAAATTTCCCAGGCAAAATACTTTGTTTTTTTCCATTTTAATCTGTCCTTTATATCCAAATAGGCTGTTTTTTGGAGTCATTTTATCAAATTTCACCTCTGCAAACAAGCCCCCTGGGGGGATTCTCCCCAGGGCAAAAACTTTTTTTCGGCAGAAATCGGGATTTTTTTGCAAAAACACAGGTTTCCCTTGCATACAGACGAATTTCAACGTATTATGAAATAGGCAGGATTTTTCTGCCCATAATTTTGTGAAAAACCAATGGAGGTATATAAATATGGAAAAGAAAGAACGCATGGTTGGAACCATTTCAAGAGGTGTCAGAGCCCCGATTATCCGCAAAGGTGACAATCTTTCCGAAATCGTAGTAGACTGCGTGCTGAAAGCTTCCGAAAGCGAAAACTTTGAAATTTGCGACAAAGATGTCATTGCTGTAACAGAGGCTGTTGTAGCCAGAGCACAGGGAAACTATGCTGGTGTAAAGGACATTGCTGCAGACGTAAAAGAAAAATTCGGCGATGATACCGTAGGCGTGATTTTCCCCATTTTAAGCCGCAACCGCTTCTCTATCTGTTTAAAAGGAATCGCCATGGGCTGCAAAAAAATCGTACTCATGCTCAGCTATCCTTCTGACGAAGTGGGTAATCATCTGGTAGACCTGGACCTTTTGGATGAGAAAAATATTAATCCCTGGTCTGATGTGCTCACAGAGGAAACTTACAGAGCATTATTCGGATACGAAAAACACGTTTTCACAGGCGTGGACTATGTAGAATATTACAAACAGCTGATTCAGGAAGCCGGTGCAGAAGTGGAAATCATTTTTGCAAATAATCCAAAGGCTATCCTCTCTTATACTAAAAGCGTACTGGCCTGCGATATCCACACACGCCAGAGAACAAAACGAATCTTAAAAGCCAACGGTGCAGAGAAAGTTTATTCTTTAGACGACATTATGACAAAGAGCATAAACGGCAGCGGCTACAATGACGCCTACGGTCTTCTGGGTTCCAACAAAGCCACAGAAGATACGGTAAAACTCTTCCCGATTAAATGTGAAGAAGTAGTCTCTGCTATTCACAAATCCATGCTGGAAAAAACAGGCAAAAACGTGGAAGTGATGGTTTACGGTGACGGCGCGTTTAAAGACCCGGTTGGAAAAATCTGGGAACTTGCTGACCCGGTAGTTTCTCCGGCTTACACCAATGGACTGGAAGGAACACCAAACGAAGTGAAACTGAAATATCTGGCTGACAACGATTTTGCTCAATTATCCGGCGTAGAATTAAAAGATGCCATTAAGAATTATATTACAGAAAAAGATGAGAAAGCTGCCAGCTTAAAGGGTACCATGGTGACACAGGGAACCACTCCGAGACGTCTGACCGACCTTTTGGGTTCTCTTGCAGACCTGACCTCCGGCTCCGGAGATAAGGGAACTCCGATTATTTACATTCAGGGGTATTTTGACAATTACGCGAAATAAATGCAACGGCAGAAAAAAGCGCCTCACCATATCCGGCAGGCGCTTTTTTCTACTAAATACAAGTTTTGTTCATCATCCAATCCAGTATTTTCTGAATCTCTTTATCCCAGTAATCCCAGTTGTGCATAGCCCCTTCGGTTTCTGACCAGGTAAGCTTTGCCCCCATCTTTTCCAAACGCCGTTTTGCGTCCAGGTTCATTTCATACAGAAAATCTTTTGTTCCGCATGCCTGATACAACTCCGGAATCACTCCGTTTTCCTGGCAGCGCCGATACAGTTCAAAAATATCTTTCTCTGTACCCGCAAGCTGCTCCGGATTGTCAAAAATATTTTCCCAGGCAAAGGGGCCCTCTACCTTTCCATCCCGGCACTGTTTTCCCAGTTCTGCAATATCCATGGCAGCAGACATCCCGGCAATCTTACTGTAGCGCTCCGGGCAGGACAGCCCCACATACCAAGCGCCATAGCCGCCCATGGAAAATCCGGCAACAAAAGTATCCTCCCGCTTTTCAGAAACCGGAAACAGAGCTGTGACAAATGCAGGAAGCTCCTCTGTAATATAGGTAAAATAAGGATTTCCATGATACATATTCTGGTAAAAACTGTTTTCCACAGAAGCCATCACCGCAACTATCTGATGAGACTGAGCATATCGTTCAATATTGCTGAAGCGTACCCAGCTGCTGCAGTCACCATAGGCTCCATGCAGCAGATAGACTACCGGAAGTCCTTTTTTATAATCATACCGCTTCTTTGTTTCTTCTCCGGTAATCTGTTCCTGTCCCTCAGGTGTGGGGATAATCACTTGAATCTGCGTATTGTGCTGCAATGCGGTACTATAATATTGACAGTTCAAAAACATGGCCATTCCACCTTATCTTTTTTCCAAAAGTTTCTTTGCATTTTCCTCTACCTTTTTCTTATTCAATGGATATAAAAATACCAGAGATAAGAACATCAGTACAAAAGCAATACCTGGAACCAGGCAGGTAATGTTATAGATTCCATTGACAACCGGTGTGTCAAAAGCGGTAGCCGTAGAGTATCCAACCATAGACAGCAGTACCCCTGTCAAACCGGAAGACAAAGCCTGGCCCAGTTTTCTGCAGAAAGAGTAAATAGAATATACAGTTCCGTCAGAACGGCTTCCTGTTTTCACTTCTGTATCATCGATAACATCGGTAATCATTGCCCAGCAAATCAGAATGAACATAGATACACCTACCCAGGTAATACAGTAGCACACCATCCACACAATGACATTTTTTGTGTGCAAAACAAAGGCTACCAGCATGGGAACCGCTCCCAAAACAGAAGCTACAATGGCAATTTCTTTCTTTCCGATTTTTTTTGCAAAAGTTTCAATGAATGGAGACATAGCCAGTGTAATCATATGTCCAATCAGAGAAATCACGGAAAGAATTGCAATATTTCTAAAATAGTTTGGATACAGATAAGCTCCCATGTTTCCAAGAGAAATCTGTGCCAGAATCAGGAATAAAGAAGTAACGGCAATTCCGATTAATGCTTTATTTTGAATCAGGCTGTTTACCAGGAACATCACAGAAAATTTCTCTGTTTTCTGTTCAATTTTCACACGTTCTGTAACCAGATTGTAGCACAGCAGATAACAGATTACGGCCAGAACCGAACAAATTACGGCTGCAATGCTCATTCTTGTTCCGGAAAGCCACTGCTTTCCTTCACTGTCTGTATAGTATACAAACAATGGCAGAATTACACCAATGGCAATGTTTCCAAGTGTTGCACCAATGGTTCTCCAATTAGAGAGAGACGTTCTGTCTTCCGGTTTTTCGGAAATTGCGGAAGCCATAGAACCATAAGGAATGTTAATTCCTGTATAGCAGACACTTCCCCACAGCAGATAAGAAAAGAACATCCAGAACACCTTAAAAGCCATAGGCATGTCCTGGAACCAGGTAGCATACAAAAGCACTGATGCCACTGCCACTGGACCGCACATGCGCTTAAGCCATGGCGCAAATTTTCCTTTTGCTGTAGGTCTGCTTCTGTCTACAATCTGTCCCATGGTGATATCCGTCACCGCATCCACAAATCTGGCTCCCATCATCATCATTCCGACGATAGCGGCAGAAACACCCATAATATCCGTATAAAACTTTAACAACATCATAGAGGACAATACGAAAGTAAGGTCATTTCCGAAATCACCAAACATATAGCCCACTTTATCCCGTATTCCAAACGGTTTTACATTCTTTTTCGTTGTGCTCATAGCAAACCTCCATTTTCTTTTTTACATTCCAATCATATCGAATTGTTCAAAAGACACGACTACTTTGTAATCCTTCTTTGGATTTTTATATTTAATCTGAACTGATTTCAGACTCTGGCTGTAGTACCATCCAAACTCTGCCTCTTCAAATTTTCTCCTATGCAGGAAATGCGGTACTTCCTGTCCGTCCACCTGCACCCAGTAAGGCGCTTTTTCCCGGTGAATCATATCAATGTACATATCTTCCACCGCAGTTTCGTAGGAACCTTCATGAACAAACGACAGCGCTGTCTGCTCGCCGGCCTGCATAGTAATCCGGGTTTTCAGGTATGCCCCTTTTGTATATTCCATTGTAGCGCCGTCATCTTCATACAGAGTAAAGGCTCCGTCCCGGCCTGCTTCACATATCATCCGGATTGCAGTTACTTTCTGCTGCATAAGGTTGTTCAATTGATGCGCTGCCATAGGAATAATAGCTCCGCTTCTGATAAACAGCGGAATGCTTCCCAGTTCTACCGGAAGTTCTACTGTCTGTCCGCCCTGATATTGGGTTCTGTTATAGAAATCATAGAAGATTTCACCTTCCGGAAGATATACTTTTCTGGTCTTTGCACCTTTTTCCACCACATTTGCTACCAACAGAGAGTCTCCGAACATAAAGTCCACACCCTCATCGTAACACTTGCTGTCATGCTGGAAAGCACTGCACATGGGCTCCATAATAGGAAGTCCAGTTTCATGGGCACGTTCCATGAGAGAATACAGATACGGAATCATCTGATACCGAAATTCAATGGCTTGGCGGATTTCCTCTTTGCAGCCACTGTACATCCACGGTTCTGTCACCGTATTGTCAATATTTGTAGAATGAATGGAAAATCTTGGCTGGAAAATTCCATTCTGAATCCACCTTACCAGCAGTTCCGCCTCTGGCGCTGGTCCGTAAAATCCTCCGATATCACATCCCTGGTTTGCCACACCGGACAGACTCATGCCCAGAATGGTGGCAATATTGTATTTTAACGAATCCCAGCAAGTCAGATTGTCTCCGGCCCAGGTCTGTGCATATTTCTGAATCCCACTGTGTCCGGAACGGCAGACAATGTAAGGTCTCTGGTTTCCAAACGTTTCCTGAATGGCCTCATCTGTCACATGACACATAATATTGGACATCACTGCTTTAAGCTGTCCAATCGTTCCGCCTTTTCCTTCAAAGGAACAGCGGCAATCCTTGTCTACCATACTGTCGTACTCACAGTTATCATTCCATACAGAATTGGTACCATAGTCCAGAACATTTTCTTTCAGAAGCTCTTTCCACTCTTCTCTGGTAGAAGCCTTAGTGAAATCCACAAACATTCCCTTTCCGCCCCACCAGGTTCCGATTCCCGGCTCATCCGTTTCACTGTCTTTGACAAACATGCCCTTTTCTTTCATCTCTTCCAGCATTGGATGTACCAGAAGAATTCCCGGCTTCACATTGGGAGAAACACAGATTCCTCGCTCCTTCATCTGGCTGAAAAACTCTTTTGGCTCTTTAAACCGTTTCTTATTCCAGGTAAATACGCAGCGTTTGATCCCCTCCTGTGTTTCAATGGCACAGTATCCGGAAGATAACTGAAATCCGTCTGCAGGAATTCCCTCTTCTCTGGTTGTATCAATAAATTCCAAAATAGCGTCATCGCAGTCTGCTTCCAGTTCGGGATAATACATAGAAGATCCCAGATATCCCAGAGCATAGACAGGAAGCATAGCAGATTTCCCGGTCAGGTCTGTATAACGCTCTACCACGTCCCGGACAGCCGGACCTGCAATCAGAAACAAATCAATATCCCCTCCGTCTGTACGGTAACGGCTGTGGCGCTTCCAGTAATTGCTCTTTTCTTTTCCCATATCAAAATCACATTCATACGTATTGTGGTAAAAATAACCCACGGCCTTCTGATGTTTCCGATTCAGTTTAATGTAAAACGGAATGTGTTTATAAAGAGAATCTGTTTCCTTTGGGTCATATCCCATTGCATCCTTGGGGCTCATTCCCATGAACTTCTGAGCCTTGTTGAACACTCCGCTCTTTTCTCCGAATCCGTAAAAACAGTCATCCTCAGAAATTTCGCTGGTATGAATTCTCCGGTGATTGCTGTCTTCCATATAAGCAAGGTCTACAATATCGGCATGCAGCAACGTGTTATCCCTATCGTATACGCAGATACGGAATGGATTTTTCTCCACCTCTACACGCAGCAGTTTTCCCTGCAGGATTGCTTTTTCTTCACCATCTGTTAATTCTGCTTTTGCCGGCTGTACCCGTGTCCGGTATTTCTTCATGAACACATCCATCCGGTCTTCCCAGGCTGTCATTACAAGACTGTAAGATTCCTCTGCAAACTCCCCATCAAAGCCTGCGCGGATTCTTAAAATAGAATCTGTCAAAAACAGAATACGGATTTCTACACTGTTCGTAGAAACAGAAAAATAATCTCCAATCTGTTTCACCTCTCCTGCCTGTAAACATAGTTTCATGATGTTCCTCCTCATGTCTTCTTACACAATTTGCGCTTTTATTATAATGACTTCTTTTCGAAAAAAGTAGACTAAAATTGCTTTAAACGCTTGATTTTTTTACTTATTTTGCTATTTTAAAAGATTAACAAAGCGCAAATACAGAATAATAACCACTTGAAATCATGGTATAGAAATTGTTGAGCACCGGATTTCCCTCTTTACAAATAGTTTTAAAAACTATATAATGAGGAGCAGAGGTGATAACATATGACAATAGACACAAAAGACATTTTAAACAGTATTCTCGCCAGTATCTCCCGCATTGATTACATCAAGCTGGAAGAGATTCCCGGCATTCATTTATATATGGATCAGGTGACTACTTTCATGGAAGAACATCTCTCTTCCTCCAAACGTCATCCCGAGGACAAGGTTCTGACCAAGACCATGATTAACAATTATGCCAAGAACCATCTCCTGCCGCCGCCTGTGAAGAAAAAATATTCCAAAGAACACATTCTGATGCTGACATTTATTTATTATTTTAAAAATATTATGTCCATCAGTGATATTCAGGTGCTTCTTGGTCCTGTGGCAGAACAGTTTTTCCCCGGCGAGGGAAGTCTGAAGCTTACAGAAGTCTATGAAGAAATCATGAATCTGGAGCTGGAACAGATTGAACCTCTGGTAAAAGATATTACCAGAAAATTCCGGAAGGCCGGAACTTCCTTTCCGGATGCAGATACCACAGAACAGGAATTTTTACAGAAATTTGCATTTATCTGCATGTTAAGTTTTGATGTTTATGTAAAAAAGCAGGTCATCGAAAATCTCATTGACCAGATGACGCCTGCTTCTGATGAAAAGTCAAAAAAACGGTAACAGAAATTTCTGCTACCGTTTTTTGTACTGTACCACGAATATTTTATTTTCCGTCTTCAATTCGCTCAAATACCATATCATATCCGTCATTTCCATAGTTCAGGCTTCTGTTGACACGGCTGATGGTAGCTGTGGATGCACCTGTTTTCTCAGAAATTTCCAGATAAGTTCTCTTTTCCTTCAACATTTTTGCCACTTCGAAACGCTGGGATAAAGATAAAATTTCATTTACTGTACACACATCTTCAAAAAATAAATAACATTCTTCTTTGTTCTTTAAACTCAGAACAGCGTCAAACAAAGAATCAACTGCCTCTGTATGAATTTTCTTACTCATAATCCATGTTCTCCTTACATTTGTAGTATGCACCCCTGAAAGGCCTCTGCCAAGGGCTGTGCCATGCTTCCTTTTGTGCATTAGCACTTTACCAGTTATACCTTTCATCACTCACATATATATTAGCACAGTAAATTTTTAAAGTAAAGAATCCAAAGGCATATTTTTAGGAATTTTTCTAAAAATTTTATAAATTCCTGTATTTGTTAACATACTTCTTTAATTCTGCCCCGCTTCTGTTTACAATCAGTTCTTCCGGAAACTTCATATCCCGGAAAATTTCAAATGCATATTTATGAAAACCTACCAGAGTATCTGTATGGGCGTCACTGTTTGCTACCACGGGCACTTCATATTCCCGGCAGTATTTCAGCATAGTTCTGATGTTTTCCTCACCGCCCTGCCGGGTACATCTGGGGTCCAGAGAATTGTTATTGACTTCTAAAAGGACGCCATACTCCTTCGCTGCCTGCACCAGGGCCAGATAATCTATGGGATATCTGCCGTCATCGGGATGTCCTATGATATTGACATAGGGATTTTTCATGACTTCCAGGCAGGTCTGTGTGTTTTCTTCTCTGGTTCCCGGTTTGATACAGGGAATGTGAAGGCTGGCTATCACCATGTCCATTTTCTTCATGGTGCTGTCTTCCATGTCCACGCGGCCCTCATAATCCATAATGTTTACCTCTGCCCCCAACAGCAGTTCCACACCGTACATACTTCTCTCCACCATTTTCAGATTTTCAAAATAAAAGGCGCCGCAGGTTCCCGGCATGGACACTGCGTGTTCGGTAATCCCCAGAATTTCCAGTCCCTTCTCAGAAGCTGCCTTTGCCATTTCCCGCATGGTGTTGTACGCATGTCCGCTGGCAAGTGTATGGGTGTGTACATCTAAAATATCTCGCACTTTGTATCATTCCTTTCTGTTTTTTAGTTCAGTATAACACAAAAGAACCGCAGAAGCAGTACTTCCGCAGTCCTTTCCCTTGTGTCTCAGGTATATTAAATAATTTCTCCAAATAATTCTTTTACAGTCGGATAAATTTTTGCAAATTTCCGATATTTTTCTTCATATTTAGCAGCCAGTTCCGGCTCCGGTTCCACGGTGTCAATGACTTTTACAATCTTCTCTGCCGCTTCCTCCACGGAGGTATACTCTCCGTTTGCCACAGCCGCCAGCATAGCGCCCCCAAGAGCCGGGCCTTCCTCGGACTCAATGACATCCACTTTTACATTCAGAATGTTTGCAATCATCTTTTTCCACAACGGACTCTTTGCCCCGCCGCCGCAGATTTTAGTTCTCTCAATCTGAATTCCCAGCGATTTTGCCACTTCAAAGGAATCCCGGATAGCAAAAGCCACGCCCTCTAAAACGGCCTGTGTCATATCGGCTCTGGTACTGTCCATAGTAAGTCCGATAAAGGTTCCCCTGGCATTGGGATTGTTGTGAGGAGAACGCTCGCCCATAAGATACGGCAGGAAAAATACCTTGTTCTCTCCCAACTTTGTAATCTTTGCCTGTTCTCCTGCATAGTCCGCAGTACCGATAATTTCATCCATCCACCATTTATTGCAGGAAGCCGCGCTTAACATACAGCCCATGAGATGATAGTTCCCATCTGCGTGTGCAAAAGCATGAAGGGCATTGTATGGGTCTACGCCAAACTCCTTGCTGGAAATAAAGATCGTTCCGCTGGTTCCCAGAGAAATATTGCATCTTCCGTCTCCTACGGTTCCTGTTCCCACAGCAGCAGCGGCATTGTCTCCGGCCCCTGCCACGATTTTACAGGAAGCGGGAATTCCCAGTTCCTCTGCCAGTTCCGGTTTCAGAGTGCCTACGGTTTCATAGCTTTCAAAAAGCTCTGGCATCTGTTCTTCTGAAATACCGCAGATATCCAGCATTTCCTTAGACCAGCAGCGGTTCTTCACATCCAGAAGCAGCATGCCGGAGGCATCGGACATATCGCTGCAGTGTACCCCAGACAGTTTATACGCCAGATAATCCTTTGGCAGCATGATTTTTTTGATTTTCTGAAAGTTTTCAGGTTCATGCTCTTTTACCCAGAGAATTTTCGGTGCGGTAAAGCCTGCAAAGGCAATGTTTGCCGTATACTCGGACAGTTTTTCTTTCCCAATCACCTGATTCAAATAGTCGGTTTCTTTTCCGGTTCTTCCATCATTCCAGAGGATGGCAGGACGAATGACTTCGTCCTTTTCATCCAGAATCACCAGACCATGCATCTGGCCGCCAAAACTGATACCTGCCACCTGGCTCTTGTCGCACTCTGCTGTCAGTTCTTTGATTCCCTCAAGACTCTGCTTCCACCAGTCCTCCGGATTCTGTTCGGACCAGCCGGGGTGCGGGAAAGACAGCGGATATTCTCTGGAAACAATTTTCTGAATCTTGCCCTCTGCGTCCATCAAAAGCAGTTTGACTGCAGAGGTTCCTAAATCAACACCAATATATAACATGCTTTTCTCCTTTTATGCAAATGGGTTTTCTGTCGGATACAGTGTTCCCTTCGGCTGATTGTAATTGATTTCTTCCACCTCTACACCCAGGTATTTGAATACTTCATACAGGGCTTTTCCAAAGTGTCCGAAAGCAACGGCTCCGTGGTGCGGATAATTTTTCTCTACCAGTACATGACGGTAGAAACGTCCCATTTCCGGAATTGCAAAGATACCGATACCGCCAAAGCTCTGTGTTGCTACAGGCAGAACCTCACCCTGTGCAATGTAAGCGCGAAGTTTGCAGTCTGCAGTGCTCTGGAGACGATAGAAGGTAATGTCGCCCGGAATGATATCTCCTTCCAGAGTTCCCTGTGTTACTTCTTCCGGCAGAGTTCTGGCCATAATCATCTGATATTTCATAGAACATGCTGTCAGCTTGCTTGCTGCTGTATTTCCGCAGTGGAAGCCCATAAACGTATCTTTCTGTGTATAGTTGTATTTTCCTTTGATTTCATCATCGTAAATATATGCCGGAACGGTATTGTTAATATCCAGCAGAGTAACGGTATCCTGGCTGATAACTGTACCGATATATTCGCTTAAAGTTCCCCAGATATCTACTTCGCAGGAAACCGGAATGCCTCTGTCTGTCAGACGGCTATTTACATAACATGGAACAAAGCCAAACTGTGTCTGGAAAGCAGGCCAGCATTTGGTTGTCAGTGTCACATATTTTCTGCAGCCTTTGTGTGCTTCCACCCAGTCTAAAAGAGTGATTTCGTACTGTGCCAGTTTTGGCAGAATTTCCGGTTTCATGTTGCCTTCACCAAGCTCTGCTTCCATTTCTTTTACTACGTCAGGAATACGCGGGTCATCTGCATGTTTGTTGAATGCTTCAAATAAGTCTAACTCTGAGTTTTCTTCGATTTCCACACCTAAATCATATAATCTCTTAATAGGCGCATTGCAGGCCAGAAAGTTGGTCGGACGAGGACCAAAGCTGATGATTTTTAAGTTTCTTACCGCAACTAATGCTCTTGCAACCGGTGCAAATTCATGAATCATTTCTGCTACTTCTTCAGCAGTTCCAACCGGATATTCCGGAATGTATGCTTTTAAGTTACGCAGTTTTAAGTTGTAGCTTGCATTTAACATACCGCAGTAAGCGTCGCCTCTGCCCTGCACCAGGTTGCCTTCTTCTGCTGCTGCAACTACCATGGACGGACCGTGGAATGCTTTTACCAGCATGGTTTCTTCTGTTTCCGGTCCGAAGTTTCCAAGGTAAACTACCTGTGCGTTGCAGCCTGCCTCTCTTAAATCCTTAGAAGCCTTCATCATATCGGTTTCGCTTTCCACAACAACAGGACATTCGTAGATTTCTCCGCCAAAGTTTTTCTTATATGCTTCCACAACTGCTTTTCTTCTGTTTTCAGATAAAGACATTGGGAAACAGTCACGGCTTACTGCCACGATTCCTAATTTTAATTCTGGCATATTTGATAAATTCATAGTATTTTCCTCCTGATTCTTGTCATATTCTCTCTTATTTTATAGATAAATTTTCGCCCTTTAAGCCTTCAAAAGCATCCTCAATGTTTGCCTCTTTATGGGCAATGAGCCATTTGTTTCTTGCAAAAAGCAACTTATCCTCAGGTGTATTTCCCGTGGTTTTCGGTGCTTCTGTATTGGTTCCTTTTGGCAGCACAACGGCAGTGCAGAACTTGTTTTCATGGGCATTGCACGGCGCATAGTGCAGTGTTGTGGCATAGACTTCCACCACGGTTCCCGCAGGTATGAAAAAGGCCTCCATCTTAGAAGTGTCGTATGTAAAATCCTCTTCAATGTCCTGTTCTTTTCCCAGAATCAGAATCAAATCGGTAAGAGCCACATTCACTTCAGAGTCTCTGTGATACTCCACTGCATTCAGCAGATAATTGCTGCCGCTGCAGTATCCAATCTGTATGGGCATTCCTCCAAACAGACTATTGCCAATCTCTTCACAGCAGCCGCATGCTTCCAGCTTGCTGTCCGATGCCACATAAATCACATCATCCGGCTGTGGAACTTCCTTTAAAGCTGTGAGAAGTTCAGATACATCCATGCCCTCCACTACTTTGCCATACGCTTGAAAGGCCGGGTCTGTAACCTTCAAAATATTCATCACGCACTGAAACCTCCTTACTTAGTTTAGTCATTAAACTATATCTTCATGCTACCATTCCTCCTGCAAAAAATCAAGTTGTTTTTTGAAAAAATCCGTCGTAATTTTATACAAAAAAACAGGAGAATCATAGGGCATATTTCCATGATTCTCCTCTTGAAAAGATAAAATTTTCTCTATTCTTTTGTCTGTGCTGCCACAGTAATATCTTTCTCAAAATATTTCTGGGAAAGTTCTTTTAAGGTTCCGTCTTTCTTTAATTCCTGAAGATTTTCTTCCAGCTTCTTTGTCATAGGATTTCCTTTTTTTGTAAACACCGCAAGTTCTGTATATTCGGTATCCTGTCCTGTTTTTTCCTTCACGGAAGAAATGTCCGCATAGGGAGAGGTGTGGGAGTAATGGGCTTCATTCCAGTCTGAAAGTCCCACAGAGGAAATCACACAATCATACAAATCTGCGTCCAGTGATTTCAGCAGATTTTCCTCTGAGGTGTCTACAATTTCCAATTCCAATCCCATTTTTTCCGCCAGCTTGCCTGCCAGTTCCACATCAAATCCCTCCAGCTTATTCGTATCTTCCGACAGATAACACATAGAGGGAATTTCCAGATGCATGCCCACTTTGAGCATCCCCTTTTCCACCGGCTCTGCCTCACTTCCCGGAAGCTGACAGCCTGCCAGCATCTGTACAAAAAGCACGCAAAGCAGTCCGATGACAGTCCCTTTTTTCCATATATTTTTCTCTTTTGTTCTATTGTTCTGGTTTTTCATATCGTTCATTCCCGCTTTGTCCGTTTTCACATATTTGTTCCAGACCACCATACCACGGAAAGAAAGGATTTGTCAATCCGCACGGTAAATATCCATATATTCCAGCAGACATCCCCCGTCCTCAAAGGCCGGGAACAAAAATCCTCCTACCGGTTTCCCCGGCTCGTAATCGCCGGACACAGGGCAGACGGCGCAGATAAGATATTCAAAGATCTGCTCAGATTCTCCCAATCTTTCATGGTCCGCGGCCTTAGCCGGAATGTCATAGCAGTCATGAAAGAGGTAAATGGCATAGTCGTAAGGTAATTGGCACAGCTCTATGACACGCTCATAGAAAAGGTCCAGCAGAGCGTCGTTTTTCAGTCCGCAGTCCCGAATAGCCCAAAGAAGCTGCCATAATCCCTCTTTTCCCATTTCTTTCTCGGAAAATTTTTCTCTCTTTAGTTCTTCGTTGGTCTTTGCAAAAGGAATTGCCTTTGCAAGCGCCAGATTTTTCTCCTTGTCGCTTGGAGAAAGTTTCAAAAAATCTGTATTAAAAGTTCCGTCTATAAAGCCTTCGCTGTCAACATAACACCCGGCGATTCTGGTAATGGACGTGCGCTTTGGAGTCATGCGCCTGGTAAGCAAAAGCATGTCTTCTCGATTGATTTGCATAGTGTTTCTCCTGTTCTGTGTTTTATACATTTTAATATATCCCCTCAGTAAAAACAATCCTGAATTTTCTCACACTTGTAAAAGATTTTCCACAATGGTATGATAGATATAGAAAACGTAAGAAGAAAGGCTGGCAAATGAAAAACTGGAACGGAAAACCATACCACTCTTTTGATTCTATGCTAAAAGAACGCTTTCACGGCAAGGTATATAAGGCAGCCCTAAACGGCGGCATGACCTGCCCCAACCGGGACGGCACTCTGGGCAGCCGCGGCTGTATTTTCTGCAGTGCTGGCGGTTCCGGGGACTTTGCAGGGGACCGGAGAGATACCATTACCCAGCAGATAGAAAAGCAGACGAAAAGTATTCGGGCAAAGAGAAACGCAGACAGCTTTATCGCCTATTTTCAGGCATACACCAATACTTATGCCCCGGTGGAATACCTTCGGAGCGTCTATACAGAAGCCATTTCCCATCCAGACGTAGTGGCGCTCTCTATCGGAACGCGCCCGGATTGTCTGGGAGAAGATGTCCTGAACCTCTTAGAAGAACTGAACCGCATAAAACCTGTGTGGGTAGAGCTTGGACTGCAGACCATTCACGAGAAAACAGCCCGCTACATCCGGAGAGGCTACCCTTTATCCTGCTTTGATACAGCTGTAAAAAACTTAAGAGAACGAAACCTGGAAGTCATCGTACACACTATTTTAGGACTTCCCCATGAAACACAGAGCGATATCCTGGCTACCATGAACTATTTAAACCGCATGGACATCCAGGGAATTAAGCTGCAGCTTCTGCATGTGCTTAGGGGCACAGATTTGGCTGACGATTATCTGGCAGGGAAATTTCAGGTGTATTCCATGGAAGAGTATCTGGATTTGCTCATAGACTGTCTGGAACACCTCTCACCGGAAATTGTCATTCACCGGCTCACCGGAGACGGTCCCAAAGACCTGCTGCTGGCGCCTTTATGGAGCAGCGCAAAAAGGACTGTGCTGAACACCCTGCACCGGGAATGTAAAATCAGAAATTCCTATCAGGGAAAACAATATAAGGAGGATTAAAAAATGTCGGAACCTCTTACACTCTATAAACTGATTATTCTGTATATGCTGGAAAAGGTGGACTTTCCCCTGACCAATGCCCAGATTTCCGGCTTTGTGCTGGACAAAGGATACACCAATTATTTCCACTTACAGCAGGCTATTTCGGAACTCATTGACTCCAATCTCATAGAGGCGAAAACCATACGAAATTCCTCTTACTTCCAGATTACCGAGCAGGGAGAACAGACCCTCTCCTACTTCGGAGACCAGATTTCCGATGGTATCAAGGCCGATATTTCTGCTTTCTTTCAGGAAAACATTATACAGATGCGGGAAGAACTGTCTGCCATTGCCGATTATTACAAGGGCGAAGAAGGGGGCTGGCAGGTACGCTGCCGTTTGAAAAAAAGAGACTTCCCAATGGTAGACTTAACCATTGCCGTCCCCACGGAAGAAGCCGCTTCTGCCGTATGTCTCAACTGGAAAGAGAAAAGCCAGGATATCTACGAAAATCTCATAGAGCTTCTGCTGTAACCGTAAAAACAGAGACTGCCCCATGAAGTGCATACCAAGAATCTTTATCCATTCCTGCTTGCAATTTCATGGGGCAGCCTCGTTTTACTGGGGCAGTCCCTCCAACAACAGCTTCGTGTAGGAAGATTTCGGATGAGCAAATAAGTCTTCCGTATCCTGCTGTTCTTCTATTTTTCCGTCCTTCATGACCATCACCCGGTCACACATCTGATAAATCACGTTCAAATCATGGGATATAAACAGAATGGACAGCCCCATTTCCTCCTGCAGATGCACCATAAGTTCCATAATCTGCTTCTGTATTGTCACATCAAGAGCAGATACCGGCTCGTCTGCAATGATAAATTTTGCTCCCTGTATCAGCGCGGCAGCAATACTCACCCGCTGCCTCTGTCCTCCGCTTAACTCCCGTGGATAGCGCCTAAGCTGCTCTGTTGTAAGCCCTACCTTTTCTCCCATGGCAAGCACCTTCTGCTTCCGCCGTTCCTTTGGTATTTTCTGCATACGAAGAGGCTCTTCTAAAATCCATTCCACCCTTTTACTGGGATTCAGAGAAGAAAAAGGGTCCTGAAAAATCATCTGGGGACGTTCTGTATGATGTACAATCTCTCCCTCGTCTGTCTTTACAAATCCCAAAATTGCCTTAGACAGTGTGGATTTCCCACATCCGCTCTCTCCTACCAGTCCCAGAATTTCGTTTTCCCGTACTTCAAAGCTGATGTCCTTTAACACTTCTTTCCGGCTTTTTCCTTCCTTATAAGAAACAGACACCTGTTTGACTTCCAGTACCTTTTTCATTGTGTTTCACCGCCTTTTCTTCTTCGCAGAGATTCTCCCCGTGTGGGAACAGCGGCCAGCAGCTTTTTCGTATATTCCTGCTGAGGTTTTTGAAAAATCTCTTCCACAGTTCCCATTTCTACAATTTTTCCCTGATTCATGACAATCACCCGGTCACAGAGCCGCCGTATCACACCCAAATCATGGGATATAAACAAAATTCCTGTGTGATGTTTTTCATTGATTTTCTTTAGCAGTTTCAAAATCTGGCTCTGTATGGTCACATCCAATGCCGTAGTGGGTTCGTCTGCAATGAGAAGTTTGGGTTCTGTCACCAGGGCTGCTGCAATCATAATTCTCTGTCTCATTCCTCCGGAAAGCTGATGGGGATAACGGTTGTAAATATTCTCCACTTCGGCTAATTCTACCTCTCGCAGCATGTCCAGGGCTCGTTTTTTACATTCCTCTTTTGTATAGGAAGTATGCAGCCTGAGGCCCTCTTCCACCTGCTGCCCCACAGGCAGTACAGGATTTAAAGACGTCATGGGCTCCTGGAAAATCATGCTGATATCTTTTCCCCGGACAGCTTCCAGTTCCTTTTGAGAAAACTCTGCCAGATTTTTCCCCTCAAAGAGAATTTCGCCCGCAGAAATTTCCTCATGCTTTTTCAGCAGTCCCAGAACCGACAGGGCGGTCTGGGTTTTCCCGGAACCGGATTCTCCTACAATGCCCAGTATTTCTCCCTCCTTCATGGCAAAAGAAACATCTTTTACCACCTCCAGAGGGGGCTGTGTATCGTAAAATTTCAGCTGCAGATGTCTGATTTCCAACAAGCTCATATTATTTCCCGCCTTTCTTTAAAAGTCCATCACTTAAAAGAGAAAATCCAAGAGCCAGCAGCAAAATACAAAGCCCCGGAAAAATGGCGCACCATGGAGCGCTCATAAGATACGTCTGGGATTCTGACAACATTCTTCCAAGAGAGGCATCCGGAGGCTGTACACCGATTCCCAGATAACTCATACCCGCTTCTGCCAGCACCGCATTGTTAAAACCAATGGCAGCCATGGAAAGCACGGAAGGCAGTGTATTTGGAAAAATGTGCACAAACATAATCCGCAGATGAGAAACCCCCATAAGACGGGCGCTTTTCACATAATCCATTTCCTTCTGAGCCAGAAATTCACCTCTGGTAATTCTGGCAAAGCTGGGAATAAAGACAACAGAAAGTGCCAGTATCACATTGTATTTACCCGGTCCCAAAACTCCGATGAACACCAGAGCCAGCAGAATATGGGGAAAGGAAAAAACCACGTCGTTAAACCGCATGAGCACTTCATCTACCCAGCCGCCGAAATACCCGGTAAAAGCTCCCACCAGAATTCCGATTCCGCCGCCCAACACGACTGTGGACACTGCCACAAAAAAAGTTGTTCCTGTTCCTTTCATCACCCGGCTTAATATATCCCTTCCGAAGTGGTCGCACCCAAACAGGTGCTCTGTACCGGGAGCTGCAAACTTGGCCGCCCCATTCATGGCGTCCGGGTCGTAAGGCGTATAAAAAAGTCCCGCCAAAAGAAACAGCAGCATAAAAAGGGCAATGAAAATCCCCAGAATCAAATTGTAATTTTTCTGTTTTTTCTTCATCTTTCCACCCCTTACTCCCGGATTCTGATACGCGGGTCAATCCTGCTGTACAGCAAATCCACAATAAAGTTAATCACAACCACCAAAGCCGCAATCAGTACAATAATGCCCAGTACTACCGGATAGTCCCGGTTGGAAATGGAGGAAATCAGCAAACTTCCCATTCCCGGAATCGTGAAAACCTGCTCGATAATCATACTGTTTGCAATGATATCCGCAATGGTCATGCCCCAGAAGGTCAGCACCGGAATCAGGGCATTTTTTAAAACATGATGATACATCACTCTGTTTTTCGTATTTCCTCTGGCCAGAGCTGTCCGCACATAGTCCGCTTCCATCTGAGAAATGACAGAACTTCGCAGCATTTTCACACCCATGGCACACCTGGGCAGGGCTATGGCCACGCAGGGAGCTATGAGATACCCCAGAAACCCTGCAAAATCTTCCGAAGCCGCCACATAAGCCCCGGGTGTAAACCACTTCAACACCAGTCCGAAGACATAGGTGATAACAATTCCCAGCAAAAATCCCGGCACCGACATGGCCACCTGATTCAAAACCATCAGTATCCTGTCCAGCCAGCCGCCCTCGTGCTGTGCCGTAAAAATTCCCAAAGGCACAGACAGCGCCAGAATCATGAGAAACGCCATCAGAGTAATGGTTATAGTCACCGGAATTTTTTCCTTCAGCATCTGGTCCACGGGCATGGAATAGCTGTAGGACTCTCCCATGTCTCCTGTCACAAAATTTTTCAGCCAGATACCATACTGCACCACTATGGGTTTATCCAGCCCCATTTCCTTTTGCAGGGCCTCTACCTGTTCCTCTGTGGCTTCTGTCCCCAGCTTTGACCTTGCCGCGTCTCCCGGAATTACAGAGAAAGCAAAAAAAGACAAGAATGAGACAATCAACAACGTTATAATGAGAGTTCCTGTTTTTTTAATCACATATTTCATATTCTGTCTTTCTCCTTTTCTCCTGTTCTTTCTAATTCTTATTTGATTTTATAAATTTTTGCCATATCCAGCACATACAGCGGATAGAATACATAGCCGCCGTAGTCCTTTCGCAGTACCACTTCTGACGCCATGTCCTGAATATAGACATTGGCTGCATCATCGCTTAACAGTGTCTCCATTTTCTTATACAGCTCTATTTGTTCCTGCTCATTGGTACTCTTCTTCACCTGCTCATACAGCTTGTCGTACTCCGGATTACTGTAATTGATAAAATTGGTTCCTGCCTGTGAGGTAAAACGCTCTAAAAGAGCTCTGCCGCTTAAATAAGCTGCGTCAATTCCCACAACCGTAGACTGGAATTTTCGGTCTGCATACACATCACTGAGCCAGCTGTCCCATTCTATCAGCTGAATCTGCGCGTCAATGCCCACCTGCTTTAACTGCTCTGCCAGCACCTGAGCCGTGTCAATATGCTGCTGATAGTTGTTTGGTACTGTAATGGTCATCTCAAATCCGTCGGGATAACCCGCCTCTTTTAAAAGCTGCTTTGCCTTCTCAATATCCTGCGGATATTTATCTGCCAATTCCGGCATATAGTACTTTTCAAAAGCAGGAAACATACTGCTGCCGATAATGGTTCCTTTGCCGTCTGCCATCATGTCCAGCACTTCCTGACGGTTGACTGCATAGCACAGAGCCTGACGCACCTTCACATCATCAAAGGGTTTTTCCTTATTGTTCAAATACAGCGCCTGAATCAGGTTCATGCCTCCCTCATAAATGGTCAAATCTTCATCCTCTGCAAGCTGAGCCGACTGAGTGGAATTGATTCTGGGATACATATCTATGGAACCGCTCTTTAATCCAGTTACAATGGCATTGCTGTCTCCGGCAATTTTAAAGGTTACCTTGTCCAGATAAGCCTGGTGCTCGCTGTCCCAGTAATCTGTAAATTTCTCTATTACAATATTTTCCTGAGGAGAGCGTGATACATACCGGAACGGACCTGTTCCCACCGGATTTTTGTCCAAATCCGCTGCATGTTGCGGAACAATCGCCACTGTCAGATAAGCCAAAAATTCTGTATCCGGCTCTTTTAATGTAATGGCAACCGTCTGTGCATCCGGTATTTCTACCTTCTCCACATTAGAAAACGCCGCTACCAGCGGAGTTGTTCCCTCACTGATACCGGCGCAGCGTTCAATCGAATATTTTACATCTTCTGCGGTCACTGTAGTTCCGTCGTGAAATTTCACATTCTGTCTCAAAGCAAAGGTATACACCTTTCCGTCTTCTGAAATTTCATGGGACTGCGCAACTGCGTCTGTGTAATTTCCCTGTTCATCAGGTTTTACCAAACCTTCATAAATGTTGAATAGGACTTCTTTCGTTCCTGCCGCTACCGATTTGTGTGGGTCAAGACTATCCTCCAAATCCTGAGGAATCCCTACTACTATAGAACCGCCCATAGTCGGTTCTCCCTGTGTTTCCTGAGAACTGCTGTCTTTTTGAGATTCTTTGTTCCCATCCTTTTCGTCCTGGCAGCCGCCAAGTACAATAGTAAGGGTCATCACCAAAAGCAACATGAGTATTCTTTTTACTTTTTTCATGACTATCTCCTTTTTACATATCAGTTCTCTCATTATGTAATTGTCAAGGTTATTTTATACATGGTAAGGGGAAAATGCAAGTATCTTTTGGGGTACACAGAGAATTTGCTTCTATTCTATTCCTATTCATTTCCTATATTTATTGCATTCTGTAAAGACTTTTCTGCCAGACAAGCTGTTTCAAATTGGGAGAACAATAAGCAAAATGTTAAAAGTCCGCAAATGCTGGGACATCCCAGTATTTACGGACTTTTGCACAAACTTCTATTTCATCATTTTTTTCAGTTCATCCATAAAGGTGTCAATATCCTTAAACTCCCTGTACACAGACGCAAAGCGAACATAAGCCACCGCATCCAATTCTTTGAGTTTGTCCATAACAATTTCCCCAATCAGTGTGCTTGGAACTTCTTTTTCCTCTTTGTTGAAAATCTCTGTCTCAATTTCGTCCATAAGATTTTCAATGGTTTTGACGGAAATGGGTCTCTTATAGCAGGCCCGCATAATGCCGTCCTGTATTTTCATACGGTCATACTGCTCTCTGCTCTGGTCTTTCTTGATAACCGTAAGCGGAATGGTTTCAATCTTTTCATAAGTAGTGAAACGCTTTCCACATTCATCACACTGACGCCGTCTGCGGATGGAATTATTATCCGGCACAGGCCTGGAATCAATGACTCTTGTATTCTCCTGATTGCAAAACGGACACTTCATAACAAAGCCCTCCTGTCTTTTGTATATCCCCGGCAGTGACTAAGCAAGAAGTGCATCTGCCAGCGTTTCCATATTCTGAACATCTGCTTCCTTCATAACAGATTTCACCGAAACAACCGGCTCACAGATTTCCATATCCTTCATCTCTTCCAAATAAGCTCTCATCAGTTTACCAGCCATAGGCGCCCAGGAACCGTTTTCCACGATTCCCACTTTTCTCTTTCTGTAAGTTTTCACCTTCAGATGGTACAGGAAATCTTCCATGGCAGGGAAAAGTGCACCGTCATAAGTCGGTGCCATAACCACCAGCTTGTCATAACGGAATGCGCAGGAAACAGCTTCTGACATATCATCTCTTGATAAATCAAACAGTCTTACTGCCTTTTCCCCCTTATCGGTCAGGATTTCAGCCATTTTTTCTGCTGCCTTTGCCGTATTTCCGTGAATAGAAGCATACGCAATGACAACACCGTCTTCTTCCGGTTCATAGCTGCTCCAAGTCAGATATTTGTCAATATAAAATCCCAGATTTTCTTTTAAAATCGGTCCGTGCAGCGGGCAGATAGTCTGAATATCCAAAGTTGCCGCTTTCTTTAATAAGTTCTGTACCTGCACACCGTATTTTCCTACAATATTGATAAAATATCTTCTGGCTTCGTCTGTCCAGTCCTCTTCTTCGTCCAATGCGCCAAACTTTCCAAAGCCGTCTGCAGAGAAAAGAATCTTTTCGGACTGCTCATATTCCACCATAACTTCCGGCCAGTGTACCATAGGCGCCATAAAGAACTGCAGGGTATGGCTTCCCAGACTTAACGTATCGCCTTCTTTTACCACTACTTTTCTCTCAGAAAAATCAAAATCAAAGAACTGCGGCAGCATAGAGAAAATTTTTGCATTTCCTACCAGCTTCATTTCCGGATACTTTTCTGCCAGACGCTGAATGTTGGAAGCGTGATCCGGCTCCAGGTGGGAAATCACAAGATAGTCCACACTGCGTCCGTCCAAAGCCTTGTCCAGATTCTCCAGCCACGGGTCTGTAGCTCTTTTATCTACGGTATCCATAACTGCTACTTTTTCATCTAAAATTACATAAGAGTTATAAGAAACTCCTTTCGGAACCTTATACTGGCTTTCAAATAAATCAATGGTCTTGTCGTTTACGCCAATAAATACAACTGAATCAGAAATTTTCATATCATACATGGGTTTGAATTCCTCCTTGGCTATAATATATCCGTATCATATCTATTATATATGGGAAATCAAAATTTTTCTACCGCTTTTCTTGTTTTTTTTGCCATTCACCCTTTAAAATATCCATAAAAAGCATATCGTGATACATTCCATTGATATAATAAGCCTCCCGCAGTCTTCCGCAGTGGGAAAATCCTGCTTTTTCGTAACACTTTATGGCCCGGGTATTAAAGCTGTACACCCGAAGAGACAGACTGTGTAAATTCAGCACATCAAACGCATATTCCTGCAAAAGTTCCAGTACTTCACGTCCGTATCCTTTTCCGCGGCTCTCCTCTTCTCCCAGAAACAGCCCAATCTCCGCACATCTTCTCCTCCAGTTGATATTCTGAATCCCACAGTTTCCCAAAAGCCGGTTGGAACTCTGCTCTACAATAGCAAACTGATACTGGTCTCTCTCCTGGGAAATCCAGGCCCGCTCCCCTTCCAGCGTCATCATAAGGTCTGTATTGCCTACATTGTCTGTCACATCACGCCGGTTCAGCCACTCGGTATACTGTTCTGCATCATCTGCATTCATGGGGGATAAATATACTTTTTCACCTGCTATTTTTCTGTAGTATCGCATAGTCCACTCCTCCTCTTTCCTTAAATTGTTACTATATTACAAAACTTCTCTTAAAATGTCAATACAATTCTTCCTCTTCTTGACGCAGTAAAAGAAACCCTCTACAATAGACTTACAACATTGCAGGAGGTTTGAACATGAATACTTATACAGATATCATTCTGAAACACTTAAAAGCTCTGCTGTCCATTGACAGCCCTACGGGATACACCAGAGAAGTCACCGATTATCTCATAAAGGAATACCAGGCTTTGGGATACCAGCCTCAGAAAACCGTTAAAGGCGGCGTTTTGGTAGACCTTGGGGGCAGGGACGCCGAAAATGCCGTTTTTCTGGAAGCCCATGTAGATACCCTTGGCGCCATGGTTCGTGAAATTAAAGCAAACGGCCGTCTGTCTCTTACCCCGCTTGGCGGTATGAATGCCAACAATGCGGAGGCGGAAAACTGCCGTATTATCACCCGTTCCGGAAAGGTTTATGAAGGCACCTGTCAGCTCTGCGATGCCTCGGTCCATGTAAACGGAAAATACGACGAGACAGGACGAACCTTTGATACCGTAGAAGTGCTGCCGGACGAAAAGGTAACTACCAAAGAAGATACCCAGGCCCTTGGAATCATGACCGGCGACATTGTAGCCTTTGACCCCCGGACAACCATTACCAACAGCGGCTACATCAAAAGCCGTTTCCTGGACGATAAACTCAGTGCAGCGATTTTGCTTGGCTATGCTGCTTATCTGAAAGAAGAGAACATTGTCACAGAACGGAAACTCTATCAGCACTTCACGGTTTACGAAGAGGTCGGCCATGGCGGCGCCGCTTCTATTCCCCAAGGTGTCACAGAAGTGCTTTCCGTGGATATGGGCTGTGTAGGTGAAGGACTGGAATGTAAAGAATATCAGGTTTCTATCTGCGCCAAGGACAGCGGCGGCCCTTATACTTATGACTTAGTCAGCAGTCTCATAGAAGCCGCCAGAAAAGAAAATCTGGATTTCGCCGTTGACGTCTATCCCCACTACGGTTCTGACGCCGAAGCTGCTCTGCGGGCCGGATATGACGTCCGCCACGGACTCATCGGCGCCGGTGTTTACGCTTCCCACGGTTATGAGAGAAGCCACATCGACGGTGTAAAAAACACCTTTTTACTGTTAAAAGCCTATTTGGGATAGATACGTTTTAAAATTTATAAATAAAGTTTCCACTTTTTTTATAAAACAGACATATTTTACTAACATTTTCTCCTTATAATAGGTTTTGGATAGTTGATAAACCACTCACTATCTCCCCCCTCAAGTTGAAAAAGCCCGGTACTTCGGTATCGGGTTTTTTCTATTGCTTTTCCAGCGGGGAATGGATATAATCTTTCTATAAGTTTTTATTTGAAAGAAAGAGGGACCAGATTATGACCAGAAAAAAAGTAGTGGTCGCTTTAGGCCACAGAGCACTGGGTACCACCCTTCCGGAACAGAAGGAAGCGGTAAAAGCATCAGCAAAGGTTCTTGCAGACCTGGTAGAAGCCGGTGCGGATATTGTAATTACTCACAGCAATGCACCCCAAATCGGTATGATACATACAGCTATGAATGAATTTGGCAAGGTACATCCGGCTTATACGGCAGTGCCTATGTCCGTATGTTCTGCTATGAGCCAGGGCTACATTGGATATGACATTCAGAATGCCCTCAGGGCTGAACTGCTCAGAAGAGGTATCTACAAACCAGTGAGCACCATTTTGACCCAGGTAACCGTAGACCCTTACGATGATGCCTTCCACGAACCGATAAAAGTCATCGGAAGAACTCTGACAAAAGAAGAAGCGGAAAACGAAGAAAAGAAAGGCAACTATGTCACCAAGACAGAAAATGGCTACCGGCGTATTGTGGCAGCACCCCTGCCGGAAAAAATCATTGAAATAGATGCCATTAAGGCTCTGTCTGACGCAGGTCAGATTGTCATTGCTGCCGGCGGCGGCGGTATTCCTGTATTAGAGCAGGACGAAGAATTGACTGGAGCCAGCGCAGTCATTGAAAAAGACCTTATCAGCGGCAAACTTGCCTGCCTTTTGGACGCGGACGAGCTTCTGATTCTCACCAGTGTGGAAAATGCCTCTGTCAACTATCATTCTGAGACAGAAAAGCAGCTGGGCAGAGTTTCTGTCAGCGAACTGAAGGCTTACATGGAGGAAGGACACTTTGAAGACAACACCATGCTTCCTAAAATTCAGGCTTCCATCGAATTTGTAGAAGGAAAACCGGGACGCACAGCTGTCATTACCTCTATTGGAAAAGCAAAAGAAGGATATCTTGAAAAAACAGGCACTGTTATTACAGCATAAAAAGAAGCCTGCGGCATAAAGCTTAGGAGCTGCCGCAGGCTTTTCTGTTCTTTCCAAAAATTCTGTTAATTGTCTTCTGGGGAATTTCAAACACCAGAATAATGCCCAGCACCATGGCAATGGCAATTCCCAATGTCTCTCTTCCATAGTGCAGACTCAATTCCCGATTGTCCAGCATACTGTAATAAATAGTTCTGTAAATACCGATTCCCGGCACCTCAGGAAAAATTCCTGCAATGAGAAACAGAGTTACCGGACATTTCTTTACTGTGCTTCCGATTCTGGAAGCCAGGGTAATAAAAACTGTTGCTGCAAAATTGGCCTCCACGGCTCCTGTATGAAAAATATTTATCATCCCCCAGCAGATAAACCAGCCTGCACCGCCAATGAAGACGCACAGGGGATAATGCTCTCTCGGCACGGAAAACAAAACGGAAAACGCCATGGTTCCGAAGCCTGCGGCCAAAAACTGCAAAAGCCCTTCCCATATCATAAGATAATTCCTCCCGTCAAGCGATAGTATAAAATATACATCAGACCCACGCCCAGAGAAATTCCCAGAGCCACCATAAGGGCATCCAAAAAACGCACTCCGCCGCCAATATAGTTTCCTTCCGCAAAATCCCGGACTGCATTGACCAAAGAGACGCCGGGAACCAGAGGCATGACAGAGCCTACCAGAATTTTTCCAGGCGCATTTCCGAGTCCCAGGCGGTAAAAAAGCACTGCAAAAAGAGAAACACAAAAACCGCCAATACAGTTCACCACGATTTTTGAAGTTTTTTTCTCCCTTTTGTCTATAAGGGCCAGAATTGCATATAAAAGTACACCGGACAGAAAAGCGGCAAACATATCCGTAAATTTTCCTCCCAACAGGTAACAGAAGCTGCCGGAACCCAGCCCTGCCGAAAGAATCCGCACCAACGGGCGTTTTCCCGGCATATTTTTAATAATCTCCAGACGTTCTTCCGCCTCTTCTAAGGTATACTTTCCTTCCACAATTTCTCTGGAAAGCTGATTCACAGCCGCCACCCGATAGAGTTTGGCACCCTGAATGGGGATATGCTTTACGCTGGCATAAATCTCCCCCTCTTCATTCTCTGCCGTGAGAAAAATTCCCGTGCTCATAACAAAAGGGCTGCACTTCTCTATGCCAAAGGCCCTGGAAATTCTTTCAATCGTCTCTTCCACACGAAAAATCTCCGCACCTGCGTCCAGAAGAATACGACCTGCCTCCATGGACAGGTCTAATACTTTTTTATCATAACTTTTCATACAGATACCTCTGCTTCTGTACCGGATTTCCCGTATTACAGCTATTTAAAAATAGTAAAATACAGCATTACCACAACGCCCAGCACAATACGATACCAGCCGAATACACGGAAGTCATGTTTCTTAATATATCCCATCAGGAATTTGATAGCCAGAATGGAAACCACAAAAGATACCAGGGTTCCCACCCCTAAAATAATCAGTTCCTGAGCAGAAAAAGCCAGACCGAACTTCACAATCTTTAAAAGACTTGCCCCAAACATTACAGGGATGGCTAGGAAAAAGGTGTATTCTGCCGCCACGGTACGGGAAGCGCCCAAAAGGATTCCGCCGATAATCGTTGCACCGGAACGGGAGGTGCCCGGTATCAGGGCCAGTACCTGGAAGATACCGATATACAGCGCCATCTTCCAGGAAATATCCGCAATGGAATCTACCTTTACCGTTCTTTTTTCATTGTAGTCTTCCACCAGAAGGAACAGTACACCATACACCATCAGCATAACAGCCACAACAAACCAGTTGTTGAACTTTTCTTCAATAAAATCATCAAAAGGCAGTCCTATGATAATGGCAGGAAGACAGGAAACCAGAATTTTAAACCACATAACCATTTTGTCTATCTTGGTAAAACGGCATACAAAACCTGCTGCTTTCTCAATCTTGGTTACATTTTCATGTTTCGGCTTTTTATTCTGGAAGGGCCATATCTTATTCCAATACAGCACAACCACCGCCATAATGGCGCCAAGCTGAATGACCACCATAAACATTTCCCAGAAAGCCTTGCTGACGTCCAGCTTTACAAACTCTTCCACCAGAATCAGATGTCCCGTGCTGCTGATTGGCAGCCACTCGGTGATACCTTCTACGATTCCCAGGAAGATAACCTTTAATAATTCGATAAAATCCATGCCCTGCTCCTTTAAATTTCGGCAATATCAATGAGTTCCAGTTTCTCAATGTCTGTATTTTCCAGACTGGTTACAAGAGCCTCTGCCGTATCCAGAGCTGTCAAAACGTTGACTCCCGTTTCAATGGCATTTCTGCGGATAATAAATCCGTCTTTTGCTTTCTCCACACCCTGAGACGGTGTATCAATGACTAAGTCAATCTTATGTCCCAGAATCAAATCCATCAGGTTTGGAGAAGGCTGTTCAATTTTATTGGTTCGGATAGCTTTTACGCCGTTGTCATTTAACACTCTTGCCGTGCTGCGTGTAGCGTAAATCTTATACCCCAGCGCTTCAAAACGTCTGGCAATCGGAATAATATCTCCCTTATCCTCATCCCTTACTGTAATAATCATGTTTTTATGCTTCGGAAGGTGGATACCGGCACCTAAGAAGGCTTTATACAGAGCTTCATTAAAGCTTTCGGAAATACCCAGACACTCTCCTGTAGACTTCATTTCCGGTCCCAGGCTGATGTCTGCGCCCCGGATTTTCTCAAAGGAGAATACCGGCATTTTCACTGCATAGTGTCTGGCCTCCGGCTGTAAGCCCGGTGTATATCCCAAATCTTTCAGCTTATGTCCCAGAATTACCTTTGCTGCAAGAGGTACAATGGGAATACCCGTTACCTTGCTGATATAAGGCACAGTACGGCTGGACCTTGGATTTACCTCGATGACATAAACTTCCTCTTTGCACACAATAAACTGAATGTTAATCATCCCCAGCACATGAAGGGATTTGGCCAGTCTTCTGGTATATTCTTCAATGGTTTTCTTTGCGGTGTCGCTGATAGTACGGGCCGGATATACGGAAATACTGTCTCCGGAATGGATACCTGCCCGCTCAATGTGCTCCATAATACCGGGAATCAAAATATCCTCGCCATCGCATACTGCGTCTACTTCGATTTCTTTTCCCTGGAGATATTTGTCAACCAGGATAGGGTGTTCCTGTGCAATGCGGTTGATAATACCGATGTACTCCTCCACGTCCTTGTCATGAATGGCAATCTGCATCCCCTGTCCGCCCAGTACATAAGAAGGACGCACCAGTACCGGATATCCCAGTTCGTTGGCTGCCTTTTTCGCTTCTTCGGCTGTATATACGGTATGACCCTTTGGTCTTGGAATATGACACTCTTCCAAAATAGCGTCAAACAATTCTCTGTCCTCTGCCGCGTCTACGTTTTCTGCAGAGGTTCCCAGAATCTTCACACCCATTTTAATCAGGGCTTCTGTCAGCTTAATGGCTGTCTGTCCGCCAAACTGCACCACTGCACCGTCCGGTTTCTCAATATTCACCACATTTTCCACGTCTTCCGGTGTCAATGGCTCGAAATACAGCTTGTCTGCAATATCAAAGTCTGTACTTACGGTTTCCGGGTTATTGTTGATGATAATGGTCTCGTAGCCTTCCTTGGCAAAGGCCCAGGTACAGTGTACGGAACAGAAGTCAAACTCAATACCCTGACCGATACGGATAGGACCGGAACCCAGAATCAGAACTTTCTTCTTCTCTGTCTTTCCGTCTGCTTCGTTTTCCCCACCGTATACGGAATAATAATACGGCGTCACTGCTGCAAATTCTGCTGCACAGGTATCTACCATTTTGTATACGGCTGTGATATCCCATTTTTTACGCAGTTCTTTGATTTCTTCCTCTGTTTTCCCGGTAAGCTTTGCAATGACGTTGTCCGGGAATTCCATACGTTTTGCTTCTCTTAATAAGTCTTCGCTTAATTCCTCTTTCTTTAATGCCTGCTCCATTTCCACGAGAATGGCAATTTTATCAATAAACCAGATGTCAATCTTCGTCACTGCATGAATATCCTGGTAAGAAATGCCCCGGCGCACAGCCTCTGCAATTCTCCAGATACGCATATCGTCTACAATATGAAGCTGTTCTCTCAATTCCTCTTCTGTAAGTCCTGTAAAATCATAGGACATAAGGCTGTCTACATGCTGCTCCAAAGAACGGATTGCTTTCATCAAAGCGCCCTCAAAGTTATTGCAGATACTCATAACCTCTCCGGTAGCCTTCATCTGGGTGGTCAGTGTTCTCTTAGCGCTGATGAATTTATCGAAAGGCAGTCTCGGAATCTTTACCACACAGTAGTCCAGCATAGGTTCAAAGCTGGCATACGTCTTTCCTGTTACTGCATTTTTGATTTCGTCTAAAGTGTAACCCAGAGCAATCTTAGCCGCTACCTTGGCAATAGGGTAGCCTGTGGCCTTGGAAGCCAGGGCAGAAGAACGGGATACACGGGGATTTACCTCGATAACACAGTATTCAAAACTGTCTGGATTTAAGGCATACTGCACGTTACATCCACCGGTAATGCCCAGTTCTGTAATAATATTAAGCGCAGAGGTTCTAAGCATCTGGTATTCCTTATCCCCCAGTGTCTGGGAAGGAGCCACAACAATACTGTCGCCTGTGTGCACGCCTACCGGGTCCAGGTTTTCCATGTTGCATACGGTAATACAGTTTCCTGCGCCATCGCGCATAACTTCGTACTCGATTTCTTTCCAGCCTGCAATGCAGCGCTCCACCAGAACTTCTCCTACACGGGAAAGTCTGAGACCGTTTTCCAGAATCTCTACCAGCTCTTCTTCGTTGTTGGCAATACCGCCGCCGCTTCCTCCAAGCGTGTAAGCCGGACGCAACACCACCGGATAGCCGATTTTATTGCTGAAGGCAATACCGTCTTCCACGTTTCTTACCACTAAAGAAGCAGCGATTGGCTCACCGATTTTCTCCATGGTATCTTTAAATTCCTGACGGTCTTCTGCTTTCTTAATGGTTTCTGAGGTTGTTCCAATAAGGCGCACGTTATGTTCTTTCAGAAATCCGCGCTCTTCCAGTTCCATAGCCAGATTCAGACCTGCCTGTCCGCCCAGTGTAGGCAGAACGCTGTCCGGTTTTTCCTTGAGAATCAGCTGTTCTACTACTTCTACAGTCAAAGGTTCAATGTAGACCTTATCTGCAATGTCCTTATCTGTCATAATGGTTGCCGGGTTGGAGTTTAACAGTACAACTTCAACCCCCTCTTCTTTCAGAGAACGGCAGGCCTGTGTACCTGCATAGTCAAATTCTGCCGCCTGTCCAATGACAATAGGGCCTGAGCCCAGCATCAATACTTTTTTAATTTCCGGGTTCTTTGGCATTATCGGTTCACCTCCATCATTTTTAAGAATCTGTCAAACAAATAACCGGAGTCCTGTGGTCCCGGGCATGCTTCCGGATGAAACTGCACAGTGAATATATTTTTTCCGGTGTATTTCAGTCCTTCATTTGTCTTATCGTTGACATTTTCAAAGGCCGGAACTGCAATGTCCGGATTTAAGGTTTCTGTATCCACTACATAACCATGATTCTGGGAAGAAATATAAACTCTTCCGGTTTCCAAATCTTTTACCGGGTGATTGCCGCCTCTGTGTCCATATTTCATTTTCTTTGTATCCGCTCCTGTAGCCAGGGCCATCAGCTGGTGTCCCAGACAGATAGCAAAAATCGGCACCTCTGACGCATACAGTTTCTTTACCTCTTCTATAATAGAAGTACATTCCTTCGGATCCCCGGGACCATTTGACAGCATAATGCCGTCCGGATTGGAATTTAAAATGGTTTCTGCTGAAGTAAAGGCAGGATAAACCGTTACCTGACAGCCTCTTTCATTTAAAGACTGGGCAATGTTGTCCTTTGCACCAAAGTCCAGCAAAGCCACTTTTTTGCCGCTGCCCTCCAGTACATGGGATTCTGTGCAGGTTACCTTTTCCACAACCTTTCCTGTAGTATACGCTTTCAGGCGTGGAAGGATTTCTTCTAAATTATAGGCCGCATTTGTGGTAATCATACCGTTCATAGTTCCCTTTTCTCTCAGAATTCTGGTCAGGGCTCTGGTATCCACACCTGCGATTCCCGGTATATCATATTTCTTTAAAAAGTTCTGAATGGTATCTTCACTTCTGAAATTACTTGGAATACGGGATAACTCCCTTACAATGTAGCCGTCCGGCCAAGGTCTTAAAGATTCCTGGTCTTCATGGCAAATGCCATAATTTCCAATCAAAGGATACGTCATGCAGACTGCCTGTCCGGCATAAGAAGGGTCTGTCAAAACCTCCAGATAACCTGTCATAGAAGTATTAAAGACAATCTCACTGATGACTTCCTTTGTAGAGCCAATGCTGGTTCCTTCAAAGACGGTACCGTCTTCCAGTATCAAAAATGCTTTCATTCTCTCACCTGTCTTCCTTTCTGATGGCATAAAGCCTTAAAATTCCCCAAATTGTAAAAAGTGTATCACAACACCTGATAATTTTCAACCTTTTCTTGTTTGAAAATCCCCGAAAATATCTTTGAAAAATTTTTTTAATTTTTTTTAAATTTAGTGTTGACATTTCAGAAGTATTCGTGTATTATATGTCTTGTGCTTGAGAGAGCACAGAACAACATAAAGAAATGCAGGAGTGGCGGAATTGGCAGACGCGCAGGCTTCAGGTGCCTGTGGTAGCAATATCGTGTGGGTTCAAGTCCCATCTCCTGCATCTTTTTTTGTCTTCAGGCGAAAAAATACAGGCCTTTGGCTTAACAAAAAAATATCTGCGGCATAAAAATCAGATTTACGCCGCAGATATTTTTTATTTTCTGTTTTATTTCATTTCTATCTGAGCAGGCTCCTGTCCTCTCAGCAAAATTTTCGGACCGCCTGTGTGGGTGATGTAATCTTTTGTAATAATCACTTCCCCGATGTTATCGTCTTTGGGAATCTCATACATAATATCCAGCATGTATTCCTCCAGAATCGCCCGCAGCGCTCTGGCCCCTGTATGTTTCTCCATGGCCATATCTGCAATGGCTTCCAACGCACCGTCTTCAAACTCCAGTTTCACCTCATCCAGAGCCAGCAGCTTCTGATACTGCTTTAAAATGGCATTTTTCGGCTCTTTAAGGATTTCCACCAGCATATCTCTGTCCAGGCCGCTTAAAGTAAAGATAATCGGCATACGGCCCAGAAATTCAGGTATCATGCCAAACTTTTTCAAATCGTCTACGGTTACCTTTTCAAGAATCTTATTGTCATGGTCGTATTTATCCTTCAAATCCGCCTGAAAACCAATGGAAGCCGTCTTATTCAGACGTTCCTTGATGATTTCTTCCAAATCCGGAAACGCACCGCCGCAGATAAAGAGAATGTTTTTCGTATTTACCGTAGCCAAAGGCACCATGGCATTTTTGCTGTTGGCTCCCACCGGAACTTCTACCTCGCTGCCCTCCAGGAGTTTCAGCATTCCCTGCTGCACCGCTTCTCCGCTGACATCACGCTGATTGGTATTTTTCTTCTTGGCAATCTTATCAATCTCATCAATAAAAATAATACCGTGCTCTGCTCTCTCCACATCATTGTCTGCCGCAGCCAGAAGTTTGCTGACCACACTCTCAATATCATCGCCAATATAACCTGCTTCCGTAAGGGAAGTAGCATCTGTAATGGCCAGAGGCACATCCAAAAGTCTGGCCAGAGTTTTTACCATATACGTTTTACCGCTTCCAGTTGGTCCAATCATCAGCATATTGGATTTTTCGATTTCCACATCATCCGTAATATCCGCAAAGACACGTTTGTAATGATTGTAAACGCCTACAGACATGACTTTTTTGGCATATTCCTGTCCGATGACATATTCGTCCAGACTCGCTTTGATTCTGTGAGGCGCCGGAATGCTCTTGATATCAAAGACCTTTTGTGCTGTTTTTTCTTTTGGCTGCTCCTGTTTTTTCTTTACCTTTTGTCTCTGTGGAATCTGATTCTGCAGGGAATTCAAATCAATCATGCTGATGTTGGGCATATTTTTCATCAGTTCCTCATAATTGATATTGGTATTGTTCATGGTATCGAAACTTCTCTGCATACAATCTGTGCAGATATGGATATTGTTCGGCAGGTCAATCATTTTCCCAGCTTTGCTCTCCGGTCTTCTGCACATAAAACATACTTTTTCAAATTGGTCCTTCTGCTCCTTTTCCTTTGGAGTATCAGAACCTGTAGTTGTATCTAAATATTCTTTATCATCTGACATATCTGTTACCGCCTTTTCTGTTTTTCCGCTGTATCATCCGTTTGTGGGTATCTTATCACAAATCAGAGACGCTCACAAGTAAACTTTTTATAAACGGTTTTGAGTTTCAAAAAAGAAACCCAAAATATGGCAGTTCCTCCATTTTTAAGAGAAACTGCCATACATTTTTATAAACATATTATCAATTATTGCCTGTTCTACCGTTATTATCCGTGCTGGCCTGTGCGTCCTTCTTTGCTCCCAGTGTCACTGTAATGGTCTGGTCTTTGTACTCTCCGCCGTCTGCTCTGGAGATTTCAAATTCAATCTTTTCGCCAGCTTCGTAATATTCTAACTGGCTTACCAGATTGTCGTACGTTTCCACACTTGTTCCGTCAATTTTACGGATAATGTCACCAGCTTTTAATCCCGCCTCTTCAGCAGGGCCATTTTCTACAACGCTGTCTACAAAAACACCAACCGGCATGTTGTACATTTCAGAAGCCTCTGAAGTTACGTTTTTACATGTAATTCCCAGATAAGCTGCCTTGTTTTCATCTTCTACTTTTTCTCTTGTCTTTTTGCTCATCAGGTTATCCAGAATCGGTTCTGCCTTAGAAATTGGAATGGCAAATCCCATACCTTCTACTTCATCAGACGCAATCTTGGCTGAATTGATACCAATGAGTTCGCCTTTCATATTCAGCAGAGCGCCGCCGCTGTTACCAGGATTAATAGCTGCGTCTGTCTGAATAAAAGTACTATTGGCATTTTCAGAGCTTACCTTTTTATTCAGTGCGCTTACATAACCACTGGTTACAGACTGACCGTATCCTAAAGCATTACCAATAGCTACTACCTGTTCTCCTACCGTCAGAGAATCGGAATCCCCTAAAGTTGCCACTTTAATCTGGCTTAATACGTCTTCCGGGATATCGGAAAGTTTCACGGAAATAACAGCAAGGTCATTGTCTGAATCCGTACCTTTAATCTGTGCCGCTACGGCTGTACCATTTTCCAGTTCTGTGCTGCTGTCACTACTCTGGCTGTTACTCTCTGCACTGGTATTTTCCAAATCTTTTGCTGTCACTGCATTACCATCCTGGTCTGTAAAACATACGGTTAGATTATTGGCGTCTTTTACCACATGATTGTTTGTAGCAATCAGAAGTTCTGTATCATTCTGTCCTACGATAATGCCGGAACCGCTGCTCTGACCTTCATACTGCTGTGTGCCGAATCCGAAGTAATTTGGAATTTCCTGTACACTGACCCCAGTAATGGACACAATAGATGGCATTACATTTTTTGCCACCTCTGCTACGCTTTCGCCGCCCTGTGAAGTGCTGACACCTTTTGCAGTGGCCGAACTGCTCTGCGTAGTTGCCGTATTTTCAATTTTTGTAGTTTCTCCCGGAAACATTTTATCTCCAATATAGTTTACAGCCTGGAAAGTGCTGCCTGCCACAATTCCAAAAACTGCTGCTGCCGCAACCAACAGACCGAATTTTTTGCCCATTGCCATTGGTTTTTTCTGCTGTCTTTTACTCTTTGGCGCTGGAGGTACAGGACTGAAATGATAGGAACTGTAAGGCCCTTTCTGCGTTCCCGTATGCTGTGTACCTGTACTGTCTGTCCGGGTATTTTCATCTTCTGGGTTGCCGGATTCTGTCTGACTGTCTCCTGATGTTCCATAACTCTTATCGGTATACGGTGTGCTGTTGTTCTCTGCAGACGTTTTTTCTTTCTCTTCTTTGTTTTCTGCATCTCTTTTATAGGAGTATGCATAGTAGGGATTTTCTGCTGTAGGTGCTTTTCCCGGCTCCATGCCGGCTTCTGTGGAATTTTCCTTTTTTTCTTCCTGCACAGCTGTTGTCTCCTGTTCTTTTTCAGGGTCACTTCCCTGAGTATTTATATTAGTATTGTATTCTTCACTCATAATTACAACTCCCTTTCCTGTGTTTCACTTTTCTTTTTCCTTTTTACAAGACTAAGTCTACCAACCAATTGTGTTCAAATTGTGATAAAAAAGAAAAGAAACCGTGAAAAACCACTGTTTTTATCTATTTTCCCAGTAAGCCGGATTCATGGTCAGCCGATGTACCCAGGACAGCGGCAGATGTTTGTAGTTTCTTCCTGCTTTGTATCCCAGATACTTAAATCCGCTGCTGAGCAGCAAATCCGGTATCAGCCATGGTTTTCCCTGTTTTATAAGATAAGCTGCTGTACTCTTTACCAGACGAATCCCCTCGCTTTCTGAAGATATGGCGGCGAAAATTTCCGGATGGTCCTCCTGGGACACTGCCAAATCAAAGTTACGCCGAAGCTGCTGCATATACCCATAGTTATGAGAGTGCACAACTCTGGCTTCTGCAGCATAAGCCACCCCGTAGCCTGCCTGTATCATCTGCGCTGCCATAATCATATCTTCGTTAAAAATCGTTCTGGTAACAAATCCTCCCATTTCTTCGTAGACACCTCTGCGGTAAGCCGCACACACATTGGAGCAGAAATAGGTCTTGATCCCCAGTTCCGGAATATCTTTTTTGGTCTTTATCCGGCTTGTATCCGGATAGTTAAAGCTTCTGGTGTACCGCTCAATGATTTTACAGTCTTCTGCGGGAAGCTGCCTGGCATAAGCAGCTCCTACCTGTGGATTGTGAAAGGGCTTCAATAGATTTTCCAGCAGTTTTTCATCAGCAGGCACTGCATCCTGGGTAAAGTAAACCAAAATTTCAGTATCTGCAAGCTTTGCGCCTTCTCCTCTCGTTTTTCCGTGGTCAAACGCTGCACGGGAAAGATGATGTACCTCCCAGTTGTCCAGACCTTCCATAAAACTGTTTTTCCAGTACCTCTCCTCCGTATTCATAATGAGAATATGATCTGCCTTGCAGGTTTGTCTTTTCAGCATGTTCATCAGCTGAAAAAATTTTCCGTCCGGCTTATAGGTTGGCACAATCACCGTTACTGTCATTTTTCTGAATCTCCTTTCTCATAGAACAGCAAAGGCCGCCGCATTAAGTCCTATTCTCTTAATGCAACAGCCCTTTCTTCCAAATATTATTCATCGCCTACATCGTAACTGCCGTCATCGCTGTATCCGTCATCTTCGGAATAAGTCTGGGAGTTATTTGTATCGCCCTCTCCACTGTCTGCCTGCCCGGAAGAATCCGTATCTTCTTTTATAAGATACTGCCATTCCTTTGTCACCGAAGCATTTCCAAATCCTGTCTTCTCTGCCACAAACTCACTTCTTATCTTAATTGTATCAGAAGGTTCGTAGGATTCTGATGCAAACAGGAAGTCGTGCAGATATCTTACATTGACCTCCAGGGTAGTGGGAATCAGACAATCCAGCCCGGTTACCGGCTTCGTCACCTCTTCTCCCATAACATAGCTTACCGGAAATCCTGTGGTTTCTCCAAATTTATAAGCCAGAAGACTCGTTCCCAGCTTTATCAGTTCAGATTTGGAAAAGTTTGTCTGAATCAAAGGGAAGACTTCATCCAAAATTTTCGTAAGTGTAGTCAGGCTGGACTTCTTTACTTTCTCCGTCATCATGGATAACACTTTTCTCTGCCTTTCCGTACGGCCCATATCCATAGACGCTGTCTGACGAATACGGCAGTAAGCAGTTACCTGTACACCATTCAAATGATATGTGCCGCAGATTTCCGCCTGATTTTCCGGTATTTCTTCCGGTAACGGAATCGGCTCGTAGTCCATACCCGTCTGCTCTGAGGTTTCCACACAGTGATTGTTGGTGTGGATGATTTCTTCATAGCTTAAAGGAATATCCAGACCGCCCAGACAGTCAACCACTGTTGCCATAGCTTTAAAGTCCACTGCCACATAGTTCTCAATATCCAAGTCCAGATTGGTATTCATCATGGAAATCGCTTTCTCCGGTCCGCCGATATTAAAGGCTGCATTGCATTTATTATAAATTCCATTGCCTTCTGAATCTTCGTCTACCCGAAGGTAGGTGTCACGGTACAAAGACACCAGACGAACCTCCTTGGTCTTGTTGTTGATACTGGCAATCATTTCCGTATCACTGTTTCCGTATCCGCCGTCTGTATCCCTTTTGTCAATACCGAAAAGTGCAATATTGGTATAATTTTCAAGAACCTCATTTCCTGCTATGTTTTCGTTCATCTGCACCTGAATGTCTTCTCCGTCTTCGTCGTTCAGGTTGAGTTTATCCATTTTCTTATTAATCTGTGCATACACAAACAAAGCACCGACCAGCAGTACCAGTACCAGTATTTCCACTCCAAACAGAATCTTGCGCCCTATGTGTCTGTTCTTTTTTTTCATTTTAGACATTTTTGTTCCCCTTTTATCTTCGCTAGTAAGCATTCTTGTTAATAAAGCCTTTAAATATGGTCAAAAACAGTATCTTTACATCCAGCCCCAATGTCCAGTTTTCTATATAGTACAAATCATACTCGATTCTTTTTCTGATGGAAGTATTTCCCCGGTATCCATTGACCTGCGCCCATCCGGTCAGTCCCGGACGTACCTGATGCTTAATCATATACCTTGGAATCTCCTCTTTGAATTTCTCCACAAAAAACGGTCGTTCCGGTCTCGGCCCTACCAGACTCATCTCTCCCTTCAGCACATTAAAAAGCTGCGGCAGTTCATCAATACTGGTTTTCCGCATGAATTTTCCGAAATTCGTCACACGGGGATCGTCCTTTACGGTCCATTTTGTTTTTTCTTTTTCCGGAGGCTGCACATCCATGGAACGGAATTTATACATCATAAACGTATGATTGTGCAGCCCCACTCTCTCCTGCTTGAAAATCAGAGGACCCGGTGATGTGAGTTTAATCATAATCACAGAAAACATCATAATGGGAGAAAACAAAATAATGGCGCAAATCGCTCCTGCAATATCCATGACCCGCTTCATAGCCGCATAAAAAGTATTGGTCAGGGGTACATGTCGGATATTGATAACCGGCAAACCGAGAATGTCCTCCGTATAAGGTTTTGTGGGAATAATCTGGTTATAATCCGGAATAAACTTGGTGTGTACACCGGATTTCTCACATAGATTCACAATTTCTTCCAGTCTGGCATACTCATTCAGCCCCAGAGTAATGGCAATTTCATCTAACCGGTTTTCCGGAAGAATAATCATCAGGTTGTCTATCTTTCCCAAAACCTTAATACCTTTATACTCAGTTCCCGCTTCTATATGGTCATCCAGAATTCCTCTTATCTTATATCCCCACTGGGGATTTTCCAGAATCCGGTCAATATACTCTTCTGCCGCCCTGCTGTATCCTACCAGCACAATATGCTTCAGATTGTATCCCTTCCGCCGCATACTGCGGAGAAAATAACGGATAAGATTTCTGGCTATAGCCTCCAGGCAAATATTAATCACATAAAAAATAAAAAGCATTTCACGGGAGAAATGCATCATTTTAATGAGGTACAATACCCCCAGAAACAAAGCAATTCCCACTGTATTCGCTTTTACAATATTCCACAGTTCCAGCCGTCTGCCCTGTACCCGCTTGGGAGTATACAGACTGAACAAATAGTATAAGCCCAAATACACCAACACGGTAATGGGCAAAGCAATCATATATGTGCGAAGGGACAGCGCTCCGTCGTCACTGCTGATTATCTGAAACTTAATTACCCATGCTGCCACATAGGAAAATAACAGCACAAAAGCATCTATCAGCACCTGCAGGCGGTTAAAATGCTTCTGGTTTTCTTTTATCAAGGTTTTATCACCCTCTATAGCTAAGATTAGTTAACAAGTTCTTAATAATATATCACAATTTTTAAAAAAACGCAATTCCTATTCTTCTCTTCTCAATCAGACAGCTTAATGATACGCAGTCCGTTTTCGGTATATACCGCTTTCTTCTCCTTCCAGGAAGGTAATTTTTCCGCATATTGTCTGGCTTGCTCATATTCCTGCTGCGTGGGCAGCTGATATTTTATCCCCAGAGTTTCCATAAATCCATGAATTCTGTAATTACTGCCAAATGCTGTATCCGCATCCCATTCAAAGAAAGAATGACCCATGGTCTGACCTTTTATCATGTGATTCGGCGTATATTTTCCCACAAAAACCAGCTTTTCCTCTGGCTGAATATCTCCTGCCGCCGCCTCTACTTCTTTTGCAAAGGCCTTGTCCTTTTCATAGCACCTCCATGCACTGAGTTCCAGCGCCGGGACAGCGATAGTCTGCAACACCAGCATAAGAATTACGCAGATTCTTGCGTATCGAAAAATTTTCCCTTTCTCATTGCTTTTTACAAAAAAATATCCCAGCCAGGATAACAGAATGGGAATACAGAACTGTGCCCTTATAGGAACCGTATTTCCCATAACTGCCGGGAGAATAAATGGCACTATCATTAACCCCGCAAGACTGGCCAATTTAAGAAAACTCTGTCCTCCCTTTTTTTGCCACTTTTTATACAGTACAACAGCAAAGAAAAGATACAACACTGGCAAAAACGGATGAAACGAGGACATAAAACCCGTCATTATAAATCCTGTGTAAGCTATGACTCTGCACAAAGTATACAGCACCGGTTCCTGTCCCCAGAGAATCTGATTCGTCAGATATTTTCCGGATTCCAGACCCATACTTGCCTTAATCGCCGTTGCCGCCGCTTCATACAGCACAAAAGCTGCCAGAAGCACCAAAATGTATTTGAAAATTTCCTCCACCTGTTCTTTTCCCGAAGTTTCTTTCTCCTCCTGACGGATAAGGTACAACAGAAGGCAGGCAAACACATACAGAAAAACAAAGGCCTGATAGCAGGAAAAACAAAAGGCCAGTAAAAGAACTGCAGCTATGGCATGATAAATGCCCTTTTTCTCCACCCAGCGGGATACCAGAATAACCGCAATGGCCTCTGCGCCAAGTGCAAAAGCAATTTCCATACTCTGCAGAGTAAAATGAAACTGTTCAGCAAAAATAGGACTGCTGACAAAAATAAGCAAAAACACAAAAACAGCCTTGGTATTCTGCACCTTCTGCAGTGTTACCAAACTGTAATTCCAGGAAATTGCAGCAAAGATAAAAAACAAAACCGTCATAACATTGGTAAATGGAATGGATATGGGAATCAAATGGAAAACATGTTTAAACAGCCCCAGTCCAAAACGGTTAATCCCATACCAGGCATTTAACTGTCCTTCCGGGTTGTTTATCATCACTTCTGTATCAATAGATATCCGGTTTCCAAGCAGCATAACCGCATACAAGGCCACAGTAAACACTACTGTTATGAAAATGGATTTTCTATTTTCCTGTATATATCGCTTCAACATGTGTGACTGTTCTCCTTTCCTCCCCGTCAAAATTCTCTATTTTCGCAAAAATCTTATGATATTACAATATAATTCCCACTGAATCCGCAGGTATGTTCCAAAAGCAATATCTTTTACTTTTCTCGTCCGGTTCTGCCGGGAAATGGTAAACCCATTTTTCATTCCCGCCAAATACTCTTTTCCAAAACCTTTTTTTGCGAAAAACAGTGCCTTACAGCCAAATCCCAGCAACAACAAAGGGAAATTCCACACAATCTGCCATAGGGGCATATTTTTATAAATCATATAAATATTATTTCTGGAGGAGTAGCGCACCTTGAAAAGGTTGTATCTGGAACCGCTGGTGCCGCTTCCCACATGATAAACCAAAGCTTCCGGGCAATACCAGTTTTCATATCCATGAAGTCTGGCGCGATAACCGATGTCCAAATCTTCCAGGTACGCGAAATGCTCGTGGTCAAAAAGTCCAATTCTATCCAGCACTTTTTTTCGATAAATAGCCGCACCTGCGCAGGCAGAAAATATTTTCTTTTCCGTATTGTAATTCTCCTGATTTCTCCCCTTTCCGTCCGCAAAGGCCCAGCCGAAAGCGCAGTAGTAATTGCCCGCATCGTCCATTTTTCCATGGTCCTGCATCTGAATCATTTTCGCCTGACAGGAAAAAGCCCGCTGATGTCTCTTCATACTCTTTAAAAGGCTGCTCACAAAAGACGGCTCTGCAATGGTGTCATTATTTAACAGAATCACATAGCTGCCTGTGCTGACCTTAATGCCTGTATTGACCGCTGTGCAAAATCCCGTATTCTCCTTCAGGGCTATGACCTGCACTTCCGGGTAGACTTCCCGCACATAATCCGTACTTCCGTCCTCGGAACCATTGTCCACCAGAATCACTTCAAAATTTTCGCAGTCCTGCTTTCTCATGGAATCCAGGCAGTCCTTCAGGTATTTTTTTCCGTTAAAATTCGGAATGATTACTGAAACTTCATACATGTTTTTAAACCTTTCAGTCCTTTGGCTTCAGGGAATAATTCCATTTCACCAAGGACAGATTCTTATTGTAATAAGGGTCTCCCTTTTTCAGAAGAGTTTCCCACCGGCAGCGCATAAATTCGATTTCCGACTGAAATCTGCGGACTTTTTCTTTGCTGTCCTCTGCACCTCTGCTTTTCGATTCATAATGATATAGTTCCACATACGGGTCATATACCACTAAATACTGTTTTTCCCGTACGCGCAGACAGAAATCCACGTCATTAAATGCCACAGAAAGCTGTTCTTCAAAGCCTTGCACCTCATCAAACACCTGCCGCTTCACCATCATGCAGGCAGCTGTCACGGCGCTTAAATCCTGTATAATTGCCGCTTTGTGCATGTAGCCGGATCGTTCTCTGGGCATGTCTGTAAACATATGACCTGCAATACCGCCGATTCCAATAACCGTTCCGGCATGCTGAACGGTATTATTTCCAAAGTACAGTCTGGCTCCCACAATTCCCGTATCCGGACGCTGGCAAAAGCCCAGCATTTCCTCTATCCAGTCGGGACTTATCACTTCCGTATCATTGTTCAGAAACAGCAGATAATCCCCTTTGGCCTTCTTTGCCCCATAATTGTTAATAGCAGAATAATTAAATTCCCTCTTCCACCGCAGCAGACGAATTCTGGAATTTTCAGAAAGTTCTTTGTAATATGAAAAGATTTCTTCCCCTGTACTGTTATTCTCCACAATCAGAATTTCATAATTAGTATAGGAAGATTTTTCCAGTATAGACTGAATACATTTTTCCAAATCTTCTTTTGCATCTTTATTTGGAATGATAATGGATACCAGGGGTTCTCCCTGTACCGGATATTTTACTCTGTAAAATCCATAGTCCTTTGTATGGCTCACTTCTCCAATCAGCCCGTTCTGCCGCAGATTTTCTTCGATGGCCCTCTTTCCCGCTTCAAAAGCATAGAGTTTGCTTTCCGGATTGTCCGCAGTAGAGGACTGGTGCGTTCTCCAGTGATACAGAATTTCAGGAATGTGGTGTATCTTTCCTGCTGCCTGTGTACAGCGGAAAATAAAATCGTAATCCTGGGCGCCGTCGTATTCTCTGCGGAATCCTCCTGTTTTTTCAAGCAATGATTTCCGCACTACAAAAAAGTGACAGATGTAATTGTTGGAACGCAGTAAGTCTATATTAAAGTCCGGTTTCAGATGGGGCTGAAAATGTTCCAGCACCTCGTCGCCTCTGACTTTATCCTCGTCTGTGTAAAGTACATCAATATCCGGCTCTGTTTCCAGCGCTTTTGCAACCTCATACAGGGCATTGGGCGCCAACAAATCATCATGGTCCAAAAGTCCCGCAAACTCTCCTGTGGCCATAGCAAATGCCTCATTGGTATTCTCTGCAATGCCTTTGTTCTCCTCCAGCTTCTTCCATAGAATCCGGCTGTCCTTTTTTGCATATTCCTTCAGCACATATTCCATGGAAGCGTCCTCCGGACTGGCGTTGGCAATACAAAGTTCCCAGTTCGCGTATGTCTGTGCCAGAAGGCTGTCCATCAGCTGGCGCAGAAAAGCCTCCGGCGTTTTATATGCAGGAACTATAATACTGATTTTCGGACCATAGTTCCATTTTTTCTTTCTTTGCTTTTCCAGTTCTTCTCTGGTTGGTATGTACTGCTCATACCAGGGGCCATAAGGCACTTCTTCCGGCTCAAACCGCTCATGAAGACGCACCCAGAATTCTTTTACTCCGTAGTGCTTTAAATACCTCAGCCCTTTCTGTATCATATAAGGGGACATTTTGCCCATCAGCTTTCCCCATTCTATCTTTCCCTTCGGCATAAAATTTACCTGCCTTTACCTGGATTCCAGTGTATTTTTCACTGTTTGTTTCTAATTCCTGCCTTATTCTAACACATTTTCTGTTTAAAGAAAACCATGAATATGGTATACTGAAGTTAATTTGCGTAAAGGAGGAATACATTTGAAGAAAAAACATAGGATTCAAAAGTTATTGTGCCCTCTGCTGGCACTTTTATTAGCCATGACTTCTGCTGTCCCCGTTTTTGCAGAAACAAGCTCTGTTGCCGCCTGGCCTTCCGCTCCGGAAATTGCAGACGAATCAGGCGTTTTGATGGAAGTGTCTACGGGACAGGTGCTCTTTGACAAGGACATGAATGAGATTCGTTACCCGGCCAGCACCACCAAAGCCATGACTGCTCTTTTGATTTTAGAAAACATAGATGATTTAAACCAAAAGGTTACTTTTACCGATGTGATTCTGCCGGATTTGGCACCGGGAAACTCTACGATTAATGCCCAGGTAGGCGAAGAACTGACGGTGGAGCAGTGTCTGTATGCCATTATGCTGGCCTCTGCCAATGAAGTCTGCACCCAGATGGCCGTGGAGGTAGCCGGTTCCGTCAGTGCATTCACCGATATGATGAATGCCCGTGCTGCAGAATTGGGCTGCAAAAATACCCATTTTGTCAACGCCAATGGTCTGCCTGACCCCAATCATTACACAACCGCCTACGACTTGGCTCTGATTCTTGCCGAGGCTGTGAAAAATGAGAATTTCTGCAAAATCGCCGGTGCAGACAAATACACCATTCCGGCAACCAATAAGACCTCTACTCCCCGGAATCTGGAAAACCACAACGCCCTTCTCACAGAGGGGGATTATAAATATGAAGGCGCCATTGCCGGAAAGACCGGACATACAGAAGCGGCCAGAAACACTCTGATTACTGCAGCCACCAGAGACGATATGACGCTTGTCTGCGTAGTCATGCGCTCGGAAGGTAACGACCGCTTCACAGACACAATCAAACTTTTCGATTACGGATTTGATAATTCTGAAAAACTTCCGGTCTACTGGCTGAAAGCGCCGGATTCGGAAGAACCTGATGGATATGTCATTTTGCCAAAAGGTGCAAGCACTGCTTCCATGATGGTGACAGACCAGGATACCGAAGGGGTTTCCAGAACCAGAACCTATTCCTATCAGGGACGGGAAATCCTAAAACTCACTGCTGCCTTTCCTCTGCAGGTAGAAACACGGACAACCTCTGATATGTCTATGTTTAAAGTAGGCACAGTAAAAAAACAGTTGGTATCACCGCTGGTATTTCCTGCCATGCTTCTTATCTTCGCAGGGCTTTGCGCAGGACTTGTATCTGTACTTGTGCAGTATGTAAGAAAAAAGAAGGCAAAAAAGAACAGAAAACAACGGAAAAAAATCACTTCTTAAAAAGAGAAACCTGCCGCTGCAGACAGTCCGGGTATTCCGGCGCTGCCTACTGCGGCAGGTTTTCTATCCTGTGGTATTTCTTTTCCTATTCACTCAGCACACAATCACTTCTCTCCAGGCTGAAATTAGGATTGTAATAAGGGTCTCCCTTTCTGAGTATCTCCTTCCACCTGCTTTTAAACCGTCTGGTTTCATCTTTAAAACGCTTTCTATTTTCCGGTCTGTTTTCATATCCTCTTGTCAGAGATTCATGATGATACAGTTCCGCGTACGCCTGGAATACCACCAGTTTTCCAATCTCTCGCATCCTCAGGCAAAAATCAATATCATTAAAGGCCACCTGGAAGTCTTCATCCATCCCGCCAAGTTCCTCATACAACGATTTTTTCGTCATCATACAAGCGGCTGTTACTGCACTTAAATCCTGTGTAGTCTGGGTTCTTCCTGCATAAACAAACTGGTCACCTGGAAAATTATAGAAAATATGCCCGGCTGTGTGGGACGGTCCCATCCCAATAATCACACCTGCATGCTGAATTTTTTCGTTGGGATACAAAAGTTTTGCACCTACAATTCCTACATCCTCTCTCTGACAATAGCTGAGCATTTCTTCCATCCATTTTTCTGACTTTACTTCAATATCATTGTTCAGAAGCAACAGATACTCTCCCTTTGCTTCCTTTGCAGCATAGTTGTTAATTGCCGAATAGTTGAAAGCACCTTCCCAGCGAAGAACACGAATATTGTCATAATTCTCCTCTAATTCTTTGTAGTAACGGAAAATTTCTTTTCCTGTGCTGTTGTTTTCTACAATGAGAATTTCAAAATTATCATAAGAGGTCTTCTCATACAGAGAACGGAGACATCTTTCCAAATCTGCTTTGTGGTCTTTGTTGGGAATGATAACAGACACCAAAGGGGTTCCCTCTACAAACAGTTTTGTCCTGTATCTTCCCCACTGCTCAGTCATACTTACCTCTGCCCGGATTCCCAGTCTGTCATAATGCGCCTGTACAGCAGCTCTTCCTGCCTCGTAAGCATACATTTTACTCTCCGGATTTCCTGCTGTAGATGCCGGATGGTTTCTCCAATGGTACAGAATTTTTGCCACATGACCGATTCGATGTGCCTTTTCGCAGCAGCGGAGTACAAAGTCAAAATCCTGTGCGCCGTCATATTCTTTCCGCAGCAGCCCTACCTGGTCTACAATTTCCCGTTTCACTACAAAAATATGGCAGATATAGTTATTACACCGCAACATATCCAGATTGAAATTCGGTTTAAAATGCGGGTCATAGTAGCGTTTTCCATCCATGGTGACTTTATCCTCATCCGTATAAACCACGTCTGTTTCCGGATAGTCATTGAGTTCCTTCACAATTTCATAAAGCGCATTGGGTGCAAGGGTATCATCATGGTCAGAAAACATAATGAAATCCCCCTCTGCGATTTTGATGGCTTCATTTGTATTTCTGGAGATACCATCATTTTCCTCCAGACGATGGTATACAAACCGCTTTTCATTGCCGTAGTGTTCCCGAATATACGCTTCTACATCCCCGTTGTCACTGCCATCCGCCAGACAAAGCTGGAACTTTCCATAAGTCTGCGCCTGGACAGAATCCAACAGTTCCTTTAGATACTGCTGAGGAGTATTATACAGGGGAATTACGATACTGATAAGGGGGGCATAGGCAAAAGACTGCTCTCTTTGCTTTTCCAGTTCTGCCTGCGAAGGCATATGCTTTGGATACCATCTGGTATATGGATACGGACGATTTTTATATTCCTCTGCCTTTTTCATCAGTTTTTTTGCAAAGCCTGCTACTCCATGTGCCTTAAGATAATGGATTCCCTTCTGACAGTAATACTCTGCCTTTTCCCCTGCAATCTTTCTCTTTTGCAGACTAACATACCGGATTGTCCTCTGTTTTCCTGCCGAAAATACTACCCGGAATCCTTTTTCCTCCCGAAAAGGAATGTCCAGAAAGAAGCCGCTTTCCTTTCCCACATCCCATTCCTGGTACTGCTGCTGTACATCAGAACGATTGACGCGTTCCAGAGAAAACTCTGCACGCTCTCCCTTTTCATTTTCCACATAAATTTCAAGAGGTTCGGAATACACAGCCCAGCCACTTACCATACATCTGTGCTGTTCAAAATCCACATCTGCATAATCAATGAAATATTGGGGTTTCCTCTGTTTTCTCAAGATTTTTTTCATTTGCTCAGAAAACCACAGATATCTGGCTTCTCCTTTTACCCCATACACATATACTTTTTTATAAAGCTGTGCATGCTCCGGTATCTTTATGGAAAGTTCCATCTGTCCTTCCCGTTCAGCATAAGAAATATCTGTCACCTGCTCTTTATCCACATAGACTTTCGGCACATATCCCGTCTTCCAGGCTCCCTCAATTCGATAACAATTCTCCTCTTTTAAGCTGAAACGTTCCCGCTCCGCTTCTATTAACTCGCGACTCATACAGTTCTCCTTTACTCCTGTTGTCCTAATCCCAGTTCAGTGAACAGTCACTGTGTCTTAAAGTCAAATTGGGATTATAGTACGGGTCTCCTTTTTCCAGAATCTCCTTCCAACGGGTTCTGAACAGCTCTGCCTCTTTTTGGAATCTCACTTTCTTTTCCTTTGTATCTTCCAATCCTCTGGACTGTGACTCGTAATGATACAATTCTGCAAAGGCCTGGAACACCACCAGAAGTCCCAGTTCTCTTACCCGCAGACAGTAATCGACATCGTTAAAAGCAACTTCAAACTTCTCGTCAAAGCCCCCTATTTCTTCATGCACAGATTTTTTTACCATCATACAGGCAGCAGTCACAGCGCTGATATCCTGTGTAGAATTAGCTCTTCCTCCATAAGTAAAGCGTTTCCTTTCCACTCCGTAAAACACATGACCGGCAGCATGGTCTGCTCCCATACCAATAACCACTCCGGCGTGCTGTACCGTATCATTCGGGTAATATAATTTTGCTCCTGCAATTCCCACATCTTTTCGCTGGCAGTATCCCAGCATTTCTTCTATCCAGTCAGGTGTAATCACTTCCACATCATTATTTAAGAACAAAAGATACTCGCCCTTTGCCTGCTTCACACCAAAATTATTAATAGCTGCATAGTTAAACCGGTCTTTCCAGTACAGCACCCTCAGATTTTCTCTGGTCTGCTCTGCCTGAGCATAGTAATCAAAGGTTTCCTGCTGCGTACTGTTATTTTCCACAAGGATTACTTCAAAGTTTTGGTAAGTACTTTTCTCATAAATGGATTTCAGACATCTGTCCAAATCATCTATATGATCTTTATTTGGTATAACAATAGAAACCATAGGCATTCCCTGCACCAACAGTCTGGAACGATATCTTCCCCAGAAAGGTGTCATGGTAACTTCAGCCGGCTGGCCGATTCTTTCGTAATGTGCCTGAACAGCCCTTTTGCCATTCTCATAAGCATACATCTTGCTGGCCGGATTTCCTGCTGTAGAATTGGGATGAGAACGCCAATGATACAAGACCTTAGGAATATGATAAATACTGTCTGCTTTTTCGCAGCAGCGCAGAATAAAATCAAAATCCTGGGCTCCGTCGTATTCTTTCCGAAATTCTCCGATTTCATCTACAATTTTCTTATCTACCACAAAAATATGGCAAATATAATTATTGCTTCTCAGCAAATCCCAGTTGAAATCAGGCTTGAAATGGGGGTCAAAATATTCCTTTCCATCCATGGTCACCTTATCTTCATCTGTATAGACAATCTGAGGCTTGCTCTCACTATTCAGCGCCTTAACAATCTCATACAAAGCATTGACTTCCAATACATCATCATGGTCGCTGAGCATAATATACTCGCCCTTTGCCAGTTTTAATCCCTCATTGGTGTTCTCGGAAATTCCACCGTTCTTCTTCAGCCGCTCATAAATAATGCGAGATTCTTTTTTATACTTTCGCTTCACATATTCTTCCACTGCATGATCCGGGCTTCCGTCTGCAAGACAAAGCTGCCAGTTTTCATACGTCTGTCCTACCACGGACTGCAGCAGTTCTTCCAGATAGTTTAAAGGTGTTTTATAAAGAGGAATCACAATACTAATTAAAGGTTCAAAAGGAAACTTTTCCTGCCTCTCACGCCGCAATTCCCCTTTCTTCACCTTATGCAGTTTTGCCCAGTAACCATATCCCTGATTTGAGGGATTCATGTTTATATCAAGCTGCTTTTTAAACTCTCCCATTCCATGTGTCCGTATAAACTGTAGGTTTCGTTTCATCATTCTGGGACCAAGCTGCTGATAATATTTTCCAAACCGACTGTTCTCAAAGTTCAGTTTTCTGGCTGACAGCACATAATTGGCCTTAGAATCCGGCTCCTTGAAAAAGACTGTTATATTTCCTCTCTCCAAATATTTTTTGTGAAATTTCAAAGAAAACCCGCACTTTACCTCGGAAGATACGGAAAAAATCGCATTTACATCCGGCCGCATCTCCTGTTCCAGGACGCATTCCATTTCCTGCCCTTCTCTATCTCGGACATAAATCGGACAAATACCGTTTTTATAAAGAGCCCATCCCCTGACCAATACCATATCCTCTGCAAAAGAAACACCATCAATGCTGTATTTAATCAGACTTTTTATATAATTTTGCTTAATTTCCGAAAATTCTTTTTTATACACTTGTACTCGTTCTACTGAATCTGAAAAAAACACTTCCAGTTGTGTGCAGGAATCCCAAAGCCCTGATACACCGTTTATAGAAATACTGAAACCAAGTTCTGTCTCATCCTCTTTTAATTTAAGATATTTCTGAACATCCGGTCTCTTCACCCATGTAATTTTATAAGGTATCTCCTGATTTTTGTTTCCATACACCTGAACTTCCGGCTTTTTACTTTTCTTGCTCCAAATCCATCCCTTGATTTCAAATCTGTCTTTTCCTGAGTGATTCAAATCCGCCTTGTCGATACACCAGCGCATAGTACCCATATCTGTCTATTCCCCTTTTATCACCTTTTTATATTTCGTATACGTTTTCCAGACTTTTGTATTCTCCATAGCGGCAATCAATTTCTCCTTTTCTGCAAGCTGCTTTTTCAGAGCTTCCACTTCTTCTTTCTGTCGGTTCATTTCCGCTTTTTCCTTCAAAATCTGCTGTACATATCCGTCCTGCCCACTGTCTTTACTGATTTCCAGGCATAAAAATCCCGGATTTGCCGGAATACTCTCAATATAAATTTGAGGGTCTTCTTCCAGAAAAAGAAAAGTCTGGTCTGACTGTACAATCCCATTGGTTCTGACTTGGCATTTCTCTCCATTTTCCCATTCCAGACGTTTCAATCTTACTCTTCCTGCCTGTTCTCCGGGATCCAGACGAATCCGTCTGATTCTGCTTCCTATTTCGATACGAAGCTTTACTTTCCCGTCCGGCATAGCATAAGATTCCGATTCTTCTTCTCTTAAAATTCCATCCTGAGAAAGAAATATCTGAACTCTTTCCGGACTTCCTGTTCTTTTTAAAACCGTATGCAGACCTGTCTTCCCTGGCGAAATCTTGGGATAAAGTTTTCTCAGTGGTACATAATTTCCTATAACATATGCCTGAAAATGTTTCTCCATTTCCAGAAAGACTTCTCTGTCTTCAGGAGAAATTCCTGCCGCAGCGTATAAATCCCAGGCTGCAATCTGACTGCGGAAGGCATTGCTGCACTCATAATAATGTAAAATACGATAGAGCACAAACTGAATCGGTATCGGAAAAAGAAAAGTCCACTCATAATCAATCAGTGTCCACTCGCCCTTCTCGTCTATAAAGATATTACTCAGCACCATATCAATATCCGTTACCGGAGCAGAATAAAATCCCTCACGGAGTTTCACGTCTCCAAAAACTTTTCGAAACTCTTCCGTCATACAAAAGGGGTTCTCAGCCGTCTGCAATATCAGTTCCATATATTCTCTCAAAATTTTTTGAAACTTCTCTATTTTCCTTTTCTCTAATAATCTGTCCAGTTCTTCCTGTAAAGTCTGCCCTTTAAGATATTCCAAATAAATTCCATCTTCTTCCCATCTGCATTGGTTTATCAACAGTCTGGTAGACGAAAAACTGCAGCTTAACTGTTCATAAGCTTCATATATTTTCCGGATATGAGGTTTTCCCGCCTCATAGTATGCTTTTTTTCTCACCTGCCGAGAACCGTCTTTTTCTACTATATCCGTACGGATAGCAAATTGGGCAGTACGTTCATTTGAATATTTTGTATACAGAATCCTTTCCATAATCATTCTCCCTCTAATACAATTAAAAATGAATTTGCAAACAATGGAAACAATTCCTCATCTATCAGGCTGTCATAGACCTTCCCTTCATCAAACAATTCCAGTCTCTCCCTGTCAAAATTCATAATATTCAGATTCAATTCTCCCTTACCGGGCAGATAATGGTCGGAATATAGGGCCAGAGGAAATTTATAATCCGGATAAGGATAGTAAAATTCCGCTTTCAGCCCTGCTGCAGCAATCATCTGCTCCCATTCTTTTTTAGAAAAGGTTCTGACCCCTCTGGTATCTGTATATCCTTCTATCCCTTCAAAGTATCTTCCTGTATGGTCTTCTGTACAACCTGCCCAATATTTCATACCCAATCTGTTTTCTATGGCTATGACTATTTTTCCGTGAGGCACAAGGTGCTTTTTTATCACTTCCAGCATTTCCTGATAAGGCTCATCTCCACTGATATAACCATCGGCATATTCAAAAACACCTATGAGTGTAATGTAATCGTATGTCTCTGTCAGTTTTTTCTCTATCTCCTGAAAATTTCCCATGAGAATTTTCACATTGTCACAAGCTTTATTTCTGTAAGCATTAATGTAACTTCTTTTTTTAGAAAGTTCAATACAATGCACACTTTTTGCTTTACGGGCCAGCGCTCCTGTAATGGCTCCACATCCAGCTCCGATTTCCAGAACACAATCTCCTTTTCCAATAGGCAGCCATTCTACAATATTCTGCCGGATATTAGAAAAATGGTACATCACCGGCCAGCTGGAAGTCTCAGCAATAATACGGTTATAGTCTTCCTCCCCATAGTTTCTGGCGATTTCCAAAAGCTGGTCTTCCACTTCGCCATCGCTGTATAAATCCCTGCCAGGATAGCAGGTATCATCTAATTCTACCTTCCCTATTTTCTCCACCTTTACTCTCCTTTACTTTACAGATACCCTGGAATTCATATCATAAAATCCCACGGTGTTTTTTGTTGAAACTACAGTAATGCCGCAGACATCATACAAACGATGAAACACTTCGAACTCTCCATTCACATATCCGGTACACCCCAGAGATAACAGATATTCGCCGCCCTGCAGATTCATTTCCTGAGAAAAAGTAATTTCACAAACCTGTCCCTCTTTTTTGGAACTGATATCCGATTTTTCAAAAAGTGTGTTCGTTCCTGTAATTTCTGTTCCCTGTAAGTTCTTTATACTGTATGCAAAAATAGGTTCCTGTACCGTTTCATGAAAGCGCACTTTCATTTTGATTTCAAAATTACTTCCCTTTTCAATGGTATTACTTACCGTTCCCGTTTCGTCTGCCAAAATGAAATCTGTAATACTTGCCTTTCCATTTCCGTATTCTAATACGTTGGGATTCGTTTCAAAGGTACGGTTCCAACCTGGCTCCTTTCTTTTCACAGCCTTCTTCCGGTCTTTTTCCGGTTTCTCTTCCTCACTGTCATCAAGCCCTACTAAAACCTTTTTATACAAATTTACTATTTCTTTTGGATTGCCTTCCTGACGTTTCACACCTTTATCCAGCAAAACAACCCGATCACAGTATTTACTGATACTTCCCAAATCATGACTGACAAAAAGAATGGTTTTTCCCATCTTCTTAAAATCTTCAAATTTTTTATAACATTTTGCCTGAAAGAATACATCCCCCACAGACAACGCCTCATCTACTATCAGTATTTCCGGCTCAATATTAATGGCTACAGCAAAAGCCAGGCGCACAAACATACCACTGGAATAGGTTTTCACCGGCTGATGTATGAAATCTCCGATATCAGCAAAAGCCAGTATGTCATCCAGCTTTTTGTCAATCTCTTCCCTGGTAAAGCCAATCATAGTTCCATTCAAATATACATTTTCCAAACCGGAATATTCCATATTAAAACCTGCACCCAATTCCAAAAGCGCGGAAATTCTTCCATTTACCTGCACCTCTCCCTGAGTGGGATTTAAGACGCCTGTAATAATCTTTAAAATCGTAGATTTTCCAGAGCCATTAGTTCCTATTATACCTACTGTTTCTCCTCTTTTCACCTGAAAAGACACATCTCTTAAGGCATAGTGTTCTCTATATTTTTTTTGTTTTGTGAGCCCCAGAGACTCTTTCAGTCTGTCCACAGGCTTATCGTATAATTTATATACTTTACTTAGATGATTAATCGAAATTGCTATTTCTGACATTCCATTTTCTCCTTCATATACAGCTTATAATACATCTGCAAAATGTGGTTTCAGTCTCTTAAAGATAAGGGTTCCCAGTGCAAAAAGCACAATCGTCACACCCCAGAAATAAATTCCCCATTTCCAATGAGCCGTCAGCCAGGTTCTCCCCAACATAGAGTCACGGTAACCGGAAACAATATAATACATAGGGTTAAATTTAAAAAGTTTCATCAAAAGCGGATGTCCCTCCAGCATAGCTAAATCCCACATAATAGGTGTCAGCCAGACTCCTACCTGAAGAAAAATATTGATAATTTGCGTCAAGTCCCTGAAAAAAATCACAACAGCGCTGGTTGCATAGGACAATGCCAGAGCCAGCATAAACGTACAGAAAGAATAATATATCAGCTGTAATGTATGCAAAGTAGGTGTGTAACCGTAGCAAGAACTGATAATCAGCGCAAACGCTACGAAAAATCCATGTACAAACAAAGCTGAAATAACTTTTACCATTGGAAGAATACTTATTTTAAATACCACTTTCTTTACTAGATAATTATATTCCAACAGTGCATTCGTACCTCCGTTTAGTGCATCCTGAAAAAAGAACCAAGGTACAATTCCTGAAATCAGATACAACACAAAGGGATAATTGGATGCGTTCCCTGCCTTTAAACCCACACTGAATACAAACCAGTATACCAGAATCGTTACGATAGGCTGTACAAAAGCCCAGACAATCCCCAGATAAGACCCTGCATATTTGGTTTTAAAATCATTTTTTGCCAGACTGAATACCAGTTTTCTATTATGAAAAATTTCCGTCGGTAATTCTAACGCTTTTTTTATTTTACTCATCTTTCCTCCTGATTCTTTCCTATCTGAATCTCATTTCTGATTTTCTCTGAACGATATTCTAGTTTACACTATTTCCCCTCAGAAATCAACCAAAGCCACCTTCTCACACGATCTCCATTATCCGCTCTGCCACAAATACAGCCACGCAGGAAAACAAAGCCACAGTCACCAGACTTTGTTTCTTCAGCGCCAGCAACACGGCCACTGCAAATCCAGCTAAAGCTGACACCGGAGATTGCGTTGCATACAAAATGGCCGGAAATGTCATAGCCGTCAGACATGCATATGGAATATAGTATAAAAAAGAACGGATATAACTATTCGAAATCTTCTTCTGAATCAAAGTCAGCGGCAGCATACGAATCAGATAGGTGACCCCTGCCATGACAAATATATATGCGTAAATCATGATGCTTCCTCCTTAATGGGAAATAATACAGCCCCAATTCCCGCAGCCAGTACGGTGCAGATAATCATGGAAAAACCGGAAGAGATTTCTTTTAATCCCGGCAGATAGTAAAAGGCCGTGCTTAAAACCAGCGCAGCCACCGTCACAAGGGCCACTTCTCTGTGCTCTTTTGCCATAGGCACCACAATAGCAATAAACATACCGTAAAGGGCTACTCCCAAAGCGCTGATAATATCTGCTGGAAGCAGCGTTCCCGCCACAGCACCGGCCAGAGTGCCGCCTACCCAGCCGGTAACCGGAAGCAAAATCAGACCATACATATAAAGTTTTCCCACCGTCCCCGGCTTTGCACTGGCCACTGCAAAAATTTCATCGGTGTTTCCGTAAGCTATCAGCATACGGTTGCCTAAATTCACCGAAGAATCCAACTTCTGAGACAGCGAAAGGGACATCAGCGCGTAACGGATGTTTACAACCAGCTGTGTCAGCGCCATTTCCATAAGAGAAGCGCCGGACACAATCACGTTTAATCCGGCGAACTGCCCTGCAGAAGTCAGATTGAAAAGAGAAATCAACACCGCATGAAAGGGCGAAATTCCGCTCTTCACCGCCATCATACCAAACGTAAAACTCACTGAAAAATATCCCACACAAATGGGAACGCCATCTTTTAATCCATTTTGTATCTTATTATGTACCATCTTCCCTCTCCCGTACACCTTCCTGTCTGTTTTTCTCTATAAAGAAAAGGACTATCGCTCAAAACAACAGCCCTCTCCTCTTCTTATTCTCCCAGTCCACTTTCAATTGCATGCACTAATGTTTTTAAAGCAAGTTCTTCATCTTCGCCTTCACAAATTAATTCTATCTCATTTCCGCATTTTATACATGCACCAAGCACACTCAGCACACTTTTCGCATTTGCTGTATTTCCCCTAAAACGAAATGTAATCAAAGATTTAAATTTCATGGCCTCTTTGCACAAAAGCCCTGCCGGTCTCAGATGCAGTCCGGTTGGATTAATTATTGTTACCATTTGGCTAACCATAGCTTCACTCCCTGTTCTCTTTCTATTTTTCAGATGCCTCAATCAGCGCTACTTTAACCGTAATATCCTCTACCAGTTCATACCCTTCCGGCAAAGTAACTGTTACCGGCAAAGTATTTTCTCCTGCCTTTGCGTCCTTTAAATCAATTTTCATCTGAATATCATCGGTCTTCAGATTATCCAAATCTTCCTCTTTTGCTTTAATACGGGCTACAATCTTGTCCGGTTCAAATTTGTAATTCATATTTTCCGGTTTGTTCTCCACTTTAATCTGCGTTGGCGAAACCTCGTAATCCCTGCTATTATATGGCAATATCTTTACAGTTGCAATCACCGTGCTGTTAATATCTCTCGCCAGCTTCATATTTTCAGGAAGCAGTTCGCTGATATCCACTTTCACATCAAAGTCTGAATCCTTTCCGGAAACATCAATGTAACTTGCCGGTATAGTCAGTGTATTTCCCTCTACTGCCAGCTTCTGTAGCGCTTCATCTGTTCCGGCCAGACTAAGGGTTTCCGGTACAACACTAACGGAATCCACCTCATAACCATATTGGGGGGAACCGCTGTACTCTGACCCAATTTTTACATTCTTCTGCACTTTCCAGAACTGTGCCTGAATTTTTATCTTGTTGTCCTGAACACCTGCCAGATTCAAATAAGACAACTGTTTTTCTGAAAGCTCGTCCTGATTCTTATCATAAATTTTCAGTTCAGAATCCAACTCCACATTGCTTTCTTTCATACCTGTAACATCTATTTTTGCCACAACTTTATCAATTTTATTTATAATAGATTCCGGTCCTGAAATCGTCACTTTTTCAGGATTAGCCTGAAGGCTTCCCACTTCATAATCTTTATCCGGTGTTGTATCCCCTGTATTGACAGCAATGGTTTTTTCCACGCTGGTCTGGTTTTCAATGTCTACCTGAATATTTCTTGGTGTCACCGTAATATTGTCATCTGCAATTCCTTTGCAGGTAACTTCTACCGGCACCATTTTCGGCGTTGCATCCATGTATATCTGTGTCATATCTGCCTGAGCCACAATATCCTCTTTTTTCAGTTCCTTGATAACACTTTCCTCTGCTTTTATTCTTACCTTTACCGTATCATCACCGTCTATCAATAAAGGAATTTTCATATTGTTTGACAAATATGATTCATTTACCAAAGTTACCGGAATATCATAAAAAGTCTGCACAATCACAGGATCCTGAACATTTCTGACTATAAGCCAGATAAGAACAGCAATTGCCAGGGAAAGAATTTTCAGCGTAAATTTATTCATCAGACTTTTTTTCATTCTTCATCAGTCCCTTCCAAAACTTTCTTTTATGTTTTAGTTTTTCCTGCTTCACATTATTGTTCTGCTCTGTTTTCAGAATCTCCTTTAATTCCTCTTTTGTAACTCCTACCTGAAGTCTTCCGCGATTGGCCACAGAGACCCTTCCGGTTTCTTCTGATACAATAATGGTGAGAGAATCGCTGACTTCACTGATTCCCACACCAGCCCTATGTCTTGTACCCAAATTTTTATTCAGTTCCAGATTGTCTGACAGAGGTAAATAACAGGTAGCCGCCACGATTCGGTCTCCCCGCATAATGACGGCGCCATCGTGAAGAGGAGTATTATGTTCAAAAATATTAATCAATAGCTGACTGCTTATTAAAGAATCCAGATTGATTCCGGTTCTGATAAATTCATTTAAAATAGTATCCTCTTCAATTACAATAAGAGCACCTGTTTTTACCGCTCCCATTTCAAAACTGGCTCGCACAATCTCATTCACGGTTCTGTCGCTGAACCGACCCGGTTCTTCCTTTTTATTGCTTTCGAAAGGAATCAGGGTACTGACTATTTTCTTATGCCCCAGCTCTTCCAACGCCTTTCTGAGCTCCGGCTGAAAGATAACCAGAATCGCTGTAATCGCATACCCGCCTGCATTGTACACCAACCACAAAATGGTATTCATCTGCAAGAGATATGCCGCAAAAGTAAATATCAATACAATTAAAATTCCCTTTAAAAGAGAATAGGCTCTGGTATTTCTAATCCACAACATGAATTGATAGACAAATACGGCAATCAGCAGTATTTCTACAACATCAATCCATTTTATGGTAGAAAAGGACGAAAACGCCCCAAAATAATTTTTCAGAAAATCAAAAATTCTGCCCATTTTCTTCATCTCCCCTTTCTTCAGCAAGTTTTCATATCCTACTCTGTTTCAGAGGCAGATAACCGGGTTTTATAAGTCTTTCAGAGATTCCTCCAGCTGTTTTTCAAAGTCAAAGTTTTCCTCGTCAACTCTCTCTACTGGAATTGCATCATCATCCGGCTCTTTCTCCGGTTTTCTGTCATAATCAGATGATATGGTTTTTATGCTTTTTTCTTTCTGTGCCACATAAGATTTCGGGACAGCTTTTACATAATATACGTATTCATCATCTTCAAACTGTGTTTTTTCACTCCTAGAATAGTCCACACCCAAAACTGCAAATTCCAGTACAAATCCCACGATAAGGGACAACACTGCGGACAAAATCACACTTCCCATATGGACATTCACATTAAGGAACATGCCTCCTAATATCATAATCACAATATAAACTATAGCTCCTACTCCATCAGCCACTCTCCAGGAATAGTCAAAAGAACATCTGGAAATCGTATACACCAGCATCAGAACTACAGTAAAAGCCAGCACATTCAGCCACATTTCCTGATTTTTCATTAAACCATCCAGCAGAATCTGCAGCTTCTGAACAGCCTCTGTTTCTTTCCCCTGCAAAACTGTGCTCTTGTCCTTTACTATCTGCATAAAGAAATACAAAATCACACCGCACACGGAAGGAATCGCACAGGTCGGTCCTTTTAAAAGCCCTCCGCCAATGGGCACAGCCGCCGGAATATGAAAATGGAATGCCGCCGGAGTCAATACCAGCGCCAGACTATCCTCAGAGGTAAAACGCAGGAACAAAATCATCAAAAGTACAATCAAAAGTACTGCAAAGCCTGCCACCTCAATTCCTACGGAATAACAGTGCATAATAATCAATACACAGCCTATCACCGTCATTACGTTAATCGGCAGTACTGCACAGATAATTGCCAAAATCAACACCACAAAAATATTGTCCAGCTTTTCCATAAATCCAAGACTGGAATTAATACTGCTAAACAACAAAAATGCCAGTAAAAATTTAAATACAGAAAGAAGCAATACATCATGCTCACTGTAAAAGTCTTTTATTTTCTGCTTCAACTCCAATAATACTGTCATGCTTTTGTTCTCCTCCCTGTAATTCTTCCATTTCGCCTTTCTTCTCTGTCATAGGCTTTTTTCATCTGGGTAAGTCCCTTGTAATATTCCTGGATTCCCTTCTGGGCCTTTGCATATTTCACAGAACAATAAATATACGTCAAAATACTGTATCCCACTACCATAATAATATACAGTCCGATAATCTGTAACGCCATAAGCGCCAGATTCATTTTATGAATATTCTCCATCAAATACTCGCTTCTGTATCCAAAATAAATCAACAGCAGCAGACCATAGGCTATGGTTGTCAGAAAGAAGTTTTTAATCAAGGCCAATCCTATATAATCACTTCTATAATAATTACTTATGGCAAGGTGCTTTTTTCCTTCTCCTGACTCATAAAGTGCCAGTTTATGCATTTTTTTGATTTTTTGGTTATTCAGCATAAAATACCTCTTTCCAAATTTCTCTTTTTGAAAAACTTATAATCATACATACTGCATTATAGCATATTCCTGATAATCGAATCAAGACCTTTCAAGTATCTGCTCCCATAGCTATGGTGAGAAAAAACACGTTTTCTGCCCCATTTCTTTTCAAAAGTTCTGCTGCTGCTTCTATTGTGCTTCCTGTAGTGTATATGTCGTCTACCAGCAGAATTCTTCTGTATCTGTTTTCTCCTTTAAGAAAAAAGGCATTTTTCATATTCTGCTTTCTCTCTCTGTAATCCAGTTCTTTTTGTGGTCTGGTATTCACTTTTCGTTTCATGAGACGGCTGTCCACTGGAATACATAAGGTTTTCCCCAATGCTTCTGCTATAAGTTCTGCCTGATTATATCCTCTTTTTTCCATTCTCTTTCGGTGCAGCGGAATGGGAATGATAATCTCCACACCCCAATTTCTGATAATTTCACGGGAATAAACTGCTGCGATTTGTCCATAAAAGCTTCCATATTCCTGGCGCTTTCCGTATTTCAGTTTAAACAATGATTCCTGAAGAACTGAGCCATAAGGAAAAATTCCAATCCCCTGGTCAAAAAGACGTGTTTTTCTGCAGTCTTTACAATATTCCTGTTCCTCTCTCTTTAAAGGCTTGGAACACCGGAAACATCTCGGCCCGGTAATGGGCTTTAACTTTTCCCTGCAAACGTTGCAGATTCTACTTCCCCCTGGCACTGCGATATCATGACAGACCGGGCAGCGCCTTGGGTACAGCATATCTAAAAATAACTTTCCTGCTTTTCTAATCAATAACTCTCCTTTATACGCAAATCCAGCGTGGTATATCTGCTTTGTTCCATCTGGTTATTTTCCATCTCAATAAAGGTTTTCTCATCTCCCACCAGCGTCACACATTTTCTGGCACGGGTCACTGCCGTATAAAGCAGATTCCTGTTCATCAACATTCTGGGGCCATGCAGAAGAGGAATCACCACAGCCGGGTACTCACTTCCCTGAGCCTTATGTATGGTAATAGCATAGGCCAGTTCCAACTCGTCCAACTGCTTAAAAGAATATTCTACAAATTTTCGCTCGTCAAATTCCACGGTAACGGTTTCTGCAAAAGTATTAATTTCTCTCAGAATTCCTGTGTCTCCGTTGAAAACACCCACACCCTTTTCCACCGGAATCCCATAAAGACCTCTTACTTCCCATTCAATCTGATAATTGTTTTTAATCTGCATAACCTTATCCCCTTCACGGAAAAGGCCATTTCGGTGTTCCTTCTCTTTTTTCCCGGTCTCCGGCGGATTCAGATACTGCTGCAGAATAACGTTCAGTCGCTCAACCCCCAGCAGCCCCTTTCGCATGGGTGTCAGCACCTGGATATCATAAGGCTCTGCCTGGACAAACTTGGGAAGTTTTTTCTGTATGAGCGTAATCACAACACTGATAATTACATTTGCATCATATCTTTTCAGAAAAAAGAAGTCCATGCTTTTATTGTCCAGCGTTACCGGTACACCTTGGTTAATCTTATGTGCATTCACCACAATATCGCTCTGAGAAGCCTGACGGAAGATTTTTACCAGTTCTACCACTGCAAACTTCCCGGAGGCAATAATATCTTTCAAAACGCTTCCAGGCCCTACACTTGGCAGCTGATTGACATCTCCCACCAGAATCAGTCTGGTGCCTGCTACTACCGCCGAAAGCAACGCATGCATAAGGAATATATCTACCATTGACATTTCATCAATAATAATAACGTCTGCTTCCAGAGGATTCTGTGCATTTCTCTCAAAATGAACTCCTCCGGAAGATTCCTCCGGCATACCCGTCAGTTCCAGAAGTCGGTGAATCGTTTTAGCCTCATAACCGGTAGCTTCAGTCATACGCTTAGCCGCTCTTCCCGTAGGCGCTGCCAAAGCAATATCCAGTCCCTCCATTTCAAAATACCGGATAATCGCATTAATGGTTGTAGTTTTTCCTGTTCCTGGCCCTCCTGTGACAATCAAAAGACCATTCTTTACCGCTTCCACCACTGCCATCTGCTGCTTTTCATCTAATTCTATATTCTCACTTTTCTGAATTCTTCTGATTTTATCCTGAATCACCCGCTCGTCCGCCGTATCTTTCAGATTCAGTTCATGAAGCATCTGGGCTGTATGCAATTCCGTCTGATAATACTGGCTCGCATACACCATTTTCGCTTTTCCTCTGGCTGTTTCAATCTCTTTTATAACGATTTTTCTGTCAATGGAAAGGTCTGCAATATGTTTTTCCATATATTCGGCCTTTACACCCAGCAGCTGTTCTGCTCTCTCTAGAAGAAGTCGCTGTGGAAGGTATATATGTCCTTCTGCTGTGGACTGAAGTAATATGTACAGAAGACCGCTTCTGATACGATAGTCCGAATCTGTATGAATTCCAATACGGGCTGCAATTTCATCTGCCATTTTAAATCCCACACCCGTAATATCCTCTGCCATCTTATAAGGATTTTCTTTCAAAATACGATACATATCCTGTTTATACTGCTGATATATCTTTGCTCCCAAAGTCTGCGATATGCCGTAATGCTGCAAAAACATCATGGCTTTTCGCATATCCGATTTTTCTTCTACCTGCTGTGCAATTTCCCTGGCCTTCCTATCACTGATTCCTTTTACTTCTGAAAGCCGTTCCGGTTCTTCATCTATAATTCTGAGCGTATCATCTCCGAATTTTCTCACAATCCTGGCAGCCAAAGCCGCCCCCACACCTTTTATGGCTCCTGAGCCGAGATATCGTTCCATGGCCTGGGAATCCTGGGGAACCACCGCTTCATAAGCATACACAGAAAACTGCTGTCCATAAGAAGGATGTTCCGTATATTTCCCTTTTGCCCGAATATTCTCCCCCTCATTCAAATACTGAAATATACCTACACAGGTCAATTCTTCTCCGTCTACGATTAAGCAGGCAACTGTATATCCATTGTCCTGATTACGGTATATAATATGGTCTACATAGCCTTCTATAGTCTCTTCCACGTTTTTTCCCTCTGTTTTCCCGACTTTCTGCTTCTTACAGCCTGCCGTTCATTTTGCTCATCAACTCCATATACTGACCTGTACCAATTGCTACCACCAGCGCCGGCTCTTCAGCCACTACTGTGTTGATGCCTGTTTCCTCTTCTATCAGTTCTTCCAGACCGCCCAGAAGTGCACCGCCTCCGGTAAGCACAATCCCTCTCTCAGCCACGTCAGCTGCCAATTCCGGCGGTGTTTTTTCCAAAATACTGTGTATGGTTTCCATAATCTGTGCAGATGCATCTTTCAAAGCTTCTCTGATTTCTTCGGAAGTCAGCGTCACGCTTTTCGGAAGTCCGGTAATAGTATCTCTTCCTTTTACTTCCATATTTTTTGTCTGAGGTGAGGCATACACAGTTCCTATCCGAATTTTAATATCTTCTGCAGTGCGCTCACCAATCATAAGATTGTGTTTTTTCCGCACATATCTGGTAATTGCCTCATCAAAATCGTCTCCTGCCACTTTTATAGATGTAGAAACCACCGTGCCGCCCAAAGAAATCACCGCCACATCTGTGGTTCCTCCGCCAATATCCACAATCATATTGCCGAAAGGTCTGGTAATATCAATGCCGGCGCCAATCGCTGCCGCAATTGGCTCCTCAATAATGGACACTTCTCTGGCCCCTGCCTGATAAGTAGCCTCTTCCACTGCCTTTTTTTCCACCTCGGTAATACCGCTGGGTGCACAGATACTGATACGCGGTTTTCGAAATGCTCTCTTTCCGATGGCTTTGGAAATGAAATATTTCAGCATTTTTTCCGTAACCTCGTAATCCGATATCACACCTTGGCGCAGCGGACGAACCGCCACAATATTCCCCGGTGTCCTTCCTATCATCTGACGAGCTTCTTCTCCCACCGCTCTTATTTTATTATTCTCCTTATCATATGCAACCACGGAAGGTTCCTTTAAAACAATTCCTTTACCCTTGGCATAAACAAGGATACTGGCTGTTCCAAGGTCAATTCCAATATCTGATGCTGCCATTTTACTGCCCCTTTCCTAAACCATCTAACCGTCAAATCCCGGTTTCTTTTTCATTATATACAACTTCCCCTTTATTGAAAAGGGGCAATCATCTCAAATATTTTGACACATATTGACCCGTATAGGAAAACGGATTGGCTGCAACTTCTTCGGGAGTTCCCTTAGCAATCACAGTTCCTCCCTTATCTCCGCCTTCCGGCCCGATATCAATAATGTAATCCGCTGTCTTTATTACATCTAAATTGTGCTCTATGACAACAACCGTATTGCCGCCCTCAGAAAGACGCTGCAGAATCTCTATCAGCTTGTGAACATCTGCAAAATGCAGCCCTGTCGTCGGCTCATCCAAAATATAAATGGTCTTTCCTGTGCTTCTCTTGCTCAGTTCAGACGCCAGTTTAATTCTCTGCGCTTCTCCCCCGGAAAGCTCGGTAGAGGGCTGACCCAAACGAATATAAGAAAGCCCTACATCATAAAGTGTCTGTATTTTTCTCTTAATGGAAGGCACATGGTCAAAAAATTCCAGCGCTTCTTCCACTGTCATATTCAGTACATCATAAATGCTTTTTCCCTTATATTTTACTTCCAGAGTTTCCCGATTGTATCGTTTCCCATGGCATACCTCACAGGGTACATATACGTCCGGCAAAAAATGCATTTCTATTTTCAGAATACCATCACCACTGCAGGCCTCGCATCGTCCGCCTTTCACGTTAAAACTAAACCTTCCCTTTTTATATCCTCTGGCCTTAGCATCGGCGGTAGCAGCAAACAAATCACGAATCTGGTCAAAAACTCCGGTATAAGTGGCTGGATTAGACCTCGGAGTCCTTCCAATCGGAGACTGGTCTATATCAATGACCTTATCTAACTGTTCTACGCCCTCAATACACTTATGTTTGCCCGGAATAATTCTGGCTCTATTCAGTTTTCTTGCCAGACTTTTATATAAAATTTCATTTACCAGGGAACTTTTACCGGAACCGGAAACTCCGGTCACACAGGTCATAATCCCCAGAGGTATCTTCACATCAATATTTTTCAGATTATTTTCCGCTGCTTTCCGAATCGTTAAAAACCCTGCGGGTTTTCTCCGCACAGAAGGCACCGGTATCTGCAGTTTCCCGCTTAAATACTGTCCGGTAATGGATTTAGGATTTTGCATGATTTCCTCAGCCGTTCCCATGGCTACCAGTTGTCCGCCGTGTTCGCCTGCTCCCGGTCCGATATCCACCACGCAGTCAGCCGCCCGCATGGTATCCTCATCATGCTCTACCACAATCAGTGTATTTCCCAAATCTCTTAAATGCTTTAATGTAGCCAGCAGTTTATCATTGTCCCTCTGGTGCAGACCAATACTGGGCTCATCAAGAATATACGCCACTCCCACAAGGCCGGAACCTATCTGGGTAGCCAGACGGATTCTCTGAGCTTCTCCGCCGGAAAGAGTTCCTGTGGCTCTTGCCAGTGTCAGATAATCCAGTCCTACATTCACCAGAAATCCGACTCTGGCCCGGATTTCTTTCAGCACCTGCTCTCCGATTATCTGTTGGGTAGGGGTCAGTTCCAGATGATTGAGGAATTCCTGCAGGCATTCGATGGACATAGAAGTAACCTCATGAATATTTTTATCTCCCACAGTCACAGCCAGGGCTTCCGGTTTCAGACGCTGTCCCTTACAGGAAGGACACGGCGTAATCCGCATAAAACTTTCATATTCCTGCTTCATCGTATCGGAACCGGTCTCACGGTAACGCCGCCCCACATTCTTTACAATTCCCTCGAAAGCCACATCATAAACGCCTTCTCCTCTCTGGCCTTTATAATATACTTTCACCTCTTTTCCATTGGTTCCGTGAATCAGCACATCCTGGATGTGCTGAGGATAGTCTTCAAAAGGCGTATCCAAATCAAAACCATATTCTTTTGCCAGCGCGTCTAAAATGGCCCTTGTAAAACTGCCTTTGTCCGTGCAGGACTGCCACCCCATAACCGCAATTGCCCCCTGGGAAATGCTGAGGCTCCTGTCCGGTATCATTAAATCCACATCAAATTCCATACGGTACCCCAAGCCAAAACAGGAGGGACACGCACCAAAGGGATTATTAAAAGAAAAGCTTCTGGGCTCTATTTCATCAATACTGATACCACAGTCCGGACATGCGAAACTCTGGCTGAAATTTATCTGTTTTCCATCCATGGTATCCACTACAAGCCTTCCCTCTGCCAGATTCAAAACGGTTTCTATGGAATCCGTCAGCCTTTTTTCAATGCCTTCCTTTACAATCAGACGGTCCACTACAATCTCTATATTATGCTTGATATTTTTATCCAGCTTGATTTCTTCGCTGAGTTCGTACAGATTTCCGTCAATCTGTACACGCACATAACCACTTTTTCCAGCCTGCTCCAAAAGTTTGGCATGGGTTCCTTTTCGCCCTCTTACCACAGGTGCCAGAAGCTGAATTTTCGTTCTTTCCGGCAGCCCCATAATATGATCTACCATCTGGTCTACAGTCTGTTTCCGAATTTCCCGCCCGCACTTGGGACAATGGGGAATCCCCACACGGGCGTAGAGAAGTCGAAAATAATCGTAGATTTCCGTAACCGTTCCCACGGTAGAACGAGGATTTCGGTTGGTAGATTTCTGGTCAATGGAAATGGCAGGAGAAAGTCCCTCAATACTCTCCACATCCGGCTTCTCCATCTGCCCCAGGAACTGTCGGGCATAAGAAGAAAGTGATTCCATATAACGTCTCTGTCCCTCTGCATAAATAGTATCAAAGGCCAGAGAACTTTTACCGGAACCACTGAGGCCGGTAAGCACTACCAACTCATTTCTGGGAATATCCACGTCCAGATTCTTCAGATTGTTTTCATTCGCGCCTCTTATTTTAATAAATTGTCTTGCCTGCATTTTAACTGCCATAGTCTTTTCTCTCCAATAATATTTATCTTTATCTGCTTCCATCCGTTTTATTCGTAAAATAACTATATCATATTTCGAGGTCTTTTACAAACATTTGTTCTGTTTTTTAATTCACAAAAATCCGGACAGAAAACAGCGAAAAACTGTGTACTTTTTAATCCCGCATATGAAAAGAAACTGCCGCATTAAGGGCAGGTCGGGAACGGAAATACCTCTTCCTGACTGCTGTTAATACGACAGCTTTCTATTTTATACTTTTTGCTGCTCTTTCGTTCCTGAAGAACAGATATACTGCATAATATCTCTTCTCGTCACAATTCCAATAAAATTTTTCTGGTCATCGATTACCGGTACAAAATTCTGACGCATGGCCTTATCCAGCAAATCCTCCATGTCCGAATCCACCCGCACCGGCGTATAGTCTGCCCTTCTCTTAAAAGAAGTAATCGGCACTTCCTCTGCACCTTTCAAATTCAAATCTCCGCGTTTTTTTAATCCCCACAATAAATCGCCTTCTGTAATCGTCCCCACATATTTGCCTTTTTCGTTAATAACGGGTATGCAGGAATATTTATGGTATTCCATTTTTTCAAGCACCTGTCTCAAGCTGAAAGTATCATAAATATAAGCTACATCTACTTTGGGGGTAAGAAAAAATAAAATATTCATGGTGTTCCTCCCCTGTTTTCTCCCTTTATTCTGCCACACTGCCACAGAGAAATCCAGAACAAAAGCATTAAACTTTATTAAAATTCTATAAAGTTGTATTACATGTTAATTTGTCAGTCAAAGAGAAATTCTAACAGGACTGCATTGCTTAAAAGAACACCTTCTTCTGAAAGATACACCCTGTCCTTATGTTCCTTCAACATCCCGTTTTCCAGACATTTGTGCAGAGCCTTTTCATAAACCATATCCATTTCCTGACCGAAAATGCGGCGAAATTCTTTTCTGGATACGCCTCTTGTCTTTCTGAGCCCCAGAAACATAAATTCTTCCATCTGCCGGGCTTCCTCCAGAAACTGCACGTCCTCCCGCATGGTTTTGGGTTGTCCACAGCGTTCCAGGTACGTTTTCATATCTTTTGTATTACTCACGCGAATATTTCGCACCATAGATGCTGCTCCAAGTCCCAGCCCCAGATAGTCGCCCCGTTCCCAGTATTTCAGATTGTGGCGGGATTCTTTCCCCGGTTTTGCGTAATTGGAAATTTCGTATTGCTCATAGCCCTGTTCCTTTAAGAAGCTTCCGGTCCACAGATAAATTTCCCGGCTTTCCTCTTCATCGGGAAGAAGTTCCTCATGTTCTGCATATTTTTCATAGAAAGGAGTTTCCGCTTCTATAATAAGCTGGTATACGGAAATATGCTCCGGAGACAAAGCAGACAACGCAGCCAGTTCTTCTTTCCACTCCTCCAGTTTCTGCCCCGGTATAGAAGAAATCAGGTCCACACTAATGTTGGTAAATCCTGCCTTTCGAGCCAGTTCATAGCTTTCCAGAAATTCTTCGTAGGAATGGATTCGCCCAAGGACCTCCAGTTTTTCATTCTTCACAGACTGCAACCCTATACTGAGACGGTTTACACCATTTTCTTTGTAACACTGCAGCTTTTCTTCCGTTACTGTTCCCGGATTCATCTCCAGTGTAATTTCCGGTTTCTTTTCCAATTCAAAAACTTCCTGAATGTTTCCAAGAACTCCTTCCATCTGTCCGGCTTCCAGCACAGAAGGGGTTCCGCCTCCCACAAAGACGGTAGATACCCGATAGCCTCTGGCAAATTCCCGGTAGCTTTCGATTTCCTTTAACAAGGCCTGCACATAGGTTTCCTTTTCCTCTGATGTTCCGCACCAGGATAAAAAGTCACAGTAACCGCATTTTTTTACACAAAAAGGAATATGCACATACAACCCTAACTCTTTCTTCATAAATACCTTCCCCGATTTCTTATTTATCGTCCAGCTTCAGCACACTCATAAAGGCCTTCTGCGGAATTTCTACGTTTCCAATCTGGCGCATACGTTTCTTTCCTTCCTTCTGTTTTTCCAGAAGTTTTCTCTTACGGGAAATATCGCCGCCGTAACATTTTGCCAGTACATCTTTTCGCATGGCTTTTACCGTTTCTCTGGCAATAATTTTACTTCCCACAGCCGCCTGAATGGGGATTTCAAAGAGCTGTCTCGGGATTTCCTCTTTCAGCTTTTCACACATTTTTCTGCCTCTTTCATAAGCAGAATCTGCAAATACAATAAAGGACAATGCGTCTACTTCTTCTTTGTTTACCAGAATATCCAGTTTTACCAGATTGCTCTGCTCATATCCCAGCATTTCATAATCAAAGGATGCATAACCTCTGGAACGAGATTTCAAAGCGTCAAAAAAATCATAAATAATTTCATTTAAAGGCAGGTGATAATGCAGCAGCGCTCTGGTGGTTTCCATGTATTCCATGCCCTGATACTGCCCTCTTCTCTCCTGACACAAATCCATAATCGGTCCAATGAACTCTGTAGTTACCATAATTTCCGCCTTTACCATAGGCTCTTCCATGTATTCGATTTCTGACGGGTCGGGAAGATTGGACGGGTTGGTCAAGTCAATAACTTCTCCGTTGGTCTTATGCACTTTATACACAACGCCAGGAGCCGTTGTCACCAAGTCCAGATTATATTCTCTTTCCAGTCTCTCCTGAATAATTTCCAAATGTAACAGTCCCAAAAAGCCGCAGCGGAATCCAAATCCCAGGGCGATAGAGGTCTCAGGTTCAAAAAACAGCGACGCATCGTTTAGCTGCAATTTTTCCAGGGCGTCACGCAAATCCTGATATTTCGCTCCGTCTGCCGGATAAACACCACAGAATACCATGGGATTCACTTTTTTGTATCCCGGCAGAGGTTCTGCACAGGGACGGTCAAAATCTGTGATGGTATCGCCTACCCGTGTATCCGTTACGTTTTTAATGCTGGCTGTAATGTATCCTACCATACCTGCGGAAAGTTCTTCGCATGGAATAAACTGTCCAGCTCCGAAATACCCTACTTCCACAACCTCTTCCACAGCTCCGGTTGCCATCATACGGATTTTAGTACCTTTTTTCACAGTTCCTTCTTTGATACGGCAGAACACAATAACACCTTTGTAGGAATCATAAATAGAATCAAAAATCAATGCCTGCAGCGGATTTTCAGGACTTCCTGACGGCGCTGGAATTTTCGTTACAATCTGTTCTAAAACCTCTTCCACATTCAAGCCTGTCTTGGCTGAAATCAAAGGTGCGTCCTGTGCTTCAATGCCGATAACGTCTTCAATTTCATTCATAACACGTTCTGGTTCCGCACTGGGCAAGTCAATTTTGTTAATAACGGGAAATACATCCAAGTCATGGTCCAGGGCCAGATAAACATTGGCAAGGGTCTGAGCCTCAATCCCCTGGGCTGCGTCCACTACCAGAATGGCTCCGTCACAGGCTGCCAGGCTCCTGGATACCTCATAGTTAAAATCCACGTGTCCCGGTGTATCAATCAGATTGAAAATGTATTCTTCTCCGTCCTTGGCTTTGTATACAATACGCACAGCCTGGGACTTAATGGTAATTCCTCTTTCTCTCTCCAAATCCATATTGTCCAGAACCTGGGCCTGCATTTCCCGGTTTGTCAGAAGCCCTGTCTTTTCAATAATCCTGTCTGCCAGGGTAGATTTTCCATGGTCAATATGGGCAATAATACAAAAATTACGAATTTTGCTCTGGTCTATTGATGGCATATAAATTCCTCCTATGCTCTTTTCTCCTATATCTCAAACATACAGTCTGAGTATATCATGATACTCAGTGGTTATCAAACAAATTTCTGTACTGGATTTTCTCATATTCCTGAATTTCTTCAAATTGCAGGGCTTCGTCCCAGGTGAACCATTCTCCCTGACTGTTTTTCACACCGTAAACATTGACAACCGGGTAGCTTTCGTAAAGGTTTTCCAGGTATTTCTGATAATCTGTCAGCGGAATGCCTGCCGCTTCACATAGCAAAGAGGACAAATAGTTCAGACTGATATTTTCATATTCTTTCTCTGTAATATCATAATTTGCGTAAATCATAAAAGGAACCTGATATTCCAGAGCTGTTTTTTCCGCCGGATTTCCTGTGGCAGTCTCTGACAAAGCCTCATACAGCTCTTCCTCTATCTTAGGATAATGGTCGCCGAACATACAGACTACCACAGGTTCTTCCTCCTGTTCAAAATACTGTAGCAATTCTTCCAATGCCCTGTCAGATTCTTCTATAAGAGTTAAATATTCCTCTGCCCATACAAAATTTTCTCCGGGACTTGTAATCTGTATAGGATTCGGCATACCTGCGCCTGTGTATCCACCGTGATTCTGCATGGTCACATTGAAAAGAAAGACCGGTCCTTCCTCCTTACGTTTCTCAAATTCTTCTATCAGTATGCTGTAATCTCCTCTGTCAGAAACCAGATTCCGCAGTGTTTCCGGATTTTTCATATTCTCTAGATAGAGGGACGCATCAAAATCCAAAAACTGATATACATTTTTCCGATTCCATCCACTACTGTCCATAGGATGTATAAACACCGAGGTGTAACCCTCATCCTTTAACTGACTATTGAGGCTGGGAGTTCCCTGTTTGACATAATTCTGATAAGGAATGGTTCCGCTTGGAAAAAACGCATTGGAAAAGCCTGTTAAAAACTCAAATTCCGAGTTCGCTGTCCAACCCCCGAAAACAGGTACGCTGGCAAATCCCTTTATGACATTTTCCTGCCTTGCATCCCAGTTTGGCATAATCTCTCTACTGGTTTGTATCGCTCCCAGCTTTCTGAAATCGGAAAAGGATTCATTCATAATAGCAATGATATGGGGATTCTCAACATTTTCGGTTTTTTCCACTTTTAGACTCGTCCCTCCCAAAGACCCTTTTTCCAATTCCAAATCCGCAGCCGCTTTCTGCTGATATCCGTCAGGCTTCTGCACTTTCAGAAAAGGAAGTCCTGCTGCAAAATCCAACAAGGCCCCATGGTCTTTCTCGCTAGCCTCCAGTTCCCACAAATAAGGTTTTACAGAATAAGTTTCCAAAAAAGTTTCATTGGATATCAAAAAAGATAAAACCAGAACAAAGCAAAGGCTAACTGCTCCAGTTGCTATGCGGTCTCTTCTGTGATTTTCATAAGAAAGATAAAAGGCTGCAATAATGAGCAGGATTGCCCAAAGAATAACCGCTACTCTCTTTTCCGTAAAATCCAGTGTATATCCTCCTGCCACATTTGCGGCAGTCTGAATTGCATAAACATCTGCAGCCCGAAGTCCGTTTCCCCGGAACTCTTTTACAAAACTGTATAAAAGTCCGTAAAATGTAAAAATTCCGGTTCCCACAGCTATTGTCCATGCAAAGCGATTAATGAAAAAATATAAAATCACAAAAACTGTCAAGATTAAAAAATAATTCAGAAATACAAATAAAAATTTCATCTGTGCCACGGAATTATCGTGCAGTGTCTCTATGGCACCCAAAGCAAATGCCGGAGCTGCTAAAAATAAGACAACAGACAGACATTCTCTCACCTTATCTGATACTCTTATTTTTCCCAAAAGTCCCAAAAGCAGAACTCCATCCAGGCAAAACAAACCGCGCAGTTTTTCCGTCTCGGCATTCAGTCCCTTCTCCAGGAACACCCAGAAACATATGTACATCAAAAAGGCTGCTGCTGTACCTGTACTCCTCAGCCTGCTACTTTCCTTAAACATGTATTCATACAGCCTTTTCCCACTTTCCAGTATTTTTCCATTTCTTACTTTTGTGTTTGCATTTATCTTTTTCATGCTTGTAAATTCCTCATAATTTCAAAATTTCCGTATCTATACACAAGGAGGCTTTTGCAGGAAAAACATTTGGAATCATGCCCTTCCTGCGAAAGCCTCATTCTCGCGTTATCACATCATAAATTCTGTAATTCCCCACCTGATTTTTCAGTTTAAACTTCACATTGTCTGATTCAAATTCGCTTAAATCACGATTCGTTAAAATATGCTTCACATTCAAAGTTTTCAGTTCTTTTGCAGGCAATGTAATATTTAAATGGTCCGGAGCAGTCTGGGGATTCTCAAAAACAGTTTCTCCGTCTTCTTTCAGCTGCATGAAAATATGTACATACCTGTTGTAAGTATCCTCATAGATTCCTGTCGAATCCAGCTTTTTCCAGCGTTCCAGTACCGGATAGGTATTGGTGCAGTTTATGGTTGGCGCCCCTGTCATAATCGGAATGTTAATACAGGGGAATCCTATATTCTCCACTATCCAAAGCCCTTGTTTATCATCACTGTCTGCCTCGGCAGCAACTGCCTGTACTAATGGATTGGTATAAATAACATCTACGCCTTTGTGAATAGGATTGACAAACGCTCCGTTTAAAACCGCCAGAACGATACAGCCCCAGGCAAAAACTGTGCTTTTCCATTTGTACCACAGTATTCCCACAAGAATTAGGGAAACTGTAAGAATTACACAGACTGCTGCTACCTGCCTCTTTGCCACATACAGTTCCGGCAGACTTTTATATAGAAATACCATCGTTCCTCCGGCAAAGAAAACTCCAACAATTCCCACAGCTGCTTTTCCCGGCGCCTTTTCTGAAATTACAGACGCATACAAAAGCAATATCAGACTGATAAAGCCCACTGCCAAAACAACTCTGTCTGGCTGACAATTACTAAGCAGAGTTGCTTTTGCCAGAATCTCCGGCCATGGCAAAACACAATAAGCAGTCAAAAAGACTGTTCCTGTCAAAAGAGAAATCAGCATGGCATCCCTTTTCTTTTCCTTTATAAGAACCCATAATCCCACAAGGATTCCCAATGGAAAAAAGGAAATCACACTGGCCTCTTCACACACATTTGTTCCGCCAAAAGCAGGCTCCATAAAAGGATACAAAATCCCCTGTGCCCAGTTAAAAAGTTTTCTGAGTGCTCCTCCTCCCGCAAAACTCCTTGTTCCGGGATAAGCAGTATTCATCACGGTCTGTATGGTATTCCATGATTTGCAGACAATGGCTCCCATTGCAATTCCCAGAATCAGCAGAGCGCCTAAAATAACAGGAATATCTTTCTTCCAACACCACAAGTCTTTTTTATATTCTTTTGCTGTGATTCCTATAAGTAAAAACAGGAATACATATCCCAGCGGAATCTGCCATGGCGGATAAAATACCAGAATATAGCAACCTCCGCACCAAGCCAGTCCCAAAGCCAGAAGTATCTTTTTCCAATACTGCCTCTGGTTAAAATAAGCAGACACAATCAGCAAAACTGCCTGCCCAAACACCAACATCTCTACAAGTCCGTTAATGGCAAACCACCACTGCACAACAGGCGACAGACTGAGAAGTGCAGAATATGCCACAGCATAAGATTTTCTTCTGTTAAAAAGATACATACCAAGTTCAAAAGAAATCATAAGTAACGCAAGAAACCGCCCGCACCAGAAAAAGGAAAGGCCTCTGGCTGGTGCAAACAGCAGATATCCCCACTGAAAGGGCCGAAAAATCACTTCCCAGCTCAGAACCGGTTGTCCATACACAATAAACGCGTCTGTTTTCGCGCCTCTTAGAGTCTCTGAAAAGTAGGGAAAGCTCCCGTCCTTTGCAAAATACTGTGAAAATGCCATAGGTGTGTTCACAGCCCATTCATCGCTCCGAATCATTCTTGCTTGTCCAAACAAGTCTCCGTCTCCGCTTTGAGATTGTATTCCTATAAAATCCTCCCACATAGATATGGAAGAACCGCTTAATTCCAAAAATCCACTGACTGCAAAAACAACTACAATAATCAGATATCGAAAGCGATACAGAATTTCTCCTATTCCTGTACTTCTCTTTTTGCTATTTTCCATAAATTTCTCCTTAGCTGAATCGTCTCACTTACTGACAATATTTCAGAAAATACGGCGTATAAAAAGCTCCGTGAGCGATAAATAGTATGATCCAGAATACAGCCGTTGTATAAGATGTATCTTTCCATTTCCCTTCCATTTTATCTGTATAAAACAGCAGATACAGTGGAAAGAGCAGCGGAATATAGTACCTTGCCTGCACGCCGGCAATCTCTGTGCTTCCTACCGGTGTAAAAGATACATAGAGCGCAGACCAGAGCAGACCTATAATCATAGCCAGCACAAAAGCCAGAATTACTCTGTATGCAACAGCGGTTTTTTTAGAAAAAACAAAGCGCTTTTTCTTCTCTGTAAACGCCACGGCAAAACAGAATACTGCTGCCATAGCATGGAGCTGATGCTTGCCTGCATAGGCCAGATTGGCCACCGCATCACCTCCGAATATATAGGAATTCAGACTTCCATAAAAGTTTTTCCAGAACACGGCCAGATAACCGAGTGGGTGCTGCATAACCAGAGCCAGCTGTTTTCCCACATCGGTTGCCCCACCTCTGGAATCTCCTTCCACACTTCCACTTGCCGCAGGCAGCAACAGTGTCATAATCATAGCCACGCAAATAATCACTGCAATGCCTTTACACAAGACCATTTCCCATTTTGTCCGAAACTTTTCTTCAGGCAATGCCAACAACAACGCTAGAATCGGAATATAGACTGGTTTCGGACAGCTTCCTAAAATAAAGACGAAAGCAATCAGAATTTGCTTTTGCCAGGTCAGCTTTCTGTCTATATAGAAAAATTCCTCTATTATCAGCACAAACCCCAGTGTTACAAACGCAATCACAGAGACATCATAAGTATAGGAAACCGCCTGCAAAAGCGCTGTAGGCATCAGAGCTATTGCCGTCAGAAACATTTTTCCTACAGGTACAATTTTAATAGCCAAAAACATTACCAGCACATATAGAAGCAGATTTGCGGCCTTACCCAGCAAAAACTGCACATAAAAAGGCAGGCCAAGAGCCTCTGCTGCTTTTACAGCAAGCGCCATATGAAGTTCACCTATGGCATTTAAAGGATTTGCGGCTTTTTCGTAGTCCTGTGCCTGTATATCCGTATTCTCATTGAGATACTCTATCTGCAGCTGCTTTTCCTCTTCTGATAAAAAAGCAGAGCCGTCTATGGTTTCCGGATACTGGGTGATATAGGCTTCTGCTACGCTTTGCGGCACTTGTCCCTCTTCAAACCAATGAAACGTCTTGTTAAAATGTATATGTTCATCCCAGCTTACACACTCCGGCGGCTGCAGGGCTATCAGCAAAAGCCCAAGGCCGATACCATATACAAGAAAACCGTATTCCGGCTTCTTTCCAATCTGTTTTCTCCAACAAAAGGCTGACAGAACCAGTAAAACAAAAACAAACGCATACGCAGTTCTATACCAGTTCCAATTCCAGCTGTTTTCTATGGTAAAATTATACAGACGTACTCCCTGAGGTACTTTTATTTCTATCTCTGTAACATAATCTTTCAGATTCACCACGGATTCTTCCAGATTCTTTCTGCATACATCCCGGATTTCCCTTACTTCCGAATTTTTATAAATATCCTTTGTATGAATTTTTATAATAGGGACAAAGTCCTCTCTTGCGGTATAAGAATACTGAAATTTATTTATATAACGTTCAGGAAAAATAATCTTTATTCTGTAGAAGCCTTCTTCCGCTCCATTTTCGTTTACTCCTGCCTCAGGTTCGGATAATTTGATATACTGTTTTTCAATCTGTTCCTTCTCGGCCTGGTGTCCGCCTTTCAGAGAGCGCCTGTAAGTATTCATCTCATACAGCCCTTCAAAAAGCACTCCTGCCAGCAGGCTGATTCCTAAGAGCAAGAATAATTGGAGAATCCACTTTCTCCCCGCTGTCTGTTTTTTCTTTTTCTTCATTTCTGCAGTTCCTCACTCTCTTCTTCTGCTTTTCTTTTCTGCTCCTCCAGCAGCGCCATCTCCTGTGTCAGTCTCTTCACCTTGTTTGACAGCCTGGACACAGATACTGACAGCGAAAAAATAATAGGCAGCATAAAGCAAAATCCTGCAAAGAACAGCATATTCATCGGCTGGCTGATTCCCAGTACATGGGCCAGCCATGTAGTAAGTTTCGGAAAGCAGGTAAAAATAATAATCCCTGTCCCCAAAGCCAGCCATACCAGACTGTATTTCAGTTCAATTCCCTTATTTCTGATTTTATTTATCACATAAAACATAGCCAGAAGGGTAATTACAACAATTAAAATCTGAATGCGAATATTCATCCTTTCCCTCCTCTGATTTTCTCAATGGCAATGGCCAGGGAAACCTTTATCATATAATACACAGATTTCTTCATGGAAATAGACGATACTCCACCCATGCGCTTCCGCATAACCACAGGGATTTCCTTCACCTTACAGTTTCTCTCCAGAATCGCAACAACACTTTCCGGCTCCGGATAATCCTTGGGATAATTGTGCGCAAATTCTTTCATAACCTTCCGATTCACCAGCCGCAGTCCTGAAGTAGGGTCCGTAATCCGCACCCCTGTTAAAATTTTAATCAAGGCGCTGAAGTAGCGAATCCCTACTCTTCTCATACTCGAGGATTGAAAGCCTTTTTTCTCAATAAACCGGGAGCCAATCACCATATCCAGTTTTTCCTTCTCCAGGGTTTCTGCCATTTCATTTAAGAAAGCAGGGTTATGTTGTCCATCTCCATCCACCTGCACAGCCATATCATAACCATTTCTGTATCCATACAGATATCCGGTCTGCACAGCACCCCCAATTCCCAGATTCACAGGCAGATTTATCAGGTGAAATCCATGCTGTTCACAAATTTCCCTTGTATTATCTGTAGAACAGTCATTAATTACAATATAATCAAATTCCGGTGCATACTTCTGAATGTCCTTTACCGTTTTTTCTATACAGGCACTTTCGTTATAAGCAGGAATAATTATCAGTTTCCGTTTTTTCATTCCAGTACTCCTTCTTCTGCCAGCTGATGAACCTTATGTGCAGTCTTCTCCCAGGTAAAAAGCTGATGTACTCTTTTCTGTGCTTTTGCCGCTGCACGCTTGCGTTCCTCCTCATTTGCCAGTACACGCTCCAACTCTTCTTTTAAGCCTTCTACGGTAACCTGTTCCAGAATGGTTCCATAGCTTCTGTCCACCAGCAGTTCCCCAGAACCGCCCCGGTTGGTAGTTATCACATAGCAGCCCGCCGCTGCTGCCTCCAACACGGAAGTAGGAAAACCCTCGGGATATTCCGTGGGAAGGCAGTAAATCTCTGCCTGACCTAAAAGAGAGGCTATATTTTTAAAATCCAACCTTCCAAGCGGCTTGATTCTATGGCTTTCACAGGCTTTTACCCCTTCCATTTCTTCCCCGTCCCCCGCAATAAAAAGACAGACCTCCCTGGAAGTTTCCATTTGCTCCACAGCTTTTATCAATTTAAAAATCCCTTTTTCCTTCAGCAGCCGTCCCGTGTAAACAATCAAAGCCGTATCTGCCTCCAGACCGTATTTTTTCCTGAAATCTTCTGTAGGATTTTGGGCAATTCTTGTAATATTTTCTGCATTTACCGCATTATACAGCACACCTTCTGCCTGAATATGAAAATGCCGAAGCCATTTGCAACAGGCTTTTGAAACGCCGAAATACTCCCTGCAAAGCCGCCTGTCTCCCCAGGTTATCACATGCTCTACAGCCGCAAAAACCAAATCAGGAAATTTTTTTCCTACTGTCATGTGGCTGGTTCCATGGTCTAAAATTAAACAGCGGATACCTCTCCTTTTAGCAAACCAGGCTCCTAAAAGTGTGTGTGGATAAAACCGGGCATTTATCAGAACCAAATCAAATTCTTTTCCCCACAGTTTTTTCCATGCTTCCCAAAACTCTTTATTCGGCTTTGTCACCGGATATCTGCCGCTCATAAGATTATAGCAGGGCAGACGCAGAACACCGATACCGTCCATAACTTCAAAACTCTTTTCCTTTACATCATTGTTTGTAACAATCAAAACCTCATCTCCCATAGCCATCAGAGCCTTTGAAAGGTTATAGGTATATCTCTCAATTCCTCCCAGATAGGGAAAATAGTGAGAGGCAAAAATACATATTCGTCTCATAATGTTCCTCTTATCCTCTGTCCTCTATTTTCTTTTTGTCTCTCTGTAAATGATAGACAAAAAATCCCAGAAACATAGCCGACATAAATCCTATAGAAATTGTATAACTGGCCGATGCCCCCATGACTGCATACCGCTTTGTCAAAATCGGTGTAAGCACATAGGTCAGCACCACGGTAAGCCCACAGCACACAAAAGTACTGTACTGATGCCGCATAATGATAATTCCATACTGCAAAAGCTGATAAAGCGCCGTAAAGCCGCCGCTGATTAATACCACACAAAGTGCCCCTTTATAATGCGTCAAATCCACGCCAAACAAAAATCCCAATACCGGCACTCCCAGGAGCCAGGCGCCTCCGATACATACCAGCGTCACTGTCAGAATCACTGCAACCTGTCTGAGTACCAGCTTTACAAAACCGGAGATATCTCTTTTCACATATTTTTCTGCCAGCACAGAAATAATAGGCTTCAACACAAAAGAGGCAAACATATTCACTACAAACGCCATCATATACAGTACATTGAAAATCCCAAGAGTTTCCGAATCATAATATTTATCCAGAGCATACTTAGACGCGTTGATAATATAGGCATTTAAAAAGGCATTGACAAACAACGGAAGTCCCTCTAAAAGCAGTCCCTTCTGTCTCATCCAGGTGGTCTGAAAAGAAATCCCTCCAAATCTGCCAATCAGCCGGCTGTCAATGACGCACAACATAATCAGATAAGTCACGGCAAGTGCTCCCAGGGCAGCCGCAATATTTTTTGTAAGAAACAGCGTAACTAGAAATGCTGCCAGATAAGACAAAACTTTTACAAATACGCCCTTACAGGCTACATCATATCTTCCTTTCTGCTGATATCTTCCCTCCAGCAAATCCGATACTGCCTCAATGGCTCTGAATAAAATGGCAAATCCAATGGCTGCCAACTTCACGCCCTGATGAGAATCCTTCAAAACCCAAATCACCCCCACCAGGAGCATGGCGGAAACCGTCAGCACTCTTAACACACAATAATCGCTGAAGGTGTATTTTTCTGTCACATCCGATACCTGAAAGGTTCGGATATTATAAAGTCCGATTGTCACCAGCTGATTTCCGATTGTCAGAGCCAAAGCCAGTATACCAGCCTGTGCCACTCCGATATACTTGGAAGTAAACATGGACATCAGAAAAGAACTTCCGGCATATACCGAACCTGCCAAAACCGTCCAGATATACGTCTTCTTCATATTGTGATTGGAAGGCATAAAAAATTTTTCAATCATAAGTCAGCAAACTCCCTGCCAAAGTCCAGTTCTTCCGGCGCATGGTTATGGCGCTTATCTTCCGGCGGCAGTTCCATATAATTGCTACCGTAGCGTCTCTCCAGATATTTTTCCACATGACATGGAAAATTCAGTTCAATAGTTTCAAATTTACGTCTTGCTGTGGGATAAATGTCCCTTTTATCGATGACGCTGGTATACGGAGTGGGGTCAAAGAGATATGCTACCCTTTTCGTATGTACATCTTTATACTGTGTTGCTGCTTTCATTGCTCTTCCATAGAGAAACTTCGGAGAAAAATGCAGCGCTTTTAATCCCCAGTGTGCCAGTTTTGCCACCAGCAGGGTAAGTTTTGCCTTCCAGCCCTCTACATAAATATTAGGTTCTCCTACCTGCCGCAGCACCATCAGTTTTCCCCATGTCCATGCCCGCATAGCCTGACGCCGGAACTTCGGCAGTTCATCCGCTACATTATCAAAGCAGAAAATATCAATGGCAATGCCGATATGCAATCCCAAATCAATCATTTCTTCATTTCTGAAAACGGTACCGGTCCTGTACCATTTCGTCAGTGTCACGGGAAAATCCGGATTGGTATCTGCATTCATAATTTTATAACGTTCTCCGTATTCCTGTTCTGCTACTTCCAGAAAATGTTCATAATGTTCTCTTGTCATTCCCAGGTCAATGTCATCATCCCAGGGAATAAACCCCTGATGGCGGACACCGCCGATAGCCGTTCCCCCACAAACAAAATAATCAATGTTGTGTTTTTGGCACAGCGCGTCAAAATCTTTCAGTATTTCCACCTCTGCCCGCTGCAGTTTTTTCAGTACCTCAGGCTCGTATTCTTTATATAACATATTTTCCCCATTCTAAAAAATCTAATCTACGTGTATTACAAATTCCCTTTTCTTTTGCTGCGTACAGTCCAGGATAACACAGAAGTTTCTGTTTTTCCAGAACTCGTGCACTGTTTCACTCACATTTCTTTCATTATCTGCAGTGTGTGGGCAATTCCGGTTTCAATATCAAAAGCCGGCGTAAAGCCCAAACCTTCCAGTTTCGTACTGTCCAGCACCTGTCTGGTTATGGGCGTACGCTGTGCCATCTGTACATCATCGGGATTTTTGAAAATGACCTGACGGCCTGTCTGTCTGGCTGTTTTCCGGGCAAATTCCGCAATGGTCAGTCTGGACTGCCTGTTGGCAATATTGTAGGCCGCTCCGCATATTCCAGACAACAGGACAGATAAAACAGCGGCTCCGCAGTCCGCCACATAAGTATACGAACGCATTTGACTGCCAGCGCTGTTTAAAACAATGTCCTTTCCTTCCATGGCATTTTCCATAAACTGTACGGTTGCACGATTGTCCCTTTCTGTAATATTAGGTCCATATACATGACTTGGCCGCACAATAACCGTCTCCAATCCATACTGGGCAGTATAGGCACAGCACAAAGTCTCTGCCGCCCGCTTACCTGCCGGATAACAGGAACGCCAGGACAGATTGTCCACATAACCGCTGTATTCTTCTTTATAAGCTTCCAGACTGCTGTCCCCTTGGCCGTACACTTCTCCGGAAGACACAAACAGAAGGCGCTCTGCCCCCTGTTCCTTCCCGTAGTCCAGAAGATTCTTCGTCCCTGCAATATTTCCCATAACCGTTCCCACCGGATCCTTCAAAAAAGCAGCCGGATAGGCATTGCTGGCTGCATGAATCAAATAATCCACAGGAAACTTTTGCTTCATGGGCTTCTCCACATCCTGCTCTACATAAACCAGAGCTTCTGTTTTCACATCTGCAAAACGGGCTTCCAGTCTTTCGCGGCTTCGCCCAACTGCATATATGGTGACATGCAAATCCTGCATACGATTAGCCGTAAGCAGCATATCCACCAGATAGGAACCGATAAGTCCGCCGGCTCCTGTAATCAATAGAGATTTTCCTCGCAGTTTTTCTATTTCTCTGACACCGGAAACTGCTTTTTCCAAATCCTCCGTATACACCCTGCTGCTATACAATTTCATCCGCTTCTCCTCTCAATCCTTAAGCCAGTCTGCTCTCTTTGCCAGAAGAAGTGCTTTGAAAATATCCAAATCCTCCACGGTAGTCAGTTTAATGTTCTTTTCAGAGCCCAGAGAAAAATACACCTGTTCTCCCATCTCTATCATCAGGGTACAAGATGCTACCGAATTGGTAATCCCCCTTTCCAGGGCTCTTCTGTGTAAATCACAAATTTTTCCAAGCGGAAATCCCTGGGGTGTCTGTGTCCGTTTCAGATTATCCCTGGGATAGCTTCCGGTAGAACACATGCCGTCTTCGGTCTGCAGCATAGCCTCCGCACAGGGAATCGTGGCAATGGCACAGCCATATTGTTTTGTCTTTACGATACAATCTGAAATCACATCCGCAGAAACCATAGGACGTATAGAATCGTGAATGAGTACAATATCATCTTTTTGGAACTGTTTTTCCAGTTCAAAAACGCCGTTTCGGATAGAACTCTGACCGTTCTCCCCTCCCGGTATCACATATTTTAACTTTGTAATATTAAACTGCTTTGCATAAGCCCACAAAACCTGCTCCCAGCCATTGATACACACTACCGCAATTGCATCAATATCCGCATGTTTCTGAAATGCTTCCAGTGTATAAAGAATCACCGGACGTTCATTTACAGACAAAAACTGCTTTGGTATACTCTGGTGCATACGAGCCCCGGAGCCGCCTGCAATAATCAATGCCACATTTGCCATTTCGCTTTCCTTCCTTTGTACCTCTCCATGTAGGATCCATTTAAACTTTCTTTAACATTTATATAACATTGTACGAAAAAAATTAAAGAATTTCAAGCTATCCTTTAACTTCCTGTCAAAACTTTATTTAAAATGTCAGCAAGAGGCTCCATGGCATTCATTTCCTCCTGCACTGTATTGGTCTGCGCTCCACATTCCACCAAAAGAGTTTTCGGTCTTAAATGCAGATTGTAGCGGTATCCTCTCAGATAAATCGTTCTGGCCAAATCCGGATAGTATTTCTTAGATTCCAACATCATCTGCAGAGAAAAAGCCAGATTTTCTTTGATGTAGGGGTTTGGAAGATAAGAAATCTCCCCGTTTTGATTCGTTCTGCTCAATCCGTTAAAAAACATAATTTTTGCCGTTTCTTTTCCATTAATATTCGTAACCAGCCGTTTATCATCCGGAACTCCATCCCTGTGCAGGTCAATGACCACTTCCACACTGGGATTTTCCTCCAGAATAGCTTCCACTCTCTCCTGCGCATAAGTATATGCCTGATTACGGTCCAGCTTTCCGTTTACAATATCAAAGGTATCTGTCACATGAATAACCTGATAGCCATAGGTATCCCGCAGAAGAGAAGCCAGATACTCCCCCACTCCTACAATGGTGGTAGAGGCCTCTCCCGGAATGGAATCAATAAATTCTTCCTGGGAATGGCTATGATAAATCAATATCTGCGGCTGACTGTTGTCTGTCTTCATCCGCATATCCATCTGTACCAGTGCGGGAGCGTCTAACTGCTCACTGCTCATACTGGTTGTTTTATCCACTGTATAGAAATTACTCATAACAAACTCAAAATCCTGAAATTTTTCCAGTGGGATATCTGTGACCGGCTGTTTTATCTGATTTTCCGCAACTCCTCCTGTTGTACTTGCCTGCTCTGCCTGGGTGCTCTGGGCATCCACACCTCCTGTATTTTCATATCCCGATTCCGGAGGCCCTGCTTCCTGATTTTCTTCTAACAGCTTTGCCTCCAGAAATTCTGTGTTCTCCTCCATAATCTTAGAACTTGTTGCCTGGTCTGTCTCTTCCTGCCCTTCCCGCTGTATATCTGCCGAGGCTGGCAGCAGCCGGGATTCTATCTTCTCCCAAAGCCAACCTGTCATGGTTTCCCCATATTCCCGTGTCACGCCTGGAAGATACATTTCTATTGCCTGCTGCTGTACCTGATACAGCATATGCTCTAAAGTACTCTTTTCCAAAGCCAGCCCTTTTATAACAATATAAACGGCCAGCGCAGCCATTCCCACCCATATCCCGGCGGTCACCACCGTTTCTGCTTTTCTTTTCTTCACCCTATCACCTCATATCTATATATGAGACAATCCTTTTTAATTATTCCTCGGGTTTGGCAAAAGCCAGATTTAATCCTTCAGAAATTGTAAAGGCCAGACGCTTAATGGTTTCGTCCACATCTTTCGGGGTCATAAACATACTGTGCAGGGACGGCGCAATCATTTCCTCCAAAAATTCCTTCTTCTCCGCTTCTTCCAGGGTATCCAGCAAATGCGCCATAGAATCCCTAACAATGGTTGCTCCATCCACTACCGTAGGAACCCCGATTCCAATTACGCGTATTCCCAAAGTCTCCTGATTCAATCCGGTTCTGTGATTTCCCACGCCGGAACCGGGACTGATTCCTGTATCCGTTATCTGAATGGTTCGGTTCAGCCGTTTAACACTTCTGGCCGCCAAAGCGTCGATAGCAATAATAACGTCCGGTCTTGTCTCCTCCGCTACACCTCGCACAATTTCCAGGGTTTCCATACCCGTCTGCCCCATGACTCCCGGAACCAGACCGCTGATACTGTGGAGTTTCTCCTCCCCTGTGCCCTGCACGCCATATTCCCTGATAATATGTCTGGTAATATGCAGATTGGATACCACATCCGGCCCCAGCGCGTCCGGCGTAATATCTCTGTTTCCCAGCCCCACCACCAGAATATTCAGTTCCTGTTTTTCAGGGAGCAGTCCCTTCATATGTTCTGCCAGTTCTTTTGAAATTTCCCTGTGGTAATCCTCATCCGGCACAGACATATTGGGGGCTTCTAATGTAATATAGACACCCTGGGGTCTTCCCATGGTTTTCGCCCCGTTCTCCGTCTCAATGATGACCGTTGTAGTCCTTATGTCTTTTTCTTCATTGTAATCTTCTTTTACCACTACTCCTCTGACTTCTGCATGTTCTTCCTCAAATTTTTCTTTTGCCTCCAGTGCCAAATCTGTACGGATTCTTCCCAATGCCATGCTCTTTTTCCTTTCTGCCCTTCTTCAGACTTTCTGCCGTCCTTTTCTGTTTTCCCGAAAAAACTCAGGATACCTATATTTTTTGCATTTTAAAGGATTTTATGTATTGACATTTTTCTCTAAATCAACTAGAATGAAAAAGCATGTTATATCGGAGAGTTCCGTGTCTTTCTCTGATAAAAAGATAAATTATAAACCAGTAAATCATATTTGGAGGTGTACGCTTTGGCTAACATTAAATCTGCAAAGAAAAGAGTATTAGTAAACAGAAAAAAAGCTGAGAGAAACAAATCTATCAAATCAGCTGTTAAAACTTCTATTAAGAAAGTAGAAGTAGCGATTGAAGCAAAAGATAAAGAAGCAGCAGTTGCAGCATTACAGAACGCAATTTCTACTATTGATAAAGCAGCTACTAAAGGTGTTTATCACAAAAATACAGCTGCAAGAAAAGTTTCCCGCTTATCTAAAGCTGTAAACACACTTGCATAATTATTGCTGATAGATTTTGAATAGAAATTTTACCGCCTGGCTGGCCGTCATCAGCCAGGCGGTTTTTGTTTCCTCTGCTTCTACTTACTGCTGAACTTCACCAGCAAAAGTTCCACGCTCATACTGTCCGTCATATACCCTGTCTTAACCTTTGTTTCCGTACTGACACATTCCTCCACTGCACTTCGCAAATCTTCTTCACTGTATTTTCGCGCATAAGTCATATAATTGCGTACTACGAAAGGCTGCAATCCGGCTTTTTTCCCTATCTGCCCCTGGTCATATCCTTCTTTCACCAGTTCTTTCACCTGCAGAATCAGATTAAATTGCCGGGCCAGAAGAAAGAGAATTCTCATAGGCGGCTCTTTTAAAGCCAGCAAATCATAATATAAATCCAAAGCTTTCTTTTGATTTTTGTCCGTAACCGCCCGGAGCATATCAAAAATATGGTTGGTAATCTGTGTGGTACAAACCGCCTCAATGTCGGCTTTTGTAATCACATCTCGTCCCATGGTATAACAGAGCAACTTTTCTAACTCTCTTTCTATATTCCCCATATCCGTGCCTGTCTTCTGCAGAAACAACTCCATATCTCTCTGGGTAATCTGTTTTCCCTCTTTTTTCATCATTCCCAGTACCCAGCGCATGAGAGTATTGCTGTCCTGAGTGGTAAATTCCACCACTCTTCCCTGCTTTTTCACCGCTTTATACATGCGGCTTCTCTTATCCACTTCGCTCTCCACGAAAATCATACAGAGATAGTCCGGCAATTCTCCCAGATACTCTGGCAAGCCCTGGCACTGATTTTTAAAAAACCCCGTATCTTCCAGAAGAAGCACCCTCCTGTCCGAAAAAAAAGGCATCGTGTCCGCCAGACTTATGACTTCTCCCGGTTCCGTCTTTCTTCCCTCAAAATAGGCAAAATTCATAGTATCTCCATCCGGCAGGAGTGCTTGCTGCATCTTTTTCTTATACTGCTGTTTCAGATAATCCTCTTCTCCACAAAATAAATACACATGCTTAAAATCCTGATTTTTGATATCTTCCTGTAAACTTTTCATTACATTCTCCTCTATTTTCGCCAAACGGACACTCCCATTGTTCCCGCTCGCTAACGCTCATTATATCATGAATCCCCGGTTCTGTAACAGGAAATCTTGATTTTCTCCTTTTTCACCTGCAAACGCACAGCGCCGCACTCTGCCGTATTATAAATTTTTCCGGTATATCTTTTCAGTCTTTCCACCAATTCCTTATGAGGATGTCCATAGCGGTTTCCCGCCCCGCAGGAAATAATAGCAATTTCCGGCTGAACTTCCTGCAAAAACACTTCCGGAGTGGAATTTTTCGAGCCATGATGAGCCACTTTTAACACCTGGCAGTTTCCGGTTTCCTTGAAAAGACTTTCTTCTCCCCTCTCCTGCGTATCTCCGGTAAACAGGAGTACAAACTTCTCTTTTTGAAATTTCCACACCTGTGAGGCCTCGTTGCTTTCCCATTCTTCCCAATTTTCTCCTGAAGGGGACAGACAATCCATCTCCATTTTGTCCTCCTGCAGTTTTGTCCCTTTTTCCGCATAAATAATTTCGCACCCGGCTGCCTTCCCCAATTTTTCCAGTTCCAGCCTCTGCTCTTCAGTTTCCCTGCATGCAGACAGAAAGAGCCGTTCTACCCTTACCATGGTTTCGCCTTTTGCTATAGTTTCCAATAATTCCTGAATACCATTTATATGATCCGCATCCATATGGGAAACAAAAACACCCTTTATCCGAGAAATTCCGGAGGCTTTCAGAAACGGAAGAATCCGGTATTTCCCCACTCCGGACACACTGCTGCTGCCCCCGTCCACCAGATATCCGCTTCTTATGCCCGTCTGAATACAGGCACAGTCTCCCTGTCCCACATCCAAAAAAGTCACCTCTACTGCATTTTGAGGGAGCCGCACAAGTAACACGGTCATGGCTCCTGCCAAAAGTAAGCTGAAATGAAGTCCCCTTTTTCTCAGCCAGAGTACCAGAACCAGTAAAACATAATACAGGGCACATTTCCACAGCTTTGGCTGGCCGGTTATCCACAAAGCCCCCGGAAGTCCGGCTGTAATCTTCCCTGTCTGCAGATACAGTTCCAAAATTCCTGCTGCGGGAAAGGCTGCAATTTTTCCCAAAACCGGAAACCAGACTCCCAAAACACAGCCTAAAATCCCCGAAGCCAGTAAAATGCCCGCTGTAGGTAAAATCAGCAGATTCATAAAAATTCCCCATAATGGAATTTCATAGAAAAAATACATGGTGACAGGCAGCAGGACCAGCCACACGGATATCCCTGACTGTATTCCCGCTAAAATTCCATGATACAGCTTTTCTGCCCTGCTTTCTCTTCTTCTCCCCGCTTTTTTTCCGGGAAATAAGACCGGATATACCGCCCCCAGTCCCAAAATTGCTCCAAAGGACAGGAGAAAACTGCTGTCATAGAGATACAGCGGACTTTCTGCCAGAAGCAGCATAGAGGCCAGCGCCATAGCAGAAAGGAAATCGTAAGTACGCCTGACCCAAAACGCCCCCATGGAAACTGCAAACATCACGACAGCCCGCAGTACAGCCGCCCCGTTCCCCGTAAGACTGCCGTAAAAAAACATGGCAGCCACAGTAATCCCTCCTGCGGCCTTGTAGGGAATTCTGAGTTTTCTCAGCAGCCAGAAGAACACACCGCCTATAACGGAAAGATGGGTTCCTGAAACCGACAGAATATGAGAACACCCCATAAGCTGAAATAAAAACTGCTGTTCTGTATCTATCTGCGCCTTCTCTCCTAAAAGCATGGCCTCCATAATACCCGCCTGTTCTTTTGTCATTACATGGTAAATTCCATTCTGCAGTTTCTGTTTGATTTTCTCCTGCAAACATAAAAACCTGTTTTTCTCCGGCTGTATCACCTGTATATAAGAAACTTTCTGATACCATTTTATCTTTCTGGGATAATAATAGGCCCGCTCATGAAACTGCCCTGGATTTGAAGGCAGGGGAATTTCCTGTAGTTCTCCCTGCAGCAAAACTTCACTTCCCGGTTTCGCTGTTTCTTTCATATGTTCCGTTGTAACGGTTGCTTTAATTCCATCTATGGGATATTTTTTAGAATTTAAAATCAGATTTGCTTTTCTCAAATATAGACTTGTACTGCGGGTATGGACATCCGCTCTGTATACCTCTCCTGTAACGGCTGCCTTCCCGGCAAAAGCCCCGGAAGGCAGCTCAGGCGGGGCATAGGTAAAATATTTTATCCCTGCCCCTCCCAAAAGGTACAACAGAACTGCCCAGAAAACCGCAGCCGCACATAAAGGTCGTTTACTCATGATTTTCTTCTGCCTCTTCACTGTCTATCAGGCTGTAATCCGCATGATATATCTCATCCAGCTTCATACTTTCCCGGAAAGTCACCTTCGTTTCTCCTTCCACAGATATCTGCACGCCCCGCAGGTTACATGCATCTGTAAGGGAATTGACAATAGAATATATAGGCAGCTTTTCCTGTACATTCATAGTATCACTGAGAAAACTCTTATCCAGATTTACATAACAGATTCCCTCTGCAATGGATACACCCAGAATCTTCGTATTCGGTGACAGTGTAGGCTGCAGTTCAGAACTGTTCGGTCCCTTCAAAAGCCTCTCCACCACTTCCCTTTCAATGGGAACATTGCTGCTATAATACACAGAAACTCTTTCCTTTACCAGATTTTCTCCGTCTTTGCTGGCAAAATAAAGATTTAAATCATTTTGTACATAAGAATTGATATTTTCCCCTTCATTTTCCACAAAAGTGGAGGCGTCCATTTTGCCGATATTCTGTCCATCTGCGTCTGTCATAGCCTCTTGCCCCTGATAAAATTCCACATAACTGACTCCGGGAATCTGGGTCAGCGCCTTGACAATTCCTGCTCTCGCCAGAATTTCTCTGGTGTTTTTCATCTTTTTATACTCTTCATTAAAGGTCAGCGTTACGGTCTGTCCCTCATAAGTACAGGTTTCTATCGTTACTCCTTTGGGCAGCAGAGAAAGATATTCTTCATTCTCTGGCTCTTTTCCCAGCATCCCTACAATTTCATTTACCATAGCCTCCGAAGTCCGCTGGGAAGGCACATAGTCCGTTTCTTCCAAAGCAGTTTCCGTAAGGGAAAGATAATACATATGGTATTCTGTCTTACTTTCCTGCTTTTCCTCTTCTTTGCATCCGGACAAATTCAGCAAAATTCCTGCTGTCAGAAGAAGCAAAACAGTCTTCATCATTTTTTTCACTTCATGCCCTCCTTATGCAATATAGTTCAGAGGAATCCTTACAGAAAAAGTAGTCCCCTTATGTTCTTCACTCTTGACCTTAATGGCGCCCCGGTGCATGACAATGGCATTTCTTGTAATGGCCAGACCCAGTCCCGTTCCCCCTATTTCTCTGGAATGAGACTTATCCACCCGGTAGAAACGCTCAAAAATACGGTCAAGGGATTCCTGGGGAATTCCGATTCCCGAATCTGCTACAGATACATAAAAGTATTTGTGATCTGCATTCAAAGTCACATGTACCCAGCCGTCCTGTATGTTGTATTTAATTCCGTTTTCCACCAGATTAGTAAGTGCCAGGCTCATCTTCACCTCGTCGATTTCTGCCACAATAGGACGATAGCTTTCCAGCACCAGTTCCACATTTTTCTTGTCTGCAATGGGCTTCAGCCTCTTGAGAATGTTTTCCATCATTTCATTGATATTCACCTTCTCAACATTCAGCTCTGAAGCCTTTTTATCCATTTTCACCAGAGACAGCAGGTCTGTAATAATCTGATTTTCTCTGTCAATTTCCACAGCAATATCCTGCATAAATTCCTGATACAGTTCCACTGGCACATTTTCCTGCCCTGCAAGCGAATCAGCCAGCACCTTAATGGACGTCATAGGTGTTTTCAGTTCATGGGATACGTTGGCTACAAACTCCTGCCTGGAATCATCCAATACCTTCATGCGCTTCAGCATTTTATTAAACACACTGCTTATCATCTGTGTTTCCGTGTAATCCGGCACAGAAATCTCTTCATCCAGATAACCGTCTGTCAGTTCTTCAATAGCCTTTCCCACTCTGGCAAAGGGCTTCACCAGAACCTTTGACAACACAAAGCCCAGTACCACCACAAGCAGACAAATAGCCAGCATCAGCAGACTTCCCCTGTGCTCCAAAAACGCAATACTGTCCACAATCTCTCCGGTAGAGGTGCTTACCAGCATTACACCTTCAATGTGCTTGCTCTTTGGGTCCGTCAATGGAATGGTCTGTTCAATATACGAATTTTTCTTATCATAGCTGCTGGTGTCTTCTCCTTCAAAGCACTTAATAACTTCTTCGGACAGCACATATTTTCCTTCATCAATACCGTAGGTATCCTTCACAATCCTTCCGCTCTCATTGATAATCAGAATCCTGCCGTTATAGATAGTAGAAACCAGGGACAGCTCCTTATTGATTGTTTCTGACTGCTGATGTTCCAGATATCCTTCCTCCATCAACTGATTTCCCAGAATATCGCACTGGTTCTTTACATTGATTTTCCGCAGTTCCACAGCCCGGCTTTCATAACTGCGTACAATCACCCTCTCCGTGAGCAGGCAGGGCACAATACCAATAATCACCAACAAAACCATAATGCGGAATCTGAGACTTTTAAAAAATGTCAGTTTCACCTTTACTTTCATCTGTTTTCCCTATCCCTGAAAATAATATCCGATTCCCCATTTTGTATGCACATATTTCGGGTCACTGGGAACCGCTTCAATCTTCTCTCTAAGGCGCCGGATATGTACATCCACGGTGCGCACATCTCCCGGATACTCATAGCCCCATACCAGATTCAGCAGATTTTCGCGGCTGTATACCTTATTGGGGTTTTTTGCCAAAAGCTCCAGAACATCAAATTCCTTTGCAGTCAGATTGATTTCCCTACCTGCAATAAAGACTCTTCTGCCTTCACAATCCAGTTTTAAGTCCCCGCTAACCAGCGTTTTGCCGAAACTTTCTTTCTTTTCTTCCTTTCTGGTTCTCCTCATAATGGCTTTAATGCGGGCTTTTACCTCCAGGATATTAAAAGGCTTTGTAATATAATCATCTGCACCGTACTCCAGCCCCAGAATCTTATCCATATCTTCTCCCTTTGCAGTAAGCATAATAATCGGCACGGAAGAAAATTCACGAATCTGCTGGCAGACCTCAAGCCCGGTCAGCTTCGGAAGCATAATATCCAGAAGAATCATATCGTAATCTCCGGTCTTTGCCTTTTCCAGGGCCTCTTCTCCATCATAGGCACAGTCCACCTCCATGCCTTCCTGCTCCAGGCTGAATCTTATTCCTTTTACAATCAGTTTTTCATCATCTACTACCAATACTCGCTTACTCATTTCGCTCTCCTTATTCTATTGTGATATAGTTCTGTATCTTTTCAAAAGTCTTTCCCTTAATACCGGGAACCTCCTGAATTTCCTCAATGCTTTGGAACTTTCCGTTTTCTTCTCTGTAGTCCGCAATGGCCTGGGCTCTCACCTGACCAATACCCGGAATTTCCTGAAGCCCGGTCACATCAGCCGTGTTAATATTCACCCTGCCGTTTCCCCCGGTACTCTGCACCGGAGAATCTGCCGTCTCTTTTTGCTGCTTTTCCTGTACAATCCCCTGTTCCTTCATCTGACTGGTTTCTTCCAAAGTATATACTTGAATTTTCTCCCCGTCAACCAGCAAAGCCGCCTGATTCAGCCATCCGGTATCGGCCTCTTTGGAAAAACCGCCTGCTGCCTTTACTGCCTCAAACACCCTGGCTTCTTTCTGCAGTTCGTAAACACCGGGACGGTTCACTGCCCCGCTTACGTCTACCCAGATAGTTTCTGCCTCCGGTTCACTCTCCTGTGAAGATTTCTCTTCCTTCCCGTCTGCCTTATCCGTCTCTTCTTTTTCTGATTTTTCCAGAGAAGGCTGCTCTATCACAACCTCTTCCTGCTTGCAGGAAGATATCCACAGGCAGCATATCAACAAAAACATTCCAAAAAGCACGCTCTTTTTCTTCATTCTATACACCTCTGCTTTCTGCATTTCTGACGCAATCCGTCTGCAAAATGCAAACATGTGTACAGATAGTTCTATTGTAACGAATTTGAAAACTCTTTACAATATAAAAATCGGAACTTCTTTGTAAAATAACACACTTTTGCCTTTTACAGTCTTTTATAAATATCTGGAAATCTTTGGCTGAAACGCCGAACATGATTTTGATATGTATCTGTAGTATAGCACTTCCCGTCTGTTCCTGCAATCCAAAAAACAGCCGCAAAACCACGGCTGTTTTTGTCTATTTTTCCCATTTAAAAATTATGATTCCCACAATAGCCACAGCCATGCCGATAAGCCTGCGCCACTCAAAATCCACCTTTTCCACTCCGAAAAGACCCAGAAGCTCAATCACATAAGCGACCGCAAGCTGAGCCACCACAATGAGCATAGCCGCCCGGGCAGGTCCAAGAGATGACATACTCTGAATCACCGTCACAGTAATAAAAGCGCCGATAACCCCTCCCAGCAGAAGGTATTTGTGGTCTACCCGCAAAAGTGCACCCGCTTCCTCCCGTCCGGTAAAAAGCCAGGCACACACACAGATTAAAAAGGCTGAAATCTGTACCCAGCCTGTGGATACCCAAAGGCTGGTCTGTTTGGTCAGTTCCGTATTAAAAACTCCCTGCACGCTCATCAGCGCACCGGAAAGCAAAGCAACTAAAATGCCCCACATGCTTGTGTTCCTCCGTTTCTTCTGTCCTGTTACATAGAATTTCCAGAGAAACCACTTTTATACCTATATCTTTAAAAACTCTTTTCCAGCTTTTCTATCATCTCATCAATATGTTCCCGGGTAACAATAAGCGGCGGCACAAACCGCAGCACATGATTTCCCGCTGAAATTACAATCAGACCGTTTTCCAGCGCTTTTGAAACAATCTCTCCCACAGGCCTTCCGGCAACCTCCAGTCCCTGCATCAGACCTTTTCCACGCCGTTCACTCAAAAATTCATACTTATCCACAAGGCCATCCAGTTTTTTCTCCAAATAACCGGAAATTTCCTGTACATGGTGCAGAATATCCTGTTTTTCAAATAAATCAAACACCTTGCTTACCGCCGCACAGGCCAGAGGATTTCCACCGTAAGTGGTTCCGTGGTCTCCCGGCTCCAAAGATTTTTCCGCGGCTTTTTCACCCAGCACAAAAGCCCCTACCGGCACACCGCAGCCCAGGGCTTTGGCGCAGGTCATAATATCCGGCTCTGTGCCGTACGCCTGCCAGGCAAACATGCTGCCCGTCCGTCCCATGCCGCACTGAATTTCATCTAAAATCAGCAGAATATCCTTTTCCTCACAGAGTTTTTTCACACCCTTTAAAAAGCCTTCCTCTGCGGGATAAATGCCGCCTTCTCCCTGGACGGTTTCCAGGATAATTGCACAGGTTTTCTCTGTCACTGCTGCTTTTACGCTGTCCAAATCATTAAAATCCGCAAATTTCACCCCTCCGATTAAAGGCTTAAAGGGTTCCTGATAATGACTGTTTCCGGTAACAGACAAAGCCCCCAGACTTCTGCCGTGGAAGGAATGACGCATGGCGATAATTTCATGGTCCGTGCTGTTATCCTTTAACCAGGCATACTTTCTGGCTGCCTTAATAGCCCCTTCTATGGCTTCTGTACCACTGTTGGTAAAAAACACCCGGCTCATACCCGACGCTTTCAAAAGTTTGTGAGCCGCCTCCGCCATAGGCGTATTGTAATAGAGATTTGAGGTATGTATCAGCTTGTCAATCTGGATTTTTAAAGCTTCGTTGTACTCCTCATTTCCATACCCCAGGGCAAAAACCGCAATTCCCGCGCCAAAGTCCAGATACTTCTTTCCGTCCAGGTCATAAAGATACACGCCTTCTCCCTTTTCCAGCACCACGGGAAAACGATTATAAGTATGAAGGATACTGTTCTCTGCCAGTTCCATATATTCCTTACTGCACATCATAATGCTGTATGCCCTCCTTTCTCAGAATAGCGGTTCCGATTCCCTTATCCGTAAAGATTTCCAGAAGCAGACAATGTTTTATCCTGCCGTCCAGAATATGCACTCTGGAAACGCCTTCCTCAATGGCATCCATACAGTTTTGCAGCTTGGGAATCATACCGCCGCCCACATTTCCGTTGAAAATCAGTTCCTTTGCCTCTTTTACAAACAACTTGGAAATCAGGCTTTCCGGGTCTTCCGGGTCTTTGTAAACCCCTTCGATATCCGTCAGAAATGCCAGTTTTTCCGCATGCATGGCCTTTGCAATGGCACAGGCTGCATCGTCGGCATTGATGTTGTAAGCCGCATAATTATCATCCATACCAATGGGACACACAATGGGCAGAAAGTCTTTTTCCAGAAGGTCCAGAAGAATCTGGGGATTTACATCCGTAACATTTCCCACAAATCCGATATCCTGCCCCTGGGAGAACTTCTTCTCTACCCGCAGAAGTCCTCCGTCCTTTCCGCTGAGTCCCACAGCCCGAACCCCCAGGGATTCCACCAGGCTTACCAGTTCCTTATTTACTTTTCCCAGCACCATTTCTGCCAGTTCCATGGTTTCCTCGTCCGTTACCCGCAGCCCGTTGACAAATCTGGGCTCTTTTCCCACTTTGCTTACCCACTTGCTGATTTCCTTTCCGCCGCCGTGGACAATAATGGGTTTAAATCCCACCAGCTTTAACAGTACCACATCCTGAATGACGCTTTTCTTTAATTCCTCGTCCACCATGGCACTTCCGCCATATTTCACCACAATAATTTTCCGGTTAAACCGCTGAATATAGGGAAGCGCCTCAATCAGCACCTCTGCTTTGTCAAGATATTTCTGCTTTACCATGCTTCTCCCTGCCCTTCTTTTTCTTCTATTCCATAAACCATTAAGACCTGTAATCCGCGTTAATTTTCACATAATCATAAGTCAAATCACAGCCCCAGGCCACAGCCGATTCCTTTCCCAGCTTGATGTCCGCTGCTGCAGTCACCTGTTTTTCCGAAAGAATTCTGGTAGCTTCCTCCTCACTGTAATCCACGGCCACTCCGTCCTTTAAAATCTGAATTTTCCCTGCTGCGCTTTCAAAGAACAAATCCACTTTATCGGGGTCAAACTGTGCCCCGGAATAACCCATGGCACACAGGATTCTGCCCCAGTTGGCATCATGGCCGAAAACAGCCGCTTTTGTCAGATTCGAGGTTATGACAGATTTTGCCAATGTCACTGCCTGCTCCTTTGTCTCTGCCCCCGTAATCTTCACTTCAAACAGTGCCGTAGCCCCTTCCCCGTCTGCTGCAATCTGCTTAGCCAGACTTGTATTTACATACAAAAGAGCCTCTTTAAAAGTTTCATAATCCTGATTTTTCTCGCTAATCAAAGGATTTTCCGCCATGCCGTTTGCCAGCACCAACACGGTATCATTGGTTGAAGTATCCCCGTCCACAGAAATCATATTGTAGGTATCCTGAACAATTTCACTCAAGGCTTCCTGCAGAAGTTCTTTGGTAATCTGCACGTCTGTGGTGACAAAGCCCAGCATGGTGCACATATTGGGGTGAATCATGCCGGAACCCTTGCACATGCCGCCTATGGTCACCTTTGCGCCCGAAAGTTCCATTTCTACAGCACATTCCTTCCTCACAGTGTCCGTAGTCATAATAGACTGGGCTGCCAGAATTCCCGCCTCTCTGGAATCAGAAAGCACCGGAACCAGCTTTTTTACCCCTTCTTTTAAGATATCTATGGGAAGCTGCTGTCCGATAACACCTGTAGATGCCACCAAAACTGCCTCTTCCGGTATCTGCAGCGCTTCTGCCGCCGTTTTTGCTGTTTCCTGACAGTAACTGTACCCTTCTGTTCCAGTACAGGCATTGGCAATACCGCTGTTGCACACAATGGCTTGTGTATATGCTGCGTTATCCACCAAATGTTTGTCCCATTTCACAGGCGCCGCTTTCACCACATTGGTGGTAAAAGTTCCGGCGGTCTGACATGGTTTCTGACTATACACCATGGCCATATCCTTTTTGTTTCCCTTTTTAATTCCCGCCGCAAGGCCTGCTGCCAAAAACCCCTTTGGGGCTGTAATGCCGTTCTCTATTACCTTCATCTTACTGCCTCCTCATCCTATCTCTTTCTGAAATGCTTTATGGAAACATGGGAACCAGTTCCAGTCCCCTGTTTTCTTTTTCTCCAAACAGCAGATTCATATTCTGCACAGCCTGTCCGGCCGCCCCTTTTACCAGATTATCAATAGCGCCCATAAGAATAATCCGGTTAGTTCTCGGGTCAATTTTGAAATTTATATCCGTGTAATTGCTTCCCTCTACCCAACGGGTCTGGGGTGTCACATCTTTTTCCAGCACACGGACAAATTGCTCTTTTTCATAATATTTGTCATATACGGCCTTTACCTCTTCATAAGATACCTGTTTTGTCAGAGAAGCGTAGGCTGTCACCAGAATTCCCCGGTTCATGGGAACCAGATGAGGGGTAAAGTTCAGTGTAATTTCTTTTCCTGCGGCATAGCCCAACTGTTCTTCGATTTCCGGTGTGTGACGGTGACTGGCTACTGCATAAGCCTTCATATTTTCATTGACTTCACAGAACAGATTGTCCAGCTTTGCTCCTCTTCCAGCCCCGGAAGTACCGGATTTGGCGTCGATAATCAAGGTATTTCCATCAATCAGCCCTTCCTTTACCAGCGGATAACAGGTAAGGATACTGCAGGTGGTATAACAGCCCGGATTTGCCACCAGCCTCGCCTTTTTTATCTTGTCCCGGTTCATCTCACACAGCCCGTACACAGCCTCCGGCAGAAACTGAGGCGATTTGTGGTCTAAACCGTACCATTTTTCATAAACAGACACATCTTTTATACGGAAATCTGCGCTCAGGTCAATTATTTTCACCTTGGAAAGGATTTCTTCCTTGACCATGGAAGCACACAACCCCTGGGGTGTTGCTGTAAAAATCACATCTACCTGCTCTGCCAATTCCTCCATGTTGTCGTCCAGACAGGTTTCCTCTACAATCTGAAACATATTCTGGTAAACCTGGGCATACTTCTTATCAATGTAGCTTCTGGACCCATACCATTTGATTTCCGCATTTCCATGCCCCTTTAAAAGCCGGACCAATTCCTGTCCCGCATATCCGGTTGCACCGATAATTCCCACCTTAATCATAGCCTTATCCCTCATTTCCTGTTTTTTTCATCATACTCCTGATTCTTTTGCTCTGCAAGAAAAGACTGCACTGCTTTCTCTCCCTGCATATTTTTATAAATTTTTGAATAATTATACATCCATATTTTTGTATATGCAAGTGTTTTTTCTGAAATTTTCTGTTTTTTCCAGATTACCCTTCTCTTTAAAACCCCTTATATAAATAGGATATTCCAGAATAATATCTGTTATAACCGCCATGCATATCTTTTCATCCCAGTAAATTTTTTTATTTTTTTGCATTTTCCTATTGCATAATTATAATTTTTGTTGTATATTAATACCAACGAAGGCGAAACAAAAAAATTTCACATAGCAAACCTGTGATAAAGGAGGATATTTATTATGAAAGAAAAAGTAATTCTGGCATATTCCGGCGGACTGGACACTACCGCGTTAATTCCATGGTTAAAGGAAAATTTTGATTACGAGGTTATCTGCTGCTGTATCGACTGTGGTCAGGGCGCAGAATTAGACGGACTGGAAGAACGCGCTGCACTTTCCGGCGCTTCCAAATTATATATTGAAGATATTGTTGATGAATTCTGTGATGACTACATTGTTCCCTGCGTACAGGCCGGCGCTGTGTATGAGCACAAATACCTTCTTGGTACTTCCATGGCTCGTCCCGGCATCGCAAAACGTCTGGTAGAAATTGCAAGAAAAGAAGGAGCTTCCGCTATCTGTCACGGTGCAACCGGCAAAGGAAATGACCAGATTCGTTTCGAGCTGGGAATTAAGGCTCTGGCACCTGATTTAAAAATTATTGCCCCATGGCGTATGACTGATGTGTGGACCATGCAGTCCCGTGAAGACGAAATTGCTTACTGCAAAGCTCACGGAATTGACCTCCCCTTTGACGCAAGCCACAGCTACAGCCGTGACAGAAACTTATGGCATATCAGTCATGAAGGCCTGGAACTGGAAGACCCTGCTGCTGAACCAAACTACGATGATTTGCTGGTTTTAGGTGTGACTCCGCAGAAAGCACCGGACAAAGAAACAGAAGTGACCATGACATTTGAAGCAGGTGTTCCGAAAACTTTAAACGGCAAAGCCATGAAGGTATCTGAAATCATCACGGAACTGAACAAATTAGGCGGAGAAAACGGTATCGGTATTATTGATATTGTGGAGAACCGTGTGGTAGGCATGAAATCCCGCGGCGTATATGAGACACCGGGCGGAACTATTCTCATGGAAGCCCATGACCAGTTGGAAGAACTGATTCTGGACCGTGATACCATGGAAATGAAGAAAAAGCTGGGCAGCCAGTTTGCACAGATTGTATATGAAGGAAAATGGTTCACACCTCTTCGTGAAGCCATTCAGGCCTTTGTGGAATCCACACAGAAATACGTTACAGGAGAAGTAAAGTTCAAACTGTATAAAGGCAACATCATCAAAGCCGGCACAACTTCTCCTTACAGCTTATACGACGAATCTCTGGCCTCCTTTACTACCGGTGATTTATATGACCACCACGATGCCGACGGCTTCATCACCTTATTCGGACTTCCGTTAAAGGTTCGGGCTATGAAAATGGCAGAAGCTGAAAAAAACCAGAAATAAGACTCACTTTCGATAAAGGAAATTTATTTTCCGCATAAAAATCTCCCCACCAGAACACGCACCCTCTGGTGGGGAGATTTTTTATTCTTCTTTATTTTCCGCCGATTCTTCCATAAATATCCCGGGGCACTCTGGCCTTCACCGCAATGCCCTCATCGGTGTACTCCTCTGAAATCAGTTGTCCGTACTTGCGTATAAGCTGCAGTTGTCCCGCTTCCCGGTAATCCAGCACGCGCTCAATATAAATCTGGTCTTCGGTAAGCAATTTCTCCAGCACAGCCTTCAATTCCTCCAGCCCCTGTCCAGTCTTCACCGCGGTCTTAATCACATAGTCTGCCCTAAAGTCCCGAAAAATTCCTGCGTCCGACAATCTGTCCTGTTTGTTAAAAAGGGTGACAATCTTCTTATCCTGTACCCCCAGTTCCTGAAGAGTTTCATACACCACATACATCTGCTCCTCCATCTGGGGATTGGAGGCATCTACCACATGAATAATAAAATCCGCATATTTTGCCTCTTCCAGGGTACTCTTAAAAGCCTCGATTAAATGATGGGGCAGTTTCCGTATAAAGCCTACGGTATCTGTCAGATAAATTTTCTGTTTTCCCGGCAGTTCCAGCACTCTGGTTGTAGGGTCCAGAGTGGCAAACAGCTTATCCTCCTCCAATACACAGGCGTCCGTAAGCGTATTTAAAAGTGTAGACTTTCCTGCGTTGGTATACCCTACAATAGCGGCTGTTCGGATATTTTCCCGCTTTCGCCCCTCTCGCAGCAGTTCCCGGTGCCGTTTTACCTGCTCCAAATCCTTTCTTAGCTGAGAAATGCGAGACTTAATCAAACGTCTGTCCACTTCCAGCTTTTTCTCTCCCGGACCTCTGGTACCGATTCCTCCGCCCAGCCTGGACATGGCAGTTCCCATCCCGGTAAGTCTGGCCGCCCGGTAACGAAGCTGGGCCAGTTCCACCTGTATTTTTCCCTCGCTGGTATTGGCTCTGGCAGCAAAAATATCCAGAATCACTACCGTCCTGTCCATGATTTTCAGTCCCAGTTCTCTCTCCAGGTTGTTCATCTGAGAAGGGGAAAGTTCATCATCGCATACAATGCCTGTAGCGTCATAAGCGTCTGCCGCCATACGAATTTCTTCCAGTTTTCCCGTGCCTACATAATATCCCGGATGAATGGCTTCCCGGCTCTGTATCACTGTCCCCACCGTCACGGCTCCTGCGGTTTTTACCAGTTCTTCCAGCTCTTTTAAAGATTCTTCCGTGTCATCCCCGTCCTGGGTCTGCACACCTACTAAAATCACTCGTTCCTGTTCTTCCTTTAATTCATATAAATCCATACAACTCTCCTGTCCTGTTTTCTTGCCTTTATGATACTTCCTTCTTTTCTTTCCCGCAAGCCCCCACCCTCTTTTCTGTGATTATTATATAATTCGTACAGAAAATCTATGATCTTTCCACTGTTTTTTCTATACTTTTTCTAGTATATTGTCTCTTAGAAAATGTAGTAAAACCAACCCGTGGTTCTGATACCTATATCTTTGACAAAAGGGCTGTCGCCAGTGCGACAGCCCTCTATCTTGTCTGCAAAAAATAATTTTCTCTCACTGCTTCTTCATCTGCAGGATACTGTTTCAGATATTCCTGCATTTTTGTTTTGGCAGTGGCAAAATCTTTCTGCTTTTCATAAATCACAATCTCATTAAACAAAAGTGCCTGCTGCACTTCTTTATCCTTTTCTTTCAGGCCCTTCTCTACGTAGGAAAGCGCACCGGTATAATCCTCCTGCTTGACAGAACAGTAAGCAAGCCCATTATATCCTTCTGCCTCAAGTCCCTTCTGCTGCAGACATTTCTGATATATGTCAGAAGCTTTTTGGGGCTCGCCTGCGTCCAGATACACCTTCCCCAAATACACCAATGCAGGCGCATATTCTTCCTTCCACGCTTTTTTCAGCATTTTCTCGGCTTTCTCATATTCTTCCAGATAATAGTACACTCTGCCTTCATTATAAGAATCCTCTGCCGATTTTGCCTTAATTTCCAGAGCGCTTTCCAGATAAGCGCTGCCGTCTGCATTCAAGTCACAGGACTTGTAAACCTTATAGACATCCAGATAGTCCTCATAGTCATCTGAACCCGACACCACTCTGGAAAAATCACTGTGCGCCTTCTTATATTCATCCATGTGCAGGTAAGCGCTTCCTCTTAAAAAGTAAGCGTCTTTTTTCTTCTGAAGTTTTAAGAGTTCCTCACAGGTTTCCACACATTTCTGATATTCGCCCTGATGATACAGGGCATCTGCCAGGTAAAAATATAAATCTGTCTTTAAGGCTTTTTCCGAACGTTCCGTCAATCCCAAAGCAGTCGTAAAAGCTTCCTGCGCCTTATCAAAAATCCCCTGCTCCGTCCAGGCAATGCCGATTCCTCTCCAGGACTGCACTCCATGGCCGCCTTCAGAGATGGCATTTTGAAAATTTTCGATAGCCTGAGTATACTCCTGTTTTTTCAGATTTTCCAGCCCGGTCTCATATTCCGTCGGTTCACTGCCTTTACATCCGGCCAGCAGACACAGCACAACTGCCGCCAAAACAATTTTCTTTTTCACCCGTTTAACCCCGTTTCCTTATTCGGCAATGAGATTTTCAGCCCGCATAGCTTCCACAACCTTATCTGCATATTCTTTGCAGACTGCGTCGGTAGCGGCTTCCACCATAACGCGAATCAATGGTTCTGTGCCGCTTTCCCTTACCAGAATTCTGCCTTCATCTCCAAGGGCTTTCTCCACCTCAGCCACAGCTTCTGTCACCTTCTGATTTTCCCTTGCCGTTTTTTTATCATAAACTCTTACATTCTTCAGCACCTGAGGATAAATGACAACCTCTCTTGTCAGTGTGCTCAATGGCACTTTTTTCTCGATAATGACTTCCATAAGCTTCAGAGAAGTCAGGATTCCGTCTCCTGTTGTGGCATGTTTGGAAAAGATAATGTGCCCGGACTGTTCTCCGCCAATGGAATGTCCGTTTGCCATCATATTTTCGCACACATACTTGTCGCCTACCGCAGTTTTCTCATAGCGGATGCCTTCTCTGTCACAAGCCTTGTACAGACCCAGATTGGACATAACTGTTGTCACAATGGTATTGTTGTTTAACTGTCCGCATTCCTTCATATACTTGCCGCAGACATAGAGAATCAAATCTCCGTTTACTTCTTCTCCCTTATCGTCCACTGCAATACAGCGGTCTGCATCTCCGTCATAGGCAAATCCCACGTCCAGGCCTTTTTCTATTACAAATTTTTTCAGTTCATTGATGTGTGTGGAACCGCAGTTTGTATTAATATTGGTTCCATTCGGATTGTTATGAATTACATAAGTTTTGGCGCCCAGCGCGTCAAACACACTTTTGGCAATAGCCGAAGCGCTTCCGTTTGAGCAGTCCAGACCAATACGCATATTTTTAAACGCTCTGGTTGGAATAGAAATCAGATAGCCAATATAACGGTTTCTTCCCGCTGAAAAGTCTACGGTGCGTCCGATGTTCTCCCTTTTTGCCAGAGGCAGTTCTTCCATTTCTCCATCAATATAGGCCTCAATCTGGGCTTCCACAGAGGCGTCCATCTTCTGTCCGTTTCCGTTGATAATCTTAATGCCATTGTCATAGAAAGGATTGTGACTGGCAGAAATCATAATACCGCAGTCAAAATTCTCCGTGCGCACCACATAGGACACGCTGGGGGTTGTGGTTACATGAAGAAGGTATACATCTGCCCCTGATGCCGTCAATCCGGCCACCAGAGAGTATTCAAACATATAGCTGCTTCTTCTGGTATCTTTTCCGATTACAATCTGCGCTTTATGTTCTTTGCCGAAATACCAGCCCAGAAATCTTCCCACTTTAAAAGCATGTTCCACGGTCAAATTCACATTTGCCTCGCCACGAAAGCCGTCCGTTCCAAAATATTTACCCATAACTCGCTCCTTTTTACACAATCATTCATTTTTTTTATCTTTTTGTCATTTACTAAGATAACACAAAATTCCGATTATGAAAAGAGTTCTTCTTTATATACCCCTTTTTTCACCAGTTCTTTAAAGGATTCCATTACTTTTTCTTTGTCTTCCTGATACGTTACGCCAAACCAGGTGTCATGTGTCTTCAGAACCGCTACCTCTGCTTTATTTTCCTGAATCAACTGATCAACCACTGCCGGAAGCAAGTATTCTTTCTTGATTTCGCCTGGTTTCACTTCTGCTAAAAAGTCCACAAAACCTTTTTCCAGAACTTCTAAAAATTCCGGTGTCAGTCCCCACATATTCATGGAAACCAGAGTCTGGGAATCCAGTGGTGTCTTTGCTCCTGTTTCTTCGTCTACAGCCGCAGGACCTGCCGGTGTTTTCTGAATATTGTAGGTTTCTGTAATACCTACCAGTTTTTTGTTTTCATCTAAAGTGCAGACCCCTCTTGTCACACCGCCGTTATCACTTAAGGTATTTTCCAGAATAAAGCCTGCCATACAGATATCCATCTTTTCTGCTGCCGTTTTTTCTTCTACCAGATAGTCGTGAATTTTCACAAACGCTTCTTTTCCGTAATAGTCATCCGCATTAATAACAATAAACGGCTCAGTAATGACCTTTTTGGCTGCCAGTACTGCGTGTCCGGTTCCCCATGGCTTGGTACGGTCCGCAGGGCAGGTATAGCCTTCCGGCAAATCGTTGATATCCTGGTACACATATTCTACCTCTGTGATTTTCTCGATTCTGTTCCCGATAATACTGCGGAACTCTTCTTCAATATCCTTGCGGATAATAAAAACCACCTTGTTGAATCCGGCTTCCAGGGCATCATGAATGGAGTAATCCATAATAATTTCTCCGCTTGGTCCTACCTGTGCAAGCTGTTTAATTCCCTTTCCGAAGCGGCTTCCGATTCCTGCAGCCATAATTACTAATGCTGTTTTCTTCATAATTGTACTTCTCCTTACTTTGAAAAATTCTCTCTATCTGTTACTGCTCCAGCCCACTTAAGCGAGCCGTTTGATCTGCAGCAATCAGCGAATCAATAATTTCCTCCAAATCCCCGTTCAAAATACTGTCCAGTCTGTGCAGGGTCAGCTTAATTCTGTGGTCTGTCACACGTCCCTGGGGGAAATTGTAGGTTCTGATTTTTTCGGAACGGTCTCCCGTACCCACCTGGCTTCTTCTGGCCTCTGCCTCTGCGTCATGACGTTTCTGCAGTTCCATATCATACAGCCTGGAACGCAATACCTTTAAAGCCTTATCCTTGTTCTTAAGCTGAGATTTCTCGTCCTGACAGGAAATCACGATTCCCGTAGGAATATGTGTCAGACGTACCGCAGAGTCCGTAGTATTGACGCACTGTCCACCGTTTCCGGATGCACGGAACACGTCAAATTTACAGTCATTTAAGTCCAGTTCAAAGTCAATTTCCTCTGCTTCCGGCATAATGGCTACCGTAATAGTGGATGTATGAATCCGTCCGCCGCTTTCTGTTTCCGGAACACGCTGTACACGATGTACACCACTTTCGTATTTCAGTCTGGAATACGCACCTTTTCCGTTAATCATAAAAGTAACTTCTTTAAATCCGCCGATTCCATTTTCATTGAGACTCATCATCTCCGTCTTCCAATTCTGGGATTCCGCGTATTTCACATACATTCTGTAAATTTCTGCTGCAAACAGAGCCGCTTCATCTCCGCCTGCACCTGCACGAATTTCCACAATAACGTTCTTCTCATCATTAGGGTCTTTTGGCAGAAGAAGAATTTTCAATTCCTTTTCCAGTTCCTCAATCCTCTTCTTGGCATCTGACAGTTCTTCTTTCAGCATTTCCCGCATGTCTTCGTCAGATTCCTCATCCAGAAGCATCAGACTGTCTTCCACAGTCTCCTTGCAGCGTTTATATTCATTATATGCGTCTGCAATAGGCTGCAGTTCACTCTGCTCCTTCATCAGCTTCTGAAATCTGGCTGCGTCATTGGCCACAGTGGGCTCGTTCAGTTCATTTAATATTTCCTCAAGGCGGACTAAGATGTCCTCTAATTTATCAAACATGATTTTCCTCCTGATTTTTCTTTCCAATTACAACCCGGTCAAGTCCTGCCAGGTCCTGTATCACTTTCACTTCCGTATATCCCTGTTCCTTCATCAGCTGCGCCACAGCTTCCCCCTGGTCATAACCGATTTCAAAGGCCAGAATCCCCTGGGGATTCAAATAATTTCCTGCCTGCCGGGTAATTCTGCGGTAAAAATACAGACCGTCCTCCCGGCCGTCCAGTGCCATTCTGGGTTCATGAAATTTCACTTCTTCCATCAGCCCTTCAATGACTTCTGTCTGGATATAAGGGGGATTCGACACCAGAATATCATATTTCCCCGAAACCAGCTCAAACAGATCGCTGTTTATCCATTGCGCTGATATTCCCAGGTCTTTGCCGTTTCTTTCAGCCACTTTCAGGGCTTCCTTTGACAAATCTGCCCCTGTTCCCTCTGCCTCTTTCAGATGAGCCAGCAGACTCAGCAGGATACAGCCGCTTCCCGTACACATATCCAGAATGCACAGTCCCTTCTTCCCGCCGGCTTCTTTTAACACTTCCTCTATCAGAATCTCCGTATCCTGTCTGGGAATCAGCACATGCTCATTCACATAAAACTTCATGCCGTAAAAATATGCCTCGTGAGTCAACTGCTGCAAAGGAATTCTCTCTCCCCGCTTTACAAGCAGCTTTTGATACTGCTCTGCCTGTTCTTTCGGCACTTCCTCGTCTTCGTGGACAAAGTACCAGCTTCTGGAAATACCGCACACATGCTCCAGTAAGAGCCATGCGTCCAGATTTCCATCTTCTATCTGTCTTTCTTTCAAATACTGTTTTCCATCTTCCAGTAATGCCTTATATCCTGCCATATCAATCTTCCCCGCCTGTCTGTACGTCCGGAAAGTTCTCCTTCAGATACGCTCTCCAGTCAAACACAGCCTCTACAGCCTGAATGGCCACCTCTGCCATATCCGGTGTCGGTTCTTTTGTCGTCAGCTTCTGCAAGGCCATACCCGGTTTGGAAAGAAATGCCACCGCCGGATGGTCGCTGTTTCCCGCCAGCTTAATAAATTCATAAGAAACCCCTGCAATCACCGGCACCAGCAAAATACGCACGGTAATCCGCAGCCACATGGTCTTTATGGGAACCACGGCAAAAAATCCTAAAAAGAAAATAACACTGATAATAATGACAAAGAACAGAAAACTGGTTCCGCACCTCTTATGGAAACGGGAACTTGCCATAACATTTTCCACAGTCAGCGGTTTTCCATGCTCCACACAGTTGATACACTTATGCTCTGCCCCGTGATACATAAACACCCGCTGAATATCCTGCATCCTGGAAATCAGCAGCATATACCCCAGAAACAGTACAATACGCACAATGGCTTCCGCTACGGTCACCATATGTTCACTGACTCCTACCTTGTGTAAAAGGCTGGCCAGCAGGTAAGGAAGCACCATAAAAAGCCCTACGGACAATACCACTGAAAAAATAACCGTTGCCGTCATCAGCACCTTGTCTTCCTTTTCCTTTTTGGCTTCCTGCTTTTCCCGCTCCTCCCCTGTCAGCGCTTTTCTTTTCTCCAATTCTTCCTCTTCTTCAAAAAAAGTGGCAGAATACATAAGACATTTCGTTCCTACCACCAGAGAATCTATAAAGTTAAACACACCGCGTATGATGGGAAGCTTCAGGATTTTCCGGCTTTTTATTATACTCTTATAGTCTTCAATCTTGACTTCTATCTCTTTATCCGGCTTCCGCACCGCAACAGAATACACGTCTCCGTGCCGCATCATAATGCCTTCCATGACAGCCTGTCCGCCAATGTTTGATGATTTCATGTTTCCTCCAAACGCAATAAGAGGCCGAAGTCCTCAAACCTCAGCCTCTTCTACCTCTTATTTATTCATGCCGTATTTCTTGTTGAACTTATCAATACGTCCACGAGCCTGTGCAGCTTTCTGCTGTCCTGTATAGAAAGGATGACATTTAGAGCAAACTTCTACACGGAGTTCAGATTTAGTAGAACCTGTCTTAAATGTATTTCCACAGTTGCAAGTTACTGTACATTCCTGATAATTTGGATGGATTCCTTCTCTCATTTTTTTCACCTCTTATATATTTTGATTATTTATATTGTTTTATTGCGTTTTCAAATTCAAACAGCTTTTGCATTATAGCATATTCTGACACCAAATGCAAGGCTTATTAGGGTTTTCTTTAAAGAATCCTCTGCTTTTTCACCATCTGTACAAATTCTGCATTGTCCCTTGTTCTGGCAAACATATTCAGAATATTTTCCGTAGCTTCGTCTGACTTCATGCCGTTTAAGGCTTTCCGCATAATGTCCACGGCTTCCTGTTCTTCCCTGTTCAAAAGCAGGTCTTCCCTTCTTGTTCCGGATTTTGCAATGTCGATAGCCGGGAAAACCCTCTTTTCCTGGAGTTTTCTGTCCAGCACCAGTTCCATATTACCGGTCCCCTTAAATTCTTCGTACACAACGTCATCCATCTTGCTTCCTGTATCCACCAGTGCAGTTGCCAGAATGGTCAGACTTCCGCCCTCTCTCATGTTTCTGGCCGCACCGAAGAAACGCTTGGGCATATGCAGGGCAGCCGGGTCAAGACCACCGGAAAGGGTACGTCCGCTTGGGGGAACTGTCAGGTTATATGCCCTTGCCAGTCTTGTAATACTGTCGATGAAAATCGTAACGTCTTTTTTGTGTTCTACCAGACGTTTTGCACGCTCAATGGTCATTTCAGACACACGCTTGTGATGCTCCGGCAGTTCATCAAAAGTAGAATAAATAATTTCCACGTTTTTGCCTTTGATGGCCTCCTTTATATCTGTAACCTCTTCCGGACGCTCATCAATCAGCAGAATAATCAGGTGCATTTCCGGATTGTTCCGAAGAATGGATTTTGCCGCGTCCTTTAAAAGGGTTGTCTTACCTGCTTTGGGCGGAGATACAATCATTCCCCTCTGTCCCTTTCCGATAGGACTTACAAGGTCTGTAATGCGCATAGCCATACTTCCGCCCGGACGTTCCAGATGCAGCCTCTCATTTGGGAAAATCGGGGTCATATCCTCAAAATTCATACGCTGCATTTCATTTGCCTTAATTCCGTTGATGTGGGTCACATACAAAAGAGCAGAAAACTTCTCGTTCTGACTTTTCACCCTTGTGTTTCCTCTTAAAATATCGCCTGTTTTCAGATTGAATCTGCGAATCTGGGACGGGGAAACATACACGTCATTATCCCCCGGAAGATAATTGTCGCTCCGGATAAATCCGTATCCGTCCGGCAGTACCTCCAGAATTCCCTTTACCGTAATACCGCTGTCCAGTTCAGACTGCTCCATGGGCGCTCTGTTATTTCGATTATCCTGTCCATCTTCTCTTACTGCAGGTTTCCTTTCCTCTCTTACCTCTGTTCTGGACTCCGCCTTTCTCTCTACTGTGGTTTCTGCTCCGGTTTCCTCCTGTTTTTTCTGTTCTGCTGCTTTCCTGTCCTTTTCGTCTTCCTGAACCATCCGCTCTACCAGTTCACTTTTTTTCAGCGTGGAAATGCCTTTTAAACCTCTTGCCTTTGCAATTTCTTTTAATGCTCCCAGAGACAGGGAATCATACTTTTCTCTCATTTTATATTCCTTTCTGAAATTCAATTTATTATTCTGGAACAAAATCAATCGTTTACTGATTGTACTATAAATGAAACCTTATTTTACCTTTTACACTAAACAGGAAAATCCGTCTGAATTGACATGAATTTGTGTTTGCTTTTGACTTTGTAACTGCATATCTTTGATATATAGCTTATCATAACACACTTTTCCTTTTTTGCAAAGTATTTGTTGGCTTTCTTTCCCCATCTACTTATTTTTGTACATTTTCCCTATGACTGCCCCGACTGTGCTGTCATATATTCCTGAAAATCTTTCATGCTTCTTGTTAAAAATTTACTTTTGTGATGAACAAAATAATACTCTCTTGCCGGCTGTGTCCCCTGAATTTTTATTTCTTTCAACCTGTGGTTCTCCATAAAAGGTTCTACAATAGACCTGGAAATCATCAGAATTCCCATTTTACTGCTGCAGGCTTCTATCAGACTCTGTACACTAATACTCTCCATAACAATGTTCTGCTTTCTTTTATACTTTTCCATAAATCCCTCTGCCATATTTCTGGACCCGCTGCCCTTTTCCCTCAGCAGCAACGGATGTTCACACAGCTCTTCCATTGTTATACTCTCTTTTACAGGATAATCCTGTGCACATACTGCCGTCATACTGTCCTTTCCTATGGGACTGCAAACAAAGAAGCGGGGATTGAGCGGATAATCCATAATTCCGAAATCCAGTTCATTCCTCATGAGATGTTCTTCTATCTGCCGGGAATTCTCTACCTTGGTATAAAGAGGAATCTGAGGATATCTCCGGGAAAATTCTGAAAATATCTTTGGAAATGCACTGATACCAAAAGATACATTCGTCCCAATTCGGACCCGCGTGACTGCGTGTACATCCCGCAGCACATCCCTGGCCTCATCAAACTGGGAAAGAATGGAATCTGCGTACAAAAGCAGCTGTTCCCCTGACTCCGTGATATACAGCCTTCTATTCATACGTTCAAACAATTTTGTTCCATAATAGCTTTCCAATTCCCGAATGGCATAACTCACCGCCGGCTGTGCCATATTCATGCTCTCGGCAGCAAGCGTAATGCTCTCCTGCCGACATACTTCTGAAAAAATACGCAAATGTCTAAGTGTCATTGTTATCTCCCGCACAATACATAAGTTTTTTATTATATATATTATAATAACATAAGAATTGTTATATATCCACTAAAAGGCTAGAATAGATATGACTATATAAAAGTGAGGTATTGTAATGGTACTATTATTAATTTTTCTAATCTGCTTCTCAGCCTCAGTTATCGGGGCTATTTGCGGTATTGGCGGCGGTGTAATTATAAAACCCGTGTTAGATGCCTTTGGCATTATGGATGTGGCTACCATCAGTTTTCTGTCCGGCTGTACTGTACTTTCCATGACTACATATTCCGTTATCAAGAACAAATGCAGCGGAGAATCTCATGTAGAACAGAAAACCGGTCTGCCCCTTGCATTGGGAGCAGCTGCAGGAGGACTTCTGGGAAAATCCATGTTTTCCCTTATTTCCTCTCTCAGTCCTGACAAAAACAAAGTAGGCGCTGTACAAGCCGCCTGTCTGTTGGCTGTTACCCTGGGAACTCTGATTTACACCATTTACAAGGCGCGTATCAAAACCTGCCATATAAGCAATCCTGTTGCCTGTATCGGTATCGGTGTTTTCCTGGGTATACTTTCCTCCTTCTTAGGAATCGGCGGAGGTCCTATCAATCTGGTAGTCCTGTTCTTCTTCTTCTCCATGACCACCAAGGTTGCAGCAGAAAACTCCCTGTATATTATTTTCTTTTCCCAGATAGCCAGCCTGCTGTCTTCGCTGGTAACCAAAAGCGTCCCCGATTTCCAGCTTATCACACTGGTATTCATGGTAGTCGGCGGTATTGCCGGAGGCGCCTGCGGGAGGAAAGTCAATAAAAAAATCGACGACAAAACCGTGGACAAATTGTTTATCGGATTAATGGTTTTAATTATCTTTATCAATATCTACAATATTATTAAATTTGTGGGATAAAAAATTTTAGGAACTATCACTTTAAACAAAACTCAGAAATGTTTCTATATTTAAAGTGATAGTTCCTATTTCTATTTTTTGAAAACTTCCAGAACTGCTTTTTTTATACAATTTATATAGGCCTGTGCCCCTTCAGAAGTTAAATGCGTCTCGTCCTCAACAAAATATTCTGAATGACCTTCGCTTTCCTTATACCAGTCAATAAGATAGGTATAATCCGTAGATTTAACAAACTCATATATTTCCGCATTATTAGACTGTTCCCAGCTCGTATAAGGTGCTCTCGCTGTAATAACAAAAAAGGGCCTTTCGGGACCAATTTTTTCTCTTAATGTATCAAGAGAATTGTAAAGCAGTCCATTCGTTCCAAGTGCAAAAATAACACCATCTCCATTCCAGCCTTTTTCATTTACATAGGAATCATACAAATCAAAACTTTCTGTTGTATATCGACTAACGGCCGTATCACTGATACTATTGGGGAATACTTCATAAAATTCATCTGTTGCCCCCATTGCAATTGAATCCCCCATCAGTAACAAATTCAAATTTTTCAGAATTTCCTCATCTGATATAACAGTTTCCTCTTTCTGCTCTTTTGTTTCTTTCTGTACCGAAGCATGTTCTTCCTTGGATTTTTCAGCTTTCTCTGCTTGGGATTCCAAACTGTCAATATGACTTAGCACCTTTTCTTTTGGTACAAATGCAATACACAGTATCATTCCGGTTTCTATGACACACACCCAGACCAATAAGAAGACAGCGTTTCAAAACTCTGACTTGGTTTTTACGTTCCCCTTTTGTTCTGACTCTCCTTCTTATAATTGCAATGTTCTTTCTGATTGTTCCATATCGTATAGGGGTTTCAATATAATGATAAGATAATGCTGCAAAAAGAAAGGTGAATAAAACCTCAATCAGCATTAACCACCAACTGCTTTTTTTACCATTGCTAAGTAATAAAATCACCGGAAAATGCCATAAGAACGCTCACCAATCCATCTTAAGATTGGAAATCCCAACACCTTATTTAAAATACTGCAGGGATTTAAAAGAGAGTAAATTACCAGGACAGCCAGCAGGGAAACCATTCCCTGTCCTCCTCTGTATAAAAAGCTGCTGTATCCATCAACAGCACTCATCATATAAATAAGAACCAGCACAGAAAGAATACCTGCAAAATCTCTCATTCCTTTAGATTTTTCTTCTGATATTTGACTTTTTTCTACCAGTAAGGCCAACACGGCACCAAAACGGAGAGAAAAAGCTCGAGTATCTGTTCCGTAGTAACATCTGCTCGGATCTTTAGATGGGTTAAATAAAAAGCCTAATAACAACAAGGAAACAATTGCACCTGCTATGGTAATGCCAGTCAGCACTTTTTTTCTATTTTTATGCTTACTAATGCATTTAAATAAAACAGGATATACAAGATAAAATTGCGCTTCAATGGCTAAAGACCAAAAATGTGTAAGCGGTGACGGTGCACCTGCATTTTCAAAATATGAAACATGATTATAAATCTGCCACCAATTATTATATCCCAAAAGTGCAGACGGCAAGTCAGAACATGCCTTTGTAAATAAAGCCCTGTCAAACAGTGCACTTGCAAATATTAAACACGTCACCATTGTTAGAATCGCAGGAAATAATCTTCTGATTCTTCGAATCCAAAAATTCTTAAGATTAACTGTATCTGTATTCTCTAATTCCGTCAATAAAATATGGGTAATCAGAAAACCTGATATCACGAAAAAAATAGTTACTCCGATAATGCCCCCCTTTGCTATGGGAAGTTTTAAATGATATGCAAATACCATTAAAACTGCAATTGCTCTGAGTCCATCTATTCCTGCAATATACCTGTTTTGTGACTTATCATTCACTTTTTCCTTTTTCATTTGTATTTACTCCTTTTTTCGCAAAAAAAGTTGTAAGACATTGCATATACAATATCTTACAACTTTTAATTAATGCCGCAGACCGGAATCGAACCGGTACGGGAGTATAAGTCCCGCAGGATTTTAAGTCCTGTGCGTCTGCCTGTTCCGCCACTGCGGCATTCCTCAAAATGCTTTCACATTTTGAACGACCCAGAAGAGACTCGAACTCTCGACCTCCGCCGTGACAGGGCGGCGCTCTAACCAACTGAGCCACTGGGCCATATATGTAATTATTTATCTGATACCTTTAACTGAATGGACCTTCGGGGACTCGAACCCAGGACCGACCGGTTATGAGCCGGTTGCTCTAACCAACTGAGCTAAAGGTCCAAAAAGCCGATGATCGGACTCGAACCGATAACCTGCTGATTACAAATCAGCTGCTCTGCCAATTGAGCCACATCGGCATCTCATTGTGAAGCTAAACAGCTAAATGACTCCTACGGGAATCGAACCCGTGTTACCGCCGTGAAAGGGCGATGTCTTAACCGCTTGACCAAGGAGCCAGATATTAAAAAACTCCCCCTGTTGGACTCGAACCAACGACACTGCGGTTAACAGCCGCATGCTCTACCGACTGAGCTAAGGAGGAATATTCATTTCACACTATACCTTCAAAACCGCATACACAAAACCAAACCAATTCCAACTTACCGTTTCGCTTAGCTTTCTAAGCTATTAGGTCAAGCCCTCGACCGATTAGTAGCAGTCAGCTCCATACATTGCTGCACTTCC
>NZ_JAAITA010000030.1 GCF_013304445.1 Blautia hansenii
ATAACCCTTTGCCACATATCACACCGCATACGCTACGCCATACATTCTGCACAAGATTGGCAAGCAAGAACATGAACCCGAAAGATTTACAGTATATCATGGGACATTCAAATATCAGTATCACAATGAACTGGTATGCTCATGCGTCCATAGATACTGCAAAATCAGAGGTTCAGCGTTTAATCGCATAGAAGTATTTACCACGATTTTAACCACGCTTGATAGCGAAAATATAAGAAGATAGACCTAGATATGTGAGGTTTACCACAAAAGCAAAATGCCCGTAGAGCCGATAAAATAAGGCTTTGCGGACATTTAAGAAGATATAAAAAGATAGTTAAAAAGATATATATAATTTAATGCTAAACACTACTACCTTTTCAGAGTAGATAAAATGTGGTAGAATGAGGAAAAATTATTAGGAGGATGCATTATGGCAAGACGAAAAAAACTGGAAAACACATCTTTGGAAGAGCAACTGGAGTATGTGGAACAGGAGATTCGTACAAAAGAGTCCGATTTAAAGGAACTGCGTCATAAAGCAAAAGAGATTCAAAAAGAGATAGAAGAGAAGCAGAAAGATGAGCTGTTTAAGGCTTTGGTAGCATCTGGGAAAACCATTGATGAGGTTATGAGATTTATAAAGGCAACAGGAGAAGATAAAATCGAATAAAAAAAATGAAAGATGCCGTTGTGGGGGAGTGAATCTGCAACGGTGTTTTTTATGGTCAGCTGAAATACAAATGATTTTCATAGACCACAATCACCGTTACCTTGGAAAGGAATATGTAGTGGTTCGAAGTTGTGTCTTTGTATTTGTAATTCGTAGATTTAATATATACTGCGTGGAAGTTAAGCCATTGTAGTGTCTAAAACTACGGATAACTCAGATGGTGCTTGGACGTATGTGATAGTTAATGAAGTGTTTGTGCCTGAAAAAATTGTTGAGGGTATACCTAGTTGTTTGAAAGTATGAAAAAAGTGAATAGGGTAAAAAATACCGTTACAGATTAATCTTTGTAATGGTATTTTTTGCGTGAATTTATTCTAACGGTGTAATTTATAACCTATTCCCCATACAGTATCGATATAAGGGGCTTGGTTTCCTATATGCTCTAGTTTTTTTCTTAGTTTGCTTATATGGACATTGAGAGTATTATCATCTGAAATATAATCTTTTCCCCAAATAAGTTGATATAAAGATTCCTTTGTAAAAGTCTGTTTTGGATGTTTGATTAGTAGCTGTAAGAGGTTATATTCGGTAGTAGTCAGAGTAAGCTCTGTGTTATTTACAAGTACTTTGTGATCATCCACATTTATGCGAATATCTTTAAAGGAATATTCCGTTTGGGGACTTTCGCTGCAACGGCGCAAAACACTTTCTATTCGTGCGAGAACTTCTTCATGATAAAAAGGTTTAGTTATATAATCATCTGCACCGGATCGGAGAAGGTTTATACGAATCTCAGGCTGATTTTTGGCAGATATAACAATAACTGGAATAGAATTGTTGTGTTTTTTTAGGTGAAATAGTATTTTTTCACCAGGCAAATCGGGAAGCATCAAATCTAATAACATTAAATCATATTTTTTAGAGGAAAGAGCTTCAATTGCTTCTATCCCATTGTGATATGCTGAAACATTGTAATGGTTTCTTTTTAATAATTCTGTAAAAATAAAGCAAATTTCTTTATCATCTTCTACTAATAATATATCAATCATAATAAACTCCTTTGGTAATAGGTATGGTAAAAATACTAACATGATTTGTAATTTCATACAAGTTACTGTTTTAAATAATTTGAAGGTTTCATAGGCGAGTGGGAAAATATAAAGATAAATTTATAATTTTATGGAAATTTAAGAACTGATTTAAGAGAAATGTTAGAATTAGACATTATCATTATCATTATAGGATTTAAGAAACGAGGGAAGTGATTAGAATGAAAGAACCCGAAAAAATATTGGAAGCAAAAGATATTTGTAAAGCATACGGAAAAAATATGGTACTTAATCAGGTAAATCTTACGATAAAAGCGGGCGAGATATATGGACTGGTTGGAGAAAATGGTGCAGGAAAAAGTAGCCTGATGAAAGTTATTACAGGACTAACAAAGCCGACTTCAGGTGAGATAAGTTTATTTGGTAAAAAAAATCTTGAAGATGAAAGAAATAAGATAGGATGTTTAATTGAAAATCCAGCTTTGTATATGGACATGACAGCACGCCAAAATTTGGAAATCCAGCGTACTCAACGAGGAATTCCAGGAAAAAGTAGTATTGATGAAGTTCTGGAAATAATGGATTTAAAGGACGCTGGAAATAAAAGAGTGAAGGCTTTTTCTTTAGGGATGAAACAGCGATTAGGAATTGCAATTGCATTGCTTGGTCGCCCACAGTTGCTAATTTTAGATGAACCAATAAATGGCTTAGATCCAACCAAAATTAAATATGTGCGAGAAGTCTTAAAGAATATGAATGAAGAAGATGGTACAACGATACTTATATCCAGTCATATTTTGCCAGAGTTACATCAACTTGCAACTGTATATGGATTTATACATCATGGAAAAATGTTACAACAGATTACAGATAAAGAATTAGATGAGAAATGTCGTCGTCATGTTCATATCGAAGTAGACAATGTGGAAAAGGCTAGTTGTATTTTAGATGAGAGGTATCCAGAAAGTCAAATAAAAGTTTATTTAAGAAATGTGATTAAGGTATTTGGTTATAATAAAAATATTTCTGATATAACAAAAGAATTAGTATATGGAGGAGTTGGTGTAGAAAAAATAGGATATGAAGGAGAAGACTTAGAAGAGTATTACACAAATCTATTATCGGAGGTGAAATCGAATGAGACAGCTTAAAGCAGAGTACTATAAAATGAAATATTCGCGAGCCTCGAAGTGGGTTTTAGTATTTATGGCATTTATTTTTTTTATACCGTTCGTTGTGGGAAATGATACATTGTTTATGACTTTTGGTGATTATAGAAATATAGATAGCATTGGTTGGATTTGCTACATAGACGACATGAATAATGTAAAAGCTGCAGAAATCGCAAGATTTGCATTATCAATTAATTTTTTTTCTTGGATTGGATTAATTGTCTATATTACGACAATGGTATCTGCAGAATTTCATCAAGGAACAATAAGAGCTTCTGTCGTATATGGGATAAATCGAACCAAATTATTTTTAAGTAAATTACTGGTGATAAATGTTCACTTTTTTATTCTCTATTATATTGTGGAAACTGCATTAGGCTTAGGATTAGCATGGAAGTATGGTTTTCATTATAAAGGTGAGGAATTTTTGATTTTTATCGGAATGGTTACCTTAAATATGATAGCTATGATTGGAATGGAAGCTGTGGCGGTTTTGATTACGGTTTTAGTAAAGAATACAGGAATTGTGGCAGCTTTATCATGTGTATATTTCTTTGCAGGTGCGATTACTTATCCTATGGTATATGAGGATTTTCAAAATCAATCAGTGCTTCTTAAAGCATTTTGTGTTATGAACCCGACCACTTATATGTATAATATTTGTGGATATCGGATGACAAATGGGATTGTTGTTGGAACTATTATGTATGGTATGGGTGCGTGCCTGGTGGGGATAGTTTTAATGCATTTTGCATTGAAACGTCAAGAACTTTAATTTGTGTTTCAAGTAGCTCTTACTACTTTGAAATAAATAAATATTTTACAGGAGGATATTGCAATGAAGTGGATTAACAAAGCATCAGAGGACAAAAGTACAAGAATCTGCTGGGTTTACAATGATAAAGGTTGTGGATCTAAAAAGGCTACATGTGTAATTCGTTACTAAAGATATTTGTAGTCAGTAAAGGAAAATGTGCTCAGCAATATGCTGGGCACATTTTCATTATTGCAAAGAACACTGTGAAAACAAGAGATTAAGAAAAGAGGATATAATAATGAAATTATCAAGATACAATATAGAGAAAAAAGAAGATAAAAGTTGTTTGATTTACAATACGGTCACATCTGCAATACTGGAATTAGATACTGATTATGAAAAATCATATTATGAAATGAAAGAAGGGAAAAAATGTTCAAAGCCTGATTTAGAGTCAGCATTATTAGAGGGTGGTATGCTAGTTGAAGATGATAAAGATGAATTTGCAGAATTGCTTATAAGAAATAAAATAGAAAGGTTTGCGGATTCAAATCTTACATTAACTATTGCCCCAACTATGGCATGTAATTTTTGTTGTCCCTATTGCTATGAAAAAGGGAGAGAATATATTACTATGTCTGAGACTGTTCAGGATCAATTAACATCGCAGCTCAAAGAAAAATATCAGCATATACATGAATTAACGGTATCTTGGTATGGAGGGGAGCCATTATTGGCAATTGAAACTATTGAAAAATTAACCAAAAAGATAAAGTCTGTTTTGCCACTTGGTTGCAAATATAATGCGGATATGGTCACAAATGGTTATAAATTGACTAGAAGAGTAGCTGAAAAATTAAAAGACATGGACATCCACTATATTCAAGTTACTTTAGATGGTTCAAAACAAGCCCATGATAGTAGAAGGATTCTCCATAATCATCAGCCTACCTTCGAACATATATTGGACAATATAAGAGAATGTGCGGATATTTTGAATATTTCGATAAGAATTAATGTTGACAAGACAAATATAAACGAAGCAACAGAAATATTTGATTGGCTAGAAAGATATGGTTTAAAAGGTAGAGTTGGTTATTATTTAGCACCAGTAGATGATATTAATGGAGTATGTAATAATCATATATGTATGGAACGACCACAGTACGCAAAAGAAGAGATTGCGTTTTATAAAGAAGGGATTAAGAGAGGCTTTATGTACCAAGGTGTTAAGCCGAGCAATTATGGTGTATGTGGAGCAATTAGCTTAAATTCATTTGTGATAGGTCCAGATGGAGCGTTGTATAAATGTTGGAATGATATTGGATATAGTGAACGAAGTATCGGTAATTTGGAAAAAGGAATCAAACTTACAAATAAATTTGTAGAATGGCTTTCCTATGATGTCGTAAAGGATCAAGAATGTAAAGATTGTTCATTTTTTCCAGTATGTTATGGTGGGTGTGCTGCTTATAAAAATAAGATTTGTTCTTCAGTAAAATGGAATGCAGAAGAGATGTTGGAGCTGATGAAAGAAATGGCTCAATGAAATAGCAGGGAGAATTGGAATGATAAAATTTTGCAGTAAATATGTTTTTCAATATAAAATAGAATATGGGATATATTTTTTGTTGGGTATTATACTGTGCGGGTTAAATACATTTATACCGGCTGCTATGGGACAATTTATTAATATGTTTAATGTGGAAACAACATATTCAGCAATGTTAAAATTCATATTTTTATTACTGTTATTGTATGTTGGTAAGGAAATTGTCTGCTATGTCAATAAAATACTTTATATAAGGATACAGACTAATGCAGCATTTTCATTAAATTTCGAAATTGTAAATCATTTAAAAAAAGTTTCGCCACTCGTAATTGGCAGAACTGATTTATCGTACTTATCTCAAAGGATAAACAATGATGCGAATGATGTACTTATTTTTTTCATCAGCTCCTTGACTGAATTGATATTTTCAGTTTTTTCAGCGGGTATAATCTTATTTATGATTTGGAAAATGGATTCGATTGCTTTTATAGTTACAATGTTTTTATTAGCACTTTATTTTTTTATATATATTGGCTTCAAAAAGCGTATTTATAATTGCAGTTATGGAATGAAAGAGGAGAAATCCAATTTCTTCTCCAGACTGCAGGAACAATTAGAAAAAATAGAGTTTATAAAAATACATAGTATGGATTCATTTTTTTTAAATAGGTTAGTAGCATCATATCAAAAATTATATCGATCTATATTTAAACAACAAGCGACTATCCAGGCATTTGCAAATCTTGAAGGGATTGTAGGGGCAATATCTGTATGCATTTTACTTTGGATTGGAGGAAAAAAGATACTTACTGGAGATATGCAAATAGGATATTTCTATATGATTTCAGTATATTTTAATATGATTTTGGAATATGGAAAAGAAATAGTGGCATACGGTCAAGAATACCAAGAGGCTTATGTATCCTTTGAACGTATAAAATCTATTTTAGAAATTAAGGAGCAGTCTAAGGGGTGTATAAGACTTAATGAAATCAAACAAATTAGAATTCAGGATTTGAATTTTGCATATGACCAGAAAGAAACCATAAAAAGTTTTTCTACAAACTTAAAAAAGGGGAAAGTTTATGGATTGAAAGGAGAAAACGGATGTGGGAAAAGTACACTTATTAAAATTTTAATGGGTATGTATGTAGATGAATATCAAGGGAATATAATATGGAACGATACAGAAATGAGAAATTTAGATATGGATTATATAAGAGAACATGTAATCAGTGTAACAGAACAGGAGCCGACTTTAATAGCAGATACAATATATAATAATATTGCTTTATATCGAAAGCTTGATGTAAAATGTATACAGAGAGCCGTTGATTGCTTTGGTGATAGTATTTTGAAAAGAGATAATTGGGATTTGCAAATTAATGAAAAGTCAAGTAATATTTCCGGTGGAGAAAAGCAAAAAATTGCAATTATTCGCCAAGTAGTGCAAGACGGTCAGGTAATGATTTTTGATGAGCCTACCTCAGCTATGGATGAGAGTGGAAAAAAACAATTTTTACAGTTGATCGATCAAATTAAAAATCATAAAATAATTATTATTGTTTCACATGATAATGCAATCTTGAATACATGTGATGAGATTCTAATATTATAAGGAGATATGAAGTTTGCTAGTTGTCTTTTTAATAACAGGAGTGTTTATATTATTAGGCATATTATACATTTTTCATCTGAAGAGGGAAATTAGAAGAATTATAGAATGGATAGAACATAATGAGCATATCTACTCGGTCAATGTATTGGATAAAGATATTGAGAACCTTGCACTTAGTATCAACAAGCGAATTAAAGAAGATGAACGAAAAGAACATCAGCTAAAAAAACAGGATAAAAATTTTAAAAAGATGGTAGCAAATTTATCACACGATTTACGTACTCCATTAACTGTTATTATTGGTTACTTGCAGTTAATTAGATTAGAAAAAAATGTGAATGAACCTGTTAATAGCTATATAGAACATATTGAAAAAAAGGCGGATTATTTAAAAAAATTAGTAGACGATTTATATTTATTGTTTTGGAGTGAAGCAATAGAGAGCGAAGTTGATATGAAATCAGTCAATATTACAGAGGTAGTCACTTCTTTGTTAAAGGAATATATTCAAAATTCAAAACGTGCCTCAGAACAATTAGATATTAGACTGCCACATGGAAACATTTGGATACTTGCTCAAGAGAAAATATTAATTAGAATTTTATGTAATTTAATAGATAATGCTTTAAAGTATAGTACTGGTGATATAATGTTTTACATGTGGGGAGAATCCGAGTATTGTCATATACAAATAAGCAATCCTTCTGATTATATTAGTGATGAAGAATTAAAATCTATATTTGATTTGTTTTACACAAAAGATGAAGCAAGGATAAAAAGCAGTGGTATCGGATTGTATGCTACTAGAAAGCTAGTAATACAAATAAGTGGTGATATTCAAGTGAATTATGAAGCGGGAATTTTCACTGTCAGTATAAAGTTGCCCTTAATATGAAAAAATTGGTCACAGTAGAAAAATAAAAGATATTGTTACTGCATTTTGAAACCCTGAAAGTGAAAGCACTGTCCATTTTTTGAAGAGTCTTCTGGAATACAATAGATTATTATTCCCTGCGATTGCTGTTATGCTGTCATCCTTGAGACAGAATACGTGGTAGTTCGGAGTGGTTTTTGTCATTTCACTGGGACGGCAGAAGGAAAACTTATAAAGCATAATAGAAGTGGGTATGTGAAAGTGGCATATCCACTTCTATTGTATTTAGAGAAGAAATCTAAGAGTTCTTCGGGGAAACATCTTCATTTAGGGATAATTCCTCATACGCAAGTAAATCCGGAGTAACCTTTTCTTCACCCGAAAGGTTTGCTACATTCCGGAAATATAGGCGATAATAATGTCCAGATAAAAGGCGGATATTTTTATCGAATGTAAAGTGATATTCTTTCTGGTCAGTGGAACGGAAAATAATTTTCTGTTTCTTGGTAAGTGGGCTGACTTCACGTTTTGTACAGGTTCCAGTTAATTCGGTATAGTCATGCATCTTGATGGTATGTAGCAGACTCACAATTCGTATGGCAGTTCCAACACCGATGCAAAGACTCATAAGGAGAAATATCTGGTCGTCTGTTATAAATCCGTAAATACATCCAAATAGGACACAGAAAAAGCCGATTGCCCCATGGACAATCAGCTTATTAAGAAATGGTTTTGGCATAATTTGCTCCTTCCTATAATTTTTCAAATGCAATCTGTTTATTGAGGTACAAATTACTGATGGCTTCCAGTACAGGATAACCGGCATGGGTGAATTGGATATCCTGTGCCAGGGTACGGAATGTTGCATCCGAGGTTTCATAGAGCTGCGTCAAAAGTTGCTCTGTATTTTGTGGATGGATGCCCTGTTCTACACAGGTTACAAGCTCTGCCGTAGAAATCTGTACTTTTTTTGCTATTTGGAGTACCGTGTCCTCTATAGCAGTCCGTGCCGGCTTTTTTAGATAATGGATCAGTTCCTTTGTGTGCAGTTTTTTCTTCATGCAGAGATAGATGCAGGTAAAAAGCCGTACTGAAAAACTGTCCTGCAATGGGCTGATATAAAGTTCTCCTAAGAGGCGGTACAGGGCATCCACACCAGTTAAACCATCCCCTTTTACAACCAGTCCTCGAAGCAGCAGCCGATTCAGGTAAGGTTCAATGGGGATATTTTCCGAACGGTGATGTTTTTTCAAGCGTTCGGAAAAAGCAGACTGCAATTCATGGATCTGTCGGATTTGAAATGCGAGGCTGCTCCACAGAAAGAATTCTTCTTCTGTCAGTCCGTATTCCTGCCGGTTATTGATAACAGTCGGTGTTTTATGTTCCTTTATGGAATCCTGGAATCGTAGGATTCCGACTGCAGTATAAAGTGTCAGCATAATCGTTCTCCCTTCAAGATAAAAGAGTATATAATTTGGTATCCTGCTGTAAGTATTTCCGGGCTTTGCTTTGCCATGCCCGGACATGATTCATTGGGACACCATAATGTTTGGAAATTTCTTGGTTGGTATATCCTTTTTGCTGCAGGAGCAGGGCATGTATTCCTTTTCTTAGTGTATTGCAGCTTCTCGCTTCTAAGGACTGCAGGTGCTTATAAATGGGTTCCTGGTTCATACATTGTTCCTGCCATAGTTCGGTTTTTTGGTCTACAAGCAGGGGTTCCATGTCAAATTCGGAAGATGCATACATGGAACAGGTGTATTTTCGTTCTTTTTGCAGTTTTCTCCAATAACTGTAAATGGCATTTCGTATGGCAACTTTGGCGTAAACTGCAAAGGGACGGGTGTTGTCATAGTTCATGGCGGCTTTGCATAAAGCTAAGTTTCCGGCTTGCAGAAGGTCTTGCTGCTCATCGTATGAGACATAAGCACAACGGGAAGTCAATTTTTTTACCATTTCAGGTACCAAATATAAGTACTCCTCTGTCAATCGGCGTTCATCATCTGTCATCGGGATGATCATACATATCCCCCCTTTCAACCAATGGCCCTGAGAGGGATATGGTTATTCTCCAGAATCTTCATGGATTCCAGAATTAGTTGATCACACATATAAGTGCTAAATTCTCCGATGTGTGCTTCCTTGGCAGTCAGACAGAATTTATCAGCAATCCAGCGGTAAGCCTCCGATTTCGTAAAGATGTGGTTTAGCCATATCTGGTCAAATACCCGGTGTGCTTGGATCCTTTTTTGCCGAAGCTCTTTGTTTGCCAGTTTTCCTTTGGCATTGGTAGTGCCAGGATGAACTCCTACATAAGAATTACACTGTGGGAAGTGACTGCACACATAGAGTTTTCCATCTTTCGCTTTATTTCCATATACATAGGACGCATCCCTTAAAATTGCGATGCTGCCGCAGTATGGGCAGCGGATTTGTTTCTGTTTCATAAAGATTCACCTCGCTTACGTGTTTTATACGTATATTGTAAGAAAGCAGGTGATGAATTCCCATAGGATGGGCATAGAAACTACTCCCAGATTCGGACTAAATGGCACAAAATGGCAGAAAATCTAAGAATAGAACAGTGCCTTGATAAGCGGAAAGAAACCGCTGTCTGCAAAACGTGAGTAATTTACTGGTGTAAAGATGAACCCTGCACAGAAAATCCGGATGACATAAACAGAAATCAGAGCTATACATAGCCGATACAGATTTCTGGTGCGTTTGTTCCAGGGCTTTCTCGGACGAAACTTCAGGTACAGGATTAAAAGTGCAGGAATAAAAATAAAGTTCGTAAATATTGTATCGATTCCTTGAATCATAGCAGTGAAATTCAACATAAAATCGCCTCCTTTCTTATCCTGTACGCAGAAAGTGCCAAAAGTGCAACCTTTTACCAGTGATAATGAGATGCTTCCTGGTGCCGCAGTAAAGCAAAACAAGGACATGGCTTATCGGTCAATGCTTCTTTTGCAAAGTAGAGTCCATATAAAGACTGAAATTGTTCCAGTGTTATGGCGGATAGACATTCCGTTGGTTCCGGTATGCGGGAGAAGAGCATACGGGCATCTGCCATGGGCAGGACACATGGACTGCCGTTTTCATCTGGATGATATAAGAAGTGTGGGCCATTACAATAACCTGGGGTTTTACAGGAAACACAGCGAACATAAATACAGGAATGCCAATTTCCATCACAAATATCTAAAAAATGCCGGATGTGTTTGGCATCGGCATTACAACGAGATTGTTCCATATTCATCACCTTTATAGCAGGCAGCCGTAATAAGCTGCCTGTGAGCATATCTATTGATAGTTACTTATCTTTTTTCCGCTTACGGATATATAAAATACCAAATCCTGCAGCAAAGAGGAGTGCGGCACCTGCCAGTAAAAGATAAGGAAGAACGGTTGTTTCATCTCCGGTCTTGACTGGTTTGGAAGGTTCAGGTGTGTCTTTTGGAGCTTCCGTAAGTTTTATCGTTTGTCCTTTATCGTCCAGATCCTCATGGGAAGCAATTTCAAGTGCTGTTTCTCCTTCAAGGGAAAAAAGTTTTTCAAAAACGACTACATCATGTCCAGCCAATGTGCTTCCATCAAAAGTGAAGATGACTTCGACAGAACCATTGGAATCCTTTGGTGTAAATTCTGTTTCTGCCGTGACAGGTTTTCCATCAATCATAACTTCCTTTTGGGTTGTTTTGTCCATCAGTGTGCCGACCAGTTTGTATGGAGTATCCGGAATCAGATTTTGGTAGGATACGGTGTCAATGATGGTTACTTCTTTCGTAGCAACGGCTTCCTGATCCCCATCCGCTTTGTCCTTCGCAGTAGTTCCAATTCCCGGGAAGTAGATAGACTGTTCATGGTCTTCTATATCGGCGTGAACAGCAATCTCTTTTTCCTGATACGTTAAAGACTCAAAGACAACAATTGTTTTGCCGGACAGGATGCTGCCATCAAATGTAAAGGTAAGTTCAATACTGCCAGAGGCATCTTCAGGAGTAAAGGTCGTAGTGGCAGTAATCGGTTTACCATCTGCCTGAAGAGGTTCTTTTGTCTCTTTGTCCATCAAGGTACCGGTAAGTGCATACTCTTTTCCTGGAATTAGGTTACTATATTTAACCGTATCAACAATAGTAATCTCTTTATCGGTTTTGGCAAAATGATCTCCGTCTGCTTTGTCTTTTGCAGTGGTAGCAATTTCCGGGAAGTAGATGGTCTGCCCATTATCTTCAAGATCAGCGTGTGTTGCAAATTCTTTGCCGTCATAAGTAGCAGATTCAAAAACAACTACGGTTTTTCCGGCAAGGGAAGTCCCATCAAAAGAAAAAATCACATCTACCGTTCCAGAGGATTCTTTAGGAGTAAATGTGGTTTCGGCAGTAACCTCTTTCTTATCTATTTCGACAGGTTTTCCGGTTTCTTTATCCATAAGGGTTCCAGTCATAACATATTCTTCGCCGGGCAGAAGATTTTTGTAAGCTACCGTATCTACAAGGGTAACTTCTTTATCTGCCTGGGAAAGATTCATATCTGTTTCCTTATCTTTTGCAGTGGTCCCGATTTCTGGGAAATAGATAGTCTGATCCTGATCTGTAATGTCCGCATGAACAGCCAGTTTTAAATCCTCCTGGTACAGTTCTTCAAATACTACGATTGTTTTGCCCTTCAGAGAAGAGGCATTGAACGTAAAGGTCACTTTTGCAGAACCAGAAGATTTTTTTGGTTTGAAGGTGGTTTCTGCTGTGACAGGTTTTCCATCTATTTCAATTGGCTTTCCGGATTCCTGATCCATCAGTGTGCCGATGAGCTTATAAGACTGTCCCTTCTTTAAGCCTTCGTATTCTACGGTATCAACCAGAGTGATTTTTTCTTCTGGTTTGGCAAAGTGGGAGTTGCTGTCTTTGTCAAGGGCAGTAGTTCCAATGGTAATCTGATCATCCGTTAAAGTTCCCATATCCACGACTACGTGATTTTTATATACAGAGACCTCAATTTTTAAGAGGTTCATACCTTCATTGGAATCGCAGCGTTGTTCTTCCAAAATATAGGTATCATAAATCAGGGCTCCTTTGGTATCATCAGGTTTAGAAGAGCCAAACCAGATTCCGTCTTCAGAAGTTTCCCCACGATTGGTATTTGTAGTGTGCTTATTCCATTCTGAGGAGGTACTGGCATAGCCATTTTTGTCTGTTACAATGGTATGACTTTCTCCTGTAGTTTTGGAGGTAATGGAAAATGGGACATTTGCCAGCCGGTTTAAATCTCCGTCAGATACCTTTACGAATTCTAAATCGCCACGGATTACCTGATTGGAAATCGCTGTTTCTTTTGCAGTTAAATCCAAAATTTTCCCATTTTCTGTGATATGAAACTCCTGAGAGAGTTTTCCCTCGTTCAAATAACCTTCCGGTGCTTTTGTCTCATCACCCCGGTAATGTCCATAAGGGAGAGTATCTTTTTTTGTGGAAGCAAGCCCTTTTTCATCTGTCTTCAAAGTGAGAACTACTTGATCTTTTTCGTAAAGGGTTCCATCCACAAGAACAGGATTTGGACCAAGATTGGTGATTGTAAATTCTGCATCCTTTAAAGAAGCATTTCCCTGTGGTTTGGCTTCTCCCGTTTCCAGATCCCGTTTTTGGATTTTGACACCGCCACGGATAATCTGGTTAGAAACAGAAGTCTCTTCTGTTGTTAAATCTACGATTTCTCCATTTTGGGTGATGTCAAATTCAAGAGCCTTTGCACCATCGGTTAGGTATCCGGAAGGCGCTTTGGTTTCTTCAATCCGGTAATGTCCAAGGGGCAGGGCATCAGCGGCACTTGCAGCAATACCATGTGCATCCGATTTAATTGTAAGTACTGCCTGACCATTTTCATAGAGCTTTCCACCTACCCATACCGGCTGTTTGTTCAAAGTGGTAATGGTAAATTCGGCATCTGCAAGCGATGCGGTTCCTTGTGCTTGTGTTCCCTGAGTTTCCAGATCCCGCTTCTGAATTTTGACGCCGCCTCGGAAGACCTGTTCTTCGACAGAAGAAGCGTTATAAATAGAGATAGTTTCTTCCGTACCGGTACTGGTGATTTGCTGCACGAAAACAGATTCGTTTGGAAGATAGCCGGCAGGTGCTTTGGTTTCCTGTACGGTTACTGTACCCAGTGGGAAGCAGACGGTCTTTCCATCACTGGCATAGAAAAATTCATCCCCGGATACCAAATAATCTTTTGTAAAATGGATTTCTCCAGAGGCATCTGTTTTCAATATCCAGGTGCGAACCGGTTTCTTACCATTTGCTCCGGGATCGGTAGCTGACTGCTCTGTATAGAATTTTATTGTAAATTCGGCATTGGCGAGAGAGCCGGTTCCCTGTGCAGAATTTTGCTGTGTGTCAGCATCCAGCTTTTTAAGGAGCAGTTTTACGGGATTATTTTGAGGAATATCCTTTACTTTTACGGTAGATGTTCCTTCTGCTTTTACCGTAACATTATGGGCGGAAGGATCTATAGCAAATCCTTCTGGGGCACTGATTTCTTTAACGGTGTAACTTCCTTCTGCCAGTTCTTTGGATTTTGCATATCCTTTTTTATCGGTAACAAGAGTTTCTACCAGTTCTTCCCCTTTGTAGATTCCGTATTTGGCTCCTTCTAAAGAGTAATTGCCATTTTTATCGGAAATATCGGTATTGGCAGAGGATTTCTGCAGTTCGATAAAGCCGTTTGGAACCTGATACCAGCTTCCTGCAAAAGTTTGGGAAGCATTGCCAGGAACGATAAAAGCACGGAAGGATTCTGGTGGGGCAGGAAGCCCTTCAATGGCGTTGGCAACTTCCAATGCTTTGTCAATATAATTTTGAGGTGCACCATGAAAAGCACCGGTGTCCCCATTATTTCCTGCATGGATATAGGAAACGACCAGATGACCAATGACATAAGAATTGTCATCGGACCATCCTTGGAAATATTGATCTTTTATTACCTTTTCATAACCATATCCACCGTTTAAGTAGTAAAGAGCTTTTCTGAGTGGGGAATTTTTTCCCAAAAGGTTATAAGGATACTTTCCGGAAGCCGGTGTTTTCTTTAATGGTTCAACGCAATAAGCCGTGTTATTGCCATCAAAGCTCATGCGGGAAGTATAATAGTCCCCGTATGGAATTTTGGCTCCTGCCTTATAATCAATGGTTCCATCTGCAGCATAAGCGGTATGGGCATTGAAAAAGAGTGTGCTAAGAAACATCGTGACACAAAGAAAAAGGGCGGTTAGCCGGATATGAGGTTGTTTTGCTGGTTTTAACATAAATCTCCTCCTTTGTTAAAAAGAAAAGCAGCCACATTCGGGCTGCAGGTAACATTAACCGACTTTTTTATCCTGGCGTTTCAAGATTTCCAGGAGTTCCTGTCGGTCTGTGGTAATTAATTCTTTTTCCAGGTTGGAAGCTTTAAATTCCACAGTGATATTATTGTTGTTTGTTGAAATCAGTCCGTTTCCACGTTGGAAATGGGTGATATTCATAACTTCGGTTTCGGAAAGACGAAGAATGGTTTTTACACGTTGTGCCTCTTCATCTTCCATGTTAAGAATAATTTTGGTTTTACAGTTATTGATAATGCCTTTTCCATATTTTCCGTCATCCAGAGCAAAAAAGTCATTAAGATCCTGGGTTGCAAAAATACCGGCACCAGAGTATGCCCGGATAATCTTGGCAATCTCCAAAACAAATTCAGCGGCCAGGCGGTTACTGGAAGCACCGATGAGCTGCCATACTTCATCTACGAAAATAGCTTTTTCTTCGGTACGGTTTTCTTTGGCTTTATCCCATACATAGTCCAGAGCAACAAACATCCCCACCGTTAAGAGATCGCTGGAGCCGGTCAGCTCTGAGATGTCCAAAACAGTATATTTATTGGTCAGGTCTACATTGGTCTGCTGGTTAAAAGAGGAAGCAGAGCCATGGACAAGACGGTTCAGGATGTGAGCCAGCCGTTTGGTATCTTCGGTTTCCATCAAAACATCATATACATCTCCAAGAATTGGCATCGCTTTATAATGCTCCGGGTGTTTGGGATCAATGAGGGATTCATTCTTATGGGTGATTCCCTTTCTTGCATAGGTTTTAATCAGTGCTTCGTCCAAAAGCTGTTTTTCCTCATGGCTCATATCTGGAATGAGCAGAGAAAAGAAAACGTGCAGACGCTGAATCTTACTGGCTAAGGCAGATGCGTCTAAAGTTGGACCGTCCAGCAGCTCATTGACAGAGTTATCTACTTTTCGGATCTCCATGACATTGATGCAGTTTTGGCTGGCAGGAGAAATCTGGATAAAGGTTCCTCCTACATTTCTGGCAGCCCGATAAAACTCATGACCTTTTAACGGTGCGATGATAAATACCTGGATTCCTTTACGCCGCATACGAAGTGCCATAGTCTGCATGGTAAAGGTTTTTCCGGATCCAGAAGTGCCAAGAATCGCAATATTGGAGTTTTTATATTGTTTGGAGTCAAAAATATCAGCAATCACTAAAGAGTTGTTATGCTTATTTACTCCAAATAGGATGCCGTTGTCATCGCAAATGCTGTAGCTGACGAAAGGATAGCAACTGGCAGCTCCGGTGGTTAAGACATTTCGTTTTGAGAGTTCATAGAGCTTCTTATCCAGGTTTACAAGAGGAAGGGAAGATAAAAATCCCTGTTCTTGCAGGAAGTAACAAGACCGCAGATCCATATCCTGTGAGATGAGAAGTTTTTTCATCTCCTGAATCCGCCATTGCAGTTCTTCCAGATCACCTGCCGTAATTGTAATCAAAAGATTCATGTAATAGAAATCTTCATTATTAGCAAGTCCCTGTTTGAGGAAATAGCCGGAACGGATGGCAGAATCCAGATCATCAAAATCCGCATTGGTATCAGAGGCATCTTTGATCTTTGAACGGTTGATCCGGATTTGCTGTCCAAGACGTTGCTGGATCTTATCTTTGGGCTGTTTATGCAGAAAAAAGTCAATGTCAATTCCTTCGCCAGCATTGATAAGCAGGGACAGCCAACCTGGCATTACTTTTGCTTTGTAACCATCGCACGGCACCAGCAGGTAAGAATGGTAGATGCCATTTACCAGCACATAGTTGCTGTGCTTAAAGTCCAAAGACTCTGGTGCAATGAATTCATTGATATGGATGTTATCCACTTCCTGCTCACGGCCAGATTCCATATAGCGGGTAAGTACCTGGTTAATCCGTTTTGGCAAAGGTGTTTCGGTACATTTGGTACGGTTCAGTAAAGTGTAGAGTACATCGGTTGTAAACTCATCTTCATTGTCATGAACCAGCACATCGTTGCCGCATTGATATAGAAAGGTTTTTGCGGTCTGTGCAGCAGTTTCCAAAGCTGCCAGGATTTCCTTTTCCTCCACCTTCCGATTCACATTGAAAGGTTCGTATTCAAAGATAAGGAAAAAACGTCTGGAAACCGCTTCTCTGGAACTTAACTGCCGGACAAATTGGATATAGTCTTTTTGTAACTGCCGGCAGTTGGGATCCGATTCCCGTTCCATTTCCAGACGGGATTGCTCCAGATGTTTGTTGATATCTGCTTTTTTGGAGATCATCTTAATTTGTAACTTCACAGGGCTGATTTTTAGGTAGGAGATGAAGCTGAAGATGATCCCCTGTTGTTCCCGGGCACTGCGTAAGAGGAAATTGATCGGTTCAATCTCCAGGATTTTTACATAACGATGGTCTGTCGTGTAGATAACACCATTGGCAATCTTATCAATAGGAAGATAATCTTCCAAGGTGATTTCTTTTCGCTTTTTCTTTTTGCTTTTCCCGGAAGCAGAAGGCTGGTTGGAGGCTTTATTCGCAGTTCTTTCTTTTCTTCGTTCCTCCGAAAGTTGCTGCTTTATCTGTTGTTTTTCAAGTTTTGCCTGCCTTTTCGCACTTTTACGTGCAGCGGTTTGTTCTTTTTTTAATTGTCGGGACTCAAATTTAAGAATCCGGATGTCTTCACGAGCCTGTTTGCGTATTCCACGTTTTGTAGAAGTGTCAAACTGCCGGCGTTCTTTTTTTTTAATAGCAGAGGATTCTTTTGTCTCCTCTTCGGAAGACATCTGTGAGCAGTTCTCTTCAGAAGAAGATTCTGCAGGTTGCTTTGGATGACGTTTTCGTTTTCTGGTTTTTGGTTCTTTGTTGCGGGGCTTTTTTATCCGGTACTTTTTTTTCGGCTCCGGATGTACATCCATACGGTAAATAACCCGGCGGTTTTTCAGAAAACGCAGAGCGTTCATTAAAAACGCAGTAATGCTTTCCCCACCGATTCCAATTAGAGAAATCATAGCTGCAGGCAGAGCAGTCATACAGAGAATAATAATCCTGACAGTGAGTGTCAGAGGCAGATTGACAACAGGAATGGTGATCAGGATTGCCAGGATACCGCCTTCGATGGCATTACGGATTTTAAACATTCCGCCCATAAAGGTCCCTTTTTCTATAAAATTGCGAGGGATGAAGACAGGATGTTGTTCTTCAGTATTGTTCATGGCTGCACCTCCTTTGGTTCTTCCATGGAAGGAGTTTCCGGAACTTCTGTGACAGGGGCAGCTTTTTCCAAATTCACTGAGGTATCGTCATACCCACCTTCTTGCAACTGTTCCACTTCCTCTGTTGTGATGGAAGGAAGTTTGTCATCTGTCGGACGTTCATAGATGATTTCTTTTCCAGAATCAGGGGTACGTTCCTCACCGAAAAAGAATCTTCCAGTAGAGGAAGTGTAGTACACAGGAAGAACGGACTTATCCGGAAGCTGGAATAAAAAATTAATATCAGAAGCATTGGGATAGGTAGTATCATCAGCAAGGAAACGGATGGAAGTTAGAGACATCTGTTTTACGTTTTTAAGATAGGAGGTCAGTTCTTCCTGAAAAAGTTTCACCTGTTCCTTGGAGAAAAAGTCTTCCAAAGCTTCAAAATCCTGAAAGCTTATGGATTCGTTATTTTCTGCTTGTTCTGTCTCGGTATTTTCATTATTATCGTGTTGAGTATTTTCTGTCTCGGATTTTTTGCTTCCTTTTTGGGATTTCCAGATGGAGGGAAAGACAAATCCGATGATAATTAAAAAGGCCATCATAAAGATAGCCAGAATTGCTTTTTTTCTGTTCATAAGTGTCTCCTTTATTTTTTAGCGAAGATCCAATAGGCATTTGCGGTTGCATGCACTTCCGTCATCATATCGAATTCACGGTTGATGTAGTTTTTGGAGGAACTGTCATTGGGATCATTGACTAATACTTTACCTCCAGCCGTTACACCACGAAGGACAATAAAATGTCCGCCACTGGTAAAAAGCCCAGCTCTTTGGGAACTGATGACCGGATGACCTTCAGATAAAGCCTGAAGTACCTGGTTGGGATCACTGGTCTGTGTGACAGCCCCACACCCAAAATGATCGGACGCTGCCTGGAAATAAGACCAGTAAGTGCCGACTCCTGGTTTGTAATAGGAATTTCCGCACCAGGATATTGCATCAATAGGTGTAATGGTAGTGCCTGTAAGATAACTGGCGATCATGGCAAAACTGGTAGGTCCACAACCGCTGGATGCAATCGAACCACCGCCATAGGGGATATTTCCATAGTCTGTCTGGAGATAGTGTGGAATCTGCATGCCGTTTGCGGGATAGCTGCCGCCACTGGCAGTAATTTGGTAATACCGAAGGACATGATCCACATATTCTTTATCACCATACCGGTCATAAGGCCAGCTTGGTCTTGCACACATCATATCAGAGTAGGCAATCGCATTTTCTTTGGTATAACCACCGTCACGCTCCATTGCCCAGTCAATGTATGCAGAACCGTAGTTGTAACCCTGAAGAGCCAGTTTAATCCGGTCTAAGTCCGTAGGTCCGGTACAGCCGGCTTTGTCGAGGGCATATTTTAATTCCTGTACTCCGCATTCAATGGAGTATTCTGGATCTGTAATCCCATTTGGCACATGGGGATAGCGGGTATTAAATCCACCTTCCGCTGCTTGCATAACATCCAGCCCTCGTCCGCCAGATTCCTGCATCATGACTGCCAGAATTAAATCTACATAATCACTCATACCATATTTCGCAGCGGCTCTTTCTACAGCAGGGCGGTAGGACAATACCTCATCGCTAAGATTGATAGCAGCTACTATGCCGGAAGAAGCAGTACCAAAGAAAGCAGTCAGGTTTTCGGCATAGTTTTTGGCAAGTTCTTTCTGCTTGTCTGTAAGATGGAATACATGGTCTGCAAAATAGGAATCCCCAGCATAAACAACGGTATAGGTGTGTTTGGTAAAAGTAACCGTCTGTGTTTGTGCCTGTCCCTGTTCTGTGCCGGCTTCTCCTTCTGCACCGCCATCAACGGTAACTTCCATGGTAACTGTTTCGGTTGCTACATCATAAGAAAAAAGTCCTTCTTTGTTTTCACGGATGAGTTTCTTTAATTGGTTTAGGTTGATGTTTTTATAGTCATCCTGGCTGGCACAAAATTGTGAAATCAGCAGATTGGCATTGACGGCGATGCTGTATGTATAGGGATCATTGATGGATGCAGTATCACCTTGTGGAAGACGGGAAATTGCTGCATAGATTTCTGCCAGAATGTCTTCATGGCTTTCTTCTAACACTTCAACGATGGCATCACGGGAAGCACGGATGTTTTCACTGATCATAGAGTTGCTGTTTAGCACATCGCTTTGTTCGGTCAGACTTCCAAAGATCAGACCAGGGAGCATCACAATAAATAAAACCGGAAGCAGCAGTATGGCGAGAATAACAAGGAGAATTTTAGCGAACTGATTCCGGTTGGCGATGACTGCTCCAATCGCTGCTGAAAAAGGCCCGCCAAGGGCTGCACCATATCCTGCTTTGGAGAAAGTGGCTGCTGTTTTTAAGGACTTTAGGTGAGAAATGGTACTGGAGCCTACATCCATTGCTTCGTCAAGTCCAGAGCGTTCTGTATCCATCACTAAATCCGATCCTTTCTTGGAGGAGTAGGAGGAAGCTTTTGGACAATGGATTCGTTGTAGGCTATCTTTCCATCGCCAGCATCATAAGGAATTTTGGATACCGTATTTTCAGCATACTGTTTGTACCAGGTAGCTCCGTCTACAGATTGAACAGTTTCATAGGTTCCCTGGGTAGGAGCCGTATATTGATCGGCATGGTACATAGCAAATTCCCGGCTGTCTCCATTGGAACCGGACTCAACTCCTGTTATCCTGCCGCCGCCGATTTCAACATTGGTATAGGAATGATCTGTTTTATCTTCATTTTGAATTCCCATGTAAGATTGAAATGCAGAAACAGCTCCATCACCTTTGATCGAGCCAACTTGACCATAGTTTCCTTGAGCAATATTGCTGATAACGTTATTGGCAAAATCTCCGCCCTTTTCAAGGGAAGACTGATAGAGTGCATTTCCGATACTTGGTCCTTCGGTATATCCGGTGGCTGCATTTACCGCAGAACGCTCTGTCTGCCTTCCAACGGCTCCGGCTAATCCTCCGGAAAGGAAAGAACTTTGTACTGCAGCGCTTCCGGGAGAGGAAGAATGGGAACTACTATGGCTTCCACCTCCATGCCCTCGAAAGGAACTTGCAAGACCTCTTCCGGCGATTAAAAGTTCAGCCATCATATTTCCACCAGTATTTCCAACATTGACTCCCAGACTTGCCATAAAGCTGTCAATCTTTTGAGAAACCTTCAAAAAAGCAATGGCACACAGAAACCAGATAAAGACATTACCGGTGACCGTTTCTTTTCCCTGTGCATCTACAGCTTGCTGTACCTCTGCTTCTGTAAGTTCAGCGGCAAAGACCGGCATGGAAGTTACAAGAATCAGACAAGAAATCAATAGCAGGCTGCAGAGCAGTGTTTTCTTATGTTTCATAATCTCCTCCTTCCTAGAGTGATAAAGGGTTTGCAAGGAATGTTCCGACCATGGAAGTAAACAGTCGCAAACACCAGGCGTTCATTAAAAGCAAAAAGAACTGTCCGCCGAGCATACGGCACCAGCTCTTAAAAACATTTCCGGTAGCCTGGGAAGCACCCGTGGAAAACGCAACAGGTGCGGTGTAGACCAGAACTCCAAGCAGTATGTAACGTTCCGCAGCTTCAAAAAGCAGCTTGATGTAATTCCAGGCAAGGATCAGTACCAGTATGAGGGCAACAATGGCAACAGCACCGTTGGCACATACCCCCAGGATTACTGTGATCACAGAGTTGAATTTGGCAAATTCCAGTGGTGGAAGATCTTCAGTCAGAATCCAGCTATACGGTGTTCCTGCAATATTCAATAGAAGATCCACGATGTCCTTGGCATAGAATGTCAGGAAAAGGAACATAAATGTCCGCAGTGATAATTTGATTGGATCTTCAGCGTCAATCCCTGTTCCCATAAAATAATTCTTAAAAAGCTGCCAAACCCAGTTTAATAGGATGAGTCCGATAGCAAGTGCCAGAAAAATCTGGTACATTGTTTCCGCTGCTGGAAAATACCGGAGAAAAGTATCCATGGAACATCCCAGTGCACCCAGAACAGAAGTAGTAATCAAATCCAGAATGTTCATGACCTGTTCGGCAATCCATTCTACAATTCCGTCAAGTATTCCCATGACAGAGCCACCTCCTTATCTGCATTATCCATTCCACTGCCCGCCGGCAAAGAACGGAGTGATGTAAGCCATGATAAATCCAAGACCATTGAGAATAGCCCATGTAATGATGATTCGTTTGAGCCATGCCCTGGATTCATCCACGGTTTTTCCGGATTTGGAAAAATTCATCAAAAGCAAAGCAACCGATGCAGTTACAACAGCCGCAATGGTGGAAATCAGGATAATCTGGTTATATACGTCTTTCATGATTTCTGAAGCTTTGTCCCAGATGGTAGCAGCCATAACTGGTTGTACATTACAGGCAATCAGAGTGAAGACAAGGAAGGCAGTATAGAGATATTTTCCATAGTTCCGATGATGTTTCATGCCCGGTGGGGCTTCTTTGTGTACATGGTTTTTCAAGTAAATGAACCTCCTTCATAAAAAGAGGGCAAAGTGAGATCTTTCACTTTGCCCTGGCTTATAGTTTTCCTGCCTCATAAAAGCTTCAGTCCGGTCAATACGGAGGAACGCTTATTCCATATTTAGTTGTGATACTCCTTTCCATGCACTAAAAAACGCAGCTTGCACCAGAGAAGAGGCATTCCCTGGAAAGCTGCGTTTCGCTACATATAATTTTGACAGTATCATTTTAACATGGGTAGATTTTCCTGTAAATCGCAGAAGTGTGCCAAGTTGGGACATCTGTATGAAAGAGTTAAGACAGTGAAATTCCAATTAGACGAAAAAAAGTGCAATTGAAACAATATATATGGAAAGTTATAGGAAAATGTGAAATTATAAAATTAAAAGAAGGCAATGCTAGTTAGGGGTGAGTGGGAAAGGTGTATACTATTTATTTAACAACAGAATGTAATTTTCAATGTACCTATTGTTATGAAGAATATACAAAATGTCTTATTCTTGATAAAGAAATGTTAAAAGATATTCTTGATTTTATTATTGATCTTGAATCAAATAAAGATAGTGATGCTTTTGCAGTGAATTTTATGGGAGGAGAACCTTTATTAAAGAAGGAATTGATTTACCAAGCAGTAAATTATATCAAAGAAAAGTGTAAAAAGAAGGTCCTATATTATATAACCACTAATGGATCATTACTTAACGAAGAAATGATTTCTTGGATGAAAGAAAATGACTTTTTTGTGCGGATAAGTATTGATGGAAATAAGGAAACACATAAAAAAAATAGATTACAAAAAGACGGTAATAGTGCTTATGCTACTATTATGCAAAACTTAAAATTTATAAAAAAAAGTGGTTTGAAGTATACAATACGAATGACTGTGGCAAACAATACATTAGATCAAATATACGATAATGTGATATATTTTCAGACACTTGGATTTGACAAGTTGAGTATAGTTTTAGATATTAATATGCAATTCGGAAAAACTGAAGAGGATATATTTAGAAAACAAATGAAAAAGATTGCGAGTTATTATTTGAATACGGTTGATGATAATCCTAATCTTTCAATTGATTTGATTAATGGGAAGATGTTTGGCCTATTAACAGAATCAGATAAGGGGTTTACTATGTGTGGAGCTGGTTTGACATCATTTTGTATAATGCCGGATGGAAATATATATCCATGTGCTTATGTGACCAACGATGAAGCATTTAAAATTGGAAATATCAAAAACGGGATTGATATAGAATTGGCACAAAATCTTCCTAGAGAATTATTTCGGAAAGAATTTAGAGATTGCTTGGAATGTACGGTAAAAAATATGTGTCATTCGATGAAATGTGGATATATGAATTATATAAAAAGTGGATTTATTAATGTCCCAGCAGAAATAATTTGTAGACAAGAGAAGCTGATATATCCTATTTTGAAAGATGTATTATATGAGCTAGGTAAAAAGAATATACTTATTAGACAAAAGATTTTAGGAAAACAAGTAGAACTTATTGAAAGGGATGAGAAACTTGGTGAACTAGGTTTAAAAATAAAGAATTTATTATAGGTATGGAGAATACTAGGAGTAATGTGAAATGTATACATTAACGTTAGAGATTACAAAAAGATGCAATTTGAAGTGTAGATATTGTTATGTGCAAAAAAATGAAGATATGATGCAATTGGATGTAGGATACAAGTCTATAGATATATCACTAAGGCAAGCTAAAAAAACCAATGATAAAACATTATTGATATATTTTATTGGAGGTGAACCATTGCTAAAATATGACAGTATAAAAAAATATTGTGAATATGCAAAAGAGAAGGCTGAAAAGTGTGGAGTTAAAGTTAAATTTAGCATTACAAGCAATGGTATATTATTTAATGAAGATATATTGGATTATTTTATCGCAAATAAATTCGCATTAAAAATAAGCTTGGATGGGATGGAAGAAGTACATAATCGAAATAGGTGTTATGAAAATGGTAAAGGGAGCTATGAAGCAGTTTATAAAAATATAAATAAGTTGAAAAAGTATGAATACGAAACTGGTGTATCTGTCAGTATAGCACAAGTAGTATGTCCAAACACATGTAACCAATTATTCGATTCAGTAAGATTTATTAAAAATATGGGATTCAGTGTACTTGAAACTTCAATAAATGTATATGAAGATTGGAGTGAAAAGTCGATTGAACAATTAAAGAATCAAATAAAAGAAGCATTTTATTGGTATAAGGATATTAAAGGTAGTGGAAGTAAATTTTACTGGAATTTTATAGAAGCTCGTATTAGAGCTTATGCAAATAGTAGTTGTTTTTACCGTTGTAGAGCAGGTATAAATTCTCTTTTTGTAAATGAATATGGGGAATTTTTTCCTTGTACAGAAGTAGATGAAAATGTAAAGATAGGGGATTTTCAACAAGGAATCGATATCAAAAAAGCCAGGAAACTATTAGAAATAAAAGATAGTGAAAATCAAGATTGCTTAGAATGCAGGGAATATAAGCAGTGTACGGCCTGTAAATGTATTATGGTAAATTATGATTTGCATAGAGATTTTTATAAAGTTCCGTTAATTGAGTGTGAAATAACAAAAATGTTATATGAAATATTGCGAAAGAATTTTTCTGAAAAACAATTTGATATTTTAAGGATATCTTCTTAAAAATAGGTTAATAGGCTAAATAAAAGGCTTATTACATAGAGTAAATTAAGAAAGGAGGAATAAGGCATGAATAAAGAGATTGAAAAATTATCTGAGGAAAGCACAGAAACAAGGGAATTTACAGAAGATGAAATTAATGTCTATGGTCTGTGCGATACACATGCAAAAACAGCATGTGCAGTAGATTGCCACGATGGTTCAGCGTTTTGGACAACAATATTTTAGAAAGGAAATCGAAACTATGAAAAAAGAAATTATTGAAGAATCAAAGGAATTACCAGAATTAACAGAAGAAGAGGTGAACATTTTTTGTTCATGTGACACACAGTTGAAAATTCATTGCCATCATGATTGCATTACACAAAATGCATGGATTTCTCATGATAAGTAAGAAATGATGCACATATTATAATCAAGTGATAAAATACTAGTATAACGAATATTAAATAATTGCTATATTAAATTGATACTGCTTCCTCTTC
>NZ_JAAITA010000031.1 GCF_013304445.1 Blautia hansenii
TTGGCACTTTGGGCAGACATATTCATTTTTGAATTACAGTTTGCGGAAACTCAAGCCATATACATATCGGCTAAACGTCCGCGACTTGGTACAATTATGAAGAATCACATTTAGAGCAGTTCAAGTTTTATTCAGAGCTGCTCTTTTTGTCTGCTCAAAATATGATACTTCACTAAAGAATTATACAACACAATAACAGAAAATAACAGTCATAAAAACGGAAAATTTGACATAAAAAAAGCAGGTTTTATGCGACCTGTGAGTACTTTTTTCGATATTCAACTGTCAAACTCCCGGGAAGAAAAGATTCTGCTTTCACTAAATGAAGTCAGCAAACTGCTTAATATCTCGTATGGCAAAGCCAGGGACTTTACATTTGAACAGAATATGCAGGTCCGTATTGGGAGAAGAACTTTGGTGCATAAAGCAAAATTAGAAAAATGGATTAATGATCAGGTTAAATAAAAAAATGGATGCGGATATATTCGGTTTTATCTTGAATAATATCCACAAATTTGATAAGATGTTAACCGAATATGATAAGTATCCTTGTTTCTCGGAAACATACGCAGGAATAAGGAGGTTATGATATGGGAAAAAACTTAAAAGGAAAAAGTATAGGACGTGGTATCTGTCAACGTAAAGATGGTCTTTATCAGGCAAAAGTTTACATGAAAGGGAGTCCAAAACCTACTTACCTTTATGATTCCAATTTAAACAATCTCAGGGCAAAAAAAAAGCATTTGGAATTCATGAAAACCAAAAATCTTTCTACTATACAGTCAATGATAATACTGAATGAGTGGTTTGACCAGTGGATGGAAACAGTCTGTGCAGTAAAATTAAAAAATACAACAATCCGAAATTATTATGATAACTACAACAGGATAAAAGGCTCTATAGGACATATCAAACTACTTGATCTGAATCAAATCAGTGTTCAAGATGCAGTGAATGATTTAGCAAAAAAATACAAGAAAAGCACTATAAAAAGTACATTGAATGTGCTTTCTTCCTGTTTAGAATATGCTGTCAATAATTTTGCAATCACACATAATCCATGCAGAGGCGTTATTATAGATGATTATTTAAAAGACTTTATGCCAAAAGAAATGGAAGAAGATCGGCAATATATCGATAAGAAACTTTTGGATTTGTTTTTTGACGTTGCGAAAAACTCTCGCTCCGAGAGATATTTTTATATACTTTTGCACACTGGACTTCGTGCTGGAGAATTATGTGCATTACAATGGAAAGATATTGACTTTGAAAAACGGGAACTTCGTATTTACAAAACAATTAATCGAACAAAATGTTATTTTGATGGATATGGAAAAAAATTAGAGCATGCTGTTACGAGCATTCAGATTACGACACCTAAAAAAGAAGCAAGCAATCGGGCTGTTCCAATGACAGACGGCGTGGCAGAGGCATTCCGGATTTTAAAGGAACAACAATCCCAAGATAAAGAAAATAATGAAAACTGGGGTAATTCAAATGCGTTTTTAAAAGAATATCCGGATTTAGCCATGACGACCAAAAAAGGAAATTGTTTTTTGCCTAATTATTTAGAAAAGGAATGCAGGCGTTTGGTCGCCATCTTAAACAAAAGGCAAAAACAAATTGCAGAAGATAACGGTGAATCCTTTATTCCAATTGAAATTCACCCACATATGTTCCGGCATACATTCGTAACGAATTGCTATCAGCAAAAGTTGGATTCCAGAATATTGCTTGATATCACCGGGCATCGAAATCAGAAAATGACAGACCATTATACACATCCGGAAAAAGAATTTATACACCGTGAGTTTGAAAAATATGAACATTCTGTACAGGAATATATATGAGTGATTATTCATCGAAAATACATATTATTCATATGCTAAAATATTAGCAAACATCTGTATATGAAAAAGGGTGTAAAAAGGGTGTAGTAAACCAAAAATGAAACGTCCAAAAATGCTTGAAACAAAGGAAAATCAATGGGTTTAACAATTAAAGATATAAATATTGGTGCATTATCACCGATGATGCAGCATTATGTAAAGACAAAAGAAGAGTACAGCGACTGTATTTTATTTTACCGTTTAGGTGATTTTTATGAAATGTTCTTTGAGGACGCACAGACAGTTTCAAAGGAACTGGAGCTGACTTTAACAGGAAAAGACTGTGGTATGGCAGAAAGGGCGCCCATGTGCGGTGTCCCTTTTCACGCCGCAGAGGTTTACATCAACCGTCTGATTAGCAAGGGGTACAAAGTGGCTGTCTGCGAACAGGTAGAAGACCCCAAACAGGCCAAAGGTATTGTAAAAAGAGAAGTTATCCGCGTAGTGACACCGGGAACTACCTTAAACACCCAGGCGCTGGACGAAACAAAGAACAATTATATTATGTCTGTGGTATATCTTTCCAACCGCTTTGGCATTGCCATTGCTGATGTTACCACAGGCGATTTTATGGTGACGGAAGTGGAAAATATCCGCAAGCTGCTGGACGAAATCTACAAATTTTCTCCTGCTGAACTTTTATGCAACGAGGCATTCTGCATGTGCGGCGCCGATATGGACGAACTGAGAAACCGTCTGCACATTTCCGTATCCACACTGGAAAACTGGTATTTTGATGACGAGCTGTGCGCCCGCACTTTAAAGGAGCATTTTCATGTGGGAACTCTGGAAGGGCTGGGTCTGAAGGATTATGCCTGCGCCGTGATTGCGGCAGGGGCGCTTTTTTCCTATTTGCTGGAGACTCAGAAAACTTCACTGGAACACATGCGGGCTATTACCCCCTACATTACCGATAAGTATATGCTCATTGACAGTTCCACCAGACGTAATCTGGAACTGACAGAAACCATGCGGGAAAAAGGCAAGAGGGGTTCTCTTCTCTGGGTTCTGGACAAGACAAAAACTGCCATGGGGGCCCGTATGCTCCGAACCTTTTTGGAACAGCCTCTGATTGATAAGGACGAAATCAACGGACGGCTGGATGCCGTCGAAGAAATCAACCGGCATGAAATGGATCGGGAAGAACTGCGGGAATATCTGAATCCCGTGTATGACATGGAACGATTAGTCAGCCGTGTCAGCTACCAGTCCGCCAATCCCAGAGATATGATTTCATTTAAAACCTCCGTTGGCATGATTCCCCATATCAAAAAGCTGTTAGAACCTTTTACTTGCGGGGAATTAAAAAAAGTTTATGAAGAAATGGATGATTTGAAGGATTTGTACGACCTTCTGGATATTTCCATTGTGGAAGACCCGCCTCTGGCTATGAAAGAGGGCGGTATTATTAAAGAAGGATATCAGGAACAGATTGACCATTTCCGTGAGGCCAAAACCAAAGGAAAAACCTGGCTGGCGGAATTGGAAGCTTCCGAAAAAGAGAAGACCGGAATCCGCACCTTAAAAGTAAAATACAACAAAGTGTTCGGCTATTATCTGGAAGTTACCAATTCTTTTAAAGATATGGTGCCGGATTATTATACCAGAAAACAGACGCTGACCAACGCGGAACGATATATTACCCCTCGTTTGAAAGAACTGGAGGATATGATTTTAGGCGCAGAAGACAAGCTGTATGCTCTGGAATACGACGAATTTGTGAAAGTCCGCAATCAGGTAGCAGCTCAGGTAGAACGGATTCAACGGACAGCCAAGGCCATTGCCCGGCTGGACACCTATCTTTCTCTTGCCCTTGTGGCCTCCCGCAATCAGTTTGTGCGGCCGAAAATCAACACAAAAGGGGTCATTGACATCAAAAACGGACGGCATCCAGTTGTGGAAAAAATGATTTCCAATGATATGTTTATTCCCAATGACACTTATCTGGACAATGGCAAAAACCGGATTTCTGTCATTACCGGCCCGAATATGGCTGGAAAATCCACCTATATGCGGCAGTCTGCCCTGATTGTACTTATGGCGCAGATTGGCTCCTTTGTCCCGGCAGATAAGGCAAATATCGGGATTGTAGACCGGATTTTCACTCGTGTTGGAGCTTCCGATGATTTAGCCAGCGGTCAGAGTACCTTTATGGTAGAGATGACGGAGGTCGCTAATATTCTCAGAAACGCCACCTCCAAGAGTCTTCTGATTCTGGACGAAATCGGCAGAGGAACCAGTACCTTCGACGGCCTGTCCATTGCCTGGGCAGTGATTGAGCATATCAGCAATACAAGGCTTTTAGGCGCCAAAACCCTGTTTGCCACCCATTATCACGAACTCACCGAACTGGAAGGCAAACTGGCGGGAGTGAACAATTACTGCATTGCCGTGAAAGAACGGGGAGATGATATTGTCTTTCTACGGAAAATTGTAAAAGGCGGAGCAGACAAAAGCTATGGTATCCAGGTAGCCAAGCTGGCCGGAGTTCCCGACACGGTTATTGACCGGGCAAAGGAGCTGGTGGAGGAACTGGTCAGCGCAGATATTACGGCTACGGTAAAAAATATTGCCTCAGAAAACAGAAAACCAAAGACGAAGCCGGCGGTACACTATGATGAAGTGGATATGGAGCAGATTTCCCTTTTCGACACCGTAAAAGACGACGATGTTCTGGAAGAATTAAAATCCATCCAGGTGGACGAACTGCGGCCCGTAGACGCTCTCAACATTCTATACCGGCTTCAGAACAAGCTGAAGAACAGATGGTGATAAAAAGTGAGAAAAATTGCGGTCTTAGACCAGAATACGATTGATAAAATTGCGGCAGGGGAAGTGGTAGAGCGCCCTGCCTCTGTGGTAAAGGAACTGGTAGAAAATGCTGTGGATGCAGGAGCTACTGCCATTACTGTAGAAATAAAGGAAGGCGGGATTTCCTTTATCCGCGTAACAGACAACGGCGGAGGCATTGAAAAAGAGCAGGTGCCTCTGGCCTTTCTGCGTCATGCCACCAGCAAAATTGAAAAGGTAGAGGATTTGCTGCAGATTTCTTCTCTGGGCTTTCGCGGAGAGGCACTGTCCAGTATTTCTGCGGTCTCCCAGATGGAAGTCATTACCAAAACCCCGGAAGCCCTGACGGGTGTGCACTATGTCATTGAGGGCGGAAGAGAAAAGGCACTGGAAGAAGTGGGGGCGCCAAACGGCACCACCATGCTGGTGCGAAACCTGTTTTTCAATACTCCGGCCCGAGGAAAATTCTTAAAAACCGCCATGACAGAGACGGGATACGTCAGCGGTTACATGGAACAGCTTGCCCTGTCCCATCAGGATATTTCTTTTAAATACATGGTAAACGGTCAGACCAAGCTGCATACCTCCGGCAATTCCAATCTAAAAGATGTGATTTACGGCATTTACGGCAGAGACATTACCAGAGAACTGGTGCCGGTTGCTTTTGAAAAACCCGGTATTTCGATTGAGGGTTTTATCGGGAAACCCGTGATTGCCCGGGGAAACCGGAATTTTGAAAATTATTACATCAACGGCAGATATGTAAAGAGCAAAATTTTGATGAAAGCCATTGAAGAGGCCTACAAGCCCTATATGATGCAGCATAAATATCCTTTTGTGTGCCTGCACTATGACATAGAAGGAGAGGAGATTGACGTCAATGTCCATCCCACGAAAATGGAAGTGCGCTTCCAGAATCAGGGGGCCGTCTACAATGCCACTTATGATATGATTACCGCCGCTTTGTCCCACCGGGAAATGATACCGGAGGTGGAACTGGAAAAGCGAACCGAACCGAAACAAGAAAAAACAGCTCCGCCGGAGCCTTTTGAAACCGGATATAAACAGCAGGCAAAGAAATGGGAGAGCAGCATAAAAGAAGCAAAGACCCCTTACGTGGCAGCCGATTTAAAGCCAGCCATCCAAAAGCCTTCCATACCGGTTCCTTCTGTGCCTCAAACAGGACTTCAACCGGCCATGGCAGAGCCGGCACGGAAAGCAGCCACGGTAAAAAGCGAACTGCCAGGCAGTGTACGTCCCCAGACAGAAGTACACACACCCACGGTTTCTGAAAAACCATCTGTTTCTCCCGAAAAGCCTGTCCAGATGGAGCTTTTTGACGACCGGCTTTTATCCAAAAAAGCACGGCTTCACCACCGGATTATTGGGCAGCTTTTTGAAACTTACTGGCTGGTGGAATATGACAATAAATTTTATATCATTGACCAGCATGCAGCTCATGAAAAAGTTTTATACGAGCGTTTCATGAAAGAATTTGCCAACCGGGAAATTGTAACGCAGATGGTTTCGCCGCCCCAGGTGATTTCTCTGAATCTCCAGGAAGACCTGCTTTTGAAAACCCACATGGAACTTTTTAAAAGATTCGGTTTTGAAATCTCGGAATTCGGCGGCAGAGAATACAGTATCCACGGCGTACCCGCCAATCTTTACGGCATTTCCGTCCAAAATTTCTTTGTAGAACTTCTGGACAGCCTGGAAAACGAAAATGCCAGGCAGCCGCTGGATATTCTCACCGGACGCATTGCAACCGCTGCATGCAAAGCTGCGGTAAAGGGAAACAACACCCTGTCTGTGCAGGAAGCAGACAAACTCATTGACGAACTTTTAGGACTGGACAATCCATATCACTGTCCTCATGGAAGACCCACCATTATCTCCATGACCAAATACGAACTGGAAAAGAAATTCAAACGGATTGTGTAGGTGAATATTTTGAAAAAACCTTTGATTGTACTGACAGGTCCCACGGCCGTGGGAAAGACCAGGCTTTCCATCGCCCTTGCAAAGGCCGTGGACGGTGAAATTATCTCTGCGGACTCCATGCAGGTGTACAAATATATGGACATTGGCTCTGCAAAGATTACAAAAGAAGAGATGGAAGGCGTCCCCCACTACCTCATTGATGTGCTGGACCCAAAAGAAGAGTTTCATGTAGTCCGTTTTCAGGAAATGGCAAAAAAGGCCATGGCAAAAATCTATGCCAAGGGAAAAATCCCTATTCTGACAGGCGGCACGGGCTTCTATATCCAAGCCGTGGTAAAAGACATTGATTTTTCTGAAAACACGGAAAAATCCACGGTGCGGGAAAAACTGGAAAAACTGGCCGAAGAAAAGGGCAGCGAATTTCTCCATGCCAGATTACAGGAAGCAGACCCGGCTTCTGCCCAGAAAATTCATGCCAACAACGTAAAGCGTGTTATCCGCGCTTTGGAATACTATGAACTGACCGGAGAGCGCATCTCTGAGCACAACCTTCGGGAGGCAGAAAAAGAGTCGCCCTATAACACGGCATACTTTGTGTTGAACGATGTGCGGGAACGGCTTTACAAACGCATTGACAGCCGGGTAGACGAAATGTTAAAGCAAGGGCTGGTAGAAGAAGTCCGAAAGCTGGCAGACATGGGATACACCAAAGATATGGTTTCCATGCAGGGCCTTGGCTATAAGGAAATCCTGTCTTATTTTGACCACACCTGTTCCCTGGATGAGGCGGTCTATATTTTGAAACGAGACACCCGGCACTTTGCCAAGCGGCAAATTACCTGGTTTAAGCGTGAAAAGGATGTTATCTGGATAAACAAAAATGAATTCGCATACAAGGAAGAAGACATCCTGAATGATATATTGGAAAACTGTGAGAAAAGAGGAATCATACCATGCAGGAAATGAATGAAATGTACCAGCAGCTTGGTATCAGCCAGGCGGTACTGAATTTTGGAAATAAAATAGAGGCAGGTTTAAAAGAGCGTTTCACTGCCATTGATGAAAATGCAGAATACAACCAGTTAAAGGTGCTGCATGCCATGCAGAAAAATAAAGTCAGCGAAGCCTGCCTGTATTCGTCCACCGGATATGGCTATAACGATATTGGGCGAGATACCTTAGAAGAGGTCTATGCCAGCGCCTTCCACACCGAAGCAGCTCTGGTGCGTCCCCTTTTAGCCTGCGGCACCCATGCCCTGGCTGTGGCTCTGGCAGGAAATCTCCGTCCCGGAGACGAACTCCTTTCCCCTGTGGGAAAACCTTACGATACCCTGGAGGAGGTTATCGGTATCCGTCCCTCCAAAGGCTCTCTGGCTGAATACGGCGTGACTTACCGTCAGGTAGAACTTTTAGAAGACGGCAGTTTTGACTACGAAGGCATCCGAAATGCCATTACAGAAAAGACAAAAATGGTGGAAATTCAGCGTTCCAAGGGCTATCTTACCCGCCCCACTTTTTCTGTCAGCCAGATTGGGGATTTGATTGCCTTTATCAAGGGTATTAAGCCGGACATCATTTGTATGGTAGACAACTGCTATGGAGAATTTGTGGAAAAAATTGAGCCAAGTGACGTAGGCGCAGACTTAATCGTGGGCTCTCTGATAAAAAATCCCGGCGGCGGTCTTGCGCCTATCGGCGGTTACATTGCAGGAAAGAAAGAATACGTGGACAATGCGGCTTACCGCCTGACCTGTCCGGGACTCGGAAAGGAAGTGGGCGCCACTTTAGGGGTAAATCCTGCCTTCTATCAGGGCTTTTTCCTGGCTCCCACTGTAACAGCAGGGGCTTTAAAAGGCGCAATTTTCGCAGCCAACATCTACGAAAAACTGGGATTTTCGGTAACCCCAAACGGCACGGAAAGCCGTCACGATATCATTCAGGCCGTAACCTTCGGCACACCGGAGGGCGTGGTAGAATTCTGCAAGGGCATTCAGGCCGCTGCACCTGTGGACAGTTATGTAGAGCCGGAGCCATGGGCTATGCCGGGTTATGACAGCGATGTAATTATGGCTGCCGGCGCTTTTGTGCAGGGTTCTTCCATTGAACTTTCTGCAGACGGCCCCATTAAGCCGCCGTACACGGTATATTTCCAGGGCGGCCTCACCTGGTATCACGCAAAGCTGGGTATCCTTATGTCTCTGCAGAAGCTGGCAGACAAAAATCTGGTGACTCTTCCGGAAGAATAGGAGCAATATGGAAAAAAAACAAATCTGTGTCATAGGCGGAGGCGCTGCAGGCATGATGGCTGCTATTATGGCCGCCCGGGCAGGAGCCGCTGTCACACTTTTAGAGCACAATGAGAAAACAGGACGAAAACTTCTGGCCACCGGAAACGGCCGCTGCAATCTGACCAACCGTTACCAGAGCAGGGAATGCTATCACAGCCAGAAGCCTGAAACTGCATGGGGAATTTTACAGCAGTTTTCTCTGACAGACACCCTGGAGTTCTTCTCAGAAATCGGCGTTTCCGTAAAAGAAAAAAACGGTTATTTTTATCCTGCCTCCATGCAGGCCTCCAGCGTACAAGAGCTTCTGGAAATGGAAGCCCGGTATCGTAAGGTAAAAATCAAATGCCGGGAGAACGTAAAGGAAATCCGCCCGGAACAGACTGCCTCCTGCAAGCCCTCATTTCTGGTGCGTACCGAAACCTGGCAGTATAAGGCGGACGCTGTGATTCTGTCCTGCGGCTCCCGTGCTTCTCAAATAGAAGGGGCGGATGGCAGCGGCTATACCCTGGCCAAATCCCTTGGACTTTCTGTAGAGAAACCTCTGCCGGCTCTGGTTCCCCTTATGGGAAAAGAAAAATATTTTTCCAAATGGGCAGGCACCCGTATCGAGGGACGAATTTCTCTTGTGGCCGAAAAAAAAGTGCTGAACACGCAGGAAGGCGAACTGCAGCTTACGGATTACGGTATTTCCGGTATTCCGGTCTTTCAGTGCAGCGGTCTGGCTGCCAGACTGCTGGATAAGGGCATTGAGGTTACGGCTGTACTGGATTTTCTCCCTTCCTGTAATCTGGCAGAAACAGAGCAGCTTTTAAAAAGCCGCAGAAAGCAGTGCCCGTATAAGTCCACAGCGGCCCTGCTCACAGGGCTTTTCCCCAAAAAGCTCTGCGACGTGCTGATGGAGAACAAACCGGAAATCCCCGCTCTTGCGGCAAGGATAAAAGAATTTCCTATAAAAATAAAGAAAACCAAACCTTTTAAAAACGCCCAGGTCTGTACCGGAGGAGTTTCTCTTACGGAAGTCCATCCGCACACTCTGGAGAGCCGGAAAGTGCCGGGACTGTATCTGGCCGGAGAACTGCTGGACACAGACGGTATCTGCGGCGGCTATAATCTTCAGTGGGCATGGACCACCGGCGCCCTTGCAGGAAAGGAGGCAGCCAAATGCTGAATATCTGTCAGATAAAACTTCCCGTTACCCATACGCAGGAAGAACTGGAAAAGAAAATACTCTCTGTTCTGCGAATTTCCAGAGAAGAACTGCTTTCCTGGAACATTGCCAGACAATCTCTGGACGCCAGGAAAAAGCCGGAACTTTTCTTTGTCTATACTGTGGAGGTGTCCGTAAAAAAAGAAGCCAAAGTGCTGAAAAAAGTCCGTTCCAAAAACGTCAGTCTGTTGACTCCTAAGAAATTCACTTATCTTCGCATCAAGGAAGAAACCAACAGCCGCCCCGTCATCGTAGGAAGCGGCCCCGCCGGGCTGTTCTGTGCCTACTATCTGGTGAAAGCAGGCTTAAAACCCCTGGTTCTAGAGCGGGGAGAAGACGCAGATAACCGTCTGCGGACTGTGGAAGATTTCTGGAAGACCGGCCGGTTAAATCCGGAATCCAATGTGCAGTTCGGAGAGGGCGGGGCAGGAACTTTTTCCGACGGAAAGCTGAACACGCTGGTAAAAGATCCCATAGGCCGGAACCGGGAGGTCCTGAAAATTTTCGTAGAGGCCGGAGGGCCAAAGGAAATTCTCTACCAGCAGAAGCCTCATCTGGGCACTGACGCTCTGATAAATATCGTAAAAAATATCCGTCATTTTATTGAACAGGCCGGCGGGGAAATCCGCTTTTCCTCTAAAATGACAGATTTGCATATAGAAAACGGCAGAATTGCTTCTGTTACAGTAAACCATACCCAAAAGATTCCCACCAATACCCTGGTACTGGCTGTGGGACACAGCGCCAGAGATACGTTTGCCCTTTTGAAAGAAAAGGGGATACACATGGAGCCAAAATCTTTCGCTGTAGGCCTGCGGGCAGAGCACCCGCAAAGTCTGATTAACCAGTATCAGTACGGACAGGAACAGGCAGCGCAGCTTGGGGCAGCCAGCTATAAACTGACCCACAGGGGAACCAATGGAAGAGGGGTATACAGCTTTTGTATGTGCCCCGGCGGTTATGTAGTCAACGCTTCCTCCGAAGAGGGACGACTTGCAGTAAACGGTATGAGTTACCAGGACCGCGGCTCAAAAAATGCCAACAGTGCCCTGATTGTAACCGTAACTCCGGAAGATTTCTCGGGGGATGACGTGCTTTCCGGAATGGAATTTCAGCGGCGATTAGAAGAGAAAGCATACGAATTGGGACAGGGCAAAATTCCGGTGCAAAAATACGGTGACTTCTGTCAAAATCAGACCTCTGACAACTTCGGAGAAGTCACCCCCTGTATGAAGGGCGGATATGCTTTTGCCAATCTGAGAGATTTGATGCCGGAATTTTTAAATGAAGCCCTTATGGAAGGCATACAGGCATTTGAACAGATTATCCCTGGATTTTCCCGTGCCGATATGGTGCTTTCCGGTATCGAAAGCAGAACCTCCTCCCCGGTGCGTATTTGCAGAGATGAACATTTTCACAGCTCCGTATCCGGCCTTTATCCCTGTGGAGAGGGTGCCGGATACGCCGGAGGAATCACCTCGGCAGCCATGGACGGATTGAAAATCGGTGAGGCAATTATGAAAAATCTCATAAATTTTTCGTAAGGCATATACATCGTTTTTAATCTGTGCTACAATGAATCTGCGAAAACCCTATGCGAAAAAATATGCCAAAGAAATCGCAATATAGAGTATGGCAGAATTTAAAAACATGAAACAGATACCAAAGGACGAGCGCCCGTACGAAAAATGTGTCCGGCTGGGCGCCCAGTCCCTTACTGATGCAGAGCTTCTTGCCGTCCTTTTAAGAACCGGTACGGTAGGCAGCCCTTCTGTGCATATGGCGGAAGAAATTCTCAGTCTTTCCAAAGACAGAAAGGGGCTTCTGGGACTTCACACTTTAAGCCTTGCACAATTAAAATCCGTAAAAGGTATCGGAACAGTAAAAGCAATACAGATAAAATGCATCGGAGAGCTTTCCAAACGCATTGCTCAGACAACAGCCAGGAAAGGGCTTCAGTTTACCCAGCCCGGAACCATTGCGGATTATTACATGGAGCGGCTGCGCCACAAGGAACAGGAGGAGCTTATCTGTATGATGCTGGACACTAAAAATCATTTGCTGGGGGAGGAAATGATTTTCAAAGGAACTGTGAACGGTTCTTTCGTCAGCCCAAGAGAGATATTCCTGACCGCCATGTCTTATCATGCCGTGGGAATTCTTCTTGTACATAACCATCCCAGCGGAGACCCTACTCCCAGTCAGGCTGATTTGGACGTTACACAGCGTATTGCAGAAGCAGGAGAACTCCTTGGAATTCCGCTTCTGGACCACATTATTATTGGGGACTGCAAATATCTGAGTTTTCGCCAGCAGGGGATTTTTTAAATGTTAAAAAGTTAAAGGGGACAAGTTTACATGCCATTGCATAAAACGTTTGGAGTAGACCTGGGAACCAGTACGGTGAAAATCTATTCACAGGACCAGGATACTATTTTAACGGAGAAAAACATGATAGCCATTCGCAACCAGAAGCAGATTCTGGCAGTCGGAAATGAGGCATATGGGATTTTTGAAAAGAATCCGTCTAATGTATCTGTAATTTCGCCCATGGCTTATGGAAAAATTGCAGATGTCAATCACACAGAGATGGTTTTACAGGCTTTACTGGATAAGATAAATGCCGGCAGTGTCTTCAGCAACAGTTTATATCTGGCAGTTCCTTCGGATTTGTCGGAAATTGAACAGCGGGCCTATTACACCATTGGAAATTCCAACCGAAAGAACAAAATATATATGGTCAACAAAACCATCGCCGATGCGGTGGCCCTTGGGATTCCCATTAATCATACAAAAGGAAGCATGATTGTCAATATCGGGGCACAAAGTACGGAAATCTCTGTCATTGAACAGGGAAGAGTGGTTTTGAGCAAAATTGTGGAAATCGGGGGCAAACAGCTGAACGAAGCCATTGTCAACGAGGTTCGCAAACAGCACAACCTCTATATCGGAAACCGGACCGCCAGAAGACTGAAGTTCTCTCTGGCCTATTTAAAAGAAGATATCCGGGAGGCCAGAAAAATTGTGGGGATCGACAGTTTAAGCGGTCTGCCCCGGGAAGGGATTGTGCCCTCTGATATGATATACGAAACAATTTTAGGCCCTATTCGGTCTATCTGCGAAGAAATTCAGTTTTTCCTGGAAAGAACACCTCCGCAGATGTATCAGAATATTCAGGACCAGGGAATCTTTCTGGCGGGAGGATGTGCCAGAATCCCTGATATGGACTGGTTCTTGAGCCAGGCCACCGGGCAAAAAGTACGATTATCGGGATATTATGAACTTTGCACCATATATGGGCTGAAAGAAATTATTGGAAACCGCACCCTTTGGAAATGGGTCAGGTAGCCGGAAAGAAAAGCTGAGGTTTTGAGAATGAAGAAAAAGCATAATTGGACGATTAAAAGCAAGCATGTGCTTGCGGCCATGGTTCTGGGCTGTGTCGGTCTGATGATTTTCGCCGCTGCTGCGAAATTTCCCATTGAACCGGTGAGAAATACAGCGGGGTATATCATTGTACCATTCCAGAAAGGCATCAATAAAGTGGGCGCTGTTCTTGACGATGCCACCGCAGGCTTTCAGAATAAGCAGGCGCTTGTAAAAGAAAATAAAAAACTTCAGGAAAAAGTCGATGAACTGACTGCAGAAAACAGCCGCCTGACCCAGGGGCTTACAGAATTGGAACGCCTGCAGGAATTATACAAGCTGGATCAGGATTACAGTCAGTACGATAAGGTGGCAGCTAATGTTATCTCTAAAGATACAGGCAACTGGTTTAACAGCTTTACCATCAACAAGGGTACGGATGACGGCATCCAGAAGGACTGCAACGTCATCGCCGGCAGCGGACTGGTAGGCATTGTCACGGAAGTGGGCAAAAACTGGGCTACGGTCCGTTCTATTATTGACGACACCAGCAATGTCAGTGCCATGACCATGAGCACTTCTGACCGCTGTATTGTGGCGGGAGATTTGCGTCTGATTGACGAAGGCAAGCTGCAGTTTATCCACTTAAAAGACGAAGATGACAAAATCCAGGAGGGCGAAAAGATTGTCACCTCCGATGTCAGCGATAAATTCCTGAAAGGAATTCTCATCGGTTATGTCAGCGAAATAAAAGAGGACCCCAACAATCTGACAAAGACAGGAACTCTGACACCGGCTGTAGATTTTGAACATTTAAGCGAGGTACTGGTAATCAAAGAACTGAAACAGCAGAAAGGGGATTCCTGATGCGGATAAAGAGAAGAGCCGTACAAGGCCTGGTGATTCTGGTGTGCTTTATTCTCCAGAGCACCGTATTTCAAAGTCTTTCCATTGGCTCTATTGTGCCGAATCTCCTGTTGATTGTCACAGTATCCTTTGGATTTATGCGTGGAAAGCTTTCGGGACTTTGGACCGGACTTTTCTGCGGACTTTTAAAAGATGTTTTCTATGGAAATCTACTGGGCTTTTATGCCCTGATTTATCTGTGTATTGGATATGTGGCAGGATGCTGCTGCAAAATTTTCTACGATGAGGAAATCCGTGTCCCCTTGTTTCTGGTGGCGGCAGGAGATATCCTCTACGGAATTCTGGTATATGGAATGCAGTTTCTCATGCGGGGAAGACTGCAGATTTTTTACTATTTCGGACGCATTATGATTCCCGAAATGATTTATACTGTGTTAGTTACTGTCATTCTTTACAAACTTTTGTTCAAACTGAACAGGAAGCTAAGCGAACTGGAAATGAAAGAGAGAGATTCCATTTGGTTAAGAAAATAAAAAAATTCATCAAAAAAATCGGACTGAAAAGAACAACCGTTGTTATTCTCGTATTCTGCGCCATGTTTGCAGTGCTGATTCAGCGGCTTTTTTCCCTGCAGATTCTTCATGGAGAGGAATACGCGGAAAATTTCAATCTGAGTATCACAAAAGAACGAACTTTAAAAGGAACCCGCGGCAATATTCTGGACAGAAACGGCAAGCCTCTGGCTTACAACCAACTGTCTTATTCCGTCATTTTAGAGGACAACGGAACTTATGACTCCACCAGAGAGAAAAATCTGACCTTGAACTATGTGGCCTATGAACTCTTAAACATTCTGAAGTCCCACAATGAGAGTACAGATATTACTTTTCACATTGTATTGGACGAAGATGGAAAATATGCCTTTGATGCCACAGGTTTTACCTTGAACCGTTTCAAAGCAGACGTATACGGAAAAGCGAAGATTGAAGATTTGAAAAAGAAACAGCTCAATGCCACTGCTGATGAAATCATGGAGTATCTGGCAGGAGAGGAGCGTTTCGGACTGGTAAACAAGGAAAAACCTTATACAAAAAAAGAACTGGAGTCCTATGGGCTGCCGGAAAGCTTTACGCCGGAGGAAACGTTAGAGCTGGTAAAAATACGCTATATTTTATCCACCAACAGCTTTAAAAAATATGTGCCCGTTACCATTGCCACCAATGTCAGTGAAGAGACTGTGGCGGAAATTATGGAGCGCAAGGACAAACTGCAGGGCGTGGATATTACAGAGGATTCTATCCGTGTCTACGACGAGGCAGAAAGTTTTGCCTCCATTATCGGCTATACAGGAAAAGCCGACTCAGAAGAACTGGAAAGCCTCCGCGACCAGGGCTATGATTATTCCACCGACGCTGTGGTAGGTAAAGCCGGCATAGAAAAGGAAATGGAAACCAAACTGCAGGGAAAAGACGGCTCAGAAACTGTCTTTGTGGATACTATGGGAAAAGTTCTGAAAATTGAAAGCGATTCCAGAAAAGAGCCGGAGTCCGGCAATGATGTGTACCTGACTCTGGACAAGGATTTGCAGCGTATCACCTACGATATCCTGGAACAGAAAATTGCCGGAATTTTAGTAGCCAACATTATCAACGCCAAGGAATTTAAAGTAGAAGACGGCATGGATACGGCAGCTATTAAAACGCCTATTTATGATGTATACAATGCCCTGATAAACAATAGTGTTCTGGACATCTCACATTTCAAAGAGGACGATGCCACAGAACTGGAAAAAGAAGTATACGAACGATTTCAGCAAAAGCAGTCTGAGGTTTTTGCCCAGGTAAAAGAAGAGCTGACCAAGGAAAATCCCGCGGCTTATAAAGACTTGTCCGAAGAAATGCAGGAATACCAGAGCTACATTGTGAATGATTTCCTTATGAATAAAAAGGGTATTTTATCCAAAGATTCTATTGATTCCTCTGATTCCGTCTACAAAGCCTGGACCAAGGAAGAATCTATCAGTTTAAAGGAATTTCTGACTTATGCAGCTGGAAAGAATTGGATTGATATTTCCCAATTTTCCTCTGAGGACGAATACCTGGATTCCAATGAGGTATATACCGCACTGGCTGATTATCTGACCGAATCCCTGGCTGATGATGAGGGATTTTCCAAAATCCTGTATAAATATATGCTGCATGAAGACACCATCTCCGGTGCCCAGCTTTGTATGCTCTTGTACGACCAGAATGTTCTGGAAAAAGATGATGCCACATATCAGGCTTTAAAATCCGGTTCTATGAGAGCCTATGATTTTATGATAAACAAAATCCGTAATCTGGAAATCACACCGGCCCAGCTGGCTTTGGACCCCTGCTCCGGTTCCGTGGTTATTACAGATGTCAACACAGGCGAAACTCTGGCCTGTGTGACCTATCCTGGATATGACAACAACCGGCTTGCCAACAACATGGACACCGAATATTTTGCCAAGCTGTCCCAGGATTTATCCGGTCCTTTCTATAACAAGGCCACCCAGCAGCTCACAGCTCCAGGTTCTACCTTTAAAGTAGTTACTGTTGTGGCTGGTATGGAAGAGGGAATTGTAAATGACAGTTACGGTGCTGTCTGTACCGGCCAGTTCGATAAAGTTGCCAATGCACCCTGGTGCTGGCTGCATTCCGGTCATGGTTATATGAACGCGGTTTCCGGTATCACCAATTCCTGTAACGTATTTATGAACCAGGTAGCTTATGATTTGGGTACAGATGCGGACGGAAAATATTCCGACTCTCTGGGTGTGGAAAAACTGATGAAATACGCCAATTTATTCCGTCTGAACGAAAAGTCAGGTCTGGAAATTACGGAAGTATCACCGAAAATGTCTACTTCCGATGCGCTGAGAACTTCTATCGGACAGAGCGATTTGTCTGTTACGACTTCTCAGCTCGCCAGATATGTGACTACTATTGCGAGCCGGGGCACCAGCTATCAGCTGTCCCTTCTTGATAAAGTAACTGACTCCAAAGGAGAAATAATCGAAGATTACACTCCGGAAGTCAAAGGAGACATGGACGTTGCAGACCATACCTGGACTACTGTACAGAAAGGTATGAGAGGAGTTGCGAAAAATAACGCTTCTTTAAGCTCTCTCAGTGTTTCTGTTGCCGGCAAGACAGGTACTGCACAGGAAGATTTAACCCGGCCCTCCCATGCACTCTTTATGGGATTCGCACCTTATGAGAATCCGGAAGTGGGCATTGCCGTCCGCATTGGAAACGGTTATGCTTCCAGCAATGCGGTTGACGTAGCAAAAGATATCCTCCGTTATAAGTACAACCTTGCAGATGAATCTGAAATTGTCACCGGTACAGCATCTTCTGCTGACACGACAACAACACGAAACGATTAAGCTGTCAATTTGCAAAGTACACAGGAAGCAGCAAAAAGAAAATATCAGGAGGATTTGGTATGAGTGAAATTATTGTAGTGACGTCCGGAAAAGGAGGCGTAGGCAAGACCACGGTAACAGCCAATATCGGCCTTGGTCTTGCCAGACTGAACAAAAAAGTAGTTGTAGTGGATACAGACATCGGACTTCGCAACCTGGATGTAGTGCTGGGACTGGAAAACCGCATTGTCTACAACCTCATTGATGTCATTGAAGGAAACTGCAGGATGAAACAGGCGCTGATCAGAGACAAGCAGTGCGATACCCTGTTTCTTCTGCCTTCTGCACAGACAAAGGATAAGACAGCTATTACACCGGAACAGATGGTAAAGCTTACTGAGGATTTGTCCGAAGAATTTGACTATATTATTCTGGACTGCCCCGCAGGTATTGAACAGGGCTTTAAAAATGCCATTGCCGGCGCAGGCCGGGCTATTGTGGTCACTACTCCGGAGGTTTCTGCTATCCGGGACGCAGACCGTATCATCGGGCTTTTGCAGGCCAATGAAATGCCGCAGATTCAGCTTGTCATCAACCGTCTCAGACCGGATATGATTCAGCGGGGTGAAATGATGTCCATAGAAGATGTGACAGAAATTCTTGCCGTAGACCTTCTCGGTGCAATTCCTGATGATGAGGCCGTAGTCATTGCCACCAACCAGGGAGAGCCTCTCTGCGGAAAAGACTCCCTGTCCGGCAGAGCTTTTGAAAATATTTGCCGCAGAATTTCCGGCGAAGAAGTTCCTTTCCTGGAATTTCAGAAAAAACAAGGCGTCTTTCGGCGTCTTTCAGGCATTTTCAGAAAATAATAAAGGAGGACATGGAATTGTTAAGATTTCCTGGCAGACGTTCCGGTCTTATCGCAAAAGACCGTTTAAAGCTGCTTTTGACTTCCGAGCGGCTGGACTGTACTCCACAAATGATGACAATGCTGCAAAACGATATGATTCGGGCTGTAAATAAGTATTTTGCCGTAAGAGAACAGAACGTGGAAATCCGTTACCGGAAAGAAACTGCTACTTTTATGGCAAAAATCCCCTTACAGACCGATATTGAACATTCCTCTCCAGGAATATCCCTCTGGAGATAACAACTGAGATTAGGAAAAAAGGTGTTTTCATGATTAGACAATATAAACTAAAGGACTACAATTTCAGACTGGTGCTTGTGCTGATAGTGCTCACCTCTATTGGCGTACTTCTGGTAGGAAGCGCGGACCCCTCTCTTCAGAAAAAACAGTTTGCAGGTATGATTCTGGGACTGATTGTAATGGTGGTGGTATCGCTGATGGATTACAGTTGGATTTTAAATTTCAACTGGATTATGTACGGCGGAAACCTGTTCCTTCTGCTTCTGGTTATTCTGCTGGGAACCGATGCCAATGGCGCTACCCGCTGGATTAGCATTGGCGGCTTTCAGTTTCAGCCTACCGAGCTTTCCAAGATTATTATTATCCTTTTCTTTGCTAAGTACTTTATGGACCACGAGGAGGATATTAATACCTTGAGAACGCTGGTCAAATCAGCGGTACTGATTGCTGTGCCTCTTGCCATGATTCTGCAACAGCCAGACTTGAAAAATACCATAACTATTGCTATAATTTTCTGTATACTGCTTTATATTGCAGGATTAAGCTATAAAATTATAGGAGGCGCACTGCTGATTGTCATTCCTCTTGCTGTTGTATTTCTCTTTATCGTTGTCCAACCGGACCAGAAGCTGATAAAATCCTATCAGAGAAACCGTATTATGGCCTTTTTAAACTCTGAAGACGATGAGTATTCCGATGCTGTAAACCAGCAGGAAAATTCCGTCATGGCCATCGGTTCCGGTCAGCTTACGGGAAAAGGTCTGAACAACAATGAAGTGGCATCTGCAAACAAGGGAAATTTCGTATCTGAAAACCAGACAGACTTTATTTTCTCTGTTGCCGGAGAAGAACTGGGATTCATCGGGTGCGTGGCAATTTTACTGCTGTTGCTGCTGATTATTTTTGAATGTATCAGAACAAGTCTGCGGGCAAAAGATACTGCCGGAAAGATTATATGCTGCGGGGTAGCATCCATTGTGGCTGTCCAGGGCTTCATCAATGTGGCCGTTGTCACAAAGATTATGCCCAACACCGGAACGCCGCTGCCTTTTGTCAGCTACGGTCTGACTTCCATGGTCAGCCTTTATATCGGAATGGGACTTGTGCTGAATGTGGGCTTACAGCGATACAGAACTTACAGGGAGGTAGAAAAATCATGAACATCGGATTAATTGCACACAATTCAAAGAAAAAATTAATGCAGAATTTCTGCATTGCCTACAGAAATATTTTATCAAAGAACAACCTTTATGCCACCGGAACCACCGGAAGACTTATTGAAGAAGCTTCCAATCTGACCGTACACAAGTTTCTGGCAGGACATCTGGGCGGAGAACAGCAGCTTGGAGCCATGATTGAGCAAAATGACATGGATTTGGTGATTTATTTAAGAGAACCTCTGGAGCCGCAGAAGCATGACCCTGACGTAAAACGTATTTTCATGCTCTGCGACACCCACAACATTCCCATGGCAACCAACCTGGCCACTGCGGAAATGATGATTCGTTCTTTGGGCAGAGGAGAGCTGGACTGGCGTGAGATGTATCGATAAACTTTTCAAAAAACCCCAAAAAAGAACAGGAAGATTTAAAAAGCGTCATCAGCAGAAGGTGAGAAAAACCTTATTTTTGCTTCTCCTTCTAATAATTTTTTTGCTGCTGGGACTGCTTGCCATTATCCTTATTGGAAAAAACAGACAGTTAAAAGAAATCCTTCCGTATGACCGAAGCCAGCGTGTTTTCGGAACCACAGCAGGAGAGGATTATCCCGTAGCTGATGGGCTGTCCCAGAATCTTTGCGTAGGAGAGGCGGAAACTTCCCTGGAGGGTGTAGAAGCCAAAGAAGGGGAACGGGCCGGACTTTTTGATATCCATGGCAGAAAAATTTCCTTTTCAACCGGACTCTATGAAAGAGTATCTCCAGGTACGGTGACACAGCTTATGACTGCACTGGTGGCCTTTGAAAAGCTGAATCCCGACGATACGGTCACCATTTCCCAGGAGGATATGGTATACGGTCAGAACCGAAATACCTGCGGACTGTCTGCAGACAATCAAATCACCGTCAAGCAGCTTTTAAATGCCGTTTTAGTATCTTCGGCACAAGACGCTTGTCTGGCCCTTGCACGAAGCGCAGGAGGCAGCGCAGATGCCTTTGTGGACTTGATGAACCAGAAAGCCCAGGACCTTGGCATGACCAACACCAACTTCGTAAATGCAACCGGTGTTTCGGACGAAAATCAGTATACCACGGTTTACGATATCTATTTGCTTTTAAATGAACTTTTAAAATATCCGGACCTTACCAATGCCATGGGGCTGTCGGAATTTATCCTGAATTACAGCCAGGCTGACGGTACTGCCAAACAGCAGTGGCTTAGCTGTGACAATCTCTATGCCACAGGCCGAATCACTGTTCCCAGAGGCGTAACCGTATTAGGAGGAAAATTTTTCTCTTCTGATACGGAAAGATATACCGCTTTGCTGGTGCAGAACAATTATGGAAATGCTTTTGCAGCTATTGTTTTCCAGTCAGAAAGCGAAACGGAAATGAACAACCGTATCTGCCAGATGCTGGAAAAGATTAATTCTTAATTTTTGCTATAAATTTTGAATTTACCATTGTATTTTTGAACGATATGCACTATAATTAATTTAACAATAACCACGGTTTTAGTAAAATTACATATTACGTGCGGCTAAGGAGGAAATTGCGATGGTTCAGTTAATTGTAGGAGAAAAGGGTAAAGGAAAAACAAAGGTACTTCTGGATAAAGTAAATACAGAGGTCAAAGAAGCAAACGGAACACTGGTATATCTGGATAAAAGCAGAAAGCACATGTATGAATTAAATAATAAGGTACGTTTAATTGATATGTCTGACTACGATATTCAAAATAGCAGTGAATTTCTGGGATTTCTCTCCGGTGTAGTTTCTCAGGACAATGACCTGGAAAGAATGTATCTCGACAGTTTCATTAAAATTTCACGGGTAACAGATGAAGCATTTGCAGATGTGATGGCACGCCTGAAGGATATGGGTGAAAAATACAACGTATCTTTTGTATTAAGCGTTTCCAAAGACGAAAAGGAACTTCCCGAAAGCGTCAAAGAGATGATTCTGGTTTCCATTTAATCGGATTTCCTACGTTACAGCAAGTATGAAAGAGCTGTCGTTTTAAGCAGAATAAGAGGCTTAAAGCGGCAGCTCTTCTTTTTGTGTCAGCAATGAAATAAACCACCTGCTATGCGGGTGGTGGGAGAAATCTTTA
>NZ_JAAITA010000032.1 GCF_013304445.1 Blautia hansenii
GGAAGTGCAGCAATGTATGGAGCTGACTGCTACTAATCGGTCGAGGGCTTGACCTAATAGCTTAGAAAGCTAAGCGAAACGGTAAGTTGGAATTGGTTTGGTTTTGTGTATGCGGTTTTGAAGGTATATGAGAGAGAACTTCTGTAGATAGTAATGTCTATAGGAGTTTTTTTTGTTTTACAAAAAATGGAACACTGTGTAGGATTCGGGGAAGATTACATATTTCGGTATTCTCTGGGGGTACAGCTGCACTGTTCTTTGAATATTCGGTTGAAAGTCTGTTGATTGTGGTAGCCGCACTCCATAGCAATAGTGGTAATGTTCATGTTGGAATTCAGAAGAAGATACCGGGCATGATTCATACGAAGTGCATTTACATATGAAGAAAAACTCACTTTTAAAACATTGGAAAAGATTCTGGAAAGCGCATATTTTCCAATGCCGAAATGTACAGCAACATCCGAGAGAGAAATGTCCTCACAAAAGTGTTCCGCGATGTAGGCAATAATACTGCAGACAATGTCCTGAGGAGGCAGTTCCTGATATTCCGTAAGCTGAAGAAGAGGAAATAGACGGCATAATATTAAGGAAAGAAAAGAGGAAATCAGGGCGCTGTCTTTTTCGGCTGCTGTTAAGGTAAACAGTCTTTTTTCTGCAAAGAGAATATCCGGATGAAGTTCTTCAGCAGCAAGTACCGGATTTGATGGAAACATGGAGAGTAGAAGCTTTTTATGCAAAGGAAGCAGGTCGAGATAACTGTTAATAATATTTAACTGTGTGTTTCCTTTTGCAGAAAGCGTATGATAGCTGTGGGGAACATTGGGAAAAATCATAGCCAGGGAACCCTCCGGGATAACATATTTTTCCCTGCCAATTTGCATTTCCAGCGAGCCTTTCATGACATGTACAAGTTCAATATAGCTATGTACATGTAAGGGATATTGTAAAGAGTTGAATTCTTCTACAGCAAAAAAATAGTCTTCTTTATTTTCGTAAAACATATGGAAACCTCTGCAATAAATGTGTGGTATTTCTTTTGTATTATGAATCATTATAAGTGAGTATCTGATATAATGTCAAATAGCAAAAGAAGAAAAATAGTATGTGTGAAAAGTGGTATAGAAAAATAAAGGAGAGGGATTATTATGAATAAAAATGCATGTGCCCAAACACCGCCCATGGGCTGGAACAGCTGGGACTGTTATGGGGCGTCTGTGACGGAGCAGGAGTTAAGGCAAAATATTGATTACATGGCAGAACATCTGAAGTCCCATGGTTGGGAATATATTGTCTGTGACATTCAGTGGTACGAGCCTACCGCTAATTCCAGCCATTACCATAAATTTGCGGATTTATGTATGGATGAGTATGGCAGGCTTTGTCCGGCGCCTAATCGTTTTCCATCTGCCGCAGATGGCAGCGGCTTTACAAAGATTGCGGCCTATGCCCATGAAAAAGGATTAAAATTCGGAATTCATATTATGCGGGGAATTCCCCGTCAGGCAGTGTCTCAGAATGTAAAAATAAAAAACAGCATATATACGGCCAGAGAAGCAGCGCATCCGTCCTCTATCTGTTGTTGGAATACAGATATGTACGGGCTGGATGCCACAAAGCCGGGAGCACAGGACTATTATGATTCTATTTTGGAATTGTATGCGTCCTGGGGTGTGGATTTGATTAAGGTAGATGATATTTGCGTAAAATATGGGCAGATAAATAATGAGAGTACTCTGGCTTACGGGGGTGATGAAATCCAGCTTTTAAGACATGCCATTGATAAATGCGGACGTCCGGTAGTGCTTAGCTTATCTCCGGGTCCGGCTATGGTGGAGCAGGCAGAGCATTTGCGGAAAAATGCCAATATGTGGCGGATTACCAACGATTTGTGGGATAGTTGGGAAAATATTATGGAAATGTTTGCCCGTTGTCATCAGTGGAGCCCTTATGTGTCGGAAGGCTGTTATCCCGATTGTGATATGCTGCCGGTAGGGCATATTTCCATTCGGGGCTGTGAGCATGGACTGGGAGAGAGACAGAGCCGTCTGAGCAGGGCAGAACAGCGAACTATGTTTACGCTGTGGTGTATATTCCGTTCTCCTATGATGCTTGGCTGTGAACTTACTGATATGGATGAATGGACAAAATCACTGGTTACCAATGATGATGTTTTGGGGCTTCTGAAGAAAAGCAGAAATGCCCGTCAGATTTTGCGTACCTATGATTTGATTGTCTGGAAAGCAGAGGATAACGAGAATAATTCTTATATAGCATTTTTCAATATTACCAATTGGAAAGAGACATTCCGTATTAGTCTGGAACAGTTGGAACTGGAAGGCCGGTATTGTGTATACGATATGTGGAGACAGGCAGAGTGCGGAGACTGTGAGGGCAGTCTGAGTGTATCTCTGGATTCTCACGATGCGGTACTGTACAGGCTGAATTAGAAACCAAGGGGCTGTCGTATGAAGTGGATATCGAGGATATTTATACATTTTGAACACAAAATGTATAAATATCCTGATTGCCGTTTCCTGTGGCAGTCTCTTTGGTTTTCTATCAAACCGTATCTATTAAATCACATCCGCTTACGATTTTACTCCAAAGATTTTCTCTCAGTTCTACTTTAGTGTCATGTGGATATTTCACATCTGCCGTCCAGTAGGGAAGGCGTGTCTGTTCCAGTTCTTCCAGCCGGTCCAAATCTCCATTTACATAAGAGGAGACTCTTCTTGCCGTGCTTTCCAAGCGGGTTTTTACACCGGACAGTTTGATGTCCATGAGTTCGTAGCCGAAAGGTTTGGCATCTGCCATCCACAGTTTTTCACGAAGCAGGTGCATATGTTGGAGATTCTCCAGAATATTGGGGATAACTTCCGTACAGATTTTCTGTAGTGTGGATAAGTTCTTTGTATCGTAAGCCTTTTTTAGATGTATTCCAAGGTCGGCTTTTTGGGAAAGCACCTGAGCAAAGGATTCATAAAAACGGAAGAAATCTGCATATTTTGAGGAGGTTTCCTGGCATTTCGCAAGTTTATCGGCCAAATTTCCATAGTACGTTTGCGTATCCATTCCTTGAATATGATAATCAAACATACCAAGCATAGGGTCCTGGTAAAGCAGGTACTTGGAAGGATTGTCCGCAGAAAGGTTTTTGCCTGTTCCCTGGAAAAGTGCATCAAAATTATCCAGAAGATAAAAGTCTTCCAAACGTGCATCGATACAGTCAGTAAAGAGTTGGGAGACTTCTTCTTCAGAAGGATTTTCCTGGAAGCAAAGGGCGGCGAACAGGATAAGCCCCGGATAAATGGCGGCAATAGGAGTCTCCGCACCGTTGTCCATCCAGCCTGTAGCGAAAACTTCCGAAATACCCTGGCTTTGACATTCCTGCAAAGCACTGCGTGTACACTGAAATGCTTTTCCGTAATTGGGGGCAATACCGTTCCAGTTCCAGATACCGCCTGCAAAAATGGTTCGTGAAGAAAGTTCTTTATGTACGCGCAGCATATTCCGGTAGACATTTCTGTCCAAATTATAGTAATCCCAGTAAACAAGTCCAAGGCCGTCATCTGGTTTTGTCCAGGAGGAAGTGTCTGTGTTTTCGTCCACGTCATAATAGCCTTTTCCATTATTGGAAGTGATGTACATATCACTCCACATCATTGGTTTCCAACCCAGTCTGCGGCAGATTTCCAGTACACGCTGGCTGTGTTCACGGATAAGAAGAGAACTTTCTCTATAACCGTTTTCCCGCAGATAATTGCCAAGACCCAGCATAAGGGCTTCATCCATACCAATGTGAATGTTTCTGGAAGAAAAACAGTCTTTTAAAGAGCACAGAAGTTGTTCCAGAAAGGCGTAAACTTTTTCTGAACCAACCATGAGGATATCTGCGTTGTCTTTTAAATCCTGTCCCATAGGCCATTTTAATGCATTTCTCAGATGAGCCAGAGTCTGAATGCAAGGAACCAGTTCGATGCCGAAATTTTGGGCATAAGCATCCAGCTGGCGCAGTTCTTCCTGAGAGTAGCGGCCGCGGTAAGTGCCAAAGTAAGGAAGGCCCGGTACCTCATAAGTGTCTTCTGTATATAACAGTAATTGATTCATTCCAGCTTTAGCTAAAATGCGGATAAGTTTTTTTACCGTTTCCGGAGTAGAAACTGCATTTCGGGAACAATCCAGCATAAATCCGTTCTTCTCAAAGAATGGTGTTTCCTGACGTTCAAAATCTTCTCTGCTGTGGTGAAGAAGATAATTCAGTTCCCGAAAGTAATGAGCTGCCTCACGGCAGACGATTCTGCAGTTATTTCCAGTTTTGGAAACCATCAGTGTATTGACCGAAGAATCTACCGTTACGGAAACCTGAAGTTTTTCACAGAGGCTTGCCAAATCGGCATACTCTTCCAATAAAAGATTGGTTCCTTCATCTAAAAGGGATACAGTTTTGCTGTCAGCATCATAAGAAAAATACATAATTTTGTTCTCCTTTATAAGTTAAATTTGTTGATGCGCATGAAAGAACTTTTTCTGCTGTGTGTAATAGTAAAGAATAAACAGCACTGCGGTCAGTCCCCAGGAAATGGGGTAGCACAGCAGAATGTTGGAAACACCCGGTCTGTGAGGAACTACGAAGAATATCCAGATAATACGCAGGATACATACACCACCGCAGGTCATCAGCATAGGAACCAGAACATTTCCAATACCTCTTAGTGTACTGGAAAGGATTTCTATAAAAATAAAGAGTACATAAGAAGGCGCAATAATATGAATAATTTTCATACCGATTTTTAAAACTTCCGGGTCCGTAGTAAAAAGCCGCAGAAGATATTCCCCAAAGAATAAAAGCAGAGCGCTTACCAGGATGGATGCCAGAAAATCCATAAATAAACAGATTTTGACACTTTTTTTCATACGGTCGTATTTTTGCGCGCCGTAGTTTTGTCCGATAAAGGTGGTAATAGACACGCTGAAAGCACCGGAAATCATCCAGTAAATAGCATCAATTTTGCCAAAGGCAGTATAGGCCGCCATGGTGCTGGTGCCGAGGTCATTCAGGGAGGTTTGTATAATCATATTGGCAAGATTGTACATAACAGACTGAATACCGGCGGGAAGACCTATGGTTATAATAGAAACCAGCAAAAACTTGTGAAAGCGGATTTCCTTTGGATGCAGGCAGTACATATCCGTGGACTTCAGCAAAGCCCAGATGACCAGTACAGCGCTAACTGCCTGGGAGACTACTGTGGCAATGGCAGCGCCTGCAACCCCCATATTGAAACCAACGACTAGAAGAACATCCAGAAAGATGTTGATAAAGCAACATGCAATCAGAAAATAAAGCGGTCTTGTGGAATCCCCTACAGCCCGGAGAATAGCGGAGCCTACGTTATAAATAAACACAAAAATAATGCCGCCAAAGTAAATCCGAAGATAGGTGGCAGAGTCAGCCATAACGTCTGCAGGTGTTTTCATAATTTTTAGCATGGAAGGTGTGAAAAGAATTCCTGCTATAGTAATCAAAATACCGCCTGCAACGGACAGGGCTGCCGCCGTATGAAGGGTGTCGTTCAAGTCCTTTTTATTTTTGGCACCATAGTAACGGGCGATGATAACAGTTGCGCCGGAGGAGAGCCCCACAAAGAAGCCCACAATCAGATTTACCATCTGTCCGGTAGAGCCGCCTACGGCAGCAAGGGCTCTGGTTCCCACGAATCGCCCCACCACTACTGCGTCCGCTGTGTTGTAAAGCTGCTGAAACAGCGTTCCCAGCATAATTGGAAAAAAGAAAAACAGCAGCTGCTTCCAGATGACACCTTCTGTAATCTGGTTAACCGCCTTTTCTTTTGTGCTCATAAAATTCCCCCTTGTTATTTGTAAAATAGCAGACACATAAGTATATATATCACAGCTTTAGCAAAATGTCGATATTGAAAAGTTATAATAATTTTACTATTTTTTGGTGAGGTTTATGGTATGATAAGGTTAAAGAAAAAGCGGGAAGCAAACGAGGAGGTAGATATTTATGGAAATAAGGATTCGTGTAGCAAATCCAGCGGGAAATATTACAATCTTTGTTATGGACAGGGTAAAAACAGAAGCCTATTCCGCAATAGCCGGACAGTTGCTGAAGCGGGAAGAACTGCACGCAGAGCAGGTGGGATTTGTGGAAACAAAAGAAGGGCAGGGGATGCATATGCAGATGATGGGGGGAGAATTCTGTGGAAATGCAACGAGGAGCTTCGGCTACCTGCTTAGTATGCTTTCGAAAGACAAGCCAAAGGAAGTTATGGTGGATGTCAGCGGTTCGGAGAAAGTTTTGAAAGCAGAGGTTGATTTGGAAGAAGGCACCAGCCGGGTGGAAATGCCGGTTCCTTTGGAGATAAAGGAGATTCATCTGGGGGAAGAGGGTGTTTACCCCGTTGTAGTATTTGAGGGAATTTGCCATATGATTGTGGAGTCAGAACCAAGAGACCAGGAGTTTGTGAACCGACTGATGAAAAAGGCAGAACAGATTTGTCCCTGTGATGCTTATGGGGTAATGTTTTTGCAGGGAAAAAATATGGTGCCGGTAGTGTATGTGAAGGAAACGGATTCCATGGTATGGGAAAGCAGCTGTGGAAGCGGAAGCATGGGGGCTGCCGTTTATCTTTCCCAGGCAAAGGAAAATGGATGGTATAGCTGTGAACTGCATCAGCCCGGAGGTGTGATTGAGGTTTCTGTCTGCAGAGAACAGGGAAAGGTTACGGCATGTAAAATGGGCGGTCCGGTTACAATTTCAGAGGAAATGAAAGTAGAAGTGAACATATAGAAAGGTTGAATAAGTTATGGAATGCGGAAGGCTGAGACATCCATATATTGCAGTTATGAAGGAGGGAAGATTATCCTACGGCGGAAATCAGCAGTGGAGCAGGAAGAAAGCCGTGCAGAAATACGGCTGCGGAGTGATTGCAGGGACGGATTTACTGCTGTACTTGAGTTTACATAAGGAGTATTGTAAGGGAAAAGAATTTAAGAATTGGGAAAAGGAAAATGGGATTTTAGAGGCAGAAGAATATATGGAACTGGCAGAAACCATGAGGCGTCACTATTTCCCCGTAATTCCCGGACTGGGAATGCCGGGGTGGCTGCTGTCAGGGGGTGTTAATCGGTATTTTCGTGCAAACCGAATTCCGTTGAAAGTTTCTTTCGGGGTATTGGGAAGAAATTTCAGAAATAGAATCGGCGCCATGCTGGCCCATGATATTCCGGTAATTCTGGCTGTGGGTCCTAATTTTCCTCTCCCTTTAAAGAAGCATAAACTGACGTTTTATGAGAAAAAGGGCAGCGCTTATGAGGAAAGCTGCAGCGTGGCAGCGCATTTTGTGGCTGTTACGGCTCTGGACGGGCCTTGGATGCAGATATCCTCCTGGGGAAAAATGTATTATATTAATTTGTGCGAGTATCAGGAATATGTGCGCAGACACAGTCTGTTTCTTATCAGCAATATTTTTTATATTCGGAAAAGGAAACGGATTTCTGTATAAGAAAAGTTTCAGAAAAGAAACAGCGGATGTTTCTGAGTATACAGAAAAATCCGCTGTGTGTTACAGACAGAAAGATTCTTTTACAATCTGGGCAAGCATTCTCTGGCCGGTTTCCGTCAGATGGATACCGTCTGTGGTAATGGCCTCAAATCCCATTTCCCGGATTTTGGCGTTCATTGGTTCCTGAAGGGGAATGAAGAAAGCCCCGTAATTGCGAGCCAGCTTTTTGATGTTTTTGGACATTTTTTTCTGCCAGGGAACCCAGTCCTCATATTTTCCATCTTTTGGGAAAATAAAGGGCTCCAAAATAATTACTTTGGCATTGGTTTCTCTGGATAAATCAAAAAGCATTTCGTGGTAAGCGCGAATGCTGTCTTCCAGCATATAAAGCTTGTCCTGTTCGGAAGCCTCTGCACCAACAATGAACCCGATGTCATTAATGCCCACCAGAATACTGACATAGTCCGGGTGCAGAGAGATACACTCTCCATGAAGGGTCTGGGCAATATGCTCAGTGACATAGCCCTCTACACCTCTGTTGATAATCGTCCAGTCCTGATTTTGGTCTTTTAATGTTTCTGAAAATATATTCACATAACCAAAGCCAAGCTGATTGGAGGATTCCTTTCTGCCGGCATCGGTAATACTATCACCTAAAAATACAATAAGTCCCATAGCCTGTACTCCTTAATCCATACAATGGATATAGATTTATTTTGCGGCGGGAAATCTGCTGTGTAGATTTTGCCGTTTATATAATACATTTTAACTGAAAATCCTCGGCATTGCAAACGATAATTTTGTGGAGTCTGGACAAATAGTAAATTTGGTACTTATTTTGCTTTACAAATCCAAAAAGCAGAGGTATAATCGGAATCAACTTCAAAGCAATTATCTTATTTTCAAGTCAGCGGTTCCGCTGAGATTTCCAAACAAAGTTACAATTTTATACAGGAGAAGGGGTGGTTTTATGTCTGTACAGTCGTGCCTTGTTTTAGTGATTGCGGGTACAGCGGTTCTCATGGATTTTCTGATGGAAAAGGTGATCAACAGTTTTATTTGCCTGGGTCTGCTGGCGGGATTCGTGACGTGCCTGCAGGAGGAGGGAATCCGGGGAATTCCCGTATATGCGGCTGGGGTTTTGATTCCCTGTGTTCTGCTTTTGCCTTTGTTTTATTTTCGTATGCTGGGGGCGGGAGATATTAAGGTATTCGCTGTACTGGGAGGTCTGACAGGCAGCCATGGGATTTTATCCATCATGTTCGGCTCATTTCTTTTAGGGGCTGTTTTATCTTTGGCATTTTTGATTTCCTGCGGGAATCTAAAAGAACGCATCTCTTATTTTTTTCACTACTTTTATAAGTATTTTGTAACCCATCAGGTACAGTCTTATATTCAAAAAGGACAGAAGGCGGAGAATTTTCATTTTACCGTTCCCATTTTTTTGAGTGTTATGCTTTATGCGGGAGGTTTCTATTGAAGAAAAATGTAATAGCAGTATGTGACAGCGATGCAGAATATGCCTGTAATTTTGCAGAATATTTAAACAGCAGGAAAAAACTGCCCTTTCAGGCAGAGGCGTTTACCAATGCAGGGACGCTTTGTGATTATGCAGGGAAAAATCCACCGGAAATTTTATTGATTGCAGAAGCTGATGTGGATAGCCAGGTAGAAAAACTGGGGACAGAAAACATGATTGTGTTGTCTGATGAAAAGGACAAAGAAGAGGGTCAGCATAAGTTTGTGTACAAATATCAGTCTGCGGAAAGCGTGATTCAGGAAGTTATGAATTACTATACCCGAAATTCAGCGCCGGCGTTTTATGCTATGTCAGAGCGCAGAATGTCTGTTATAGGGGTGTATTCGCCGGTGTCCAGATGTGGAAAGACCCTGTTTGCCCTTACTGTGGGGCAGATTTTAGGCGAGAGAAAATCAGTTTTATACGTGAATATGGAGGACTATTCTGGATTTGACCAGTTGTTTTCAGGGCATACGGGAAAGAATCTTACGGACTTTTTCTATGAACTGCGCTGCAAGGAGGGGAAGATGCTGCATTGCATGCAGGAGTTGATTCGGCCTATGGGAAAAATGGATTATCTGCCGCCTGCGGAGTCACCGGAGGATGTAAGAGATATTTTATTTTCGGAGTGGCTGCAGCTTTTTGATTTGATTCGCAAAAACAGCAGATATGAAGTTCTGATTCTGGACATCGGCAGTTGTACAGACCAGCTCTTTCGTATTCTGAACCTGTGCAGCCATGTCTATATGCCTGTTCAGGAGGATCTTATGGCACGGTGCAAACTTGCCCAGTTTCAGAAGCTGGTAAAAAGCTGGGGCGCCATAGAGGAAGAGCGAATCCGGGAAATTCGTCTTCCGGCATTTCAGCCGGAATGTACAGACGGAAATCTGATAGAGTCCCTTTCCTGGGGGAAGTGGGGAACTTGTGTGAGAAAGGTGTTGGAAAAGAATGGAGAGTTTAAGACAGCAGGGAAAACCTGAGTATTTTCAAGACCTCAGGAATAGGCTGCTGCAGCGGCTGGAAGAAAACTGGGAGGATTCGGATACAGAGGTGTTGGAACTCATCGATGAATTGATGGCTGGTTATTGTAAAACGGTGTATATGTCCATTTCCCAGAGACAGAGTCTTAGGAAAGAGCTATTTCAATCTGTGAGAAAAATGGATATTTTGGAGGAACTTTTGGAGGACGACAGTATTACCGAAATTATGGTAAATGGTTGGAATCGGGTTTTTATTGAGCGGGGAGGACGTATTTTTCCCTGGAACAAAAGTTTTTCTTCTCCGGAAAAGCTGGAGGATGTGATTCAGCAGATGGCAGCCCGGTGCAACAGGGTGATAAATACCATGCAGCCCATTGTGGATGCAAGACTGAAAAACGGAGAGCGGGTCAATGCAGTCATTGCTCCGGTGGCCCTAGATGGACCGGTGTTGACTATTCGCCGTTTTCCAAAAGATCCTATTACCATGGAAAAGCTGATTGAGATGGACAGCCTGAGCCGGGATGCAGCGCAGTTTTTGGAGAAACTGGTGCAGGCGGGGTACACCATTTTAATCGGCGGAGGCACGGGGTCAGGAAAAACTACTTTTTTAAATGCCTTGTCTGAGTACATCCCCAAAGACGAAAGAGTGATTACCATTGAGGACAATGCAGAACTGCAGATTCAGGGAATTGCAAATCTGGTGCGTCTGGAATGCAGACAGGCTAATATTGAGAAATCTCAGGAGATTACCATTGGGGACTTGCTGAAAACGTGTCTGCGCATGAGGCCCAGCCGGATTATTGTGGGGGAGGTACGTTCCAAAGAGGCAGCGGAACTTCTGCAGGTGGTGAATGTGGGAAACGACGGAAGTTTATCTACGATTCATGCAAATAGCTGCAAGGATATGATAAGTCGCCTGGAAACCATGGTATTGATGGGGATGGAACTTCCCATTCCGGTTATCCGGCGGCAGATTGTTTCGGGCTTTGATATTTTCGTTCATCTGGGAAGGATGAAGGATAAAAGCAGGAAGGTTCAGGAAATCTCTGAAATTGACAGAATTGAGGCAGGTGAGGTGATTTTAAATCCGTTGTATGTAAGAACTTCTGGTCTGGAGAAGACAGGGGAGATGATACACAGGGAAAAATGCAGGAAGGCGGGAATTATGTTATGAAGAAAAACAGAAAAAAACGGGAAAAGACAGATTATCAGACATATCACTTATCCTGGCAGCAATGGATACAGTATACAGCAGAATCCGTGGCTTTGTGCGCAGGAATTAACTATTTATTTTATAAAAGTCCGGCTGTGTTTTTGTTTATGCTGCCTGTTCCGGTGTGGTATATCCGTCAGAGAAGGCGGCAGCAGATCATTCTTCGGAAAAGACGTTTGCAGAATCAGTTTAAAGATGCGCTGAATGCCATTCAGGTCGGGATTGCTTCCGGCTATTCTCTGGAAAACACGGTCCGGGAGGCAAGAAAAGATTTAGAGCGGATATACAGTAAAGAGGCAGAAATGACACAGGAATTTGCCTACATGGAAAGTCAGATAAGACATGGCGTATCCTTGGAAGAGCTCCTGTATGATTTGGGACTTCGCAGCGGTGTGGAGGATATTATGAATTTTTCGGATGTATTGATACAGTCTAAGAAAATGGGAGGAAATATGCGGATTGTCCTGCAAAACTGTATTACTTCCATAGAGGAAAGATTGGAAGTGAAAAAGGAGATACAGGCGGTGCTGTCTTCCCGGAAGATGGAGCAGAAAATTATGAGTGTGATTCCACTTGGGATTATTCTTTATATGCAGCTTACTTCACCGGGATTTTTAGATGTGCTGTATGGAAACGAAATGGGAATCTGCATTATGACGGCTTGTCTGGCTTTGTATTTTGCGGCATTTCAATGGGGAGTGAGGTTGACGGAAATTGAAGTTTAAACTGTCCGGGAAAAAAGAATGGTATCTGGCAGTACTTATCATTGTGGTGGGAAATCTTCTGGGCATGGGTATGGCAGCGGTGGAAAAGAGGTCTGTAAAAACAGATTACCTTGAAAGAAATCCGTATGGAGAAGGGGCTTACGAGGAAACGCTGCAGGTGGAACTGGAAGGCAAGCAGGAAGAAATTCAGATTTATGTGGAAGAACAGAAATATACAGAAGCAGACAAAAAACGATATCTGAAAGAAGCAGAAAAAGAACTGAACACCTGGTTTCAAAGGGTATGCGGGGATAAGGGCGAGATTAGACAGTCTCTTTCCTTTCCGGATAAGCTGGAACAAAATCCCGTGACTTTGTCGTGGAGTACCAGTCAGCCTCAGATTCTGGACTGGGAAGGAGTACTGGGAACAGGAGTTGCCCCTAAGGGAGAGATGGTGGATTTAATGTGTACCATAACATTGGAAGAGGAAATGAAAATTTGGCAGAAAGAGGTACGGGTATATCCCCCAAGACGGACAGAAAAAGAAGCGCTTCAGGAGGAAATCCAGGTACGGGCAGAGAAATTAAGCGAGGAAAACTCGAAAAAAATGTATTTGCCAGAAACTTATCAGGGAGAAGCGGTACATTACCGCAGGACAGCAGGAAATACAGGATATCTGGTATGCGTTCTTTCTGTTCTTTTAGGATTTGGCATATTTCCGTTGAAAAAGGAGAGAGAAAGACAGAAGGAAGAACTGAGAAAAAAAGAAATGCAGAGAGATTATCCGGATGTACTGGACAAACTGGTGCTGTTCTTACAGGCAGGATTCAGCATTCGGAAAGCAATGGAGAAGCTGGCCATTGACTATCAGAGAAACCGACAGAAATATCATATGAAAGAGAGGGCTGCTTATGAAGAAATTGTAAAAACGTGCAGAGAAATGGAAGGGGGTGTTTACGAGGCAGATGCTTACGAAAGGATGGGGAAACGGTGTAAAATTTCCCAGTACAAAATTCTTTCTGTGCTTCTGGTACAAAATTTAAGAAAGGGGAATCAGAACATTTTGGAATTATTGGAAAGAGAGGCGGCATCTGCAGGTGAAGAACGCAAGAGAGAAGCCAGAGTCAGGGGAGAAGAGGCTTCCGTAAAACTTTTGCTTCCCATGATAATGCAGTTAATGGTGGTATTGGTTATTTTAATGGTTCCGGCATTTTTGAGCTTTTTGTAGGGAGGTGAAAAAAATGACGTTGTTACAGGAATTTTGGAAGGAAGAAGATGCAGTGGGGGTTGTAGAGATTATTTTAATACTGGTGGGAAATTTCACCCCGTATTTGGGGTGTGTATTGTGTGGATAGAGTGGAAATGTGTGGACAAATCTTACTAGATATACAGAGAAAGGTGGAAAGTGTGTATGAAGTCAAAGGAAAAATCTAAGGAAGAGATTGTATTGATTAGATATTATAACGTGTTGTTTTATCTAGTTTTTAAGGGTGGGATAGATGACTTTAATAGACAGTGCTTGGTGAATAGAATTAATACAGGGGAGTCCATTCGGATGAAGCAAATACAGAAATGGTGTCATTATCATCAGATCACATATAGAACCAGATTTATTTATAGAAAGGATTTTCCTCTTAAAGCCAATTTATGGAACTTATATTCTTACATTAGGTTTTTATTGGAAAACAGATAAAAAATTTCAGATATTATGATGTGGTTATTACATGTACCATGCTGTCCATTCTTTAATCAACATCCATTCTTTAATCAGATGACGGGTAAAATTTTTTATGCTAAAATAGAGTTGTAGAAAATTGTCATTTTTAAGCAGGAGAAAAGAGTATGGAATTAGTATTAGTACATATTACAGATATACATCTCGAAAACGACACAGATTATAATATTTTAGAAGGCAGAAGTGAATATATTGCAAATGCAATAAATAAACATATTATAGATGAAACGAATACACTGCTAATTTTGTGTATCACTGGAGATATAGCATATTCGGGCAAAGAAGAGCAATATCTATTTGCGTCAATATTTATCTCTGACATTATAGCGGGTATAAAGAAGAGATATAATGATTTGTTTATACAAATTGTAACCGTTCCAGGAAATCATGATTGTGATTTTGACAGAGAGGATAGTGTCATAAGAGAATCGGTACTACGTGATTCTAATTTAGATATGTTAAATGGTAGTATTATCAAGACTTGTACTACAGCTGAAGAAAATTATTTTAACTTTGTGAAAGACTGGGATGAAAGTATAGCACCATTAGTTAGTGCAAGTGCTGAAAGCATATTTGCAATTAACGGATTGAGATATAAAGGAGTTTCTTTAAAATTTCATTTTTACTAGAACACAGCATGGTGTTCTAGTAAAAATGAAAAACCTAAAGAGATGAGAATTGCCATTCCTGAACAAGAAGATAAGATAGAAAATGATATTGTTATTACTTTGATGCACCATGATGAGTCGTGGATGACTTGGGATAGTGTTGAGGAATGGAAAAAGTATTATAAATATTATTCGGATATTGTATTAGTGGGGCATGATCATGTTTCTGAGATTGTATTAAAGGATAATTATGGTGCTGCAACAAATTATTTTGTGAAAGGAAACCAATTATATAATTCACATTATCCAGAACAGAGTGGTTTTAATGTTTTGAAAATCGATTTAGAAAGTAATATTGAGCGCTTTTTTTCATATGAATGGAATGGAAAACTGTATGAAAATATATTAGATACTAAATCGAGAGAATTTAAGAAAAACCGTTATGTAAAAAGCGGTGTTGAATTAAAAGCAGATTTTTTGGAATACTTAGAGGATAATGAAATAGATTTGGTAAGTAAAGCCAAAGGGATATTGAAATTATCCGATGTTTTTGTTTATCCGGTTTTAAAAGGGGAAAGTATTAGTAATAAAAAGAATAAAGCGCTGTATAAAAATAAAGAAGATATTATTCAGATCATAAAAAACAAGAAATATATCATGATTTCTGGGGAAAAGGAGTATGGAAAGACAGCTTTATTAAAGCAGTTATATAAAGATTTTTTTAATATGAAATTATATCCAGTAATGGTAGATGCCACAGAATTGAGAACTGGAGAAGGAGATGAATTAAATAATAAGATTGCAGAAATTTATGAACAACAATATTCTAATTTGGAAAAAGAAGAAATCCTGCAAATGGAAGAAGAAAAGAAGGTGTGTATTATAGATAATTTTGAAGAGATTGTAGTTTCGGATAAATTAATAAAAAAAATACTACATTACCTTACTTGTAAATTTGGGATTGTGGTGATTACAAGTAATCTTCAAAATGATTTGCTTGGTTTCTTGAAAAATGTAGAAACAAAAGAATATTTAGAAAAGAAATTCACGCGCCTATATATTCAAGACCTAAAAAACTATATGAGAAGAAAATTAGTAAGTAGGTGGTTGCTGTTATCTAATGAGGAACAAAATCCTGAAAGTCAAGAGTTTGATGTATTATGTAGAAATAAGCTGGCACAAGTACAAAGTGTTATGAAAACAGGATTTTTTAATAAGACGCCAATAGAATTTTTACTTGTGCTTTCCTATTTAGACAATTATGAAAAAATGAATACGGATTATAGTAGATATTCCTATATTTATGAATGTTTAATTCTTGATAAGATAAACGAAATATCCAATGGCGATACAAATGAAGCAACTATGTATAAGACTATTCTGGAGCAATTAGCTTTCAGAGTTTATGATGAAGAACAACAGCAAAATATGGAAGAGAGCTTTGTCTTAGGGGTGATTTTTGATTATAATCAAGATTATCGAGGAAGTAAGGGAAGCGGAATTGATGTCATTAATAACCTGACTAAATATAAAGTTCTTGAAAAGAGAGAAGGTAAATATAGATTTAAACATAGCTACATGTACTACTATTTTACTGGAAGTTATATTTTGAACCAATTACCTCCAGATATGAAAATGCAAAAAACAAAAAAAATATTTGAAGATTTATCGAAAGAACTTAATTTTAATATTGCTTTATTTTTAGCATATGATATGAGTGCGGAGTATGAAATATTACCATTGATACAAGCAGTATGCAAAGAGCTTCTTGTAGAGTATCAAAATTTTGAGTATGCTCAACAAAAAGATTTATTAAAAAAATTGGAGTATGATATAGATCGAAAAGTGGAACAGATATTCAATATACCTAAGAATGTAAACATACCTAAAATTCAGGAAGAAACAGCCCTTAAGCAGTATGAAGTTGAAATGGATGAGGTAAATCAACAATCTGAAAAAGATGAGGAAATGCTTGAAAAGGAAGCAGAATTAGATAAAATGTCACTTGAATTTACCAAAACAATAAGAATTATTGAGTTTTTGGGAGATATTTTAAAAAATTACTCATCATCCATTAAGCGGAAACCAAGAATAGAAATAATAAATTTGATGTATGATTCAAGTATGAAGCTTATGGGAGCGTTATATGAATCCCTGAATGGAATGATAGATACTATCATTGAAATTGTAGACGAAAAAGCAAAAGAAGATCAGGAAGAAATTGCAGCCAAAAGTCAATTCAAGATGAAAATAAATGAATTTCTGAGTCAATTTTGGGGAGCCTTCGTTGGTGCTACAGTATGTAATCTGGGGTATTCTTTGCAATCAGATAGGATTGTGGATGAGATTATAGATGTTAGAACTGAGAAAAACTGTACATTTTTCCGAATGGCAAGTATTGATTATTTAATAAGAACTCAGAATGGACATTTGCCAGTTAAGGACATTGAAGAATGTATCAAAGGCAAGAACAAATTAGATACATTTTCTCGCAGTATTTTATCGCAGAATGTGGCTGTCTATTTGAGGAATTATCAGTATGATGTAAATGATAAGAAGGCTGTTTGTTCATTGTTAAATTTCAACATAAAAGATATATTTATAGATGAACAAAAAAATAAATTAATTTCAGACGTATAGAAGGGGAGGACAAACAGAAATATTCTTTATATTGTAAAAGTGGAAAGAAAGTGGAAGCATCTGATAAGGAATTACAAGATACAAAACAATTTTACTAAGATTTTTGGAATCCTACAAAAACCAAATTGTTAGGCAACGTGATGAAAGACCGGTCAAGTGAGGCCGGCCTTTTTTCATAGAGATGGAAAAAAGATGCGATAAATTCATATTGAAAAAGAACATATGTTCTGATAAAGAACAGAAAGGGGAATTCAAATGAAAAAGGATGTTTTTCAAAACTGTCCGACTTATCAGTCTGAGCGTTTTGAGATACGAAAGATGGAAATGAAAGATGCACATGGATTATTCCAGTGTTACAGTAATCCCCAGGCTGCCCGATATTTTAACGGCGACTGCTGTGGGGATGATTTTTATTATACAGACTATGAGAAATTTTTAGAATGCATGAAATTTTGGGAAAGCAGATACCAAGTGAGGGATTTTGTACGTTTTACCATTGTAGATCAGAAACAAAAAGAAATTGCTGGAATGGTAGAGATCTGTCCGTCTTATAAATATTCTGCAGATGGTTCTAAGATTGGGATTTTGAGAATTGATCTATTACCGGAATATGAAAATGAAAAGATGATTAAGGAATTGCTTACCGTGATCTTAGAGCATATCTATGAGGACTTTGAAGTACAGGCAGTTTTGATGAAAGCACAGGAATATGCAACTGAAAGAAGAAATATATTAAAACAGTTTCATTTTGTAGCAGCAATGGACGAATGTAACATTTCTTTTAGGGATTATTTTATCCGGTTCTGAATGAAAATAACTGAAAAATGCGGATACTAATCTGGAGGAGGTGGGAACATGCAAAAGGATAGAACCTATGTCTGTATTGATCTGAAATCCTTTTATGCATCTGTGGAATGCCGGGAAAGAGGATTAGATCCCATGACTACGAATCTTGTAGTAGCAGATCCAGAAAGGTCAGATAAAACTATCTGTCTTGCGGTTTCCCCGGCAATGAAAAAACTGGGCGTTCCAGGTCGATGTCGGGTTTTTGAAATACCCAAAGGAATTGAATATATCATGGCTCCACCAAGGATGCAGCTTTATATTGATTATTCGGCAGAGATTTATGCGATTTATCTGAAATACATTTCCAAAGAAGACATCCATGTTTACAGTATCGATGAAGTGTTTATGGATGTAACGGATTATCTGGCAATGTATCAGATGTCTGCAAAGGAACTGAGTGTAAGGATCATGGAAGATATTCTTGAACATACCGGGATTACTGCGACTGCCGGGATTGGAACAAATCTGTATCTGGCCAAAGTTGCATTGGATATCACAGCAAAGCATGTAGAGGATCATATTGGGATATTGGATGAAGAATCCTATTGCAAGACTTTGTGGAATCATAAGCCGCTGACAGATTTTTGGAGAATCGGAAAAGGGATTGCCAACCGGCTGGAACAGTCAGGTATCCGGAGAATGGGAGAGATTGCCCATGCAGATGAAGACATGCTTTACCGGATGTTTGGGGTAGATGCGGAATTACTAATCGATCACGCCTGGGGCAGGGAAAGCACTACCATGCAGGATATCAAATCTTACAGACCAAAGACCAATTCCCTTTCCAGCGGGCAGGTATTGGAGTGCGATTATACCTTTGAAAAAGGGAAACTTGTGGTGAAAGAGATGGCTGACCTTCTTTGTCTGGAATTGGTGGAGAAAGGATTGGTCACAGATTCCATTACCCTGCATGTAGGATACAGTAACCGGCTGGAGAAGAAACCTGCACACGGGACCATAGGGTTACGGAATAGTACCAGTTCAGCCAGACAAATTATTGCGGCTACGGAAAAATTATATTGTCAGATTGTAGATCCGTATACTTCCGTCCGGCGAATGACTGTAACCTTTAACCAGGTGGTAGATGAGCAGTATCAGCAGTATGACCTGTTCACAGATCCGGCGGAATTAGAACGGGAACATCGGATGCAGGAGGCAATCTTGGATATTAAAGAAAAGTTCGGGAAAAACGCTATCTTGAAAGGGATAGACCTGCAGGCAGGAGCCACTACGATGGAACGGAACCGTCAGATAGGAGGGCATAAAAGTGGAACATAGAGGACGTATGAACCGAGAAGACCGCGCAAAACAATTTATGCCATTTGCTGCTTTAAAAGGTTATCCAGAAGCGCTTCGAAAAAAAGAGAAAATCGTAGTACCCAAAATAGAACTGCCGGAAGAGTACCAGGAAGAGCTGGATCGGAAACTTCGACAGATTAAGAAAAATGATGTAGTCACGGCAGTGTTTTTCTTCAAAGGAGAATATCTGCAGAAAAAAGGGATGGTGTCCCGAATAGATACATCCGCCAGAGTGATACAGATCGTCAATACGAAAATCTGTATTGATGATTTATATGATATTGACAAAGAAAATGAGATGATGTGAAGCAGCCTAAAATGAGCATGAGCTTGGACAGGCTGTTTTTCTTTTGGAGAAAGGGGGATAGTCTGCTGATAGAAAAGAGAGAACAGGATTTGTTTGAAAGAATGAAAAATTGTATTGGCTGTACCTATATTTCTGACCTACCCAGATACCGATATGAAGTATGGGAGAAGATGAAACGTATATCATTGGATCAATATACGTTAAAACAGCTGGACGATTTTTGCGAGTATGTGTTTGGAATCCGATATTGGATGGTAAAACAAATGCAGGAAAGGGAGGGGACTTTTGAAAAATCAGAATGTAAATAAGCTGAATAGTTGCTACAAAAGAGAGCAGATTCTTTGTGTAGTATTGTGAATAGCTTTCTGGCACAAATATGGTATCCTGTTGTGCTGGAAAGGAGGATGTGCCTATGAAACTGTCACGGGAAGAAGCATGGGCAGGGACTTTAGAGTCTATGGTGGATAATCGGGTAGTGTTCTATTTGAGAAGATATAATAGAGATTATCAAGACTATTCCAGGCAAATGAAAGAACTGTGTGAAAAGTATCCAGCTATCATACAACTGATCGATGGAAATAACGGGGTAACCTTAAATGATGAGGAATACCAGGTATTTAAAACCTACAGCGAGCTGTCATCTAACCGGGAAATGCTGGAACGGGCATACTATTATTACTTTGGACAAGCAGATATGTTCCATTACCAAAAGTTATTAAAAGAGATCTCAGAAACGAAGGAAAGGGAACCGGAACAAAGAAAAAAGGAAATTTTGGAATGTATGAGGCAGTTCCGATTGGAAGAAGCAGAAAAGGAGTTCCGCTTTGATCCAAAATATCAAAAAGAAAGGGATGAAGTGTTTCAATATGAACAAGAACTGCGTAGTATGGGGCTTTCAGAAGAAATCATTACAGTCATTGATAATTATCTCTGTGCTCTCAATGCCGAGTGGCTGAGATACGGGGAGTTAGCTTATCAATATGGCATGGAAGATATTTTAGCAATGATAAAAGAATAAGAAGTGTAATGAAGAAATGCCGTCCTTTCGGGGGCGGCGTTTCTGTCTGTAAAAAAGGAGGAATTGCATGATTATTGGAGTAGATCATGGCTATTCTGCCATGAAAACAGCGCATATTTGTTTCCCATCAGGAATTGTAAGATATGAGCATGAACCCTATACCAATCGTGGAGTGTTGAGGATAGAAGGGAAATATTATGTGTGCGGCACAGGGAGACAGCCGCTTTTGCGTACCAAGACCGAGAATGAGCAGTATTATTTATTGACACTCGCAGCTATCGCACAGGAAATCCGCTTCCGGAAGGCTCCCCGAAAAGCGGAGGTGGTGCTGGCCGCTGGCCTCCCGCTTACCAGTTTCGGACGGGAAAAGAAAAACTTTCGGGATTACCTGCTGGAAAGAAAAAATCCGGTAGTGTTTGAATACGAAGGGGAACTCTATGAAATCCGGGTTCTGGATGTCAGACTGTTCCCACAGGGTTATTCTGTCGTAGCAATGCACCCGGAGATCATCCGGGATGAACCTTCTGTTCTTTTGGTAGACATTGGCGGTTGGACTATTGACATCATGCGGCTGGATAATGGTGTCCCAAATGCAGCAACCTGCAGGAGTTTGGAAATGGGAGTCATCCGTTGCCAAGACGAGATTCTGGAACAAGTCCGCAGAGATACTGGTTTGTCGATCACAGAAGTACAGGTGGAACGTGTTCTGAACGGAAAGAGCTGCAGCATCTCTGAAGAGGCAAAGAACATCATACTTACTTATGGGAGACAGTATGTGAAGCGGATCGTGTCTGCCATCATGGAGGCTGGTTTCGATCTGCAGGCAGTTCCAGCTGTATTTCTGGGAGGGGGAGCAAGACTTTTTGAACGCAACGTAAGCCCCCAGGACCGCCTGTGTCGGCTTATTACCCTGCCAGACGTATGTTTAAACGCTGCAGGATTTGAAAGGCTTGCAGGGCAGATTTTGAAACGATGAAACGTCCGGTATTTTCTTTCCGGCCTAATAGGAAAGACCGAAACCATAGAAAAGCATGGAGCATTCTGGAGAAAGTGCCGGAAGGAGAGAAAAGCCAGTTTGTTGTGGATGCAATTTTATTCTATGACCAGGCAGATGCACTGGAACAGCTGATCCGGAAAAGTGTTCGAGAAGAGCTAAAATGTGGCGATGTGCGACAAACTGCCGCAACTGCAGAGCCAGAGGAGCTGCCGGATCAGGTATTGGATTTTATCTCGATGCTGCAAGAGGAATAGAAAGATCACGTGGAAAGGAGGGGTGCCATGAGCAGAATGGTAGTTGTAACGTTACCGGAAGACCAGGTAACCCAGCTGGAATTTCTGGCAAAAGAAGAATCCAACCGGATTGGAAAAGAAGTAACCATGACGGATCTTGCGGAGCGGGCTGTCCGTCAGCAGATCAAACGGATGAAACAAAAGGATAGAAAAAGGTAGGATTTTAGTGGAGAAAGTGTGTGAAAAGGAGAGGAGGGGTGCCTATTGAGAGCAGGAAAAATATGATTATGTAATATGCTTCGTTTGCAGAGCATTTCTTTGTCAGGTATTGTGAATGAAAAGTCTAATCCCCCAGCTATGCTGGGGCGAATAGTGTAAGTGGAAACGG
>NZ_JAAITA010000033.1 GCF_013304445.1 Blautia hansenii
TCTCCGCAATTTTTGTAATCGGCTCCATTGTACATTCCTGTGCAATTTCAATGTCTGATTTGAATCCCATAATAACATCCTCCTTAAAAATAATAGTTTTCCTCGCCCTTCTTCCAATCCTTCTCCATCTATTCCTATGCGAAATTTCCGAAATTATTGCCTGATTGAAAAAAGGGCAACACTTGTAAAGCTACAAATGCTGCCCAGACGGTCGGCTTACTATCTTATTCTGATTCCCCTGTGGTACTCCACATTTATCCGTCAGTAATCAGAACTATGGTTATAATCTAACACAAAATCATCTCAATGTCAATCTACCATAATAAAGTTTGTGAATTTTTTACCAATTTTATTCTGTTTTCTATGCAAATCTTACAAGACTCTCTTTTGTCTATGCACCAATAAAAGCGGTCACTTCTTCTTTCTCCGGCATAACACGCAGAGCACCCTTTTTCGTGGTAATCAGAGAAGACGCACCATTGGCAAAACGCAGCATTTCCTGCAGATTTTCTTCTGTCAGTCCTTCCAGGCCATGTTCCAGCACATAGTTCAATGCGCACGCGCCGAAGGTATCGCCTGCTCCTGTGGTTTCAATGGTGTTTTCCTGTAAAAACGGTTTCTGAAATACCTCTTTTCCTTCGTAAAAAGCAATGCTCCCCTCTTTTCCCATAGTCACATTCATAAGTTTTAAGTTAGGATATTCTTTCAGAAGGATATGAGCCCCTTCTTTTACATCTTTTGTTCCTGTCATAAATTCCAGTTCTTCTTCAGAAATTTTCAACAAATCGCATTTGGACAAGCCGTATGCAATCTGTGCTTTTGCCTCTTCCATAGATTTCCACAGCGGCGGTCTCAGATTGGGGTCAAAAGAAATCAGAAGTCCTGCTTCTTTCGCTACATTGATTGCCTTGTAAGTTGCCTTCCTCACCCCTTCGTGCGTCATGGATAAAGTACCGTAATGAAAAGCCTTTGCAGACTGTATATAGGCCTCATCAATCTGGTCTTCCTGCAGCATCATATCTGCTCCCGGATTTCTGTAAAATGCAAAATCACGGTCCCCATCTTCAAAAGTATGAACAAAGGCCAGTGTGGTATGTACTTCTTCGTCTTCATACAAATGGCTAGTGTCAATGCCTATAGATTCCAGTGTTCCCCTAAGAGCGGTTCCGAACTGGTCTTTTCCTACAACACCCAGAAAAGATGTCTTCTTGCCCAGCTTATTCAGCATAGCCAGCACATTACAGGGTGCTCCTCCCGGGTTTGCCTCAAAAATAGGATTTCCCTGCCCACTTACTCCGTTTTCAGTAAAATCAATCAAAAGTTCACCTAATGCAATTACATCAAATTTTTTACACATATTCTCTACTCACTTTCTCAATTTTTCACTTGTTATTACTTTACTGTGCATTATATCTTTTTTTTTTAACTTGTGCAATATTTCCCCAAACCTTTCCCGAATTTTTCTACCGAAACCAGAGTATTTTCCTTTGATGCTTTTCTGAAAACTTTAGGATTTCTTTCGATTTATCCGGAAAAGTTCTTAATGATTTCCTTCTAAAATGAAGAACATAAATTTTTTGTACGCAGGAGGCGATTTCATCATGGAACTTTTTCATATACTTTCCCAGTCTGCTCAACGGTTTCCTTCCCGGATAGCAGCCACAGACGGAACTTCTATGCTTACCTACAGACAACTGGCTGATTATTCTGACCGGCTTGCCCTGTACCTGGACGGAAAATGCAGCAAAAAGGGAAATCCCGTGCTTATTTACGGGCACAAAAGTCCCTTTATGCTGGTCTGCTTTCTGGCCTGCATGAAAGCGGGAATTCCCTATTGTCCTCTGGATGTTTCTCTGCCTATACAGACTGTAAAAATGGTACTGGAAGATATTCAGCCCTCTCTTGTCTGCGCATTGGAACCATTTCCCTTTCCCTGTAATTCTATGCTCTCTCTGCATGTATTCCAGGAGATTACTCAGAAAAATAAAATCCCGGACTGTGACATCCGGCTTATGACGGCTTATCTCACCCCTATTGCAAAAGATGATGTTTTTTGCATTATGTATGCTTGTGATTCCGGTGAAACTGTACAGGGAGTTCAAATCTCTCTTCGTTCCCTGGAAGAACATTTAAAAAGCTGTGTTATCCCCTGCCTTTCTGCTTCTTTTGAAAAAGTGCCGGTATTTCTCAATCAAGCTCCTTTTTCTTTTGATTTGTCCGTAACGGATATTTATACCTGTCTCTTTCTCCAGGGAACACTCTGGTGTATATCAGAAACGGATATGGACAATCCCCGGCTGCTTCTGCATACCTTTGCCGCTTCAAAGGGAACTGTGTTAATCTCTACCCCATCCTTTCTGGAGATGTGCCTTGTCGAAGAAGCTTTCTGTGCCAAACAGATTCCTTCGCTGTCCTGCTTCCTTTTGGGAAAAGAACCTTTGTCTGTAAAAACTGCCGCCAAATTAAAAAAACAATTTCCTGATGCCCGGATTTTCAATCTCTATATTCCTGCTCCGACTGCATTGGCAGTCACCAGTACAGAAATCACGGAAAAACTTCTGCAAAACAGCCAGATACTGCCTTCCGGCTCCATAAAACCAGGGGTACAAATCGAAATTCGAAGCGAAACAGGCACAGTTTTAAAAGACGGTGACAAAGGAGAAATTGTAATCCTAAGCCATACATCTCCTCCCGGATATTACAAAAACCCCTTCCATACGAAAAAAACTTTCTTCACAGAAAAACACAAAACAGGTTCTGTACAGGGTTTTCATACGCAGGACAGAGGCTATCTTCAGGACGGCGTTCTTTTCTACTGCGGCAGAAAAGATGCCGCTATCCGGCTCAGCGGCCATCCCGTTGCGCTGGACGATGTGGAAACAGGACTTATGAAGCTACCTCAGGTCAGCCGCGCTGCAGTCCTTCCTCACATTCGGGAACACCGTGTACGAAATCTCTATGCTTATGTAGTTTGTCCGGAAAAATCCATTTCCGATAAAAGCTATTCTGCCAGATTAAAAGAAGACTTGCTTTCCATTTTGCCGGAATACATGATTCCAAAGAAATTTATTTATGTAAACCGATTTCCTGTATCACAAAATGGAAAACTGGACTTAAATGCCCTAAAGAACATGAAAACAGGGCTGTATCGCATGTAATGCGGCAGCCCCGTCAGCTTTTCAGCTCTCTTGTCTCTCTATTTCACCTTTGTCACAGTCCGCACGTCCCGGAAATGTCCCATAACAATCAATGTTTCCGCACCTCTGAACACATGGTCTGCACCGGGAAGCGGATTCATCCTCCCAGCTTCTTTCGTAGCCAGAATGCTTATATGGTATTTCTTTCTTACTTCTTTTTCCACAATAGAACTTCCCACCCAGGTATCCGGAACCGGAATTTCATAAATCGCATACTCCTCTGTCAGTTCAATATAATCAAAGATATTGTCATTTCCATATTTCACAGCAAGGCGCTGAGCCATTTCCTTTTCCGGATAAACCACATGGTCCGCACCGTTTCGCAAAAGAAATTTAGCATGAACATCCCGGTTAGCTCTTGCCAGTACAAGAGAAGCCCCACAGTCTTTCAAAAGTGCCGTAGCTTCCAGCGAACTTTGAAAATTATCTCCAATAGCCACAACACACAAATCAAAGTTTCTCACTCCCAGAGATTCCACAAAATGTTCATTGGTAGCATCGCCAATCTGCGCATCCGTTACCATATCTATGGCGTCATTGACCCTTTCTTCATTAATATCCACTGCAAGGATTTCATTTCCCTCCGCAATTAATCGTTCTGCCATATGTCTTCCAAAACGGCCAAGACCTATCAGAAGCACTGATTTCATCTCTGTTTTCCTCCTTAAACTATTTTATCCTACAGACACTTTTTCCACCGGAAGTTTTGACGGAATCATGGAGATACGGTTGGTAAATGCAATCAGTATGGTAATACCTCCCACTCTTCCGATAAACATCAGCAGAATTAATATAATCTGTGAAACTGTTCCCAGACCAGGGGTAATTCCCAAGGACAGCCCCACTGTACAAAGTGCAGACACTGTTTCAAAAAGCGTCTGCTTCATTCCCAGATTCTCTATGGTTGAAATGATCATAGAAGAACCTATGCTCAGCAAACCATAAAACATCATCAGACAGCAGGCATGACGAATGGCTTCACTCTCCACTCTCCGCCTGAACAGTTCCAAATCTTTTCGCTTTCTCAGCTCTGTCCAAATAGTCAGCACCAGAATCAGCATGGTGGTGGTTTTAATACCTCCCGCTGTAGAGCCGGGAGAACCGCCAATAAACATCAGGCTTATCATAAGCGCCTGACTGCTGTCTGTGAGCATATTCAAATCTATGGTATTAAACCCTGCCGTTCTGGGGGTCACAGCCTGAAAAAAAGCACAAAGAATCTGCTGTCCCAAATTTTTGCCTTCCATGGAGGGTTTTCCCCACTCGAAGACAAAGATAAGCAAAGTTCCTCCCACAATAAGAATGGCGGTGGCAAACAGCACCATCTTAGTATGCAGTTTATAAGAACGGATATGCCATTTCCATTTCTTCAAATCTTCCCATACCAAAAAGCCAATACCACCTATGATAATCAGCCCCGCTATGGTCAGTCCTACCAAATAGCTGTCCCCTGCTGTAATAAGGGACGAACTTGGGCTGTAATATCCCATAAGATCAATTCCTGCATTACAAAATGCAGATATGGAATGAAACACAGCATAATACAAACCTTTTCCCAGTCCCAGCCTGGGGACAAAATAACAGGCCAGAAGAACCGCACCCACTCCTTCAAAGAAAAAAGTCCCTGATAACACAAACTTTGACATTCGTACAATTCCACCTATCTGAGGAGCTGCCACACTTTCCTGCATCAGCATCCGTTCCGACAGCCCAATTTTCCTTCGAGTCAAAGTCAGCGCAGATATGGCAATGGTCATAAAGCCAATGCCTCCTATTTGAATCAATATTAAAATCACAACCTGTCCGAATTCGGACCAGAAAGTGTACGTATCATGAGTAACCAGGCCCGTCACACAGGTAGCAGACGTAGCCGTAAACCAGGCATCCATAAAAGAGGCCGCCTCGCCTCCCCTGTTGGAAACTGGCAGCATCAGCAGCAGCGTGCCCAAGGCAATGACTGTAAAATAGCCTGCTGCAATAATTTTGGTAGTTGTCCATTTTATCTTTCTTTTCTTAGTCACAATATTCTCCGTCTCATTTACTTTGTCTTCAAATCTTTATGTGGGGAATCTTCATCATCCCGATACAGCCATTTTAGTATATCATTGGTAACTTCTTTCAGCCCCTTCCTAATCCCATCAAAAGCGCCCAGATTATAGAAATTAATCACAATGGCCCCCACCGGAACTGCCAGAATCATTCCCAGCACACCTCCGATACGGTATCCGATATACATAAAAATCAGGGTCAGAAGCGGATTTACGCCTATGGAATCTCCCACCATCTTAGGTTCAATCACTCTTCGCACCAGCTGCGTCACAAGATACAGAATAATCAATCCTACGGCATATTGCAAGTCCCCTGAAATAATTTTAAAAAGCGCCCAGGGAATCAGTGCAGTACCGGTGCCGAAAAACGGCAGCATATCCAGAAAAGCGATAAGAACAGCCACCAGGGCTGCGAATTTCACCTGCATAATCAGAAATCCTACAAACAAAATAATCCCAATGACACCCATAATTTTAAACTGCGCTTTAAAATAGCCTCCAAATACCTGCTTGAAGCTGTCTGAGAGAATCCGCCATTTTTCCTGAATCAGCATAGGTGTATTGGCCCGCCCGAATTCCAGAATTTTATCTCTGTCCGCAATAAAAAAATAGGCAGATAATATGGTAAAAATAATGGAAATCAAAATACTGGGCAGATTTTTGGCAAGATCACTGGCCTGATCTACGGTAATCTGGCTGACTTTTCCCACAGCCTCTCCGGTAATCTGTCCAATACTCGTCTGAAAATCTTCAATAGCCGTCTGTACACTCTCCGGCATTTCATCTATCAACCGGGACATATTGTCTCCTGCATCCTGAAATTCCTGGCGTATACTCCCATAAATTTCCGGAGCCTGGTCTATCAGTGACCGCGTTTCTTCTACGGCCTTTACTCCTACGAAATAAATGCCGCACACAATTCCCGCCAAAACCGCAATAATCAACAGCATGGACGTATGCTTTCGGGCAACTTTAAGCCGCCGCTCCAGCATACGCACCAGCGGATTGGCAATCAGAGCAATACACCAGCCAATGACAAAGGGCATAAAAAATCTCAGAAATTTAATTCCTATAAAAATCCCTGCCGCCATTGCTGCAATGGTTATCATAAATACCAAAATACTTTTCGCATATTTTTTCCATTTCATTTTCAAGACTCCTGACATTGCAAATTTCCGTAAACGTAAACTGCCCATATATGCATATAATTTCTGCACATATGGGCAATCCATTCCCAGCCGGTGTGTTCTAGTGGCTTGGATTGCACTATATGCAATCATTATACCACATGTTTCGGAACTGGAAACCAATTATCTGAAATTTTTACAATTCTTTCAGAAATCCGAACGGTTCTTCATCATGTATAAAATGCATCAGCATGTAAGAACACATTATCGCTGTATTTTCTTCTCTTAAAATCCGTTTTGCCTCTTCCCGGTCTGCCAGGACAACTTCTATTTCCTCTGTGTCCTCCTGATAGTCTCCTGAAATTTCACCCGATGCTATGCCGAACACAGTGGCGCAGCATTCGTCAGTCAGACCAATGGTGGTAAAAGCCGGTTTTTCATATGCCTCGGAAACAGAAGCAGGGACAAACGTAAGCCCTGTCTCTTCTTTCATCTCCCGAACTGCGGTTTCCCGGTAATCCTCTCCTCTTTCCACCAAACCTGCCGGAAATTCATAGACATAATCATCAATGCTGTATCGGTACTGGCGTATCAGTACCACTTTATCCTGCGCTTCACCGTACAGACTGTAGATGACCACGCCATCCGGATGCAGCGTATGGCTTTTCAGCTTTAGTTCTCTTTCTTCTTTTGCTCTGGAAGCCACATAATATTTTCCCTTTTTCCCGGTCTTGCTCTCCCTGTCCAACTCGTAAAGATTGACAAAGGGATTTGCTGTCTTACGGGTAATTCCTGTGATTTTCGCCACTTTATTCTCCTTTCAGCAGAACCTTCAGACGCTTGTAGGAAAGCATGGTAATCCCTGAAATCATCACACCTTTTATGAGATTAAAAGGAACCATGGACAGCAGAACAAAAGTCACCATATTGTTGATAGCCGGGTTAATTTTCGTTCCCATGGCAATAAAGCTGTCCACAGGGATTCCCATTGCCACACTATACAGGGGAAACATCACAAAGGCATTGGAGAGACATCCCACAGCTGCCATGGTCACAGTTCCCACAGACATTCCAATCAGTGCGTTTTTCGCTGTTTTTCTGCGTTTATAAAACAGACCTGCCGGCACTGCAAAGGAGCAGCCGATTAGGAAATTTGACAATTCTCCCACCCCTGCTGTGGTAGTACCGTGAGTGACAATGTGAAGCAGGTTTTTCAGAAGTTCAATGATAATACCTGCCAGAGGCCCCATGGCAAAGGTTCCCACTACTACCGGAATCTCCGAAAAATCCATCTGCACAAAAGGCGGTGCAATAAACGGCAGCGGAAATTCAAACATCATCAGAACCGTAGCCACAGCCCCAAGCATGGCTATCTGTATGGTAGTTCTTAATTTTGACCTGTTTTGTGTTCCCTGGATTCTCTTGTTTACAACTGCTTCCTGACTCATGTTTCATTTCTCCTTTTCATGAATGATTTTTCATAAAAGGAAATTCTTCTTCTATGATTTTTGAAACTTCAAAAAAAGAGAGGCAACCGCACCTTTTGGGGGCTCCTCTCTTTGAAAGTCGTACAAAATCATAACCTTCTTCTCTCATCCAGACTATACTGTCGGTACCGGAATCACACCGGTTCAGCCGTAAAATACGGGTCGCGGACTTTTACCGCCGGTGGGGAATTGCACCCCGCCCCGAAGAATTTTCTTTTATTTACTATGCATTATATACCTTGTATCCATATCTTGCAACTGTTTTTTCCATGCTGCCGCTTTAAATTTCTGCTGTGGCCTCCAGAAGCCATGTACGTTCCTCTTCCTCCAGCATGGGGCCAACGATTTCATAAACCTTTTTATGATATGCATTTAACCACTGCCGTTCTGCTTTTGTCAGCATCTCCGGAAGAATAGCTTCTCTTTCGTAAGGAACCCAGGTTACGTTTTCAAATTCCATGAACTGTCCATATCCATTTTTCTCTGCTTTTTTGCACAGAAGGAGGTTTTCGGTACGAATACCGTATTTTCCTTCCAGATACAGTCCCGGCTCATTGGAAGTAAGCATGCCTTCCTCTAATGGTGTGGTGTTGCCGCGTCTTCCGTTTGCGCGCACTCTCCAGTTGATATTCTGAGGACCTTCGTGCACATTCAGAAGATATCCAACGCCGTGTCCGGTTCCATGATTAAAGTCCAGCCCTCTTTCCCAGAGCGGTCCCCTTACCAGAGCGTCCAGATTGGCGCCGCTGCAACCGTACTGGAATTTTGCCATAGCCAGACGGATATGTCCCTGCAGCACCAGAGTGAAATGTTCTTTCTGCTGCTGTGTCAGTTCCCCTACGGCAATGGTTCTGGTAATATCTGTAGTTCCCTGCCAGTACTGTCCGCCGGAATCAATCAGGAAAAATCCCTTTGGCTCTACTTTTGCAAATTCCGTTTCTGTAGGCGCGTAATGACACATAGCAGCGTTTGGTCCATAGGCACAGATAGTTTCAAAACTCAAGTCCAGGCAGTCCGGGTCTTCTTTTCTGAGTTCCAGACTTTTTTCGGCTGCACTGTATTCTGTGACTTCTCCGCTTCCCACATTTTGCTTCAGCCAGTAAATGAAACGGCACATAGCTTTTGCGTCCTTGATATGGGCAATACGGATATTCTCCATTTCTGTCTGATTTTTATTCCCCTTCATAACAGCCGCCGGATTGGGAGCAAACACTACTTCTGTGTGCTCCGGAATAGACTTGTACAGGGTATAGTTGGTACAGATGTCCTCCACCAGCACTTTGTCGGAATCCTTCAATGTTTTTACTGCATCATAAATTTCAAAATATGGGTGCAGTTCTACTCCCGCTTTTTCTAATTCTGCCCGTACTTCTCCGGAAACAGCCTCTTCCTGTACATAGAAGTATACCTTATCCATGGTTATCATGACATAGGAAAGTACCACTGGATTGTACACAATATCATTGCCGCGGATATTCAAAAGCCATACAATATCATCCATACTGCAGATGATATGGGTATTGGTTCCCTCTTTTTTCATTTCTTCACGGACAGCCGCTATTTTTTCTTCTCTGCGCTGTCCTGCATATTTTACATCCAGCAGATAAACCGGTTCTTTGGACATCTGCGGACGGTCTGTCCAGATTTTACCGCCCAGGTCCTCACCGCATTTTAAAGTGCCGTTTTTCTTCGCCAGAAGCGCTTCAAACTCTTTGCCCTCTGCCACATGAATGGTTCTTCCGTCACAGCCAAGACAGCCATTCTCCGGCAAATGTTCTTCCAGAAATTCTTCTACTGTGGGAACACCCTCTTCTCCCATTTTCATCAGCGCAACGCCTGTGCCTTCCAGCTGCTTTGCTGCCTGGATAAAGTATCTTCCGTCTGTCCACAGATATGCGCCGTCCGCTGTCACCAGCAGAGTTCCCGCAGAACCGGAGAAACCGGAGAGCCAGGCCCGAACTTTAAAATAAGTACCCACATATTCTGACTGATGGAAATCTGCAGTGGGCACCAGATACATATCCATGCCCGCTGCCTTCATTTCCTGCTGCAGCATTTTGATTCTTTCCTGATTCACATTCATGATAAACCCGCCTTTCTTTACTGAATTCCTTTCATGGTAAGGGAAATTCTCTTTTTCTTCATATCTACGCCCAGAACTTTTACGTCTACCACATCACCTACGCTGACTGCTTCCAGCGGATGCTTAATGTAACGCTCTGTCATCTGGGAAATATGCACCAGCCCGTCCTGATGGACGCCGATGTCCACAAAAGCGCCGAAATCAATCACATTCCGGACGGTTCCCTTTAACACCATACCCTCTTTTAAATCTTTCATATCTAATACGTCTGTACGCAGAATCGGCTTCGGCATCTCTTCACGCGGGTCGCGTCCCGGCTTGGTCAGTTCTTTTACCATATCCCGCAGGGTAATTTCGCCGATACCCAGCTTTTCAGCGGTTTTTGCATAATCTTTGACAAAATACACGCCATGACCGCCAAAAATATCTTCCGGCTTCATCCCCATGCTTTCCAGGAATTTTTCTGCCGCTGCGTAGCTTTCCGGATGTACGCTGGTAGCGTCCAGAGGATTTTTTCCGCCCCGGATGCGCAGGAAACCGGCACACTGTTCAAAGGCTTTCGGCCCTAATTTTGCCACCTTTAAGAGTTCTTTTCTATCGGTAAACTGGCCGTTTTCTTCTCTGTAAATTACGATATTTTTTGCAATGGCTTTGCTGATACCCGACACATATTCCAGAAGGGAAACAGACGCAGTGTTTAAGTCCACGCCAACTTTATTTACACAGTCTTCTACCACACCGGACAGGGCTTCTCCCAGCTTTTTCTGGTTCATATCGTGCTGATACTGTCCCACACCAATGGATTTCGGGTCAATTTTTACCAGTTCGGCCAGAGGGTCCTGCAGTCTTCTGGCAATAGACGCCGCACTTCTCTGTCCCACGTCAAAGTTCGGAAATTCTTCTGTGGCAAGCTTGCTGGCAGAATACACCGAAGCCCCCGCTTCATTGGTAATGACATACTGCACTTTCTGAGGAATTTCCTTGAGCAGTTCCACAATAATCTGCTCAGACTCCCGGCTGGCTGTTCCGTTTCCCACAGAAAACAGCGTAATGTTATATTTCTCAATCATAGCCTTTAAGGTTTCTTTTGCCGCAGCGATTTTCGCCGGAGTCGTAGGCGCTGTGGGATAAATCACAGCCGTATCCAGCACTTTTCCTGTGGCGTCTACCACAGCCAGCTTACAGCCGGTACGAAAAGCCGGGTCCCAGCCCAGTACCACCTGACCTACGATTGGGGGCTGCATCAGAAGCTGTTCCAGATTTTTCTTAAACACCTTGATGGCGCCGTCTTCTGCCTTTTCTGTCAAATCATTGCGGATTTCTCTTTCAATGGCAGGCGCAATGAGACGGCGGTAGCAATCCTCCACTACCTCCTTTAAAACAGGAGTGGTCTGTGCATTGTCTTTTGTGATGACCTGTTTTTCCAGATAGCGGAGAATGTCTTCTTCCGGCGCGGAAATTTTCACGGTCAGAATCTTTTCTTTTTCTCCGCGGTTAATAGCCAGTACCCTGTGTCCTGCCACCTTGGATACCGGTTCTTCGTATTCATAATACATATCGTAAACGGTGGATTCTTCCGGTTTCTTTGCTGCTGAAACCAGCGTTCCTTTTTTGGCTGTCATCTCACGAATCCGGATACGGTAATCCGCTTCATCAGAAATACTCTCTGCCACAATGTCTTTGGCGCCTGCCAGCGCTTCTTTTACATTTTTTACTTCTTTTTCTTCGGATACAAAAGCCTCTGCTGCTTCTTCCAGGCTCTTATCTGTCATCTGCAGCAGAATGATGTTGGCCAAAGGTTCCAGTCCTTTTTCTTTTGCAATGGTAGCTCTTGTTCTTCTCTTTGGCCGGTACGGACGGTACAAATCCTCTACCACAACCAGTGTCTGGGCTTCTGTAATCTGTTTTTTCAGTTCTTCTGTGAGTTTTCCCTGCTCTTCAATGCTGGAAAGCACCTGTTTTTTCTTGTCTTCCAGATTGCGCAGATAAGTAAGCCGTTCAAAGAGATTTCGCAGCTGTTCATCATTTAATGCACCGGTAGCCTCTTTACGGTAACGGGAAATAAACGGTATGGTATTTCCCTCATCTATTAATGAAACGGCAGCTTCCACCTGCCATTTTTCCACTTGCAATTCCTGCGTTATTATCTGTATAATATCCATAAATCTGTCCTTTCCGCCTCAGCTTTCTTTTACTACCTTACAACCTTATCAATGTGAAAGGAATTTGTCAAGAAATTCATTTTCTCTGTGCTGTTTTCTATTGCCACCCCCTATAATACATGATAGAATATGTAATAATCTTTATATTATTTTGAAAGAAATGAGGTCTTACACTTATGGAAAACCCTTACGAAGGACAAAATTACCGGCCATACACCCCACCTCCGGTCTATGAACCGGAATCTGCACCGAATTCTTCTGTTTATCAGGGAAACGCTACTTTTGCCACGCTTTCTCTGGTCATGGGAATTTTGTCTATCCTTTCTATATGCTGCTTTTTCCCTATGGTTTTTGTCTTTTCGGGGCTGGGCATTCTTTTTTCCTGTCTGTCCAAAGGAGAACACAGACGTCCCGGAAATGCAAAGGCGGGTATGGCTATCTGCGTAAGCTGCCTGACGATTTTTACTGCTCTGGTAATATTTATATGCACCTTTTTCCTGGTCTCCGATAAAGGCCAAAGCTTTCTGCAGGAATATTATCATCTCATTACCTCGGACAACGTTACCGAGGCAGATTTATACAACTTTATTTACAAATATATGTATGGAGAAGATTTCTTGCCTTATCCGGATACAGACAGTTACGATACTCCTAATGGATATGACAATTATGACAATTACGACGATTACTTCAATGACGACGGCGGCTATGATTTCTATGACGGAGACCTTCCTGATTTTTACCAGCCACAGCCGGATACCGGAAGCGACGTGATTTAATATTTCAGTATTTAAAAAAAAGCGTTATCAGCGGAACTATCTTCCCCCGATAACGCTTTTTCTTGTTCAGGATTCTATGACTTTCTGAAGTTCAGACAAATTTATAATATTGAAAGAATTTACCAGCCCTTCCTCATCTAACTGTGCGCTGCCTTCCATAGGAAGACTCTCTGTCTTTCCCTCATCATCTTTTACGGAAACTTTCCAGTTCAGGTCATAGTAGTTGTCCTTTTTCTCTATGGACAAATCCTCTATCTGCATGGTTTTCTCGTTCTGATAAGACAAAACTGCCATGTTATAGACAGCTGTAGATGTGAGAACTGCATATCCATTTGCTGTCATATGTGCCTGAAAGCGTTCTTCTACCCAGGCAGGAACTTCCGTACTTTCTTCAGACTGCTGATACTCTTTTTCATCCGTACTTTTAAAAATGTTTTCCATAACACGGTTCAAATGCGCTGTTTCCTCTTTTTGATTTTTTGCCCCGCACCCCGCTGTCATAAGCATGACCACGAATAATACTGCTGCCCATATCCCTGCTTTTTTCATAGAATACCTCCTACCCTACCTAATCTTTCTTGTTCTCAGTATAATGCAGCTTCTGAAAAATTTCAACCAATCCCCACACCCCAAACCAGTTTTATTACATTTTTCAGTACCCACTGCACCACAATCATGCCGAGTCCCACATACAAATACTTATCCGTATACCTCATACCCGTGTGCCACCGTCCTTTTGTCAGATATTCTATGGTATGAGAAATCATAAACCAGGCATACAAGACTGCCCCGTACAATACCACCGGATGATACAGAAACGACTGCCCAATATGCCCCCGAAGCAGCGCTTTTACTGCCCGGGTTCCGCCGCAGCCGGGACAGTAATACCCTGTCCATTTATGAAAAAGGCAGGGAAAACTCTGCCAGGACAGGTGGAGCCCCTTCTCTGCCGCCATCAGAAGCACCGCCAGAGCCAGCAAAATCCATCCGCCTGTATACAATCCCCTCTCCTGTTGAAAATTCCTGTCTTTCTTCTTCATTATCCTCTTGTAACCTCCCATGATTATGCTATAATTACCATGTGCAGTTATTATACCACGAACTACAGAAAAGATTGGAGATTATTTATGAAACGCTCATCTGCGAATTTGAAAACGCTTGCGCGGGAATCCCTCAACGGAAATTTCGGACTCCCCATATTGGCAAACCTGATTATCGTTGTTCTGGTTATACTTTTTTCCATGCTTGTCACCGCCTTTCTGGACACCTCCAGCATAACAAGCATGATTACCAACCAGATACTGCTTTATATGCTTTCTCTGTTGATTGCTCTGTGCAATGCAGGCTATGGAAAAATGCTTCTGAATATGAACCGCAGACAGCCTTATACCATCAGCAACCTGTTCTATGTGTTTTCCCACAATCCGGACCGGTTTTTAGTAGTCAATCTGCTGTTTTTACTGGTGCAAATTCTCTTTGGTCTGCCTCTGGATATTTTAAGCTATACTACCTCTGATATAGAAACCTCTATGGTTTTCTCTATGTTGACACTGCTTATACAGGCTCTGGTAAACCTGATTGTGAGCACTTTCTTCGGTCTGGCCAATTATCTGCTGCTGGATAATCCCGACATGGGGGCTATAGCAGCTTTAAAGGAAAGTTTATGTCTGATGAAGGGCAATAAAGGACGATATCTCTACATTCAGTTCAGCTTTCTGCCTCTGTATCTGGCCTCTGTCTTTACCTGCTACATTGGAATGTTGTGGCTGATACCGTATATGCAGACTACCATGGCCTACTTCTACATGGATGTCGCCGGAGAACTTGACGCTCCAAAAGCGGCTCCAAAGGAAACGCCTGACTCCTTTATAAACAATCCGTTTTAACAAAGAAAAAGAAACCGAAAACACCACTGCAAAGTGTATGTTTCGGTTTCTTTTTTCTCTATTCTTCAAATAATTTTTCAATCAGCCGATAGCCCTCTTGTATCAGATTTCCCTGACGCAAAGCCTCTGCTTCATTGTATACGCAGTCCCGTTCCTCCTGTTTTCTGCTGTCGTACAGCAGATATGGTACCGGGTCTGCCGTATGGGTCTTAACACTGACCGGAGTCGGATGATCCGGTAAAATCAGCATCCGGTACGCCTCTCCCGATTCCTCCATACTGTCCTTGACTCTCTGAATCACCCGTGTATCCAGGTATTCAATAGCCTGCAGTTTCTTCTCCAGGCTGCCCTGATGTCCCATTTCATCCGGCGCCTCTACATGAATATAGGCAAAATCATAGCCGTCCTTTAAAAGTGCCGAAACAGCCGCAGCTGCTTTTCCCTCATAGTTGGTATGCAGACCGCCGTTTGCGCCTTCTACCGCAATATTTCCCATTTCCGTTCCCACAGCAATTCCTTTCAGCAAATCCACTGCGGAAATCATCACACCCTTTTTGTGAAACTTCTCTTCAAAAGAAGACAAAGCAGGCTTTGTTCCTGCGCCCCAAAACCACAGGCTGTTGGCCGGATTCAAGCCCTTTTTCTTTCTTTCTAAATTAACAGGGTGGTTCTTTAAAATTTCATAGCTTTTCTTCTGCATGGCAAGAAGCAGTGCTTCATCTGTAAGATACTCCCCGATTTTTTTTCCGCGAATATCGTGCGGCGGTGTCAGTGGTACTACCATGCCCTTTTTCCAGATAAGGCAGTGCCGATAGCTGGTTCCCGTATAAAACTGAAACATTCCATTTTCCAGTTCCTTCTTTACCGCCTGCAAAAGCACCTCCGCTTCCTCCGTGGAAATTTCATCTGCACTGTGGTCTAAAATATGCTTCTCCTCATAAGTCTCCTCTTCCTCAGAAAGGGTAACCAGATTAGCACGGATGGCAATATCTCCCTGCTCCATCCGGACACCGATATTCAGCGCTTCCAGAGGCGAGCGCCCGGAGTAGTAAACTTTTGGGTCATACCCCAGCACAGACAGGTTTGCTGTATCGCTTCCCGGGCTCATGCCCTCCGGCACAGTCTTTACCATGCCAATTTCACTTTTTCTTGCCAGACTGTCCATGGCCGGTGTCTCTGCTGCCGCAAGAGGGGTTTTTCCCCCTAATGCATCTATGGGTCTGTCTGCCATTCCATCACCTAATACCACAATGTACTTCATCTTCCCACTCCTATGCTCTGATACGAATTCTGCTTATGATTCCTTCCAGTCCTTCTGCCTTTTTTGCAAAGTCTTCTTCACTGATACATTCCGTCACAAAACCAAACTCCTCTTCCAGCCCCGGAACGGATACGGTCTGCGGATTTGAAAAAACTGCTTTCACCTGATTGAGCCGCTCTTCCATTTTTCCCTTTATGCGAACAAAGAACGCATGCTTTACTTCTTTAATATCCACCCGTTCCAGTTCCTTGCTGCTCCAGTTCATCATAACTGTTTTTCCAAGATGTTTGGCACAGTCTACAATGTCTCCCGCTACAGCACTGGCTGTTGGCAGCTTTCCTGCGCCGCTGCCGTAAAACATTGCGTCTCCCAGCATATTCCCATGTACAAATACTGCATTAAAGACACCATTGACACTGTAAAGCGGACTGCCTTTGCCTACCATGGTCGGGCATACCATGGCTGAAAAACGCTCTCCCTCTCTTTTGCTGTCTGCCAGCAGCTTAATGCTCATGCCCAGCATTTTTGCATATTTCATGTCTTCGGCTGTAATTTTTGTAATTCCTTCCGTATAGACATCCCGATAATCCACATGAGCGCCGTATGCCAGAGAGGACAAAATAGCAATTTTTCTGCAGGCGTCATAACCCTCCACATCTGCTTCCGGATTGCGCTCTGCATAGCCTTTGTTCTGGGCGTCCTTCAACACCTGGTCAAAGTCAGCGCCGCTCTCTGCCATTTCCGTAAGAATGAAATTGGTTGTGCCGTTTAAAATACCGGAAATCTGGTCGATTTCATCCGCTGTCAAAGAAGAATTCAACGCGCGGATAATGGGGATTCCACCGCCGCAGCTGGCCTCAAACATATAGTTTACTTTATGCTTCTTTGCCAGTTTCATAAGCTCCAGCCCATGCTCTGCAACCAGTTCTTTATTAGAGGTACACACACTTTTCCCCGCTTCCAGAGCACGTTTTGTAAAGGTATAAGCAGGCTCAATTCCCCCCATAACCTCTGCAATAATCTGTACCTCCGGGTCATTTACAATCACTTCATAATCATGCACCAGAATATCCTCTATGGAACTTCCCGGAAATTCCCGCAAATCCAGCACATATTTAATACCAATAGCTTCTCCGGCTCTTTTCTCAATACTCTCTCTGTTTGTTTCTAACACTTCTACCACACCGGAACCTACAGTTCCGTAACCTAACACTGCTGTCTGAATCATCTCATTCTCCTTCTGTCTATTCTCTGCCCAGTATCTTCAGATAATGAACGCCTTCTATCTGCTGAATATGTTCCACCATAGCGGCCGCATCCCCCTGCGCCGCAGAAATCGCCACACTCAGAGTCAGACTGGCTACGCCGTTCATAGGTATACTCTGGTGGATAGTTAAAATATTGCCGTGAAACCTTGCAATCATTTTCAGCACTGCAGAAAGAAGTCCCGGTTCATCATCCATCTGAATAATAAAGGTAATATTCCGTCCCTTCGTCTTTTCTTTAAAAGGAAAAATGTCGTCTTTATACTTGTAAAAGGAACTTCTGCTGATTCCCACTGCTTCCACCGCGTCCTGCACAGTCGCGGATTTCTGTACCTCCAGAAGTCGTTTTGCCTCAACCACTTTCAGAAGAACATCCGGCACGGCTTTTTCTGTTACCACAAAATATCTTCGATTGTCTTCCATTTTCTCCCCTTTGTTCTTTTACAAAATACATTTGTGCGTCTCCAACAGATATTACCACATTTTTCCCCATGAAGCAACTATTTTTCCTTTTTTCCCAATGCAACCCATTTCAGGTACGCATTGATAAAGTTGTCAATATTTCCATTCATCACTGCGTCTACATTGCCGGATTCTTCATTGGTACGATGGTCTTTTACCATAGTATAAGGCTGCATAACATAGGAACGAATCTGGTTTCCCCAGCCAATTTCGGTCAGTTCTCCCTGGATACCGGACAGTTTTTTCTCGTTTTCCTGCTGTTTCAAAAGATAGAGCTTTGCCTTTAACATCTGCATGGCCTTATCTTTATTCTGGAACTGAGAGCGCTCATTCTGGCACTGCACCACAATTCCGGTAGGGAGGTGGGTAATACGCACGGCAGAAGAAGTTTTGTTAATATGCTGTCCGCCGGCGCCGCTGGAGCGGTAAGTATCAATCTTCAAATCGTCCTGATTGATTTCAATATCCACATCCGCCTCAATATCCGGCATGACATCGCAGGACACAAAGGAGGTCTGGCGTTTGCCTGCCGCATTGAAAGGGGAAATACGCACAAGGCGGTGCACTCCCTTTTCAGATTTCAGATATCCGTAAGCATTCTCTCCGTTTACCTGGAACGTCACCGACTTAATCCCCGCTTCATCACCATCCAGATAGTCCAGCACCTCTGTGGTAAAGCCCTGCCGGTCTGCCCATCTTAAATACATGCGGTAGAGCATGCTCGCCCAGTCACAGGACTCCGTTCCGCCGGCACCTGCATGAAGGGTTACAATGGCATTGTCCCTGTCGTACTCTCCGGAAAGCAGCGTTTTGATACGGATATGGTCAAAATCTGTTTTAAACTCTTCCATCATCTCTTCGATGTCCGGAATCACAGACTCGTCATTTTCTTCGTATCCCATTTCTATCATCAGCTCAATCTCTTCTTTCTGATTTTTCAGCTTGTGATAGATTTCCATATCGCCTTTTAAAGCGCTTAATTCCTTCATCATTTTCTGGGAACGCTCTGCATTGTCCCAAAAGCCTGGAGCTTCCATTTCCCTCTCCAGTTCTTCCACTCTTTTCTCTTTATTCTCCAAATCCAGAGAATCCCTCACCTCCTTCAAAGGCTCTGTATACGTATTCAGTTCTGATTTAAATGCATCTAATTCAACCACAGTCATTCCTCCTGATTATTCCTCTTCATCTACTTCCACGGTTACCATATAAATACTCACCTGGGGCTCTACCTTTGTCACAGTTCCTGTAAGCCTTGGCAGCCTTTTTTTCAGATTGCTGGACATGGCCACGGCGGGTTTAATCGTGTAATAATACATCAGTCCCGCCATTGTCGAAGCCTGGTCTTCTTTCAGTTCTACCCGGTCTCCCGGCTTGACCAGTCCTTCCCTCTCCATTGTAAAATCCACCGTCTGTCCCACAAGAATTCCTCCTTTTTCCGGCAGAAACAACGAAACTGCTGCAGCTACAGTTTCCTATATCTACAGCAGTCTTATCTGCCTAAGCTTCTATCAGATTGGTTTTCTGCCGCAGCACTGTTTGTATTTCTTTCCGCTGCCGCATGGGCATGGGTCATTGGGGTATACTTTCTTTTCTACCCGCTGTACCGGCTTCTTCGGTCCTGACTCATCCTTGTTTGTTCCCGTAACCTGTGCCACCTGCTCTCTTTCTACCTTCTGTTCCAGGCGGACATGGTACAGCAGTCTCAGTGTTGTCTCCTGAATCGCTGCAATCATGCTGTCAAACATTTCATAAGCCTGCATTTTGTATTCCACCTTGGGGTCTCTCTGTCCATAGGCCTGCAGGCCGATACCCTGACGAAGCTGGTCCATATCATCAATGTGGTCCATCCACTTCTGGTCAATAACTTTTAAAAGAATCACTCGCTCTAATTCCCGCAGCTGCTCTGCTTCCGGGAATTCCGCTTCTTTCTCCTCGTACAGCTTCACAGCCTCTTCCTTTAAGGACTGTTTTACCTGATTCTTCTTCATTCCTTCTACCCGTTCTAAAGAAAGAGGTTTTAAAGGAATGGTCGGCAGCAGCACGGTGTTAATTTCATTAAAATCCCATTCTTCCTGCTCTACATCGTCTGACAGACACATATCTACCGCATGCTCAACCGTTTCCGTAATCATCTTATAGATTGAATCCCTCATGTTCATGCCATCCAGAACCATACGTCTTTCTTTGTAGATAATCTCTCTCTGTTCATTATTTACCTGGTCATACTCCAGCAGGTTCTTACGAATACCATAGTTATTTCCCTCTATCTTTCTTTGTGCCTTTTCAATGGCGCTGGTGAGCATCTTATGCTCAATCTGCTCATTCTCGGCAACCCCCAGAGAGGTAAACATGCCCATCAGCTTCTCAGAGCCGAACAGACGCATCAAATCGTCTTCCAGAGAAATGTAGAAACGGGATTCGCCCGGGTCCCCCTGACGTCCGGAACGGCCGCGCAGCTGATTATCAATACGTCTGGATTCGTGGCGCTCTGTACCGATGATTTTCAGACCACCGACTTCTTTTGACACATCATCCAGCTTAATATCTGTACCACGTCCTGCCATGTTGGTGGCAATGGTAACATTTCCGGCTTCTCCGGCATGTGCCACGATTTCTGCCTCCTGCTCATGGAATTTCGCATTCAATACCTGATGCTTAATACCTTCACGGGTGAGCATACGACTTAAAAGTTCAGAAGTTTCGATGGTAATGGTACCTACCAGTACCGGCTGCTGTTTTGCATGCGCTTCCTTAACAGCCTCTACTACTGCACGGAATTTTTCTTTCTTTGTCATGTAAACCGCGTCTTCTAAATCCACACGGGCTACCGGTTTATTGGTTGGAATTTCAATAACGTCCATACCGTAAATATCCCGGAATTCCTTTTCTTCGGTAAGCGCGGTACCGGTCATACCGGATTTTTTGTTATATTTGTTAAAGAAGTTCTGGAAGGTAATCGTCGCCAGTGTCTTACTCTCTCGCCTTACCTTCACATGCTCTTTCGCCTCAATGGCCTGGTGCAGACCGTCGGAATAACGTCTTCCCGGCATAATACGTCCGGTAAACTCATCGACAATGAGAACCTCGTCATCCTTTACTACATAATCCTGGTCACGGAACATCAGATTATGAGCACGAAGAGCCAGAATCACATTGTGCTGGATTTCCAGGTTTTCCGGGTCTGCCAGGTTTTCAATGTTAAAAAACTTCTCAACCTTTTTCACACCCTCTTCGGTGAGGTTTACAATCTTGTCCTTTTCATTGACAATAAAGTCTCCGGTCTCGATAATCTCCTCACCCATAATAGCGGTCATCTTTGTCATTTCCCCACTGGCTTCTCCACGCTCCAACTGCTTTGCCAAAATATCGCAGACTTCATAAAGCTTCGTGGATTTGCCGCTCTGTCCGGAAATAATAAGCGGTGTACGGGCTTCGTCAATCAGTACAGAGTCCACCTCATCGATGATGGCATAGTTTAATTCTCTCTGCACCAGCTGTTCCTTATAAATAACCATGTTGTCACGCAGATAATCAAATCCCAGCTCGTTGTTGGTTACATAAGTAATATCGCATGCATACTGGGCACGTCTTTCGTCGTTTTTCATATCGTTTAAGACCACACCAACGGTCAACCCCAGAAATTCATGAACCTTTCCCATCCATTCTGCATCACGATGAGCCAGATAGTCATTGACGGTAACGACGTGAACACCCTTTCCTTCCAGGGCATTTAAGTATGCCGGCAGGGTGGATACCAGAGTTTTTCCTTCACCGGTACGCATTTCTGCAATACGCCCCTGATGAAGAATGATGCCACCGATAAGCTGCACCCGATAATGTTCCATACCCAGCACGCGCTTGGCCGCCTCTCTTACCGTTGCAAATGCTTCCGGAAGAAGGTCATCTAAGGTTGCCCCTTCCTGCAGCCTGTTCTTATACTCTTTTGTCTTGCCCCGCAGTTCTTCATCACTTAACGCCTGCATATCGGAACGAAGAGATTCAATTTTATCCACAATGGAGGTAATGCGCTTTAATTCCCTCTCGCTATGTGTTCCAAACATTTTTTCAAATACATTCATGTGTCATACTCCTAAAATCTATCCATTTTTAACACTGCTATGGATTATTGTATCACTTTCCGCCTGTCAGCACAACAAATAATTCCACTTGAGTTTCCGCAGTTTTATCCACAGAACCTATAATCATCCTTGCTGATTATTA
>NZ_JAAITA010000034.1 GCF_013304445.1 Blautia hansenii
ATCGACTACAATTATAGGTGAAACTTGAGGATTAGGAAATCCGCAGGAATATTTGACGCTTACTGTTTATGAGGTTTCTTCTACTTTTCCTGAAATTTCTCTGAACATGAAAAGAACGACCTGACAAAGGCTTTTCTGCCTTGTCTAAGGTCGTTCTTTTCATGTTTCTATTCTTTTTTCAGGTTATCCAACTTTGCCCTTGTCAGGATAGTGGAGTGTGCCTTGGAATACCCACACCACTATTTTTTGTCAAGCTACACACTGAAAAAATTAGATCCATTTTAGATCCAAAGGACATAAAACAACCCCGGAAATGCCCATTATATCAGCATTTCCGGGGTTCTGTCCGTTATTCGAATTCGCAAAGTTCTATTTGCTTTATGGTGCTTCCTCAGTGTTTTAGTTTTAAAACAGTTCGTTTTCGAACTGTTTTGCATGTATTCGCTATGTTTTTATCTGATTGTATTGTCATTTTATTGTCAGCAACTTATACTGCACCTCTCAAAATTCATCTCCCGACAATCACTTTTTATCCTCTAATCTTTCCATTATACTTCAATTTTCATTCATCAAAAAAGCTCAGAAATTTGCCTTAGTACAAATTCAAATAGTTTGAATCATAAATCAACAATTACTCGATAATTATGGCAACTCTATCTGAACCTAATGTACGTCCACCTTCACGTTATCAGACCGGCGTATTGCAGTATGCGAATGGTGATTTTTCGTGTGATTTGTGGGGAAAAATCCGGATTTTCCGTTGTGTCCGCGTGTTTTTTGGGAATTTTGTTATCATGGTGTTATCATTCTTCTTTTTCATTTTTTTTATTTTTTATCTCGTTTATTGCTTGTTTTACAACATTCTTTACTGAATTCCCTTCATATTCATTAAACAATAACTTTTTATAATTTTCTTGTGTTATTTCTTTTTCTTCCACCTTTTTTCCTTTTTCATCCAACCCCAAATTCTCCCAATATAATATTTCTTCTTTTTCAATATCATAAAATATAATCCTGTTATTAGCAATTCCCATATGATAATATTCAATTAAAACATCAAACATGGCATCTACATAATAATGTAAATTTCCCAAAACAATTTCCAAATAAGGCATATGCTCTCCATTATGAACAATCATATTTCTATTACGATATATTCTCATAATTTGCCATTTTAGTTTTTCTTTATGTCTCATTAATTCTTCAAAAACCGTTTTTGAATTGCAAAATATATGTTTGGAAAATAATTCCATACGATATTGTAAAATTGGATATTCCTCTAACATATTCTTTAATTCATTATAACTCTCCTCTTGCGCTTTTACTCCCAATACCAGTGCTAATTTCACAGGATCTTGTTCGTTTTCTTCTATTTTATCAATAAACTCTTGTCCTCGTTTGCCCAATACAACTAATATATCCTTACATAATTGTTCCATTTGATTATACATATATGATCTATTCAAGATACTTGTCAAAATATTACAAATAACATTTATTTTATCTTCATCACCTGCTCTGAAGCCAACCAAAGTTTCCACCGCAGTCCACAAATCTAACAATTGATTGGTTGCTTCTTTACTGTCCAATGCGCTATTATGTAAACTTACAGCTCTAAAAAAAGATTCTGGTGGATTAACATTATTCAGCAGCTGATCGTCAAAAAAATATGATTGTATTTGTGGCTCATTATTTGCCCTTAGTAATACATTCTTTTCGCTCTTTATAACACTAGTCGAAAGTACATTTAGTTCATCATCAACCTGACTAATTTGTGCTGTTCCTTTAATATATATTGGTCTATGATGTTGACTAATTCTGTGTAGACCAACCACAGTATGGTTACATTACGCCACCGGTTCTTGCTGTCCATATTTTTTTCACTCATCCAGATATTCCTCTCTTTCCTGATTTAGATTTTCCGCCATCTCTGTTTGAATTGTCGGGAACAAATGTGCATATCGATATGTGATCTCCACACTTTCATGTCCTACCCTTTCTCCAATTGCCACCGCAGAATATCCCATATTAATCAACAATGACACATGCGAATGTCGTAAATCATGGATTCGTATTCTCTTCACCCCTGACAACTTCACACCACGATCCATTTCATGATGAAGATAGCTTTTTGAAATTTGGAATATCCTGTCATTTTCATTTAAACCATACAGCATTCCTATATACGATTCTAATTCCTCACTTAAAAACTCCGGCATGGTAATCATGCGATTACTCTTTGCAGTCTTAGGATCCGTAATAATATCCTTCCCCCCTAATCTTTGATAAGATTTATTGATCCGGATCGTACACGCCTGAAAATCAAAATCTGCCGGTGTCAGCGCTAACAACTCTCCCATACGCACTCCACACCAATATAAGATTTCAAATGCATAAAAGGAAATTGGCTTATCCGCCACCGCTTCAATGAACTTCATATACTCTTCTTTTGTCCAGAAAAGCATTTCTTTTGTTCTTTCTTTTCCCATAGATCCTGCCTTACGTGCAGGATTGCTCTTCAAATCATAGAAATTAACCGCATGATTCAAAATCGCACTCAGCTGATTATGGATGGTCTTTAGATAGACCTGTGAATAGCCTTCTCCTTGTTTATTCCGATAGTTCATCATGGTGTTCTGCCACTGTCGAATATCGGAAGGTTTTATTTCCTGCAACTTCTTTTTCGAAAAATATGGGAGAATCTTTTTTTCTACAATATGCTTTTTCGTCAGCCATGTATTATATTTGATTCTAGATTTGATATCATTCAGATAAAGATCCACAAAATCTTCAAAATACATATCCAGACTCAAATTCTCCTTTAATTTAAACGCTCTTTCCCATTCCTGGGCATCACATTTGCGTTTAAATCCCCTTTTCGTCTTCTGCTTTCTTACGCCGGTCCAGTCCTTATAATAGGTTCTTACCTCGTAAGTATTTGACTTTTGGTTTTTAATTACTGTCAAAACATCACCTCCTACTATTCCATTTCATTCATACCGTAAACTCGTTCTTCAAAATATTTACGGCTGATTTTTCCTTTGACAACAACGAAACCTTTTTGCTCCAATTCAGTATTTAACTGACGGATCAAACGATACGCATAGGAATCAGATACTTCTAATTCTTTTGCTACTTCTTTTGCTGATATAAATAATTTACTAGCCATCTATATCCCTCCTTTCTTTTTTCAGTTCATTATCGAACGGTGTATATGCATCATAACATTTCATTTCCGTACTGTCAATAGAATAATTTCAAAAATGAACGGTTTATTTTTATATTTCATTTTTGAACTGTTTATGCTATACTTTTAAGTAACAATCAGCAAAGGAGTGTTTTCTTATGACAGTAGGTGAGAAAATAAGAAAATTCCGGATCGATCAAGGATATACACAGAAAGAATTGGCAATCATGTCCGGATTGAGCGAATCGGCAATTAGAAATTATGAACTTGGGAATCGTTTTCCATCATCAGAACAATTAGAAAAAATAGCAAACTCATTAAAGATTAGTCCATACGCCATGTCTGATCCAAACTTTGATACTTATGTTAGTGTCATGCACGCATTATTTGCTTTAGAGGATCAATATGGTCTGCACGCCTACCGGGATGAATCCGGCGTACCACAACTCATGTTTAAAGACAAAGGACATGATTCTTTAAATATGCTGGATCATATTGGAACATGGGCTGATATGTACCAGAAATTCAGAAATGAAGAGATTACAGAAAAAGAATATTTAGACTGGAAGAGTCAATTCCCAGCTAAATAAGAAGAAATTATTTACAATCATATTAAAAAAGTATTGTCATTTGATTGTCAACGGACATAGAAAGAGCCAAGAAAGCCCGTAAAATAGGCATTTCTTGGCTCTAATATATTATTCGAATTCAATCGTAGCCGGCGGTTTCCCCGTGCAGTCATACATAACTCGGTTAATATGCTTCACTTCATTCACAATCCTGCTGGTGGTCTTCCCAATAACCTCCCACGGAATCTCCGCGCTCTCTGCTGTCATAAAGTCGGTAGTCGTCACTGCTCTAAGCGCAATGGCATAGTCATAGGTTCTCTCGTCTCCCATAACCCCTACAGACCGCATATTTGTCAATGCCGCGAAATACTGGCCAATCTCTCTGTCGATTCCGGCTTTTGCAATCTCTTCTCTCCAGATAGCGTCTGCTTCCTGCACCATCTTGACTTTCTCAGCCGTAACCTCTCCGATGATACGGATTCCAAGTCCCGGTCCCGGGAATGGCTGTCTGAACACCAGATATTCCGGAATGCCCAGTTCCAGACCTGCTTTCCGGACTTCGTCTTTAAACAAATCGCGCAGAGGCTCGATAATTTCCTTAAAGTCTACGTAATCCGGCAAACCTCCTACGTTGTGGTGGGATTTGATAACAGTGGACTCACCGCCTACACCGCTTTCCACAACGTCCGGGTAGATGGTTCCCTGTACCAGGAAGTCCACAGCGCCGATTTTCTTTGCCTCTTCTTCAAAGACACGGATAAATTCTTCGCCGATAATCTTACGTTTTCTTTCCGGCTCTTCCACGCCTTTTAATTTCTCATAGAAACGTTCCTGGGCATTGACACGGATAAAGTTCAAATCATAGTGACCTTCCGGTCCAAAGACTGCCTCAACCTCATCTCCCTCATTTTTACGAAGAAGACCGTGGTCTACGAATACGCAGGTAAGCTGATTTCCGACTGCTTTGGACAGCATAACAGCCGCCACGGAAGAATCCACACCGCCGGACAGGGCGCAGAGCACTTTTCCGTCGCCCACCTTTTCACGAATGGCTTTGATGGACTCTTCCACAAAAGAATCCATTTTCCAGTCACCGGAACACTGGCACACATTGTAGACAAAGTTGGAAAGCATTTTCTTTCCTTCCTGGGTGTGCAGAACTTCCGGATGGAACTGTGTGGCATACAGACCTTTTTCCACGTTTTCCACTGCTGCTACCGGACAGTCAGAGGTATGCGCACTGATTTCAAATCCCGGCGCTGCCTGGGAGATGTAATCGTTGTGACTCATCCAGCAGATAGTCTTTTCAGATACGTTTTCAAAAAGTTTGGACTTCTGATTCACCGTTACTTCGATTTTTCCATATTCTCTTACCGGAGCCTTTTCTACTTTGCCGCCCAGCAGATGCATCATAAGCTGGGAGCCGTAGCAGATTCCCAGAATCGGAACGCCCAGTTCAAAGATTTCCTTCGTATAGGTAGGAGAATCCTCCAGGTAAACGCTGTTCGGTCCCCCGGTAAAAATAATTCCCTTTGGCCCAATAGCCTTAATTTTTTCAATATCTGTTTTATAAGAATAGATTTCACAGTACACATTACATTCGCGCACACGTCTTGCAATTAACTGATTATACTGTCCTCCGAAATCAAGTACAATAACGGTTTCTCTTTTCAAAGAAATGTCCTCCTGTTCTTTATAATGAATAGTTTTCTAAGAGAAAATATATAGAAATAATTATAGATTATTGCCCTCAAATTTACAAGAGCAAAATACTTGTGAAAACTGCCAAATTTTCGCAAATCTTCACTCATGCCTTTTAAACCGGGTTTACATGCACCATGCAGTGCTTCACCAGAGGGAACTTTTCCTCTATTCTGTCATGCACCTGCTGGGCAATTTCATGTCCTTCCCGCAGGGTCATGTTCCCGTCTGCGGCAATTTCGATATCCACATAAATCCTTGCCCCAAACAGTCTGGTATGAAGCATATCAATGTTTTTCACACCTTTCTGACACAGAATCAGTTCCTGCATAGCCTTTTCCGTTTCTTCGTCACAGGATTTATCTACCATCTTGTCTATGGCATCTTTAAAAATGTCATAAGCCGCTTTTACGATAAAAATGCAGATAATCACACTGGCTAAAGGGTCTAAAACCGGAAATCCCAGTCTGGCTCCCAAAATACCCACAAACGCCCCCACCGAAGACAGGGCATCGGAACGGTGATGCCATGCGTCTGCCATCAGGGCCCCGGAGTTTATCTTTTTTGCCGCGCCTCTGGTATACCAGAACATCCACTCCTTAATGCTAATGGAGACCACCGCTGCAATAAGGGCAATCATTCCCGGTACTTCCATACTTCCGGCACTGCCTTCGATAATCTTATTTACTCCCCCGATTCCAATTCCAAGACCTGTGGCGAATAACACCACGGCCAGAATAATAGCTGCCACGCATTCCAGGCGGTCGTGCCCGTACTGGTGGTCTTCATCAGACTGGCGGCTGGCAATGTTGACTCCCAGAATGACTACAATGGTGCTGAACACATCTGAGGCAGAATGCACAGCGTCTGAAATCATAGCACCGGAATGTCCCACAATACCCGCGATCAGTTTAAACAGGGACAAAATCACATTCCAGGCAATGCTCACCGCCGATACCCGCATAGCCGTCTTTCTGTTTTGTTCCTCCGGTGTAGATGCTTCGTTTTGCTTTTTCATACCTTATTCCTTTCTTTTTCATACAATTTAATTGTATGCAACATGAATTCCGGCAAAATAAAAAGCATCTGCGAGACAATATTCGTACTGTCCCGCAGATGTTTATTTTCATCTGCTGCCGCATTCTGCGACCCGGCATGCCAAATTTCCGCTGCCTGCTCAGCCATATTCATTTTGCACAAACAATCTAAGTTTCTGTTATTTTATGTGAAACAACGGGATTTGTCAATGTTTTCCTTTGCTTTTTCTAAAAATTTTCTCCGGAGTCCTGAATAACCAGGCCTAACCGCTTTGCCAGACCTAACGCCTGAAATGTATTCACCACCGCGCCTTCCAGTTCTCCCCTTTCATCAGACAATACAATCCCCTCAATAGAGCTCTTTGTAAAATCCTGGTCTTTCAGCACGGTTTTGAAAAAGTTCGCCTCACGAAAACAGACTTGTTCCCACACCGTGTTGGACATTCTGCATTTGCTGAACCCCGCCTTTGAAAAATCGGTATTCTGTCCCTTGACAGAACTGAATCTTGCTGCGTCAAACACCGCTTCTCCCATATCGCAGTCCTGAAACTGCACATGGTACAGACTGCTTCCGTAAAAATCTGCGCCCCGACCCTTGCAGGACTCAAAGATACAGGATTTAAAGTTTGCATCGCAGAAACTGGAATGGCAAAAGCTGCAGTTGACAAACTTTACATCCTGAAAGAAAGCTTTGTGAAAATCACAGCCCTCAAACCGACAGTTTTGAAACACCGTCTGCCAAAAAGACATTCCGCTGCCGTCAAATTTTGTCAGATATACTTTTTCGATTTTTCTCCTTACAACTTCCGTTTCCTGTTCCTTGGCCTCTTCCAGAAATTCCTTTCCCAGTTTTACCGGAAACAATTCTTTCGGGAGAGAGGGTTCTTTCAATCCTCTTTTCTTCATTTTCCTATCCTCGCTAAACCAGCGCTGCCCGTTTCCACTTTCCTCTTGCGTATCGAATGGTAAAGCTTACCGCGCGGAACAGCCAGTCTATGGTCATGGCCACCCACACGCCGAACACGCCCCAGTACAGATACACACCCAGAACAACGCTGAAACCAATGCGGAAAATCCACATAGAAATAATCGATAAAATCATGGCAAACTTCACATCAGCCGCAGCCCTTAAGGTATTTGGCAGAGAGAAAGACAAGGGCCATATGGTAACCACACAGGCAGAATGGTAAATCAGAATCCAATACGCGTATTCACTGGCTTCTGCCGACAACCCATATATTTTAATAATAAACGGAATGGCCAGCACAACCAGAATATTCATGGCGGCCAAAGCCGCATACGCTGTCTTCATCAGTTTTTTCGTATAATAATGCACCTGTTCAAAATCTCCCGCTCCTACGCACTGAGCCGTCACAGTCAGCATGGCAAAACCGATGGACATACCCGGCAGCACTGCAAAAGTCGCCACATTGTTTGACACCGCATTTGCCGCAATGGAGGCCGTTCCGAATCCCGTTACAATACTCAGCACCAAAATTTTCCCCAGTTGGAACATACTGTTTTCCAGACCGTTTGGAATCCCGATATAGAGAATCTTCTTCAGCAGGCTGATATCTGTCTTAAAAGAAAACGGATGATAAATATGCAGCACATGTTTCTGATTATTCAAAAGCACTAACATCACGACACAGGCCACAGTTCTGGAAACCAGAGTGGGGATGGCAACGCCTTCCACGCCTCTGTGAAAACCGAAAATCAAAAGAGCATTGCCGCAGATATTAATGGCATTCATCAGAAAGGATGTTTTCATAGCCACGGCTGAATTTCCCATAGCCCGGAAAACAGACGCCCCTGCATTATAAAGAGCGGTCATGGGAATAGAGGCAAAGACAATCATCAGATACACATTGCAGTTATACATGACATCCGCATCGATTTTGCCAAACACTACATGTGTGATAAAGTCCCGTCCCAGATAACACACCAGCATCACGCCCAGAGAGGCTTTTAAGGTAAACGAAAGAAGCTGATTTGTCGCTTTACAGGCCATTTCTTCCCGCTTCTTCCCCAAAAACTGCCCGGCAATCACCGCGCCTCCGGTTGCAAGAGCCGTGAAAATATTCAGAATCAGCACCATGACCGTGTCAATGAGAGAAACTCCCGATACAGCCGCCTCTCCCACGCTGGCTACCATAATAGAATCTGCCAGTCCCACAAATGCCTGCAGAAACTGGTCAATAATCAACGGTACAATCAACTTCCGCAAATCAGCATTCGAAAAAAAACGGTTTTTTGTTTCCATAAGAAAACTCCTTTATTGCTGTAATACTTTGCTACAGGTTATTATACTCTCCCTGTTTTCCGGATACAAGTGCTTGTTTTCTTCTATTTTTTCTCTGCCGTAATTGCAGCAAACTTCCCCCCTGTTACCTCTGCCAATTTCTGGGGAGACAGTTTCAGAGTGGTTCCAATCCTTCCTCCGCTTACATAGATTTCTCTAAATTCCTGTGCGCTCTCATGAATCACGGTAGGAAACTGCTTTTTCATGCCCAGAGGGCTGCAGCCGCCCCGGATATAACCCGTCACTTTGTTAATGTCTTTCACATGAATCATTTCTACGGATTTTTCCCCCACTGTCTTTGCTGCTGTTTTAAAGTCCACTTCCTCGGCAATGGGAATCACCAGCACATAATATTCCCGGCTTTTCCCCTGCACCACCAGCGTTTTGAAAGACTGTTCCACCGGCGCCCCTGTCTTCCGGGCTGTGTGCAGACCGTCGATAAATTCATCACATTCATACTGCAGCACTTCATAGGGAATTTTATTTTTATCCAGAATCCGCATGGCATTTGTCTTAATTTCTTTTTCTTTGTGCTTGCCCATTTTTCTTCCTCCTGCCTATAAATTCAGTTTTTTCATAAAGTTTCTGTACAGCACACAGCCTGCCGCGGCAGCAATCAATTCTGCCACAGGGAAAGTCAGCCACACGCCGTAAAGTCCCAGCGTCCCAGACAGCACTATGGACAAAGGAATAATGATTACAAGCTGCCGCAAAAGGGAGACCGCCAAAGACTGTACCCCTTTTCCAAGAGCTTCAAAAGCCCCGGACAGGACGCAGCCCACTGTGGAAATCAGAAATCCTGCTGCGATGATACGCAGCATGGGAACACCGATTTTCATCATTTCTCCATTGGCGTCAAACAGCCTCATAATCACCTGTGGAAAGACCAGAAACAGCACGGTTCCCATGGCCATAATGACCCCCGTAGCCTCCAGGCTGGCCTTTAACGTCTCTTTCATTCTCTTACGGTTTTTGGCCCCGTAATTATAGCTCACAATGGGACGCATACCCTGTATGACCCCATTAGCCGGCATGTACACAAAGGTCTGGATTTTAATATACAGGCCGAACACTGCAATCGCCGTGGCGGAAAAAGCCGCCAGCACGGAATTTAACGCCGCAACCAACAGGGACGGCAGGGACATCATAATAGCCGAGGGAATTCCCACGGTATAAATTTTCCACAGCATGGTTTTGTCCGGACGGAAGCCTTTCAGGCAAATGGGAATTGCTCTGCATTTCTTCACAAAAAAAATCATGGACAAAATCCCTGCCAGAATCTGAGAGGCCACGGTGGCAATCGCCGCCCCCTGCACGCCCATGGCAGGCAGGCCAAACCAGCCGAAGATGAGAATGGGGTCTAAAATAATATTAAAAATGGCTCCTACTCCCTGGAAAATCATAGGCAGAATCATACTGCCTGTGGCCTGAAACAGTTTTTCCGAATACAGATGATACATGCTGCCTATGCTGAAGCACAGCACAATCCGGGTATATTCACAACTCATCTTATAAATCTGCGGATCATCGGTAAAGCCCCGCAGGAAAGGTCCTGTCAAAAACAGGCCCATGAGCACAAACAGCAGCCAGTGTATGCCGCAGCATATAAATCCATGGGCTGCCGCAGATTTTACTTCTTTTTCGTCTTTTGCCCCCAATGCTCTGGCCGCACAGGCATTTAAGCCGATTCCAAAACCGCAGGACACCGCAATAATCAAATTTTGCAGCGGAAAGGCTATGGACACGGCTGTCAAAGCGTCCTCGCTGACCCTTGCCACATACATACTGTCCACAATATTATATAAAGCCTGTATCAGCATGGAAATCATAGGCGGCACAGACATGGAAATCAAAAGGGGCATGACCTTTTTCGTTCCCATTGCGTTTTCTGTCTTCTCCATTTCTCCTACCTCTTCTTTTTATTTTCGTACTTTATACAGGATAGCTATTGAAAGAAAATTTGTCAATCCGCATAATTTGCCTCTTTTGTGCCAGACTATAAAAAGCACAGAAATTTTTACGATTTTCAGGAGGTATTGCCATGGAAAAAGAAAAGAAAAATGCGGCTAAAAACATAGCCGCAGATGACAAATATCATGTAGAGTCCACTTCCGCCCATGACCTGGACGGCTGTGCCACCACAGAAGCCACAGGTATGATTCCCACACCGCCCCAGTCGCAGGGGGAATTAAATTCTTATAAAGCAATTCTGCCTTTTTCTCCGGACTGCTATGTAGAAAAAGATAAAAAATAATTGCTTCCGTTCCCCTGCATTAGCAGTTAGTTGTTCGTATCTCCATCCTCTGCATTCGTTCCAGTACTGCTGTCATTATCGCTGCTGTCGCTACTGTCGCTGTCACTACTGTCGTTGTCACTACTATCGCTGTCGCTGCTGCTGTCACTACTGTTGCTGTCCCCAGAGTTTCCGCTGTCAGAGTCCCCGTCCCCGGACAGACTGCTTCCTGTGGTAATTTCTCCGATTTCCTGCGCTGCAGACTTCAAAGCTGACAGACTGAAGGTTTCCTCTGAATTTTCCTCATGAATACCGTGGGTTTTTGCCAACGCTTCCGTGTAATCAGACAGTTCATACACACCTGCCTCCGTATAATCGGAATTGTAATGCATAACTACAGGAATCAGGCTGTAATCCTCAATCGTCACCTCTCCTGTCTTTGCGTCTTTCTTTAAAGTAAAGTCTGCCAGACCTCCCAGCAGATTTTCTAAAGAAGACTGATTGCTGACAAAGTTTCCAAGAGAATAGTAAACCAGCATGTTCTTTCCGTCCGGTCTTTTTTTCAGTTCATATCCCTTCAGAATATGAGGGTGAGAACAAATCACCACGTCTGCCCCCTGCTCAGCCAGAAAATCAATACGGTTCTGCAGTTTCTCATCCGGCTCTGAGGAATCGGATTTTCCTCCGTGCAGGTAAACAATGGTGACATCTGCTTCTTCTTTTGCCTTCTTTAAATCCGATTTGATATTCTTTTCGGAATAAGTATCTACCATATAAGATTCGTCTTCCGGTATGCTGTGGTTTTCGCTGAGCATACAGCTGTAATTCATCACAGCTACCTTGAAGTTTTTCTTCTCAATAACCTGATAACGCTCTTCTTCCTTGCTGTGAATGCCCAAAAGGGAAACTTTTGGATAATTTTTATTCCAGAAAGAAACGGAAGTCGCAATGCCGTCCTCCTGTTGGTCAAAGGCATGCTCCGTAGCCTGTGTCACAATATCAAATCCTGCATTTGCCAGTGCGTCTCCCACTTCCTCAGGAGTGGCGAAATCAGGATACCCTGCAGCTTTATCATGGTCTTTCTCCAAAGGCGTTTCCTGATTCACAGAGGCCAAATCCGCATCCTTAATGACCTTTTTTATATTTTCATACAGGAAATCAAAGTTCCAGTCATTCTCCTTTCCTGCGTTAATCAGTGCATCGTGAATCAGATTATCCCCTGCAGCTACCATATGCAGGGTATTATTCTCTTCTTCTGCCTTTGCTTTCGCCTCTGTCTCTTTCTGCTTCTCCTGGGCTGCTTTGGCTTTTTTCTCTTCTATTTTTCCGTGTATGGCAAAGGCGGCTGCCCCTATGACCAAAATAGCCAGGCCAGCTCCTGCCATCATCATCTTCTGGCGTCTGATTTGCTGCTGGCGTCTCTTTCTGGCTATCGCAATCCTTCTACGCCTCTCCAGTTCCAGCCTTCTTTCCTCTTCCTCCCGCTGCTCTCTTCTCGTACGACGTTCGCTCATAGTTCTATCCTTTCTGTAATTCTTCCTGCCAATTTATACATCTTTATTATTTTTTAATTTGCAATTCTATAAAAACAGTTGTATCATAGCTTGCGTACTAAAATTGTGAACAATTTATTGCTCATTTATTAACTACAATACCCATAATAATATGAAAGTGAAGATTATGTCAACGAAATCAAGAAATTATTTTTTGGACAACTACAAAGCATTGCTGATTCTGCTTGTAGTCATGGGACATTTTATTGAGCCCTGTCACACAAACAACCCTGTTTTAGAATCCTTAAAGTGGATTATTTTTTCTTTCCACATGCCTGCCTTTATTTTTATTTCAGGCTTCTTCTCCAAAAGAGCCATGAGCCTTGAAAAACTGATTCAAAAGCTGGTGATTCCTTATTTTGTCTACGAACTTCTGTACTATTTCCTGTACGTTTTCGTGATACATAAGGAAACCGGGCTGTACCTGAATCGCCCCAAATTTTCTCTGTGGTATCTGATGGCGCTGTTTTTCTGGAGAATCATTACTCCTTATTTTCAGAAAATCCCTGGAAATATGGCTATCGCCTTTACGGCAGGATTGCTCATTGGCTACACCCAGCTTGGCAACTTTTTCAGTATTCCGAGAACCCTGTTCTTTTACCCGTTTTTCCTGGCAGGCTACTATTTTCAGGAAGACTGGTTTGAAATCCTGCGCCGTCACTGGAAGGCTTTTACCCTCAGCCTGACAGCCTTTGTGTGCTTTTTCCTCGGCACTGCATTCCTGACAGGTACAGAACTGACCACCTTTATTTTCTACGGACGCTATTCCTACGAAGATATGGATATGCCGGGAATGGAAGGTCTGCTGGTACGGGCAGGCTGCTATGTGATTTCTTTCCTGATGTTTTTTGCCCTGTCTGCTGTCATTCCCAGAAAGCGGTACTTTTTCTCCGTGCTGGGCGTGCGCACCATGCCCATTTACCTGTTTCACGGACTGCTTTACAGCGTTTTAAAGGCAACTCCTCTGCTGGAAAATGTAGACACCTATACCGAAACCGTTCTGCTTTTGAGTTCCTGTGTGGGAATTACCTTCCTGCTGGCCTGTGACCGCCCCAATCGGTTTGTAAACCGTATCTCTTCCTTTCCGGTGCGTCTGCCGAAGCTGCCAAAGCTGCCCGGACCTCCTGCACTGCGGGGCGGACAACTCCCCTTTTTCCGCTCTAAAGGCAGAATGGCACGTTAGAACCGCTCTTTTCTTCTGCAATATTATTCTTATGAAAAAGACTGTCGCTTTAAGCTGCAATTAGGAGAACTGAACTCCCCATCTGCACTTAAGGCGACAGCCTTTTTCTTATTCCTGATAATCCGTGTTTCACCTCTGCGGTTTCAGTTCCGCAAAATAATCCCTGGTTTCCTTTATGACTACAGAGCTCAGTCCCAAAAGTCCTATCAGATTCGGGAAGGCCATACAGGCATTGGTGATATCTGCCAACAGCCAGATAGGCTGCAGTTCCAGATAAGGCGCAGCCGCCACACAGGCAATATAAAGCACCTTGTATACAAAAATCCACTTCACACTTTTGCACAGGTAAACCAGACATCTTTCCCCATAATAACACCAACTGATAATCGTGGTAAAGGCAAAGAAAATCAATCCGATGGAAACCATATACATTCCCAGATTCCCCGGAAGACCCGAATTATACGCTGCATTGGACAGTTTCCCGCCGTCCAGTCCCGGAACGTCCAGGTAACCGGAAGTGATAACCACAATTCCCGTCATGGTACAGATAACAATCGTTGTAAAAAACACGCTGGTCATGGAAACCAGCCCCTGGCGCACACAGGATTTGGTTTTGGCCGCTGCCACTACAATGGGGGAACTTCCAAGTCCCGCCTCGTTGGTGTACACACCTCTGGCAACGCCTGTCCGCATGGCAGTCATGACTGAAATAAATACTGTTCCTGCCGCCCCGCCCACTGCTGCATGAGGGGTAAAGGCAGAAGTTACAATGAGTTTCAGGGCCTCCGGAATCTGCTGTGCATGAAGAATCAGAATCAGCAGAGAACCCAGCACATAAAACATAGCCATGAAAGGCACAATCAATTCTGCCGCACTGGAAATGGATTTGATTCCTCCCAGCACCACGCAGCCTACCGCCACAGCCACCACCACACCGATGAGCCACACTGGCAGCCCGAAGGCTTCACTGGTGGATTCTGTAATGGCATTGACCTGGGGAAAGGTTCCACAGCCCAGCATGGCCGTCATAATCCCGAAGAAGGCAAACAGCTTTGCCAGCCATTTCCATTTCTCTCCCATACCGTTTTGTATGTAATACATAGGGCCGCCGCAAATCTGCCCGTTCTCATCCACGGAACGGTATTTTACCGCCAGAAGGCCTTCTGCGTACTTGGTAGCCATCCCCAGAAAAGCAGACACCCACATCCAGAAAAGAACGCCCGGTCCGCCTGCCCGCAAAGCTGTAGCCACACCCACAATACTTCCTGTACCAATGGTAGCCGCCAGAGCAGTACACAGGGAAGCAAACGCCGACACATCCCCCTCTCCCTCTTCTTTTTGAAAAATATACTTAATAGCCAGACCCAATTTTGTAATCTGGAGACCTTTCAGTCTTATGGTAAAATACAACCCCGTTGCCAGAAGCAAAAGCAACGTAGGCGGTCCCCATACCACGGTCTGTATCTTTTCTAAAACAGGCAGCAAACGATTCATTTTCACACCTCTTCTCAGCCGATTCCCTTATAAACCAGTCCCAGAATAAATACAACTACAGCCAAAGGCACATAAATATATTTTGCCACTGGTTTAAAAAGCCCCGGAAGTCTCTTTTCTCTTCCCGTTTCCAGTTCCTCTTTGATTCTGTCAAAGCCCAGGATATAGTAGATAGAAACCGCACCCAGCACAGCGCCAAAAGGAACCACAATAATGGTAATAAAGTCCATCCAGTGCCCCACTCTTGCCTCTTCTTCCAGGAACAGACCTACCAGCAGAGTCAGACCGCCGCACAGCAGTACTGCATGATTTCTCTTTATCTGGAATTTATTCTGCCAGCTTTCAATCACTGCCTCAAACATATTAATAAGAGAGGTAATTCCTGCAAAACATACGGAAAGGAAAAACATCACGGAAAACAACCTTCCCATAGGCATCTGCTTGAAAATGTTCGGAATGGTTATAAACATCAGAGATGGCCCTGAAGACGGCTCGATTCCGAAAGCAAAAACTGCCGGCATAATGGCCAGCGCGGACAGCATGGCTGCAATGCTATCAAAAAATACCGTCTGAAGAGAAGCCTTTGGAATATCCTCCTTCTTACTCAGATAAGAGCCGTACACAATCATTCCCGAACCGGTAATGGATAAGGAAAAGAACGCCTGTCCCATGGCCATCACCCAGGTATCCATATTCGCCAGCGCTTCCCATTTTGGAACAAAGAGAAATTCGTATCCTTCCTTTGCTCCCGGCAGGAAAAATACACGAACTGCCAGAACTGCAAAAAGCAGAAAAAACAAAGGCATGAGAATCTTATTTGCTTTCTCAATCAGGGGCGCTGCTCCAAACACCAGAAGCAGAACCGTAAGGGCAATGACCAGAATGTGCCAGGGAACGTTCCCCATCATTGCCGTCACTTCTCCAAAGTATTCTGCAGAGTCTCTTTCCATAACCGTATTCGTCACAGAACCGGCTAAAAATCTCAGAACCCATCCAATAATAACAGAATAGCCGATAGCAATGCCCAGAGAGCCAAGAAGGGGAATCCATCCTATGATTTTTCCTATTTTTTTCTTATGAATAGCAGACCAGCAATGCTCGTAAGCCCCCAGTGTTCCCGTTCCTGCCCTTCTTCCAATGGCAAATTCTGCGGAAAGTCCCACAAAGCCAAAAAGACAAGTAAACAAAATATATGGTATCAAAAAGGCCGCCCCGCCGTATTCGCCCAGACGATAGGGGAACATCCAGATATTTCCCAGTCCTACCGCAGAGCCTACACAGGCAAGCACAAACCCTAAAGAGTTGGTAAAACTCCCGTTTTTATGCGTATGCATCTATTTTTACCTCCTGCTGCGTTAAATTTTAAAACTATGCCTCTTCAATGTAACAAAGAACCCTGGGAAAGTCAACCAAAACCCTTGGACTTTCTGACGTTTTTTTTGCAGATTTGTGGTATATTTATGTTTGATATATTTACACAGGAGAGATACTTATGGATACTTTTATTTTTATCCTGGAAATCATAGGAACCATCGCCTTTGCATCATCCGGCGCTATGATTGCCATTGAGAAAAAAATGGATATTTTCGGAGTCAATATTCTGGGTGCCACCACTGCGGTTGGGGGCGGTATTATGCGTGATGTAATTTTAGGGGTCACGCCTCCCACGGCCTTTGCCAAACCGGTCTATATCCTGTTTGCGGCTCTGACCTCCACCCTGCTTTTTGCCATTGTATACACCACTCCGAACATTCTGCATTCTAAAATAAAGAATAAAATCTATGATAAAATCATGCTCTGGTGCGATACTGTGGGGCTTGGCATCTTTACGGTACTGGGTATTCAGACAGCTTCCCGGCTGGTGACAGAAGACAACCCTTTCTTCTTTATTTTCATCGGTGTGCTCACCGGTGTAGGCGGCGGCGTGGTGCGTGACATTATGGCTGGGGAGACCCCTTATATTCTGGTGCGGGAAATCTATGCCAGCGCCTCCATTGCAGGTGGCATTGTCTATATAGCGTGCCGAAATTCTGTAGGCGAGGCCTCCGGCATGCTTCTGGGTCTTTGTGTCACCGTGGTTGTCCGGGCTCTGGCCACACATTTTCACTGGAATCTCCTGCGGATTCATTGACGTACCGCAAAAAAGTGCTATACTTAATAGAAAATGTGTGAAGGAGATGTTAAGCCATGAGCAAAATTGATGAAGTCAGAAAAGCAATGGTCACTGCCATGAAAGCAGGTGACAAAGAACGGAAAGAATCTCTGTCCATGCTGCTGTCCGCTCTGAAAAACAAAGCCATTGACAAGCGCGAAGATTTGACAGAAGCAGAAGAAAACGAAGTGGTTTTAAAAGAAATCAAACAGACAAAAGAAACTCTGGAACTGACCCCGGAGGACAGAACAGACCTGATAGAAGAATGTACCAAACGAATTGCCGTATATGAAGAATTCGCCCCGAAAATGCTGAATGAGGACGAAATCAAAGAAGTGATTCAGGGTGTGCTTACAGAACTGGAAATCACAGTTCCTACAGGCAAAGACAAAGGCCGCATTATGAAAGTACTCATGCCTAAGGTAAAAGGCATTGCCGATGGAAAACTGGTCAATCAGGTGCTGGCTTCCATGCTGCAGTAAACCCTCTCTGTTTTTAAATGAGGCTGCCGCACTTTATGCGGCAGCCTCATTTCTTCTAATCTAAAATTTGCCCTTCTGTGGAAATAGTCACCACCTGCCAGGGAAGGAATTTTCCGCTGTTTTGAAGCGCTTTCTTTACCGCCATCTCCAGACCTCCGCAGCAAGGCACCTCCATACGAAGAATGGTTACACTTCTGATGTCATTGTTTTTTATAATTTCTGTCAGCTTTTCGCTGTAATCTGCCCCGTCCAGTTTCGGACACCCGATAAGGGTAATTTTTCCTTTCATAAAGTCCCTGTGAAAATCAGCATAGGTATAAGCCGTACAATCTGCTGCAATCAGCAGCTTTGCTTTGTGAAAATACGGCGCATTTACCGGCACCAGCTTTATCTGACAGGGCCACTGTCTAAGCCGGGATATCCCTGCCTCATCATAAGGCGCTGCTTCCCGCTCCACAAAGGTAATTGCACCTGTAGGACACTGAGGCAGGCAATCTCCCAGTCCGTCACAGTAATCCTCCCGCAAAAGTCTGGCTTTCCCGTCTACCATACCAATAGCACCCTCGTGGCAGGCTGAAGCACAGAGTCCGCAGCCGTTACATTTCTCTTCCTGTATTTCAATAATTTTCCGAATCATCTTGTACCTCCCTTGCTTTTGTGTCCTTATCATACTATAATGCAGACAGCAATTCAGTGGTTAAAACCACGGAAAGGAAGACTTATGGAAATTTTTCAAATTCCTATCTTTCATAAAATCAATAAAGAAGAACTGGATTTACTAAGACAACAGGGCTGTATGCGCCAGCAGCAATTTCTTAAAAATACCACTATTTTTCACATGGGGGATACCATTTCGGAACTGGGCATTGTCCTGTCCGGAAGCGTGGTGGTAGAGAATACGGATTTGTGGGGAAATCGGAGCATTTTAAGTCATATTTCCCAGGGACAGGTCTTTGCGGAAACTTATGCCCTCTGCGGAGAACCCATGATGGTATCTGCCATAACAGCTGAACCTTCGGAAATTCTGTTTTTAAACCTGGAACGCCTGCAGTATCTTTCGCCAAAGGCAGCGTCCTGCCGTTCTGTCATTATGCAGAATCTGCTGCGGATTTCCGTGCAGAAAAACCTGATTCTCTCCAACCGAATTTTCTGCACCACCCCAAAAACCATCCGGGAGCGCCTTCTGATTTATCTCACGGGACAGGCTGTCCGTACAGGCAGCACAGCTTTTGAAATCCCTTTTGACCGTCAGGGTATGGCCGACTATCTCAATCTGGACCGCAGTGCGCTTTCCAAAGAACTGGGAAAAATGCGAAAAGAAGGTATTCTGGATTTTCATAAAAACAAATTTACCCTTTATCAGAAACTGGACTAAAAAAGTTCTAAGTCAGCAACCACCAGTTCAACTGGTGGTTTGATATTAGCCCTCAAAAGGGCTTT
>NZ_JAAITA010000035.1 GCF_013304445.1 Blautia hansenii
TGCTTTCAAAAATATTGCGCCCGTACATCCATTTGTGGTCAAAGGCAGTGGAAGAAGTGATGGTGAAATCGTAGCCTTTGTTCCGGTACCACTCTGTATACACGCGATTTAGTGTAAAAGACATAATAGCCAGAACATTGGCTCGGATAGTATCCGCCGGCCAAGTGGCGTAGATTTCACTGCTGGCCACATTCTTGATATAATCCCGGTAGCGCACATAATAATCTTTGGCGGAGGGATTGGTAGGGACTCCATCATGAACTACCACATATTCAGGAATGACTACCCGGTTTAAGACGATTTCGCCGGAGGTATCCATAGGTTTGATTTCGTCTTCCGGGATTTTGGGCGGGTATTCCCCGTAGAGTGTATGCGCAGGAATGACAATGTCTTCAAAGGTATTTTGAGGCGTAGAAGGATTCATGACGGCTCTTTGAATGGCCGTGGCATCCGGCAGGATTTCCGCGCCGGATATGTCCAAATCTTCAAATCCTTCTCTGGAAATGCGAAAGGTATATTCCGCATAGGGCTGGTATTCGGAGGGAGCCATACTGTATTCCAGAGGGGGTGCGGGCAGCGTGATTTCCGGAATCATGCCGCTTGCATCTGTTTTTACTTCTTCAATGACGGAATCCGGCTCTCCGGAGTAGGAAATGGTAACGGTAGCATCCTCGACAGGCTGATTTTTCAGAGCGGATATTACATAGAGGCGAAGCTTGCCTTCATCGGTCTGCTGGGTCTGTGCTGTTTTCAGGGGAGGTAAATACATAGGAAAACCTCGGATTTTTTCATTGGTTTAGTATATGCAGCAGGCCCCAAAGGGTGTGAAAAGTCAAATTAAAAAGACATTTTAAACCAAACCATTCGCATAAAATAAATAAAAAGCAGGCGCAGTCATGGAGGCATAGGTGTGAATCAGATTATGGATTATGTAAAACCCGAACTTCTGGTGATAGCAATTGTTCTTTATTTCATTGGCATGTGGTTAAAACAAGCCCAGACAGTAAAGGATAAGTACATTCCATTATTGCTTGGGGGATGGGAATTATAATCAGTGCGGTTTATATTTTCGCTACATGCCAATGCAATAGCAGCCAGAAAATTGCATTGGCAGTATTTACCGCAGTTACGCAAGGCGTTCTCGTTGCCGGTTTAAGTACATATGTGAACCAAATCATAAAACAGCTGAATAAAAATAAATGATGTAAATACAAAGATAGCTGAAACCCTGCATAAATACTGGATTTCAGCTATCTTTTCCGCTAAGCTGAAAAAGGGACTTGAACCCTCGACCCCTTCATTACGAGTGAAGTGCTCTACCAACTGAGCTATTTCAGCACTGCTTACAGTCATTAATTCTACTGGATTTTGTCACAAGTGTCAAGCAATTTTTTCATTTCTTTTAAAATTCAAAAATTCTTAAAAATTCCAAAATCAGAAAAGTATCAGAAATCAAAATTAGGTAAATACTGGATAGAAAAAGTCTGAAATATAGCCTGCTCCATTGACAGCAAAAAGCATTTGTGCCATTATATATCTTGGAATATCTTGGAAACATAAATGAATTTGGAAGCAATAAATATCAAAGAAGGAAAAAAGATGAGTGGAGAATTACTGGAATTAAAGAACATAAAGAAGAACTTTGGAGAGACAGACGTATTAAAAGGCATTACCCTGTCGATTCAAAAGGGAGAATTTCTCACTTTTTTGGGTGCCTCCGGATGTGGGAAAACCACCACCCTCAGAATTATTGCCGGACTGGAAGCCCCGGAAGAGGGACAGGTGCTTTTGGAGGGAAAAGATGTGACGGACTTGCCGCCAAACAGGAGAGATATCAATACCGTGTTTCAAAATTATGCGTTGTTCCCTCATATGAATGTGGAAGCAAACATCGGATACGGTCTGCGGATAAAAAAACGACCGAAAGCGGAAATTCGGGGCAGAGTGAAGAATATGCTGGAATTAGTACAGCTGGAAGGGTATGAAAAACGTATGCCTGCTGAACTTTCCGGAGGACAGAAGCAGAGAGTGGCTATTGCAAGAGCGCTGATTAACAGTCCCAAACTGCTGCTGTTAGATGAGCCTTTAGGCGCATTGGACTTGAAGCTGCGCCGCACCATGCAGACAGAACTGAAAAGACTGCAGAAAAAGCTGGGTATTACATTTCTTTATATCACCCATGACCAGGAGGAAGCCATTAATATGTCAGACCGGATTGTGGTCATGCGGGAAGGCATGTTAGAGCAAATTGGGACACCGGATGAGATTTATAACCATCCCAAAACCGCTTACGTGGCAGATTTCGTGGGAAATGCCAATATTATAGAAGGAGTGGTAGAGGAAATCGGCGAGGAGAAAATCCGGGTGCAGATACAGGGCCAGAGGATGGAAGCAGAGGCGGCAGAAGGTATGAAAGCCGGCGAAAAGGTGAAACTGGCTGTCCGAAGAGAAAATCTGCAGGTGTGTACAGAAGGCGAAAATGGCCTGGAAGCTGTTGTGACAGATAAGTCCTTTCAGGGAGGACAGCTTCATGTTGCCCTACAGTTAAAAACCGGAGAAGAACTGGTGGCAAGCCGCTACGGTATGGATGCCCGGATTGTGCCAGGGCAGAAAGTACGCGCAGTCTGGAAACCGGAGCATGCGGTGCCTGTAGATGGAAAACAGGAGGCAGAAGCATGAAAAAAAAGAAATCCTTCGGACTGTTTCTTACAGTGCTGCCCCTGTATTTCTTTACCCTTTGCTTTGTCCTGGGGCCGCTGCTTTACATGATTGCCCTCAGTTTTGCCACCAGAGGTGACGGTTCTTCTGTAGTCTGGAATTTTACTCTGGATAACTACAGGAAAATCGGAGAACCTGTCTATCTTCAAAGCTTTGTACAGTCCTTTCAGCTGGCTTTTACCAGCACAGGGTTGATTATCCTTCTGGGGTACCCCTTCGGATACTACATGGCAAAGCTCTCTCCCAAATGGAAAAAGCGTATGATGCTGCTGATTATGGTGCCTTTCTGGACCAGCTCCCTGATTCGCATGTATGGATGGATTATTATTTTACAGGCAAAAGGTGTTTTGAACGGAATTCTGATGAAATTGGGAATCCTGGAAGAACCTTTGAAAATCTTGTATTCCTATCCCGCCGTAGTTATCGGCATGATTTATGCCTTGCTGCCGTTTCTGGTGCTGGCTGTGTATTCCAGTGCAGAGAAAATGGACTGGTCACTGCTTGAGGCGGCCAGGGATTTGGGGGCAAATGGAATACAGGCATTTTTTACGGTTACGTTCAAACTGACTCTTCCGGGACTTCTGACGGGAATTATTCTGACCTTCATTCCTTCCATGGGGCTGTTTTTCATTGCAGACATTTTGGGGGGCAATAAAATTGTGCTGGTGGGAAGCGTGATACAGGATCAGCTGACCAGGGGCAGCAACTGGCCTTTTGCGGCAGCGCTGGCCGTGGTGCTTATGGTACTCACCTCCCTGATGATACTGGTATACAGAAAAGTTACCCATGTGAAAGATTTGGAGGGATTGTTTTGAAAAAGAAATGGAAATGGTCCAATCTGTACCTTGGTTTTATGCTTTTGCTGATGTATCTGCCTTTGGTGGTAGTGGTGGTCTTTTCTTTTAATGAATCCAGGCTGTCGGCAGAATTTACGGGATTTTCCCTGAACTGGTACAAGGTACTGGCAGCGGACAGAGATTTAAAAGAAGCGCTGGGAAACAGTATTGTCCTGGGCGCATTGAGCTGTCTTAGTGCAGCCGTTATCGGAACCTTGGGAGCTGTGGGCATGGCCAGAGTCCGGTATCGGAGCAAAGGTATGATGGAATATCTTTCTACAGTGCCTATTATGATACCGGAAATTATTCTGGGTATGGTATTTCTGGTATTTTTTTCAATGCTGGAACTGCCCTTTGGTATGATAACGCTGGTGATTGCGCATACTACCTTCTGTATTCCCTATATTTTCATGATGGTAAAGGCACGTCTGGCAGGGTTGGACAAATCACTGGAAGAGGCGGCAAGAGACCTGGGAGCAGGACCGGTGCGGACATTTTTTGACATTACTGTGCCGTTGATTGCTCCGGCGGTGTTATCCGGAAGTCTTTTGGCGTTTGCCATGTCGTTTGATGATGTGGTTATCAGTATTTTTGTCAATGGACCAAGACTGAATACCCTTCCTGTGAAGGTTTATGCCCAGTTAAAAACAGGAGTAACACCGGAAATCAACGCCTTATGTACCGTGATTCTGGTGGTCATTGTCCTGGTGCTTTGTATCTGGAATTTTGTCGGAAAATGGACCGGGAAACATAGAAAAAGTGAATAGAGAGAAAGGAATGGATACAACAATGAAAAAAAGAGTGTTAGCAATTCTTCTTTGCAGTATTATGGCAGGAAGCCTGCTGAGCGGCTGCGGTGGAGAAAAGGAGGAAAACAATAAGGAGTTGGTGCTCTATACATGGGAAGGACTCTTTCCACAGGAGGTTCTGGATGACTTTGAGAAAGAGAAAGGAATCCGTATTATCAATTCCAATTTTGACTCCAATGAAACGATGCTGGAGAAGGTACAGCAGTCAGATGGAAAAGATTATGATGTGGTTATTGGTGATGATTACATCATTGAACAGGTGGTCAAGAATGGTCTGGCAAAGGAACTGGATAAGTCAAAGCTGAGCAATTACGGGAACATCAATCCCCTGTATCAGGGCCAGTTTTACGACCCGGACAACAAATATACCATTCCCCATGGCGCGGGGATTCCTCTGATTGTGTATGACCCGGAGCAGGTGGACTTTGAGATAACAGGGTATGAAGATTTATGGAATTCCAAATTGGAAGACAAGATTGCCACCATTGCCAGTTATCGTGCAGTGGAAGGAATGGTGCTTCTGACTATGGGGAAAAGCATGAACGAAGAAGACCCCACAGTGATAAAGGAAGCAGGGGAAAAGCTGGTCAGTCTGGCTCCCAATATCCGTATGATTCAGGATACGAATACCCAGAATGCCCTGTTAAACGGAGAGGCCTCTGTGGCTATCTTATATACATCCCAGGTTATTGCTGCGTTACAGGAAAATCCGGATTTGAAGGTGGTTTATCCAAAGGAGGGACTGGGATTCGGAATTATGAACTTCTTTATTCCTAAAAACGCACCGGATACAGAGGAAGCTTATGAGTTTCTGAACTATATTCTGGAGCCGGAAGTGGCTGCAAAATGCTTTGGCTTTGTGGGCTACTACTGTACAAATAAAGCAGCAGATGACCTGGTAAATCCGGATTTAGTGGTGCCGGATTCTGTAACAAAGGGAGAAATTATCCAGAATGTCAGTACAGAAGCAGAGGAAGTTTACAACCAGAACTGGACAGAATTTAAAGCTGCATGTGATTAATGCGGGAGGCAGAGTGTATGGAAAAGAAGGTAAAAATTACGATAGTGGGAATCGGCGGCGTCGGCGGATATTTAAGCGGTATGCTGGCAAAAACCTATGAAAATGTAACTCTGGTAGCCAGAGGAGAGCGAAAAAAATCTCTGGAAAAAGAAGGCATTCGTCTGCATAGCCAGTATCACGGAGAAATCACGGCCAGAGCGAAAAAAGTGGTGGAAAGCGGACAGGAGATACGGGAAGTACAGGATTTTATTTTTCTTTGTGTAAAGAATTATTCTCTGGAGGAAGTGTGCCGGGATTTGCAGTCCTGCATAGACGAACATACCGTCATTCTTCCTGTTATGAACGGGGCGGATACTGCAGAGCGGACAGAGAAATTCTTTGAAAAAGGAATTGTAGGAGAAGCCGTGATTTACATTACCGCATTCTTTAATCCGGATTATTCCATTACTCAGATTGGCAATTACGCGAAGATTTATGTGGGAAAAACCAATGCCAAAACCCAGGAAGCAGAAGGTGTAAAACGGGCCTGTGACTGTCTGAAAGAGGCTGGCGTGGACTGTCGATATGTGTTGGACAGCCAGGCGGCCGTATGGGAAAAATACATATTTAACTGTGCTTATAACGTGCTGACTGCCTATTACATGGAAATGACCGATACCCTGCAGACTTCTCCGGAAAAATGCAAAGAATTTAAAACCCTGTTGGAAGAAGCCTGTGCAGTTGCTTTGGCAAAGCAGATTTCCATCCGGGACGGCTATGTGGAAAGCGAATACAAGCGCTTTATGAGCCTGGACGCAGGCTCCACCAGTTCTCTGAAAAGAGATATGGAGGCAGGACGAAAGAATGAACTGGAGACCTTCAGCGGCTATCTGATAAAAGAGGCCAGGCGGCTTCAGATTCCTGTTCCTGTTTCAGAAAAAATGTATGAAAATCTGAAGGCAGAGTGAGAAAGAGGCCATATCTTAAAAAAATAAAAAATTATCGAAAAACGATAAAAACATATTGAAAAACAGTTCTAACTGTGGTATTCTGTGAAAAAGGAATCCCGGAGAGAACTGTTTTTTTTTGTCCGGGAGAAAATCAGGAGGTTTGATTATGAACTGGAATCAGGATAAAAGTTTAAAGCTGACCAGAATCAGTATTGGTATTTTTACAGCCATACTGATGGGGATGTGTGCAGGGGCTCCGTGGCTGTACCGCATTTTTATCGAATTGCGAGCGCCATTTTTAGAGGGGAAACTGTACTGGCTGTTGGCTACTAATTATGCGACGGCAGTTCCTGTGGCAGCGGCACTGTATCAGATGAATCGTCTGCTGTCTAATATCAGCCGTGATGAGGTGTTTGTTGCAGAGAATACCAGATGTCTCCGTATTCTTTCCTGGTGCTGTCTGGCGGCAGGAGTGATTTTTGGTATCAGCGGCTTTTATTACATAGCGTTTTGGGCTTTGTGTGTGGCAGCCCTCTTCATGGCGCTGGTTCTTCGGGTGATAAAAAATGTGTTTGCCCAGGCAGAAAAGATAAAAGAAGAAAATGATTATACCATATAGAGAGGATGAGGAAAAATGCCTATTGTGGTGAATTTAGATGTGGTAATGGCTCAGAGAAAAATCAGTGCCGGAGACCTGGCAAAAGCCATTGACATTACGCCGGCGAATCTGTCCGTTCTGAAAAACGGCAAGGCAAAAGCCGTTCGTTTTACTACTCTGGAAGCCCTTTGCAAAGCGCTGGAGTGTCAGCCAGGGGATATTCTGGAGTACGTGTCAGAAGAATAAAAAACTCCGCCTGAAGCGGGAAATTTCAAAACAGAAAAGAGGTTTGGATATGGAAAATCAAGAAAAGGCAAGTGCAGAAATGAGCTTGGCTTATGAAAGTGCACCCATTTTTAAGAAAACAGAGAGTGATAAATGGGACCGGTGTTTCGCGGTTTTATATCTGCTTTTAGGCTATGGTTTATGGAAAATATTTGAGTTTGACGAGGTTCCTTTTCTGGGACAGACAGAAAACGGATTTCAGTTAAAGGTAGCGGGATTTACCCTGTTTTATCTGGCTGTGCTGTGGAGTTACAGTCGTTTAAAAGGTTTGAAGGTAACGAAAGAAAAGATATTCTGGACTGTGATTTTGCTCTGTGTGGGTGTATCCTATGGTTTTTACAGCATTATTCCAGTTGCCCAGTTTCTGTTGTGGTTTGTAGCTGCAGCTTACGGAACGTTGGCTGTTATGGATGGGCTTCTGGTAGGAAAAAGAACATCTTCCTGGGTACTTTTAGACCTTTGGCATGGATTATTTTCTCTTCCTGTATTAAATTTTTTCTGTCAGATACGGGTTGCTTTTCAGATATACAAAGGAAAGAAGGAGAAGAAAGAAGGGCAGAAAATCTTCCTGGGAATTGTCTGTGCCATTCCGGTTTTGGCTATTATTCTTCCGGCCTTATCCAGTGCAGATAAGGAATTTGCAAGTCTTATTGACCTTGCTTTTTCACGGATAACCATAGGCGGAGGGCTGATGAGCAACCTGCTTTGTCTCATAATGTCTCTGATTTTTGGAGGTTTGATGTTCGGCGTTTCTTATGGCAGTGTGTATCGGAGACATATTGATGAAAGTGTCTGCGAAGAGTGGGAAGAAGAGTCCGGGGAAGGGTTTCATATGATTCCGGATACCAGTATTTACACCTTTGCAATGATAATTTCACTGGTGTATGTACTCTTTATGATAATCCAGGGACAGTATCTGTTTTCTGCATGTCTGGGAATTCTCCCGGAAAATTTGACTTATGCACAGTATGCAAGACAGGGATTCTTTGAACTATGTGGTGTGGCTGCTTTGAACGTCTGCCTGCTCCTGTTTATGAACGGCTGCTCCAGGACTATACGCAGAGAAAACCACCGGCTTCGCATCCTGAACATTGTTTTTTCTCTGCTGACCCTGCTGCTTTTAGTGACCGCTATGAGCAGAATGGGAATGTATATTTATGTTTATGGATTTACTGTAAAAAGAATCCTTACCAGTATCTTTATGATATGGCTTTTCCTGGTGTTTTCCATGGTCATTGTGCTGCAGAAAAAGGATATTCCCGTTGTCAGATGGGCAGTGTTTTCCGGGGCGGTACTGTTTGCTGCTCTGTGTGTATTGCCGTTAAACCTGCTATTGTAAAAGATTTTTTAGAAAAAATTAAGAAAAGAATTCCTTGAAATTTTAAAGTCGAAAATGATACAATTATAAGGTAAAAAGAAAAACAAGGAGAATTTTTATGACAGAAATTAAAAAGCAGAAAGCAAGCGAAAAAATCCGCTATTATAAAAATGAAAACGGACCTGAAATCGGTGTTACACAACAGCAGGTTATCTGCGAAGACGGACTGTATTTCAGAGATATAAACGGAGACCGAAAATTAAATACCTATAAAGACTGGAGAAAATCCCCAAAGGAAAGAGCCAAAGCCCTGGCCGCAGAGTTGTCTGTGGACGAAAAAATCGGTCAGCTGTTTTTGAGTTCCTGGAAAATGGGAATTGAGCAGGAAGATAAAGAATTTGTAGACGAAACCGGACTGTTAGATGAAAAACCGGTGGAAAAGGGAAGCTCTATTTTTGCTGTCAATTCTACTGTAGGAACTACAGAAACCATCAAAGACTGGAAAGTTCGGCACTTTATTTTAAGAGGAAATCCGAAGCCGGACGAACTGGCAGACTGGATTAATGAGATGAACAGCGTGGCAGAGGAGGGCGAGCATTTCCTGCCAGTCCTGGTTATTTCCAACTCCAGAAATGAAAACGGTGAGGTGGTTTTCGGTATGAATGATGCTTCCGGTGTCTTTGCAGCATGGCCGGGAACTCTGGGAATTGCAGCTGCCGTAAAAGGTGCAGGTGCAGAACTCATTGACGATTTTGCGTCCTGTATCCGAAGAGAGTGGGATGCAGTTGGTATGAAGAAAGGCTATATGTACATGGCAGACTGTATGACAGACCCCAGATGGCAGAGAACTTACGGAACCTTCGGGGAAGATTCCCAGCTTATCAGTGAGATTCTGGAGCGTCTGATTCCCGGTGTACAGGGAAGTGAAGAGGGCGTAACAGCAGACGGCGTTGCCATGACTGTCAAGCATTTTCCGGGCGGAAGTGCCAGAGAAAACGGCTTTGACCCTCATTATAAACAGGGGCAGTGGAATGTTTACCAGACAGAAAACAGCCTGGAAACCTACCACATTCCGCCTTTTAAAACAGCCATTGCAAAGAATACTTCTTCCATTATGCCTTATTATGCAAAGCCGGCAAAGGAGAAGAGTCAGAAGCAGTATGATTTAGAAGGAAATCCCATTGAATGGAAACCTGTAGGCTTTGCTTTTAATGACTTTTTTATCAATAAAATGCTGCGTGAACAGATGGGATTTAAGGGATATATTAACAGCGATTCCGGTATCATGCAGATGATGGCCTGGGGTGTGGAAGAACTGGAAATCTGTGAGAGAGCAGCTCTGGCCGTTAATGCCGGTGTGGATATTATCAGCGGTTCTTATGACCTGGAAGATGCCAAAGAGGCTTACAGAAGATGGAAAGAAGGCTACTATACCGTACAGGGACATAAAGTTCCGGAAGGCTATACGGCAGAACAGATTACCCTCTCCGAGGAAGCGCTTACAAGGGCAGTAGAACGTACTTTAATTGAAAAATTTCAACTGGGATTGTTTGAAAATCCATACAGAAATCCGGAAGAAGCAGTGAAAATCGTAGGCAACCCAGAAGACTGGACACACGCACAGCAGGTACACCGTCAGTCCGTGGTACTGTTGAAAAACGACGGTATACTTCCTTTGACTGAAGAGAAAGTATCCGGTAAAAAGGTTTATGCAAGATGTTTTAACAAGACAGAAGAAAATGCACAAAAAGCAACAGAGGAACTGAAAAAACAGCTGCAGGCAGAGACCTCTCTTACGCTGACTGAAAATCCCGAAGAAGCAGATTTGGCTCTTTTGTTTGTATCTCCAAGTTCAGGTGAATACTTCAACGCAACACCGGGATATCTGGAATTGGATATCTGTGACGGAAAGGAAGTCTGTGATGTAGATGAAGAGGGCAGACCTGCCAAAACCACACACTTGGAAACCACGCTTTCCGGCGCGAGAGAACTGGCGGAAATTGCGGAAGCAGTACACAAAAATAAGGGAAAAGTGGTAACCAATATTAACTTTACGCTGGCCTGGATGGTAGGCAATGCAGAGCCGTATGCAGATGCACTTCTGGCTGGCTTTGATACCTATCCAAGTGCTGTTCTGGATGTGATTTTCGGCAGATTTGCGCCAGTAGGAAAGATGCCCATGACCCTTCCGAAAGATGACAGTGTCATTGCCGTAAATGCAGAAGGCGTATGCATTTCACCTAATGATGTGCCGGGATATGACAAGGATAAATATATGCCGGAGTCCATGAAAGACGAAAACGGTAAAGCTTATGCATACAGAGATGCTGCCGGAAATTATTATGAGCTGAACTTTGGACTTAGCTATAAATAAGAGTTATGGCAGGTATCACAAAGGAAGCGTGCAGAAAAAAATTGCCAAAAACAGGTTGACAAAATAGAAAAAGCGACATAGAATAAGACCAACAAAAGCGAAACCGATGAGAAAGAAGAGTAGGTTTGAAAGGAAATCACAGAGAGCGGCAGATGGTGGGATTGCCGTATGGACTTTGAAGCTGAATGGCCTTTCGAGGGTGGCCCGAAATGAAAAAAGTAGGCGTCGTCGGGAACCGAACCCGTTATCAATCAGGAGCATATGTCAGTATGTGAGAAAGTGGACATTTCGTCAAATTGAGTGGTACCGCGATAATAATGTATGTTATTACCGTCTCAAGTTTTTTATGAACTTGAGGCGGTTTTTTTGTCTCACAGAAAATGATGGATGGCTTTTGAGAAAAATGAAAAGGAGACAGGAAAAATGAAGAAAAAAGTATTGGCAATGGTATTGGTTATGGGGATGGCAGCAGGTGTTTTGACAGGTTGCGGCACAGCAAAGGACGTATCCGCAGACAACGGTAAGTATGCTATTGGAATTTCACAGTTTGCAGAGCATGGTTCTCTGGATAACTGCCGGGAAGGCTTTATAGAAGGACTGAAAGAAGAGGGACTGGAGGAAGGAAAAAATCTGGAAATTAAGGTGAGCAATGCAGATGCAGATACAGCAACAGCAGCACAGATAGCAGACAACTTTGTATCCGAAGATATGGATTTGATTTGTGCCATTGCTACTCCAAGTGCACAGGCGGCTTACAATTCTGCGGTAAATACAGAAATTCCGGTGGTGTATACAGCAGTAACAAATCCGGAAGAAGCGGAACTTGCAACAGAAGATAAAATGCCGGTAGGTGCGGTGACGGGAACCAGTGACCAGCTTCCCGTAGAAGCACAGCTGCAGATGATTCGCAAATTGCTGCCAAAAGCAAAAACCATTGGAATCCTGTATACCACCAGCGAAGCCAATTCCGCATACAGCATTAAGCAGTATGAAAAATACGCAGAAGATTACGGATTCACTATTGAAACAGCAGGAGTGACCAATACTTCGGAGGTATCTTTAGCAGCAGCGGGTCTTTTAGAAAAAGTAGATTGTCTGACTAATCTTACAGATAATACCGTAGTAAGCGCACTTCCCACAATTTTAAGTCAGGCAGAGGAAGCTAAAATTCCGGTATTCGGAAGCGAAATTGAACAGGTAAAGCTGGGGTGTCTGGCGGCAGAGGGTCTGGACTATGTCAATCTGGGAAAAGAAACCGGAAAAATGGCAGCGAAAATATTGAAAGGGGAAGCAAAAGCAGAAGAAATGGAATATGAACTTCTCACAGACAGCAGTCTGTACATCAATGAAAAGGCAGCCGAAAATCTCGGCATAGAGATTCCGGAAGACATGAAAAATGAGGCAACAGAAGTCTTTACGGAGATTACGGAAGAGTAACACAGGCAGGAGGAAGAACAATGGATTTCGCATTGAGTATTGTAGAGCAGGGATTGATTTACGGCATCCTGGCTTTGGGTGTATATATTACTTATAAAATTCTGGATTTTCCGGATTTGACTGTGGACGGCAGTTTCCCTCTGGGAGCAGCCGTGACAGCAGTTCTTTTAAAACAGGGAATTAATCCCTGTTTTACTCTGCCTCTTGCCTTTCTGGCGGGAGCAGCGGCGGGTGTCTGCACTGGTTTGATTCATGTGAAATGTAAGGTGAGGGATTTGCTTTCCGGAATCATTATGATGACCGCTCTTTATACCGTAAACCTCATGGTGGCAGGCGCCAATAATGTACCTCTATTTTCAAAATCTACGATTTTTAAAAACAATTTTTTTAAAGGAATTTTCGGTGGTACGGTACCCTCGTATTTCTCTCTGGTTTTGATTCTGGCTGTAGCGGCAGTGAGCAAAATCTGCCTGGATTTGTATCTGCAGACCAGGTCCGGATATCTGTTAAGGGCAGTGGGAGATAATGAACTTCTGGTTACTTCTTTAGCCAAGGATAAGGGGAATGTGAAGATACTGGGACTTGGGATTTCCAATGGGCTTGTGGCTTTAAGCGGCAGTGTATTCTGTCAGCAGCAGGGGGTGTTCGACATTTCTTCCGGCACAGGGGCTATGGTTATCGGACTTGCCAGTGTTATTGTGGGAACCAGCCTCTATAAGCTGTTAACCAGGCTTTTTGGGGGGAAGGGAAGTGGTTTTTTCAAGATTACAACCTTTGTTTTTGCAGGCGCGGTTCTTTACAAAGCCTGCACCGGAATTGCGATTAAATACTTTGCGCCAAAGGCCATGAAGATGATTTCCGCAGTCTTTCTTCTGGCAGTTTTGATTTTTGTTCTGGTGTTGGAACGTTCGGAAAAGAAGAGGTGAGAAGATGCTTGAATTAAAGAATATTTACAAATATTACAATCCGGGAACTGTAAATGAAATGTGTTTGTTTGAAGACTTTCAGTTCATGGTTCAGAAGGGAGAATTTGTTTCTGTAGTAGGCAGCAACGGTTCCGGCAAGACTTCCATGCTGAATCTGATATGCGGCAGCATGCAGCCGGACAGAGGAGAAATTCTGATAAACAACAAGCCGGTTACAAAGATAAAAGAGTATAAGAGACTGGCTTCCATTGGGAGGGTTTATCAGAACCCGGCGCTTGGAACTTGTCCGGATATGACAATTCTGGAAAACATGTCTATGGCAGAACACAAAGGGAAAATCTTCGGACTGCAAAGAGGAACCAACAGAAAAAAAATCCCGGAATATCGGGAACAGCTTGCCCAGCTGGGGCTGGGACTGGAGGATAAAATGCAGGTGAAAGTAGGCGCATTGTCCGGTGGTCAGCGGCAGGCCTTGTCCCTTTTGATGTCCGTTATGACTCCGGTGGAATTTCTGATTCTGGACGAACATACAGCAGCGCTAGACCCTAAGACCGCAGACATTATCATGCAGTTGACAGACCGTATTGTGAAAGAGAAAAAGCTGACAGCCATTATGGTCACCCACAATCTGCGGTATGCGGCAGAATACGGGGACCGTCTGGTGATGATGCACCAGGGAAAAGCGGTTATGGATATGAAGGGTGAGAAAAAGCAGAAGGTTCAAATCGATGACATTCTGGGGAAATTTAATGAAATCAGCATCGAATGTGGCAACTAGAAATATGGGCTTGAAACCACCAATATATTGTGCTAACATAATATATGTTAACTAAATATAGTAGTGGAGGGCGAACTATGACAATCGAAGACTGGCTGGGACAGGAAAACCAGCTTGGAATGGATATCTGGACAAAGAAATACTGCAGCGAAGGAGAGGACTTTGAAGCCTGGATTCAGAGAATCAGCAGCGGCAATGAAGAAATCGGCCGGTATATCAAAGAGAAAAAGTTTTTGTTCGGGGGACGGATTTTATCCAACCGGGGGCTGAATAAACAGGGAAGAAAAGTGACCTATTCTAACTGTTATGTGATTGCACCGCCGGAAGATGAAATTGAAAGTATTTTTGAATGTGCTAAGAAACTGGCACGTACTTACAGCTATGGCGGCGGCTGTGGTGTGGATATTTCAAAACTCAGTCCCAGGGGGGCAAAGATTAATAATGCAGCGAAAGAAACCAGCGGAGCCGTGTCCTTTATGGAGTTGTATTCTCTGGTGACAGCGCTCATCGGACAGAATGGAAGACGCGGTGCGTTGATGATTTCCATTGACTGTTCCCATCCGGATGTGGCGGAATTTATTGAATTAAAGACGGATTTGGACAAGGTTACCAAGGCCAATATTTCCATTCGTATTCATGAGGATTTTATGGAAGCCGTGAAAAAGAATGAAGAATATCTTTTGCATTATACCAGAGAAACTACGGGAGAAGTCATTGAAAAACGGGTCAATGCAAGAGAACTTTTCCGCAGAATTACGGAAACAAACTGGGATTATGCAGAACCAGGAGCGCTGTTTTGGGACCGTATTACAGGCTGGAATCTTTTGAGCAATACAAAGGAGTTTTCTTATGCGGGAGTCAATCCCTGTGCAGAAGAACCTCTCCCGGCAGGAGGAAGCTGTCTTTTGGGCAGTGTAAACCTGGCGCAGTTTGTAGAGAATCCTTTTACGGACGAGGCATTTTTTGATTTTGATGGATTTAAACTCTGTGTACAGGCTTCTGTAAAGGCTTTAAACGAAGTGCTGGAAGAGGGGCTTCCCCTTCATCCCCTGCCGGAGCAGAGAGAAAGTGTGGCTCAGTGGAGACAGATAGGACTGGGTATCATGGGACTGGCAGATGCACTGATTAAGCTGGGGCTGACTTATGGAGAAGAGGATGCCGTAAAGATGTGCGACAAGATTGGCTTTGCCATGGCCGATACAGCCATTGCCGCTTCTGCAAAGCTGGCTAAAGAACAGGGAGCGTTTCCGCAATGTAAGGTGGAAGAGATTATGGAAACGCCTTATTTTCTTGCCAATACTACGGAAAAAACAAGAGAGCTGGTACGCAAACATGGCCTTAGAAATTCACAGCTTCTGACGATTGCACCTACGGGAACACTGTCTACCATGCTGGGAATTTCCGGAGGGATTGAACCGGTATATGCAAATTATTATGAGCGGAAAACAGAGTCGCTTCACGGCGCGGATGTATACTATAAAGTGTATACTAAAATTGTGGAAAGCTATATGAAAGAGCATAATCTTACAGATGACAAACAGCTTCCGGATTATTTTGTGACAGCCATGACTCTGGATTATCGTCAGCGTATTGATATGCAGTCCATATGGCAGCGGCACATTGACGCGTCTATTAGTTCTACGGTCAATGTACCGGAAAGCTTTACCGTAGAGGAGACAGAAAGCCTCTATATGTATGCCTTTGAACAGGGATTGAAAGGGATTACTATCTTCCGTGACGGCTGCAAGCGGATTGGTATTCTCAATACAAAAGAAACGAAAACCGTCACAGCCGGAGAAGGCTTAAAGCGTGGAGAGATTATTCTGGTAACGGATGATGTGGTAGGAAAGAAGCGAAAACTGATAACGGGCTGCGGCAGTCTGCATTGCATTGCCCTGTTTGACCCGCATACAGGAGCGCTTTTGGAAACGTATTTGAGCAAGGGTTCTACCGGAGGCTGCAATAACTTTATGGTAGGACTTTCCCGTATGATTTCTATCAGTGCAAGAGGCGGTATTGACATTGAAACGATTGTGGACCAGTTGAATTCCAGCGGTTCTTGTCCGTCTTATACGGCCCGCAGAGTGACCAGGAAGGATACCAGCAAGGGGGCCTGCTGCCCTATGGCTGTGGGGAATGCCCTTATGGATATGTATAGGGAAATGCAGGAAGAATTAAGCCAGAAGGGAGAGAAAAAAGATTCGGGAAAAGTAAAAAAAGCCCCGAAACCAAAGGCAGTTACCAAGCGGGAAGAGACCGATAAAATTTACTGTCCGGAATGTGGAGAGCCGCTTGTTTTTGAAGAGGGATGTAATATCTGCAAAAGCTGCGGCTGGAGCAAATGCCACTGATAATCCCGGACAAAGAAGGAGTAATGCATGAAATTACTGTTTAAACAAAAGATGTTTTCATGGTTGGACAGCTATGATATTTATAATGAGCAGGGTGAGGTTGTCTTTACTGTAAAGGGACAGCTTGACTGGGGACACTGTCTGAAAATATATGACAGCAGCGGCCAATATGCCGGTATGGTGAGAGAAAAAGTGCTGACTTTTCTGCCCAGGTTTGACCTCTATACAGGGGAAGACTTTATGGGGTCTGTGCAGAAGGAATTCACCTTTTTCAGACCGAAATACAACATTGATTTCATGGGATGGCAGATAGAAGGAAATGCCATGGAATGGAACTATGAAATTCAGGACAGAAATGGGATGACCGTAGCGCTGATTGGAAAAGAAATTTTTCATTGGACAGATACTTATGTCATGGATATCGGGCAGCCAGAGGATGCTTTATATGTAGTGATGCTGGTGCTGGCCATTGACGCAGAAAAGTGTTCCAGACAGTCCTGACAGATACCGGGAGGAAAACTATGCGACTAGAAAAACTACAGAATTTACTGAAGGAAAAAGGCTTTCCGTATACTTATACAGAGGAAGACCAATGCGGAAGTGTTGATTTTGAATACAGAGGTGTGGCCTACCATGTGTGGGAGTTTTTTGATGAAGCCTGGGGCGCGGAAACCAATGTGAGAAACATAGGCAAGCACGAAGATTTATTCGGAGAATACGAGGAAGAAATCCTGGAAATTGTCCGTAAATGGAACTGAAATTTTCCTGAAAAATATTTTCAAACTTTCTCTTGACATTGACGCAGCGTCAACGGGTAAGATGACAGTACAGGGAGAAAGGAGAGAAAAAATATGGAGTACAGCATACGTCAGTTGGCAGCTCTTGCAGGAGTTTCCACCCGAACTCTGCGGTACTATGATGAAATTCATCTGTTAAAGCCGGCAAGGGTGAATGAAGCAGGATACCGCTATTACGGAGAAAAAGAGGTTGCGCTTTTGCAGCAGATTCTCTTTTACCGGGAACGGGATTTGGGGCTGGAGGTTATCAGTAAAATTCTGGCACAGCCCAATTTTGACATTGAGAGAGCTCTGTATGAGCATTTAAAGGCTTTGCAGAGGCAGCAGGCGCATATTTCTTCTCTGATTCAAATTGTAGAACTTACCATTGCGGATTTGAAAGGAGAAGGATATATGAGTGATGATATGAAATTCCAGGTATTTAAAGAGAAACTTGTGAAAGAACAGGAAAAAACATACGGCGAAGAGGCCCGGAACAAGTATGGAGATGAAGAAGTAGACGCGTCACAGCAGAAGATTCTGGGACTTTCCAAAGCAGATTATGAAAGATTTCAGGAATTGGAAGAGGAAGTTTTCCGTCAATTAAAGGCAGCTGTAAAAGCAGGTGTTTCCCCGGAAAGTGAAGAGGGAAAACGCATTGTTATGCTGCATAAAAACTGGCTGGGATATACCTGGAAAGAGTATTCGGCCCAAGCGCATAAAGGACTTGCAGCCATATATACGGCGGATTCCAGATTTCAGGAATACTACGACAGAGAGCAAAAAGGATGTGCAGAATTTCTGATAAAAGCGGTGGAATTCTGGGCAGGAAAATAAGAAAAGAGGGGACTGTTATGATGCCATGCAGCCCCCTCTTTTCTTATAACCGGCAGAATAGAATCTTCTGTCTATGTGTTTACAGAAAAACAAACAACTCTTGAGTTTCCGCAAACTGTAATTCAAAAATGAATATGTCTGCCCAAAGTGCCAA
>NZ_JAAITA010000036.1 GCF_013304445.1 Blautia hansenii
TTACCACACATCATCCATAAAATATATAGCAGTTATTTAATTTACTTTATACTAGGTTCCAGAATATCGCAATTGGCAGTTGTTGATATGTTGTATGTAGCCTATGTACAGAAAAATTATGATACATGTATGAATTCATTGAAGAAGACATTCATTGCAAAAACAAAAAATATCAAAGATAAGGAGCGGGGAAACGATGCCGGATTTAAGGAAACTGACAACCGAAAAGCGGAATAGTGCAACTATGAAGCTGGACGAAATGACACCTTATGAAATCATCAGCATTATGAACAGAGAAGATCATAATGTAATTGAGGCCGTTCATCGGGCATTGCCGGATATTGAAACTGCTATTTTGTGGGCAACCGAAAGCTTACGCCATGGAGGCAGGATTATTTATATCGGAGCAGGAACCAGCGGGCGTCTGGGAGTGTTGGATGCTGTAGAATGTCCGCCTACCTTTGGCGTACCATATGATATGGTAGTTGGTCTCATTGCCGGAGGCGCGGAAGCCTTTGTAAAAGCTAAAGAAGGCGCGGAGGACAATCAGGAGCTTGGAAGAGATGATTTGAAGAACATCAATTTGTGCAGCAAGGATATTGTTATCGGTCTGGCTGCAAGTGGAAGAACACCCTATGTTATCGGGGCATTGAGATATGCCAGAGAAGTGGGAAGTAAAAGTGTCTCTATTGCGTGCAATCCAGAAGCGAAAGTATCACAGGAAGCAGACTGTGCGATTGAGTTGATTACCGGGCCGGAAATTTTGACCGGTTCTACCAGATTAAAGGCAGGAACAGCGGAGAAAATGGTCTTAAACATGATTTCTACTGTTAGTATGATTGGAATCGGGAAGGTATATGAGAATTTGATGGTAGATGTTCGCCAGACCAACAGAAAACTGGTGACAAGAGCAGAAAATATTGTAATGGAAGCAGTTGGATGTCAAAGAGAAGAAGCAAAAGCAGCTCTTCAGGAAGCCGGAGGAGAGGCAAAACTGGCGATTACAAAGATGCTTTTGGGGTGCGACATTAAAACTGCAAGAGAATGCCTGGAAAAAGCAGGCGGAAAAGTGAAAACTGCTGTTTCGCAAAGAAAACAAGAAGCAGAAAAATAAGGAGGGTTATTATGAAAGCGAAAAAAATGATGGCACTGTTACTGACAGCAGCAATGGGTATGTCAGCTCTGACCGGATGTGGCGGAGGAAATGGAAAGGAATCAGAGGAAGGAAAAGGAGCGGATAAAAAGGGGAAGGATGTAGTTACCGCACTTCTGCCTCCAGTATCAGCAACGTATCAGGATAAGATAACAGAATACGTAAAGGCATTTAACGAAGAACATCCGGATGTTGAAATTGAAGTTACAACAGCAAGCTGGGAAGATACTACACAGAAGCTGGATGTGCAGGTAAATGCAGGTTCTCCACCAGATATTGCCTTTATTGGTTCAGATGGTGTAACCAAATATCTGGATATGGGAATGGCTGTGGACATCAGTCAGTATTTAAGTGAAGAGCAGATGAAAGATTTCGATGAAAATGTACTGGGATACTTTAAAAACGGAGATGGCTTATACGGGCTTCCTGCATATTGCGAAGTGCAGTGTATTGGTGGAAACCGTGAGTTTTTGGAAAAAGCAGGGATTGACTGGAAATCTGTTCAGCAAAACGGATGGACATATGATGAGTTCCGTGAAGCAATTAAAAAAGGTGTGGTAGAAGAGAACGGAGCAACGAAAACCTATGGATTCCTGTTCGCATGTTCCGGTGTAACAGCAAAAGACTATTTCAGTATTTTTGTGAAAAATGCAGGGTTCCCATCTCCTTTTAATGAGGATTTAAAGTATACATACACAGACCCCAAAATGGTAGACTTCCTGGAAGATTTAAGGGCAATGATTGATGATGGCTCCATGCCAAAAGAACTTGGCGCTATTGATGCAGGAAAACGTTGGAATATGATGCTGACAGGTCAGACCATGATTACCGGAAAAGGTTTATCCTCTTTTGAACGTTCAGCAGCAAATAATAATGAAATGCTGAAAAACGGAGATGCAGATGCAGTGGAAGGCAGTATCCCGGTAGATTACATCGTACTTCCGGTACCTGTTTTTGAGGGTGGTACACAGAATGCATATGGTGCAGTAGACGGTTATATCTGTCTGACAGGTGAAAAGAAGCCAGATGAAGAGCATTTGAAAAATGTGGCAGAAGCTGCTTATTATCTTGCAAGTGCAGAAAGAGCAGCAGAAACCTGCCAGGAATTATACTTGAAACCAATCTGTGAAAGTGGAAGAACCGCTTATGAAGCATTGCCTCCAATTGAAAATAAAAATGAAGACAATACAAAAACAGTGGAATCTCTGACAAAGCAGATTGTTCCTGCAAGACCTGACATTCCGGCAGAATTAGGTGCAAAAGCTATCAAAATTGAAGATGAAGTTATTGTTCCGAAGTTCCAGGGATTGTTAGCAGGAGAAGTTACTCCGGAAGAAATGCATCAGGCAATTGTAGATGCGGCGAAAGAAGTATTTGGCGAAGACGGATACGTAGCTGAATAAAGGTAAGAGGCGGGGACACCATTTGTGTGTCCCCGTAATAGAAAGAAAGGAACTGTCCAATGAAGAAGAAATTAAAAAAAGATACCATGTGGGCATATGTTTTTATTCTGGTCCCGTTGTGTACATTTACAATTTTTACATTATATCCTGTGGTTTCAGCGGCAATTACCAGTTTTCAGGAATATAAACCCATGGGTTCGGAATGGGTTGGGTTGGACAACTATGTTCACACATTAAAAAATGACCTGTTTTATAAAGCGCTGTGGAATACCTTTGTGTATGCAATTATTACAGTTCCGGTATCCATGTTGCTGTCCTTTTCTATATCCATCATGATTCTGCCATATCGTAAAAAGATTCAGACCGTTTTTAAAGCAGCGTATTATCTGCCGGCAATTGCGTCTGGGGTGGCTCTTTCTTTTGTGTGGAAATGGATTTATGACCCAATGTCTACCGGTCTTTTGAACAGTGTTCTTGGCGCTTTCGGCGTTCCCAATCAGAACTGGCTGGGAAGTGGAAACACAGCTATGGCATCTCTGATTATTATGGCTGTGTTTGCGGGACTTGGTCAAAATGTCATTATCTATACAGCAGCACTTTTGGGAGTAGATTCTACTTATTATGAGGCGGCAGATATTGACGGCGCAACGTTTTGGCAGAAAGTCCGTTATATTGTATGGCCGCTGGTAAAACCTACTACTGTTTTTCTTGCTATTACAGGTGTTATTAATGGACTCCAATCATTCCAAAACGCATATCTGATGACCGGTGGAGGACCAGACAATGCGACTACAATGGCAGGATTGCTGATTTTCAACCGTGCATTCAAATACTTTGAGTATGGTGAAGCATGTGCTCAGGCGCTGTTGCTGGCGGCTATCATTGCGGTATTTTCCATATTCCAGTTCCGGTTAAATTCAGCAGACGTAGAATATTAGAACACGTCTGTGAATTGTCTTGGAAGATGAATTCACAATGGAGGATAAAATGGGATTATTCAGAAATTATTATGGCAAACAAAAGTATAAACAATATACAAGAAATGGGTTAATCGCAATGATATTAATTATTGTAGCGGTGATTACTCTGTTTCCGATTTATTATATGGTGATTTCCTCATTTGGGGCGCCAACAGAAGCGGGGGGAGCAAGTTATTCTCTGATTCCAAAAAGTTTTTCTCTGGATTCTTATAAATTCTTTTTTGAGTACAGTGAGTATTCCTTTCGCTGGATTTTAAATTCTTTCATTGTAGCAGCGGTGGTAACAGTAAGCAATGTATTTTTTGCCAGTCTGGCTGGATATGCTTTTGCAAAACTGCGTTTCCCGGGATGCAGATTCTTTTTCTTCCTGCTGCTTGTAGCAATGATGGTTCCATATCAGGTTACACAGGTGCCGTTATACATTTTGGTAGTGAATGTATTACAGATGCAAGATACCTATCCGGCTCTGATTGCTCCTACCTTAGTAACTTGTTATAACGTTTTTCTGGCAAAACAGTTCTTTACCTCACTGCCGACTTCTATCATTGAGTCTGCAAAAATAGAAGGATGCAGCCAGCCTCAGATTGTATGGAAAATCATTATGCCTTTGTCAAAAACAATTTTGGCTGTTATGGCAATCATGACTTTCCTGGGAGAATGGAATACCTTTTTCTGGCCATTTTTAGTGTGCAATTCAGAGCAAATGCAGACCATTCAGGTTGGGCTGAAGAACTTCAGTTTTGCAAATACCACTTACTTTGCACCCATGATGGCGGGAGCTACGATTTCGGCATTACCTATGTTCATCTTGTTCTTCTCTTTGCAGAGATATTTCCTGGAAGGTGTTACAGTAGGTGCGGTCAAAGGTTGAGGATTTGAAGAATATGGAGCGAAACAAATATCAAATAGGATTAGACGGAGGGGGCACTGGCACACAGGTGTGTGTCAGATGCCCATCTTGTGAAAAAGAAGAATTGTTTGTACTTGGTCCCTTGAATCTCAATGGACAGACAAAAGAAAAGACGCGACAGACTCTGCGGCAGTTACAAGAAGAACTTCATAAGAGACAGCTCTCAGAAGAGGACTGTACAGGCATAGCAATGGGGGCGGCTGGTGTCAGTAACCCGGATACAAAGGAATTTTTGACAGTGCAAATGGAAGAAATGGGATTTTCCTGTCCTGTTTTGGTATACGGTGATCATGAAACTGCATTGGCAGCAGAATTGGAATCCTGTCATGGAGTGATTTTGATTTCTGGAACAGGTTCTATCTGTTATGGAATAGACCGGCAAGGGAATCAGGTAAGAACCGGGGGCTGGGGGCATCTTATAGATGATAGAGGCAGTGGATATGCTATTGCAGTGGATATCCTTTCGTCTGTGGTTCGGGCATGGGATGGAAGAGGAGAGCAGACCATTTTAACAGAGTTGGTGTTTGAACAACTTGGCATCAAGGAGCTTACGGAGTTAATTCACTATATTTATGCACCGGAAAGAAGCAAAAAAGAAATTGCATCTCTGGCAGCTTTGATTGGAAAAGCAGGGGAACAGAAGGATGCAGTAGCGCTTAATATACAGGAGCGGACAGCAGATGCATTGTATGAGATGGTTCAGGCTGTACATAAAAAAATGCCTGCTGAAAAAGAACTGGTACTGGCAGGCAGTGTATTGAAGAATAACCAGAGGATACAGTCTTCTTTGATAGAAAAATTAAATATGGAACATCCACAGTGGAGTATCCGTACAGCGCAGCATAGCGCTGCAACAGGAGCGCTGCGTTTATTAGACAGGACGGAAAGGCAGGAAAGAATATGAAAAAGTATCTGACGATTGATATTGGTGGAACCTTTATTAAATACAGTATTATGGAAGAGAATTACCGGGTTTTAGAAGAAGGTAGTATTCCAACAAAAAAAGAACCGGAATTATTTTTGACTCAGCTTACCACTCTTGCGGTAGAACATAAAGAGAAGGTGGATGGTATTGCTGTGTGTATTGCAGGATTTATTAATCCGCAAACAGGAGAAAATACAGATTTTAGTGTAGGAGAACATTTCAGAGCTTATAATTTGAAAGAAGAATTAGAGCGTATAAGCGGACTTGCAGTAACCATTGAAAATGACAGTAACTGCGCTGCTCTGGGAGAAATGGTGGTAGGAGCAGGTAGAGATTATAAAGATATTTGTTTATTGACGATTGGAACCGGAATCGGAGGCGCTATTGTTATAGATGGACATCTGTGGAGAGGAAGCCACTTTAAGGCAGGTGAAGCTGGGCTTATGCGGCTTGGAGGGGAAAACAGTGAATATGCAGGGGCAACTTCTGTACTGGTAAAGCGTGTATCAAAGGTTGCAGGTAAAACCGTGGATGGTCCTTATGTGTTTGAACATCTTTTGGAACCAGAGATTGCGGCAGTTTACCAGGATTGGCTGGAAAAACTTTCGGCAGTTGTGGGAAATATGGCGATGCTTTTAGATCCACAGGTAGTGCTGATTGGCGGGGGAATCTGCCAGGAGCCACGTTTTATCAGAGATTTGAAAGCAAAGGTATATGAACTTTATCCGCATCTTTTGGAATATACAGAGATTAAAGGGTGCGAAACAGGAAATCAGGCAGGAAGAATCGGAGCGTTAGCATTGCATAAGGAGGAAATGATATGAGACGTGGAGTGAAGATAGTAACCATTGGAGGCGGTTCCAGTTATACACCGGAACTGGTAGATGGATTTTTAAAACGTTATGAAAGTCTTCCGGTCAGAGAACTTTGGCTGGTTGATGTTCCACAAGGAAAAGAAAAAATGGAAATTGTAGCAGGGCTTGCCAGAAGAATGGTAGCAAAGGCAGGGGTTCCGATGGAGATTCATACAACTTTGAATCGCAGAGAGGCTCTGAAAGATGCAGATTTTGTAACTACACAGCTAAGAGTAGGCCAGTTGCAGGCCCGTATTAAAGATGAAAGAATTCCACTTTCTCACGGGATTCTGGGACAGGAAACCAATGGTGCAGGTGGATTGTTTAAAGGAATGCGTACCATTCCGGTAATCATGGATATTTGCAGGGATATGAAAGAATTATGTCCCAAGGCATGGCTTATCAACTTTACCAATCCGGTGGGGATGGTCATGGAAGGGATTAACCGCTATGGGGAGTTTGATAAAATTATTGGTCTTTGCAATGTGCCAATCGGTATGCATAAAGCAATTGCCGAACTTCTAAATCGTCCTTTGGATGAGGTAGACGTAACATTTGGCGGACTGAATCATATGGTATTTGCAACCAAGGTTGTGGTAGATGGTAAAGATGTTACAAAAGAAGTTTTAAAACTTTGGGGAGACCAGAGTGTGAAAAATATTAAAGGGGTTGTATGGAACCCAGAATTTATCAAAGAACTGGGGGTACTCCCGTGTTCTTATCACCGTTATTATTATATGACCAAAGAATATTTAGAAGAGGAGCTGGAAAAATTTGAAAAACATGAGGTTCGGGCAGAATTTGTAAAAGCGGTGGAGGATAAACTCTTTGCACTTTATCAGGACGAAACCTTGTGTGAGAAACCCAAACTTTTAGAAGAGAGAGGCGGCGCTTATTACAGTGATGCTGCCTGCAGTCTGATTGATTCCATCTATAATGACAGAGGAGATATTCAGGTGGTCAATACAAAAAATAATGGGGCTATTGAAAACTTTGAAGTTGATGAAACGGTAGAAGTAAGCTGTAGAATCACCAAAAACGGTCCTGTTCCGGTAACCGTTGGGAAACTGCCAAAAGCTGTAAACGGTCTGATTCAGCAGATTAAATCCTTTGAACTTGCAGGCAGTGAAGCAGCCGTAACAGGAAGTAAGTCAAAAGCACTGCTGGCGTTGATGATTAATCCTCTGGTTATGTCTCAGAAAACAGCAGAGATTGTTCTGGAAGAATTGCTGGAAGCACATAAAGAGTATCTTCCGCAGTTTTTCCCAAAAGAGGAGAAAGAACATGATTGAATTGACGAGAAAATCTTCCCTTCTAAAGCAGGCGTGGGAGTTGTTTGAAACCTCTATTGCAAAGGGAGAGCTTTTACAGGAAAGTCTTACAGAAGAAGCTTTTACAGAAAAAGTGTTTTTGAATCAAGAAAAACTGTCGTGTATTGGTCTGGCTTCTCCGGGAGGGGAAGGATTTGCTTTTGGATGTACAGATTTTGCTCAGAAAAAGAATTTTATCACACTGGTGATGGTAAAAGAAGAAGAAAGAAAAAAAGGAATAGGAACAGCTTTGTTAAATGCGCTGGAAGAAAGGCTTTTAAAAGAACAGGAAACAGGAGGAGAAGTCTGGAACAGTAAATGTGAAATTTCCTTTTTTAATCCCTGCACATTTTCCTGGAAAATACCAGGGAAACAGGCAAATCATCCGAATATGCCGGGGGTAGATATGGCTTCAGGAACCAGTACCTTTTTTGAAAAAGCGGGATATCATGTGTTTGCAGTGCAAAACAGTTATTATCTTTCCCTGAAAGACTATGAAAGTTCTGAAATAATTGCAAAGAAAAAACAGGAATTGGAAACAGAAGGAATTATTTTTGATTCTTATAACAATAAAAAGCAGGTTGGAATGAAAGAGATGCTGACATCTTTTCAAAACCCGCTTTGGGAAAGAGAAATTCTTTCAGAACCAGGAAAAGAAGAAGGTGGAAGAAACATTCTTGTGCCTGTAAAAGAAGGAAGAGTCTGTGGCTTTACAGGTCCTTTGGATGTTGAGCAGAGCGGAAGAGGTTATTTTGCCGGAATTGCAGTGGATGAAAGTGTCAGGGGAAAAGGTGTTGCAAAAGTTTTGTTTTGTGAGCTTTGTACCGGATTAAAAAATGAGGGCGCTTCTTTTATGACTTTATTTACAGGAGAACAGAACCCAGCCAGAAAGATTTACGAAGCAGCAGGATTTCAAATTGTAAAAAGCTGGGCAGATATGAGAAAATAATGAAAATCAGGAGGGTATTTCGGAAATGGAAAAAACAATTATGGCCATTGGGGGACATATTGGTGATGCAGAGCTTACCTGTGGCGGTATTCTTGCTACAATGGCGCTGAAAGGATATAAAGTGATTACTGTGGCATTAACAGGTGGAGAAAGAGGGAACCCACCGCATTTAAGCGTGGAACAGTATCGGGAACAGAAATTAAAAGAGGCAGATGCGTTTGTGAAACATTTGGGAGGGGAAGCGGTTGTACTTCCCTATGTGGACGGAGAACTGCCTGATAACGAAGAGGTAAGGTTTCAGGTATGTGATTTGATTCGGAAATACCGTCCATGTGCATTATTGACACATTGGAAATACAGTATGCATAAAGACCATGAATTAACACACCGTATTGTAAAGGATGCTCAGTTTTTTGCGGGACTTAAAGGGATTGAGCGAGAAGAAGCGGCACATTTTGCAAAAGGACCTTATTATGCTCAGAATTGGGAAGATGCTACAGAATTTAAACCGTATGTGTATATGAAAGTATCCGAAGAGGGATTTGAACTTTGGAAAAAGGCAATTCAGGAGCATTGGTTTGCTGTGCATAGCAAAGATTTTCACTATATGGAGTATTATGAGCATCTCATGCGCTGCAATGGATGTCTTGCCAGGTGTGATTATGCTGAGGCATTTATGGTGAATCCGGAAGAAATGAAATTGGTGATAGAGGATTTGTAAGAGAAAGGGAACTGCAAGATGGTACGAAATGGAATAGACTGTATTGAAAAATATGATGCTTTGTTTCAGGGAAAACGTCTGGGACTGATTACTTCGGTTTCCGGTGTAAATCGGAAGCTGAAATCCTCCATTGATATTTTGGCAGAAAGGTATGAGGTTCGGGCTCTTTTTTCACCGGAGCATGGTGTAAGAGGGAATGTGGATGCCGGAGGAGTTGTAGCAGATGCAGTGGATGCTTATACGGGGATTCCGGTGTACAGTTTGTACAGAACAGATTCCAAAAGACTGACAAAAGAAATGTTGGAGCAAGTGGACAGTATTGTATATGATATTCAGGATATTGGCGTGCGGTATTATACTTTTATCTGGACCATGTATTATGCCATGCAGTCTTGTGAAGAGTCTGGAAAAGAGCTGATTATTCTGGACCGATTTAATCCCCTGGGCGGAAAAGTAGAAGGAAATGTTCTTCAAAATGGTTATGAAAGTTTTATAGGAGCATACCCTGTTTGTATGCGCTACGGATTGACTGTAGGGGAACTGGCAGGAATGATTTACCAGGAGCAGGACTATCATTTCCCAATTTCTGTAGTAAAGGTAGAAGGGTGGAATCATGACATGCTGTTTCCGGAAACTGGAAATATCTGGGTTATGCCAAGTATGGGGATACCAAGATTTGAAACAGCACTTGTTTATACGGGAACCTGCCTGTTTGAAGGAACGAATCTTTCAGAGGGAAGAGGCACTACTGCGCCTTTTGAAATCATAGGTGCTCCTTATGTGGACGCATATCGGTTCAGCCAGCACATGAACAGTAAAAATCTTCCAGGGGTTTTGTTCAGACCTGTGTATTTTACTCCCTCTGCGTCTAAGCATGCTCAGGAAGCGTGTGAGGGGATACAGGTTCATGTAACGAATTACAGGAGTTATGAGGCAGCAGCAACGGGAGTGATTTTACTAAAAGCATTTCAAGAATGTTATCCAAAAGATTTTTCATTTTTACCTCCATTTAGAGAAGGAGGCAGAAGAAGCGTGGAACTTCTTTTTGGAAGCAGCAAAATTATGGGATCTGCAGAAAATATACTGGAATTGTTGGGAACTTATGAAAAAGATAGTCAGGAATTTCAGAAAAGAAAAACTGCTTATCATCTTTATGATTAAAAGGAGAAACAAGCGTGAGCATAGAGAAACAACTAGAGCAGATGACACTCAGAGAAAAAATAGGACAGCTATTTACTGTTGGTTTTCCATCCAGGTGGCCCTCTGAGGAATTTGTCCAGATGGTAAAAGAATATAAAGTTGGAAATGTGATTTTATTTTCTCACAATGTGGGTTCCAGAGAGGAACTTGGGAAATTAAACAGCTATCTGATTCAGTTGATTGAAAGAGAAACGGGACATATTCCATTTATTACCATTGATGAAGAAGGCGGTGTAGTTTCCCGTCTGCCAAAAGATCTGGCAATGCTTCCTTCAGCCATGGCTCAGGCACATTGTAAGGAGCGGCTTGAAAAAGGTTCCCGGATTGTCGGGGAAGAATTAAAAGCTCTTGGAATTAATTTTAATCTGGCTCCGGTTTTGGACATTAATACAAATCGAAAGAATCCGGTTATTGGTATTCGTAGTTTTGGAGAAAATGCTGATACTGTGACAGAATGTGCAAAGTGTGCAGTCAGAGGATATACAAAGGCTGGTATTCTTTGTTCAGGAAAGCATTTTCCGGGACATGGGGATACAGATACAGATTCGCATCTTGCATTGCCGCTGTTGAAAAAGAGTATGGAAGAACTGGAAAAAGAAGAATTGAAACCATTTGAGGATTTAATCCAGGCTGGCATTCCGGCAATTACGATTTCACATATGCTGGTTCCGGCCATGACAGGAGAAAACGTTCCATGTACTATGTCCTACGAGGCGGTTACAGGATATTTACGGGAAAAAATGTGTTATAAAGGTTTGATTATTTCAGACTGTATGGAAATGGATGCAATTAAAGAATTCTTTGGTACAGCAACTGGATGTGTAGAGGCAGTGAAGGCAGGAGTAGAATTACTGTTCATTTCTCATACGGCATCTATTGCAAAAGAGGCGATGAACGCAGTGGAAAAAGCAGTGCTTGACGGTTCTGTTCAAATCGAAACTGTGGATAAAGCGGTACAGCATATTTTAGAAATAAAAGAAGCGCTTGGATCAACAACCGTAGAGATAGAAAAAGCAGGCACTGAACCACAAAAGCAGTTTATGCAGGAGTTTTTGGAGGAAGCACTGGAGAAGCAAAATACAGGAAAATTTGCTCTGGGAGAAATTCCGCTCTTTATTTCTTCTGTTCCAACAGGCTTTAGCAGGGTATCAGAGGTGGTCTTTGAAGGCTGGAGTTTTTCTAAGGAGATGCAGGAAACCTTTGGAGGAATGGCAGAACTGTTTGACAGTAGAGATGGGAAAAGCAGAATCAGAGAATTGTGCCAGAAAGCAGAAAACGCTACAGCGGTAGTTCTTGCAACCTGTAATGCAAACCTAGATCCATGGCAGCAAGAACTTCTTGCTGAAATTCCTGGATATAATAGTCACGTGGCACAGATTGCCTTAAACAGTCCTTATGATTTAGAATATGGGAAACAAATTAGTTTTCAAATGGCATTGTATGAATATTCCAGACGGGCAGTTGAAGGCGTAAAAAAATATTTTAAAAAGTAAAAAGATTGAAAAACGCTCTCCTTTCGTTTATAATCCCGTCTTTGACAGTTAGGAAAAGCAAAAATCGCTGTATCCCTTATGGTTACTGGGCTACAGCGATTTTTGCTGTTGTTGCGGACTATAGTATTTTATTCTTTCCCTTTACTTTTTTTCTGAATATTTCTCATTTTACTTTTTGTTATGAACTGATAATCTGTTCGGAAACCACACACGTCATGAAGATCATCCGTAATTCTTTCTCGTTTGTATAAAGGAATGAATCCCTGTTCCTGTATTTCGGCGAAATTCATTTCTTTTAGAATATCTAATAATTCTTCACATGTATATTTAGCATCCAGTTTTTTCTCAAGGAAGCGGTATATGGTCAATGCAAGAAAACAGATTAGAAAATGTGCTTTGATCCGGTTTTCATCCTGTAAATAGACAGGTCTTGCAGAAAAATCCGTTTTCATAATCCGGAAACATTCTTCTATCTGCCATCTTCCTTCACTTACTTTCAAAATATCACCAACTTCGTCATCTAAAAGATCTGTGCATACTGCGTAAAATCCATCATACTGGGTTTCTTCAGAAATCTTAATTTCATCTAGATACTGCTTTACATCAGCAGCTTCGCCTTCTTCTGTTACAGCGATCGTTCCGATGAAACGTGCTGGGTCATTTGGATTTTTTCGGCTCTTTTTTGTGCTCCCTGAATCCAGCATCTTTTGTGCCCGTTCGATCTGTTTGTCTCGAATAGATTTTTGATAAAGGGCATATTTAGGAGAATAGGTAATGATCAGGCGTTGATGCAGCTTCTTTGTGGTGTAGGGTTCGTCTTTATAATAAAGTCCTTTATCATCTTCGGGTAGTTTTGTGATATCAACAGGGGTTCCATCTGATACTCTTTTAAACCCCTGTAAATTTAATGCCCATTCTTTTTCTTCTTTCTTCAGCTTTTTGATAGACTGGGTTACGATATAAGCCCGTTCCCCCATGTGATTGTATTCCCGGATTGATTCAGAGCCAAGCCCGGCATCGCTGCAATAAATAAATTTCTGACAGCCAAAATCTCCAAGGACTTTCTTTTCTAACGGTTTGAGAGAGGTCTGCTCGTTTGCATTTCCCGGAAAAAGAGAAAAAGCAAGAGGAATTCCATCTCCATCCATAAACAATCCCATTTGGATGATTGGGTTTGGTCTGTGTTCTTTACTTTTACCGTATTTTTTCTTTCCATCTTCTTGTTCGATTTCAAAGTAATAATTCGAGCAGTCATAATAAAGGATCATATCATTTCTTTTTCCAAGGAAGTGGGAGTTTTTATAAACTTCCGTTTGAATAAGATCACATTCCGCACCAAGTACATCCAATGCCCGGTAGACATCATGAAGTTCGTAGGATGGTTTTTCTAAGAATTCAGATGCAACTTTGTAAGAAGAACGTTTGCTGCAAGGTTCTAAGATTCTTGCATAAATCAAATCCGAGAGGATCGCATTGATATCATACTTGAATTTATATTTCTGTTTCAATTTCCGGCAGATTTTATTCATTTGTAGTTGATAATAAATGGATTGGAGAAACAGATAGCCACCACGGAAGAAGACCTGCTTGTCATAATCTAATTGTCTATCCGCATGGAATGGTATCAATACGGTCTGTACTTCTTTTTCCTTTTTATATTTTTCGGTTTCTATTTTCACTTCATTTTTCGCCCATGCAACGACATCATCTCTTGTAGGACCATGTTCAGGCAAAAGTTGTTCTAAGGTTCCCAGCTTGCGGACGATAGCTGAAGTAGTGCTGCCATTTGCTTTTGTATAAGATTTACAGACATAAAAGGACTCTGCATTTTTTGATTTTGTTATGTGAAGATTCATCTGTCATCCCTCCTATCTCTTATTGTACCAAGTCGCTGGCGCGACGGCTAGCTCTCAGTACGTAATCCCACCACTTTTTTCAAAAAAAGTAGCAGTTTTTAAGTTTATGATGTATTGTTAAGTTACCACACCAAACAACCTCATAACTAAAAAAACTGCTATGCTTATGTTATCATGGATTTTTAAACTTAACAACTACATATCTGAAAATTTTTATCGTCCGCCGCCTAAAATAATGGTTTCTTTCACTTTGATTTCTATTTATTTTAGGAGGTTCCATTATGGACAAATATTTGAATACTTATCGGGAGATGATCTCCCTTCGCGGTCTTACGGACCATACTCTGAAATCTTACAGCACTTACATCCGTGCGTATCTCGACTATCTTTCCAACATCTTACAGAAACAGCCGGAAGACGTTTCCTGGGATGAATTGCGCGATTATATTCGATGGCTCCAAAAATCCAGAGGGCTTTCCGACCGCACCATCAACCATGCGATTTCACAGCTTCGTTTCTTTCCCCTGTATGTGTTACATAATCCTTGGGATGACACACAACTTCACATGCGTAAGTTTGATGAATACCTTCCTTATGTTCCTTCCAGAGAAAAGACATGGCAGTTTATTTCCTCTATGCCTGATTTAAAACAGAAGACGATGGTTGCTCTTATGTATTCTTCCGGACTTCGTGTCAGTGAAGTGTGTCGTCTGCGGTATGAAGATGTTGACCGTAAAAATATGAGGCTTCATATCACACACTCGAAAAGCAGGCAGGACCGTTATGCCATTCTCTCCAAAACTGCCCTTGATTTTCTTACCCGGTATTGGTTTGCATACGGCAGGCCAAAAGGGTTCCTGTTTCCAAAACAAAATGGAGAGGATCGTCCAATCGACACCTTCTTCCTTTCAAGGCATATCCACGCCCATGAGGAACGGTTGGGATGGGAACGCAGACTTACCTGTCATTCCTTCCGCCATGCTTTCGGGACACACTTATATGAAAACGGAACGGATCTGCTTACCATAAAAGCTCTGATGGGACACAAATCTCTGCTGTCCACCACGCTCTATGTACATCTTTCCAGTCGTACCATACAACAAACAATCAGTCCTCTGGATCGAATGGCAGGTGAATCTCATGCATGAATATAAAATTCAACAGATATTTGAAGCTTCCTATGAGAGGAATTGTACCAGGAAACAGTTTCAATCGGAGGTCCAGCAGAAGGCTGCCCATGCCATCTTAAACTGCAAATCCGGCAGGCTCGGTATTAATTTCAGTCAGTGCACGGACTGCGGACATGTGGAAATACACAATAATTCCTGCCGTAATCGGAACTGCCCAAACTGTCAGGCTGTGCTAAAAGAAGTCTGGGTAGACAAACGCAGGGAGGAAGTAATAGATGCTCCATATTTTCACGTGGTTTTTACATTACCCCATGAATTAAATCCGCTTATTTATTGTAACCAAAAGCTTCTGTACGGTCTTCTTCACAGATGCTGTGCCGAAACACTTCTTGAATTATCTTCCGATAAGACGTATCTCGGTGCAACACCCGGTATCATCCAGGTACTCCATACATGGAACCAGGAACTGGATTATCATGTGCACATGCACTGTATCATTTCGGGCGGTGGGTTGACCAAAGCTCATAAGATCCGAAGGTCTGCCGGTAAATTTTTTATCCCTGTACATGTTCTCCGGGATAAGTTCAAAGGGAAATACCTTTCCCTGCTCAATACTCTCTATAAGAACAATAAGCTGAATTTTTCTTCCTCCTGTGAAAGATTACAGAATTCCTATGAATGGAAGGACTGGAAAGATAAACTTTATAAAAAGGAGTGGTGCCCTTACATAAAAGAAACATTCAATGGTTTTGGAAATGCGATCGAATATCTCGGAAGATACACCCATAAGATTGCCATTTCCAATAGCTGTATTCTTTCTGTTACAGAAAATGAAGTTACATTCTCTGCCAGAGGAAAAAAGCCTGGCGAGCCGAAACGCCAGATTACTCTGAAACACACAGAATTCATTCGAAGATACCTAATGCATGTGCTTCCAGCCGGCTTTCAGAAGGTTCGTTATTATGGTTTTCTGAATAATCGGATGAAGAGAAAAAATCTGAAACTTATTTTTACTTTGCAAGGACATCAGCGTTTTAAAAGACAGTTTCTGAATATGAACATGGCTGAACTTTTAAAGGCTGTGTGGGACTTTGATATTTCTATCTGCCCAGAATGTGGTCATAGTTCCATGAGACAGCTTGGAAGGTGCTATGCACCATCCTGATCAACGTTACTTCCTATACTGTTTTAAAAAAGCCTGCCAACGGGAGGCTTTCAAAGCATGCCCTGCAATATTTTTTGCCACAGAAATCCGCGTATTTTCAGTTGATTTCTTATCAGCCTCGACGATTTTGGTCATCTGGGAACAATACAATCCCCATATACCTTGAGTTTCCGCAGTTTTATCCACAGAACCTATAATCATCCTTGCTGATTATTA
>NZ_JAAITA010000037.1 GCF_013304445.1 Blautia hansenii
TAATATCCCCTTATAGGGGGAGAACATGCCACCCGCTAAGCGGGTGGTCATGACTTAAATTCAGGGCATGTACCGGACGGTCCAGTGTGCCGTATACCCGGGCATGGGGTAAAGAAAATCTGGACAGGCTGTGTCCCACCAGAGGTCCCAGGCTGTCTCCGGTAATGCGGTCGCTTCCAATACAGAGAATCACCAGTTCGCTGAAATTTTTTTCACAGGAGGTGAGCAGGTCAAAGAGAATCGCGCCAAGCCGGGTATCGGCTCCGGTGCTTTTATTTTCTATATAGTAAGTATGATTTTTAGTCTGCAGCATACAATTTCTATCCTTTCCTGACGTTCATGGTCTTAGTCTGTCCGTTTTTTCTGCCTTTATCCTGTGGATTTTTAAGAAAATTTGTCGGTAAAAAAATAGAATCGAGCCCGGAATATGATAAATTTCGCAGGACAAGTGTGTTATTCTCTTTCCAAAAGGGGTGACTGATTCTATGATAGAAATTGTTTATGAAAAGGAAAAACAAAAGCCCGAAGGGAATGAAGGATTTTTCCGTATTCCCAATAATATACGCCAGATAGGAGAAATCAGAGGAACACAGAAAATCTATATAGAAGATTATGCGTATACTTACCTTTGTAGAATCTCTTCTGAAAATTCGCACAGAGGAATTGCGGCGATTCTGCTGGGACAGGCCAATTGGAAAGAAGGAATCTCCTATTTGTTCATTAAAAGTGCGGTAGCGCTGCCGGATATGGAGGTGACAGAGGAGCATCTGACCTTTACCCAGGAAATCTGGAATCATGTGTATGAGAAAAACAAGGAATATTTTCCGGAACAGGAAGTGGTAGGCTGGTTTTTGTCCATTCCCGGCTGCGCCATGGAACTGCATGAGGTCATTTGCCAGACCCATCTCAATCATTTCGGCGGCAATGACAAAGTGCTCTTTGTGCAGGAACCGCTGGAAAAAGAAGAGGCCTTCTACCGCTATGAAGAAGGCCGGATGTCCCGTCAGCCCGGCTTTTACGTGTATTATGAGAAAAATGAGCCTATGCGGAATTTCCTCATTGCGCAGAATGAAAGGGCAGAACGGAAAACAGAGGAAGTGGATGATTCTGCAGTGTCCACATTCCGCAAAAAGGTGGAAAAAAAGACGGCAGAGGAAGAACAAAAACAGAAATTTCCGCTTTTCAGAACCGCCAGTGTCTGTGCGGCAGCAGCGGTATTGGCTGTTGGGGTGCTGTATCTGAATGACTATCAGAAACTGAGAAGCACCGAGAAGGTTATGGCGAGCCTGGAAGAACCTCGGGAGAAGGAAGAGCAGCAGAAAGTTACACCGGTGAATGGCACAGCGGACAGTACCGGGAAAAGCGATGACGCGAAGGAAAATGTTGCGGAGACAGAGAAAAAGACAGAAACTGAAACTTCTGCAGAGACATCCGGGGAAACATCTGCAGCTGATACAGATTCCGGTCAGAAGGAAAAAGGGGCAGAGAGTTCTGACAGCAGTCATCAGGAAAATACTCCCGATGATGCAGAGGACACAGATACGCCGTCAGATACGGCTGTATCGGATACCGAAACAATTGCGGTGGGAACCCACCGTTCCTATACCATTCAGCCCGGAGATACCATTACGAAAATCAGTATCCGCAACTATGGCAATACAAAAAAAATAGGAGAAATCTGTGAACTGAACAGTCTGTCGGAAACAGATTTGATTTATCCGGGACAAAAAATTTTACTCCCTTAAAGATTTGTGTTATACTTAGCCTAAAAATACATTGAGGAAGAGATTTATGAATCTAAAACAAAATGATAAAGTGGTAAAGCTGAATACAGGCAAATGGAAACGCTTCACACAAATCAGGGTGAAAAAATCTCTGCTGATTTTCGGGGCAGTGATTTTACTGGCTGTAGCTGTAATTTTAGGAATCAAATATCATGTGTATCATAAATACCAGGTGGTGTCCTCAGCGGAAAATGAAGATACGCAGTCTGCCAGCTATATTCAGCTGGGAGACGGTCTTCTGAAATATGGAGATGACGGCGCTTCCCTGTTGTCACAATCGGAGAAGGTGGTGTGGAATCAGACATTTGAAATGAGCAATCCAGCCGCTGCAGTCCGGGGCGAGAAAGCTGTTATCTATGATAAAAAGGGAACAGACATGTACATTCTGGGAAAGGACGGCCCCATAGGTCCGGTAGAGACAAAATTTCCGGTGCTCCAGGCAGAAATTACAGAGAAAGGGGCTGTGGCAGCAGTCCTGGAGGACGGTGAAAAAACCTGGATTAACTATTATGCAGCAGACGGAAGTACCATTGCCGAAAATCAGACCAGAGTAGACAATCCCGGCTATCCGCTGGACATGGCGGTTTCTCCGGATGGAGAAATTATTGCTGTCAGTTATCTTTTTGTAGATAATGGTGATATATCCAGCAGGATTATTTTCTACAATTTCGGAGATGAAGGACAGAACAAAACGGATAATATTGTGGCTGAGTTTACATATAAAAATACAGTGGTACCTCAGCTGATTTATTTGACGAACCAGTCCGCAGTGGCGATTCGCGATGATGGATATTCGGTTTTCAGAGGAGCCGGAACGCCGAAGGAAGAGGTAAATGAAAAGACGGACAGTGAGATTGTCAGTACGTTTTATAATGATAAATACTTTGGACTGGTGTTAAAAGGCGATGACAAGAAGGACAAATACCAAATGGAACTTTATGACCCATCGGGAAGAAAGCGGTTCTCAAAAGGATTTGACCAGGAATATGAGAGTATCAGTATCAGCAGAGAAATGATCATTATGCACCATGATGACCAGGTGCAGATGTACAACTTAAGCGGCATTAAAAAGTTTGACGGAACCATGGAGGAAGGCGCGGTGAAAAATCTTTTCCAGGTATCCTCCAAACGTTATATGATGATTTCGGAAAATGGAATTAATACGATTACACTAAAATAGCAGAGAAAGAGTACGAAAGAAAGGTGATGATTATGAACTGGCTGTGTGTTGTGATACTGGCAGTTCCTGTACTGTATATTTTTAAAGGGATTCAACGTGGAATGGTCCGCACGGCATTTTCTGTTTTTTCCGTTGTTCTGGCACTGGCTCTGGGATTTATACTAAACCCGTACATTACCCAGTTTCTGAGAGAAAAAACACCGGTTTATAAGGTGGTACAGGAACAGTGTGAGGAGAGCATTTCTGCTGCGTTGAAAGAGCAGCTGGATCAGAAAATAAATACGGAAGAGCAGAACCAGTATATTCAGAGTCTTCCTTTGCCGGAAAGTCTTACAAAAATTCTGGTGGGGCATAATAATACAGAAGGTTATAATCAGCTGCTGGCGGACAACTTTGGGGAATATCTTTCCCGCAGCATTGCGCAGATGGCCATAGGGGCTGTCAGTTTGATTTTTACGGCCGTTATTATCAGTATTGTCATGAATCTTCTGGGCGGTCTGCTGGATGGTATTTTTTCTCTGCCTGTTTTAAGTTTGATTAACAGAACAGGCGGTGCGGTGCTGGGAGCAGTGCAGGGGATTTTTGTGGTATGGATTATTTTTTTGATTATTACGCTGTTCTGGGATTCGGCTTGGGCGAAAGAAGCGGCTATGATGATTAAAGAGAACAAAATCACAAGTATTCTCTATGAAAATAATATTCTCCTGTATTTGTTATAGAGATTTTTTAGATGATGAATATAAGAAGAAAAGCAGGGAACTTTTGCATGGTTTGCAAAAGTTCCCTGCTTTTTCTGCGATTGCGGTTAAGAGCGTTTCATTGCGAAAATAAAGTAGCTTTCCTGAGTTCCCGGCATATTTTATTCGGTCATCAAGCCTAACCAGTTTTGAACTGAATTTTTAATAGCCAGTTTTGCATCGGCAAAATCGCGGTTCATTATTGCTGCAAGGATAGCTTCATGGTCATGGATGGTCATGCTGAATTCATTTATTGGCTGCCGTGAGGTTGTATAAATCATTTGAGCTTCAAATGATTCGAGAACATAATCGTACACAGTCTGTAAAATAAGATTTCCACAGCCATTTGAAAGGATGTGATGAAAACGCTGGTCATTTTCAGCCAGAATTTTTGATGAGGCGCCAGATTGCATTAAATCTTTATGGTATTGGATGTTTTCTTTTAAAAGGGGTATTACTGCTTCTGTAAGAGATTCATCTTCTAAAATCAGTTCAATAATATCTCGTTCCAGCGCGTATCTGGCATCTGTAATCACTTTATCCGAGGGGCTGGATATCAGCAGCGCAAAAACCAGAGGATTAAAATTGTTTTCTGAAATGGATGTATTCACATAGGTTCCATCTCCGGGGCGTATAGTAATAACTCCCAGTGTTTCCAACGATTTCATTGCTTGTCGAACAGAGCCTCTGCTTACTCCGAACAGTTCAACTAATTCAGATTCCGGCGGAAGTCTGTCACCGGGTAATATTCTTTTTTCCAATAAAGATTGGCGTATCTGATCAATAACATAGTTAGGTGCGGATTTATTTGCATGGGGGCGTGGTGTCCATAATGTTTTCTCCAATCGAGTATCCTCCTCTTATCATTTTCTTTGCTTTATTATACATCAGAAACATACAAACATCAAACGTTTATTGTATGAGGCGTTTTGCATAAAATAATCAATGCTTTTTTATAAAATTTGTCATATTGACAAAAAGGCAAGTAAAAAGTAAAATGGAGACAAGATAAAGGTATAACGTTTAATGATTAACAATTAATGAATGAGGTGGAAAAAATGAAAAATGAACAAATTCATGAAATGGCACAGAAACTTCGGTTAGAAACCGTAAGAATGGTGTATGAGGGCAAAGACGGACATCCAGGACCAGCGTTATCTATTGCAGATATTGTGGCAACACTTTATTTTGACACCATGAACATTGACCCTGGGAAACCAGAATGGGAAGATAGAGACCGTCTGATACTTTCAAAAGGACATTCTTGTCCCATTGTATATGCGGCATTAAATGAAAGAGGATATTTTGAACCAAAGGTAGAGCATTTTAATTTGAGACAGTTACATAGTATTTTCCAGGGTCATCCGTCTATGCATAGTACACCGGGGATTGATATGACATCTGGTTCTCTTGGGAATGGCATTGCAATCGGTGCAGGAATGGCACTTGCTGCAAAAGCACAGGGAAAAGATTACTACACATATGTTATCTGTGGTGATGGCGAATTACAGGAAGGTGTCTGCTGGGAAGGAATCAATACAGCATCAGGAAGAAAACTGGATAATTTGATTCTGTTTGTAGACAGGAACGGGTGGCAGAGTTATAAGAGCGTAGATTTTACTGTGGGTCATAATAATGTGGCAGAACGAATCAGGGCCTTTGGCTGGCATGTTCAGGAAATCAGCGGTCATGATATCGGTGCAATTAAATCGGCAATTACGATTGCAAAGAGTAATAGAGGTGTTCCTTCATGTATTGTATGTGATTGCGTGAAAGGAAAAGGTGTAAGTTTTATGGAAGATAATAACGCATGGCATAAAGGGGTTCCCACAGATGACGAGTATGCTGTTGCAGTTAAAGAACTGGGAGGTGCAGAATAATGACAAAGTTTAAAGGTACAAGAGAAGCATTTGCAGCAGCCTTAATGGATATGGCCGAAGAAAGAAAAGATATTGTGCTGATTTCGCCGGATTCGCTGAAAGCAATGAGGGCAGTTCCATTTGGTGAAAAGTATCCGGAGCGTTATGTAGAATGCGGAATTGCAGAGCAAGGTGCGGTAGATACTGCAGCCGGACTTGCGAGTGCAGGAATGACACCATTTGTAGGTACATATGCAGGATTTTTGACAATGCGCGCCTGTGAGCAGATGCGTACGTTTGTGGGATATACAAATTTGAACGTAAAATTTCTTGGTGTCAACTCTGGATTGTTAGGTGGTGAGCGAGAAGGTGTTACACATCAGTTTTATGAAGATCTTGCAGTGGTATCAAGTCTGCCCAATTATACAATTTTTACACCTGCTGACCCGGCACAGTGCTATCAGGCAGTGAAAAAAGCAGCAGAGGTAGAGGGACCAGTCTATATCAGAGCAGGAAGTGGGCGTGAAGTAGATGTGTATCATGTAAATGCACCGTTTGCTGAGAATGGAATTACTGTTTGGAAGGAATATGGAACAGATGCCGTATTGTTTTCCAGTGGATTTGTTCTGGACAGAGTAATAAAAGCAGCAGAACTCTTAAAAGAGCAGGGGGTAAATGTTACTGTAGCGGATATTAATATTCTTTATGGAAATAATCCTTCTGATATTTTAAAAGTAATGGAGAAGAGCAGTCAGCTGTTTACCATAGAGGACCATAATATTAATGGTGGTTTAGGTTCTTATATCAGCCGACTTGCATGTGAAAATAAACCGGCTCATGTAACGAGAATCGCTTTGACTACATATGGTGAATCTGGACCGGCAAAAGAACTTGCAGATGCTTATGGATTTTCACCAGAGGCCATAGCAGAAAAAGTTATAAAAACTATTCAATAAAATATTTTACAAAGAAAGATGAGGTAAACATTCATGAATGAGATTAGTGTAGCAGTAATCGGTGCTGGAGGAAAGATGGGCACACGTACCAGTAGAAATCTTGCAAAATTAACAGATAAATATAATCTGATGCTTGTGGAGAATGCCCCTAAAGGGATTGAGAGTATCCATGAGCGCGGTTTGGAAGTAACACCTATTGAGGAGGCAATTGAGAAAGCAGAAGTGGTTGTTTTTGCAGTTCCGGATACATTGATTGAAAAACTCAGTGCAATCTATGTTCCAATGCTGAAACCAGGAACAGGATTTCTTATTCTTGACCCGGCAGCGGCAGTAGCAAAAGAATTGTCACTTCGTGATGATTGTACATTTGGTGTTGCACATCCATGCCACCCTTCATTCCTTCTGGAGCAGGATACCCCGGAAGCACGTGCAGACCGTTTCGGGGGAGATGGCGGAAAACAGGATATTGTTATGAGCAAGATTTGTGGGGAGGATAATGTGTTTGCAAAAATGCAGGAAACAGCACGCGATATGTATGCAGCTGAACATGCTTATGTAATGACATCAGAACAGATTGCATTTCTGGAACCGACACTGGTTGAACTGCTCGGAGCTACATGTCTGTATGCCATGGCAGAAACAGTAGATGAAGCAGAACGCCGCGGAATTAACAGAGATGCAGCTGTTTCCTTCCTGGTGGGACATATTTACAATCTGACCTGCAATTTCCTTGGTTATATCCCTGGAAAGCCGCCAGTATCAGATGCTTGTAAAGTGGCAATAGGACTTGGGAACCGTCTGGTAATGAGAGAAGACTGGAAAAAAATCTGGGATGACGATGTCCTTCATAAAGTAATTAAGACAATGCTTCATCCGGAACAGCCACAGATTTAGGATGATGTAGGAAAAAAGGTTATATTTTAGGAGGTTAACATGAAGATTGTTGTATTAGACGGTTATACAGAAAATCCAGGTGACCTTAGCTGGAGAGAACTTGAAGCTTATGGAGAATTAACAGTATATGACAGAACTTCGCTCATAGATGAAAATGAGACTATTGAGAGGATTGGAGACGCAGAAGTTGTATTTACCAATAAAACACCCATTACAAAAAAAGTAATTGATGCATGCCCGAATATAAAATTTATTTCACTTCTGGCAACAGGATATAATGTTGTGGATTATCAGTATGCTAAGGAAAAAGGGATTCCAGTGACAAACGTTCCAACATATGGAACTGCTTCTGTAAGCCAGTTTGCAATTGCATTGTTGTTGGAAATTTGTCACCATGTGGCGCATCATAGTAAGGCAGTACATGAGGGACGTTGGGAACATTGTCAGGATTGGTGCTTCTGGGATTATCCGCTTATTGAATTAGCTCAAAAAACCATTGGTATTATTGGTTTTGGCCGTATTGGACAGCAAACTGGTAAGATTGCAAAGGCATTGGGAATGAAAGTTTTGGCGTATGATAGTTACCAGAGCGACAGTGGAAAGGAAATTGCACAGTATGTTGAGTTGGAAGAGCTTCTTGCAAGCTCTGATGTTATCGCATTGCATTGTCCATTATTCCCGTCTACTGAGGGAATTATAAACAAAGATACCATTGAAAAAATGAAAGATGGTGTAATCCTTTTGAACAACAGCAGAGGTCCATTGATTGTAGAGCAGGATTTGGCAGATGCCCTGAACAGTGGAAAAGTGATGGCGGCTGGACTCGATGTGGTTTCTACTGAGCCGATTAAAGGGGATAATCCATTGTTGAAAGCCCCAAATTGTATTATAACCCCGCACATTTCTTGGGCTCCGAGGGAGAGCCGTCAACGCATTATGGATTGTGCTGTTGCAAATGTAAAGGCATATGTAGATGGGAAACCAATAAATGTTGTAAACGAAGTATAAGCTGGAATTTAGATTGTCTCAGCCGAGCTGGCTATAGGAAACTGTAATTTTGGAAACAGAAGATTTCGATTACTGTAACAATATGTAGCATGACAGCTATGCTGGGACAATTTATTCGTTGCAGAAACATAGGTAGAAGGTAAACAATGGAAAAGTATAAAGCAACAGTTCAGTATACGCCGGATTTAATTAGAAAGGCAGAAAAGGTGATTAACAATACCTTTTATTATAAGAATAATATGATAAGGATAGTTTTCTGCATAGCCTGCATGATAATAGGAGGATATGTTCAGCAGTTATTGGGGACAACCATGATGTTCATTGGAGCTGTTATACTGGCAGCTGGAAATATGAATGGAAAAAGGCGTGCAGAGCGCATCATTGAAGCATTAAATGGGGAAGAAATTAAAATGTCTTATAGTTTTCATACAGATGAAGTTTTTGGTTGTGTAGCACAGGGGAATAAATCGATATATCCATATGCTTCGCTCATACGTTTATTAGAGGATTCAGAATTCTTTTATCTTTTTACGGGGAAGGATCAGATTTTTGTTATCCGTAAAAATACGATTTCGTCGGGAAGGATAGAAGAGTTTAAGAAATTTATGACGCAAAAGACAGGGCTGGAATGGACAAAACCTGTGATACTTTTTACATTGAATATCAGACAGCTTTTATTTAATAAAGAAAATACCAAATGTATGGGAAGATAACTACGGATTAGGCACATAATTGATTGAAAGGAAATAATAAAATGGGAAACGGTATTGGGGGAAAGAAAAAAATATTACCGGTGCTTACAGCAGCGGCATTGATAGGTTCTTTGCTTACAGGATGCGGTTCTGTTGCAGAAGCAAGCAGCGGAAATGAATTTATGGGGGCTGCATCTGCAACAGTAAGATTTAAAGTAGGTACTACGACAGCACCGGAAGGACATTATGTGAAAGGTCTGCAGGAAATGCAGAGACTTTTGGAAAAATACAGCGATGGTGAAATGACATTAGATATTTATCCAAACTCAGAGTTGGGGAATGAACGTGACATGATGGAATCAGTAGGTCTGGGAATTCAAGAAATGGCTCTTGTTTCAACGGGACCATTTCCAAATTTCTGTCCGGATTGGTCTGTTCTTGACCTTCCATATCTTTTTGAGGACGCGCAGGAAGCATACAGAAAATTAGATGGTGAAAATGGACAGGCACTCTTAGACGAATTGTCAAAAATTAGGATTAAGGGAATTGGATTCTGGGAAAACGGATTTCGACAATTAACAAATGACAGTGTCGAAATTCGGACGCCGGAAGATTTAAAAGGAATCAAAGTCCGTACAATGGAAAATACCATTCATATGGCAACCTATCAGGAATTGGGAGCTAGTCCGACACCCATGGCATGGTCAGAAATTTTTACAGCTTTGCAGCAGGGGACAGTAGACGGACAGGAAAACCCTATTGCAATTATTGACTCTGCAAAAGTTTATGAAGTGCAGCACTATTGCTCAATGCTTAATTTGTTTTATTCGCCGTGTGTATTGATTATAAACGAAAAATTGTATAATAATTTTACTGCGGAACAGAAAGAGGCATTTGACCGGGCGGCAGAAGAAGCAAAAGTTTGGCAGAGAGAATATAGCCAGTCGTATAATGAAGAAGGACTGAAACATATGCAGGAGCAAGGTGTGATTATTACTGAAGTAAATCAGGAGGAATGGATAGAAGCCACCAAAGGTGTTTATGAGGATGTTGAAAAATTTGGACTTAGTCAGGAATTTGTAGATACCTGGACAGCAGATTGATGGAGGAATAAAGTATGGGGACATTTTTCAATAAATTGAAAAAAGTACAGGAAGTATTTTGTGTGATTCTTCTGATTGTGATGGTCACTATTATTTTTCTGGCAACAGTTGGAAGATACACAGGTTTGTTTTCAATTGCCTGGTCAGAAGAACTTGCAAGATATTGTATGATTTGGATGGTTTTTATTGGAGTGGGAATTGCAGCCTTAGAAGGCACTAACTTTGTAGTAGATGCCATGACTTTATGGTTATCTGAAGGAGCAATGAAAATACTGCATGTAGTCAGTGCAGTTATTACGCTTGCATTTGCATTATTTGCAGGTTATTACGGGTTGGATATGATTGATTATCAGTATGTCAGCGGGCAGGTTTCGGCAACTCTTCATATGCCCATGTGGATTATGTATATATCTATGCCCCTTGGATTAGTAAATATGGGACTTTTACAGTGTTGGAGAGTTTATTTGGAGTGTACAGGGAAATTAGATGAGAAAGCCGGGGAGGAGGAAAAAGCATGATAGCCATATTACTTTTTGGAATTTTATTTTTGCTGTTATTTTTAGGTGTTCCGATTGCCGTCAGTCTGGGGGTGTCAACAGCCGCAGCTATGGTAATTACCGGAAATATAAATTTACTCCCGGCCATTACCCAGCGTATGTTTACTCAGACAGATAATTTTACATTAATGGCTGTTCCCTTTTTTATTCTTGCAGGAAATATTATGGAAAAGGGTGGTATATCAAAGCGTTTAATTGATTTTATAGCAACCTTGGTTAGAAGACAGCCGGGAAAACTTGCAAGTATTGCGGTGGTTGCATCTGCTTTTTTCGGGGCCATTTCAGGATCCAATCCGGCTACAGTTGCTGCAATCGGTGGAATTACAGTCCCTCGTATGAAAGAAAAAGGATATCCTAGTGAGGCGGCAGGTGCGGTAGCCGCCTCAGCAGGCACTTTGGGTGTAGTTATACCGCCGAGTATTCCAATGGTTACATATGCCGTAACAGCTTCAGTGTCTGTGGGAACCATGTTTTTGGCAGGCATTTTCCCGGGAATTCTCCTGGCGGTTGTTTTAGTAATTACCAATACTATTCTTTGCAAAAAATATGACCCTGCTGAAAAAAGTAAACTCCCGAAAGGAGCCATTGGAAAGGCTTTTATAAACGCAATTTGGGCAATTTTAATGCCGGTAATTATTTTGGGTGGGATATATGGAGGTATTTTTACACCAACGGAGTCTGCAGCAGTTGCTACCGTTTATTCGTTAATTATTTCACTGTTTGTTTATAAAGACTGCTCTTTTAAGGATTTGTATGGTATTTTCAGAGATTCAGCAGTAAGTTCTGCGGTTGTCATGTTTGTCATCGGTCTTTCAGCGCCATTTGCGTGGTTTATGACACATGAAAATCTTCCTGCAATGATTGCAAATGCGATTATTGGTGCATTTTCAGGAAATAGAATCATACTTCTTTTAATTGTTAATCTGATTCTTCTGTTCCTCGGAATGTTCCTGGAGACACAGTCAATCATATTATTGATTACACCAATTTTGGCACCGATGGCGACTACGCTGTTCCCCCAATATGGTGCAGAGTCCGTATTTCCTCTGGTTGTTATGGGTATTATCATCGTAATCAATACATCAATTGGTATGATTACACCACCGATGGCAGTGAATCTGTTTGTAGCATCAGGTATTTCAAAGTCCAGTATTGGAGCAATCTGCAAGCGAATTATCCCATATTTAATCGTAGAAGTTCTAGTATTATTGGTCATGGGATTCATTCCGCAGATTATCAGTTGGCTGCCTACCCTTACCGGTGTGGTATAAAGAACTTCGAGAAAATGCGCGGTGGAGAAATACCTTCGCGCATTTCTGCGGTGAGTGGTGTACAGAAATCAGGATTGGAATCCAGGTTAGAGAAATATCAGGATGACAGTCCCGAGAATAGAAAACATTGGTTTGTCAATTGTAGATTTGATGATGTAGAGATATTGAAAGTGTATAGAGTGTTTAGGAGGAGAAATTTATGGCTATAAGAGAAGATGCACAGGAAATCATAAATCAGGCACTGAAATCCTGTCTGCCAGATAAAGCTGTTCGTCGGGCATTGCAGGGGAAAGAGTTTGGGGATGGAAAAATTGTCATGGTAGCAATAGGCAAGGCAGCATGGCAAATGGCCAGATGTGGGGCAGAATGTCTTGGTGAACGTCTTAGTTCCGGCATTGTAATAACCAAATATGGACATAGTATGGGAGATATTGAGCGTTGTAAAATTGTAGAGGCAGGACATCCTGTTCCTGATAAAAATTCTTTTGAGGGTACGAAACAGGCTATGGAATTGGTTAAGAATCTGAACCGAGAAGATACGGTTATATTTCTGATTTCAGGAGGTGGTTCTGCGCTCTTTGAAAGTCCGCTGATTTCACCAGAGGAGTTAACGGATTTAACAAACAAATTGTTAAACTGCGGTGCTAATATTGTAGAAATGAATACTATTCGAAAAAGAATTTCAGCAGTGAAAGGCGGTAAATTTGCAAAATTATGTGCTCCTGCAAGTGTTTACGCAGTTGTTTTATCGGATATTCTGGGAGACCCTCTTGACATGATTGCGTCGGGGCCGGCATGCTGTGATTCTTCTACTTGTGAACAAGCATTAGATATTATTAATAAATATCGGATTTCTATATCAAAGCAAGTATTGAAACTTCTAAAAATAGAAACACCCAAATCCTTGGATAATGTTAAGACAGTAGTTACTGGCAGTGTGCGTGAACTGTGTTTGGCAGCAGCTAAAACCTGTGAATCCCTTGGCTATGAAACTATAATCCTCACAGATCAATTGGAATGTCAGGCCCGGGAGGCTGGTTTGATGTTATCCTCTATTGCAAGAACATACGCAAACAGCAATAAGTCTATCGCGTTTATTGTGGGTGGAGAAACAGTTGTAAGGGTAAGTGGAGATGGAAAAGGAGGGCGAAACCAGGAATTAGCCTTGGCAGCGGCAGAAGGTATTTCGGGATTGGAAAATGTAGTGATTTTTTCTGTTGGTTCCGATGGAACAGACGGACCTACAGATGCAGCTGGAGGCATAGTAGAGGGATTGACTGCAGATAAACTACATATTCTGGGAATGGATATTCATAAAATTTTGGAGAAGAATGATGCATATCCGGCATTAAAAGCAGTTGGTGGATTGATTTTTACAGGTCCTACTGGAACAAATGTCAATGATATTGCGTGTGTTCTTATGCGCAAAAATGAAGAACAGCAAGATTAACTCTTTCATACATATAAATAGTCATATTTGTCATATGAACACCAGATATTTTCAACGTAGAGTAGTAGAGTAAATTTATAACAGATTTTGTAAATTTGGGTTAAAAATAAGTGGTTAAAAATAAGTGAAGAAATTGTAAAATTTTTCCGCTATTATTATTGACAGAGAAGAAAGAAAATGATATATTAATATCCAGCCAATGCTTAGAAAAAGCGTTGGAAAAGAAAATGAAAAAAGTTGTTGACAATAGTCGACAGATATGCTATTCTAACATAGCTGTCGCAAAGAACAGAAGTTATCGCTCAGGCGAGCAGATGCGGGTTCTTTAAAGCAACAGAAAGACGACTTCGGTCGATAAAAAAAGTTTTAAAAAGTTCTTGACAAAGTGATATAGATGTGATAATCTAGTATGGCTGTCGAAAAAAGAACGGCTCAGCTGAATGGCTGAAAAAACTTTTTGAAAAAGTTCTTGACAAGTTAAAAACGATATGATAAAATATCAAAGCTGTCAAAACGACAGGAACCTTGATAACTGAACAGTAGAACACATGAATCGAAAATTCTTTTACATTTT
>NZ_JAAITA010000038.1 GCF_013304445.1 Blautia hansenii
TTACCACACATCATCCATAAAATATATAGCAGTTATTTAATTTACTTTATACTAGTGTTCTTCTTGAGAATTCTGCCAGTTCATCTAAGAATAATACCCCATTATGTGCGAGTGATACTTCTCCTGGCATTGCATTTACACCTCCGCCAATTAAAGAATTCAATGAGGCATTATGATGTGGTGCCCGGAACGGTCGGTTCCTTATTAAACTATGACCTGCCGGCAGTAATCCTGAAATACTATAAATCTTTGTGACCTCCAGACATTCTTCTTCCGTCATTTCTGGAAGAATCGTTGGGATTCTTTGGGCTATCATAGTCTTTCCGCACCCCGGTTCCCCAATCATAAGCATATTATGTCCGCCTGCTGCTGCCAAAAGCGATGCCTCAATAATTTCTTTTTGTCCCTTCACGTCCTTAAAATCAAACATCATATCTTTTCTTTGTGTGTTTTCACAGGATTTTTTAATTCTGTCCTCAAATTTTTCTTTCCCTTCCAAAAAACGAATCACATCCGTTAATTTTGAAAATCCCAAGATTTCAATTCCTTGTACCAATTTTGCCTCTTCCGTATTTACTTCCGGTATAATGACTTTTTTAATCCCTGATTGTTTCGCAGCAAGAATCATCGGAAGAATACCACAGCAAGCTCGTAGACCGCCATCTAGACACAGCTCACCGATGAACGCATACTGATGCAAATCCTTAGCTGCAATATTATTATCTTCCTACAAGACTCCTATTGCCATTGCCAGGTCATAATGAGACCCCCTCTTTTTCACATCTCCTGGCGCCAGACTTATAATTACACGTTTTTTCGGAAATACATATCCGCTTTCATCAATTGCTGACTGTATTCGGTCCGCTGACTCCTTTACTGCTGTATCACCCATCCCGATTATGGAGGTCATAGGCTGGCCATCCAGTATTTTTGTCTCTATGTCTACGTTATGTCCTTCGATTCCTTGTATTGCAAAACTTTTTACCACTGTAGCCATAATCCTCTTCTTCATATCCTTTCTTTTATAATACTATCATCATTGATTATTTCAAACAGCAGCGGGATAATCTCCCACTACTATTTATCCTCCGTTATTCTAATCTCTATATGCTTTTCCAGTGCATTCGCATACTTTTCCAACATAAGCAATGTTGGCACTCTAGAAGCCTTCTCAAATCTAGCTATGTTCGAGGCTCTTACCCCGGTTATATCCGCCATCTCCTGCTGGGTCTTCTTCTGGCGGTATCTCTCTTCTACTAGTATTTTTATAATCTGCTCTGAATCCTTCTGTACCTTTTCCTGAATCGATTCTGCATAGGCTGCCAGGCGTTTCCCCCTTAATTCTTTCTCTTCTTGATAAATTTCAACCGTATTTTCCATTCTAACACCCCATTAAACTTTTTATGATTGTATCATTTATGATATCATTGGTCAATATCATTTCTAGGGTTTATACTTTTTTAATGGGGTCTGACCCCGTTACTATTTTTGTGGCATCTCGTTATTAGCCTATAGTTTGAAGAAGGGTATTTCTGCCTTTCTGAAAAAAATTTGTTATCATTGGTTACAATCCCATCCGGATAAACTGTTCTTCCGGACAGTCGTTTTCGATCATCATTTTTTTCATCAGAGCTGCCATCCGCCTTTCCTCAGCGATATTTTTCAGAGGATGCTCCTCGTCAGGATCTGATTCCAGACAGAACAGCATGGTGGGATAACCGGCCTGGGAAACCTGCTGCCGGCTTTCCAGCTTCAGCACAGGAATACCTTTTGTAAAAGAAAACGGCGAAGCAAGTTTCATGGACTTGAGAATATCATGATTGATAAAAGCTCTTCGTCCCCCGTGGCGGGTGACCATCAGTGTATATTCATATCGGGGCTGGTTATCTGGAAGGGGACTTCTCATATAGACCCATGTTCCGTCTGTGCAGCAGACCTGTCCTCCGAAAATTCCGAACAATCCTCCTTCACGGACGGGAACGTCCTGCTCTATCACAGGGCGAAGCGGTTTTCCCTCCATATCAGGAAACAGAGGCAGGCCAAAGTATTCCAAAAGTGTTGCGGGAAGATCAATGGTCTGTACCAGCTGGCTGGTTCGCACATTCTGTCTCCGGCTTCTGGGATCCCAGATAAAGAGCGGCGTATGGGCAACCTCTCCGTAAAATGGACAGTGACATTTGGCCCATTGCCCGTGTTCTGATAAAAGAAAGCCATGATCCGTATTAACAATCAGCATGGTATCCTTCCAGAGATCGTAAGAATCCATTGCATCTAATATTTTTCCCAGATTTTCATCGCAAAGCTTTAAAACAGCTGCGTACTGATGGCGCAAATGCTGAATCAATTCCGGACTGTCCTCTTCGTTTACAGGACGGTAATCCGGCCAGTCACAGAACGGACCATTGTAGGAATCCGGAAACAGACTGCGGTATTCCGGCTGCGCAAAAAACGGTTCATGGGGATCGAAAGTTTCAATTTGAAGGAACCAGTTGTCCTTGTCGTGATTCTGCTCCAGAAAATCAAGTCCCTTTTGAAATGTTTGACATTGCGGCTGTCTGGAAACATCCTGCATAGCTGTTCGATTGGCAAAATCCTGCATCACCCAGTTGTCTTCCGGCTCTCCGCATACGTTTCTGGTAGGAGAAGGTCCGTCAGAAAAGCCCACCAGAGGCTGCCAGTTATCGCCCTCCTGCCCACGTACACATTCCCAGGTAGTATAGCGCTGATGGTAGGTGGCGCCTCCGTCTTCCCAGTAATGATAGTGATCACTGATCAGATGGGAATGGATTCCTGACTTTTTCAGTGTTTCAGGCATGGAATCATCAAACGGCTCCAGTGGTCCCCAGCTCCGATGAAGAAAATTATATCGTCCTGTATGAAGCTCTCTTCTGGCAGGCATACAGGGCATACTTCCTACCCAATAGTTATCAAAAGTTACAGAATGTTCTGCCAGGCGTGAGAAATTTTCTGTTCTGGTCCATTGACAGCCGTAGGGGCGAAGCAGATGACGGTTCAGAGAATCGTACATTACCATAATTGCCTTCATAAAGATTCTCCTTTTCTAGAAATATCAGCTTCCGCTGCGTCGGTATTCATACGGACTGACGCCGTACTTCTTTTTAAATGTAGTTGAAAAATAGCTGGCATTGTAGTAGCCTACTTGCTGGGCAATGGTCTGTACACGGAGTGCTGTATTTTCCAGAAGCTGCACCGAATGTTGGAGGCGAACGTCGGTCAGATAATTGATAAAGGTCTGTCCGGTTTCGATTTTAAATACTCTGGAAAAATAATCTGGATTTAAGTATACCTGAGCGGCAACCTGCTCTAAACTCAGCTGTTCTGCATAATGAGCATTAATATATTCCACTGCAAGGCAGATATTTTTTGATTTTGGCTGGAGCTCGTCTATAGGAAGGCAGCACTGCTTTGCTGCATCCAGCATAACTTCTTTTGCTGTATCCAGAGTAATGCATTGCTGCAGGCGTAAATGAAGCTCCTCTGCATGATCCAGAACAATACCATTTCCCTTTGCCTCAAATTCCAGCAGATCCAGAGCATCCAGGCACAGCTTGCAAAGAGGATCAACTGTTAAAATTTTCTGGCTGGGAAGAACTTCAAAAAACGTTTTTATCAGCTCGTAGCGCTGTCCTCCCTGAACCTGATGAAGATGCACCCGGAATTTAGTAAACGTGTTTTTCCACAGCTCATTTCTGCGGAACAGTTCCTTTAAGGGATATTGAGGCTCATAGACCCTTTTTTTGCCTGTGTAAAATCCCTCACCCAGAGAGCAGGATGCCTGCCAGACCATAAAGGGGATCTGGCTCATTTCATCTGTAATGGCGCTAATTCCTACCATGCAGTGATTAATGACCTGTACGTGTCTGGCATATTCCGTCAGTTGTCTGGCCTTTTCTGCAATGCTAAGAGTTTTTGGGAAATTTCCTACGATCATATATACTCGATCTGTATAGTCAAATCCGGCAACATGACGAGCTGGACTTTCTTCTGGAAATAGAAGGCCGTTTTCCTCCATATCCTGCTTCCATACAGCCAGGGCGAATAAGCCATTGTTTCTCCAGCGAATTCCACACTGACGAAGCCGTTCCAGATCGTCCTCTCTCAGCTCTCTGGTCTGTCTTAAGATATGGCTGATCACGGATTGTATCTGAGCTACATTTGCCACATCGGGCTCTTCCTGATGATTCTTTCGTTGCAGTTCCCCTGCAATCCGATTTAACAGCTCCTGAAGCAGATCATTCTGCATTTCTGTTTTTAAAAGATATTCAGACGCTCCATCTCGCAGAGCCTGACGAACCAGGCTGAAATCGGAAAAGGCCGTTAATACCACTACCTTTGCCCTGCTTCCCAGAGCTTTTAAAGCATGAAGAAATTCCAGTCCATCCATTACCGGCATTTTAATATCTGTTAAAATCAGGTCTGGTTCGTCTCGATGAAACAGTTCCAGAGCTTCCTGTCCATTGTGTGCTACTCCAGTCAGCTGGCAGGACGGATTTTGAGAAATGCAGAACTGCAGCCACTCACAAATCATTGCTTCGTCATCTACCACTAGAACTTTCATTGTATCTCCTCCTTTTGTTTTATGGCAGGCATCAAAAGGGTTATGGTAGTTCCCATTCCCTGAAAGCTGTCTATAGACATTCCATAATCTTCACCATAGTTTAAACGAATCCGGTTGTGTACGTTAGACATACCAATAGAATGTGCGTCTTTTATTACTGTCTGATGAAGGCTTGCACGTACTTTTTCTAAGGTTTCAGAATCCATCCCGACCCCATCATCGGTAATTGTCAGAAGAAGGTTATTACCCTGAAAAGCTGACTCAATGATGACTGTTCCTGCCTCGCTTTTGGCCTCTAATCCATGGAAAATGGCATTTTCTACCAGTGGCTGGAGAATCAGCGGCGGAACCATGCAGTCCTCTGTGTCTTTCGGCATCTCAATTTCGTAATTAATTTTTTCTCCATAGCGCAGCTTCTGGACTACCAGATATTTTCGTGTTGTCTCCAACTCGTCACTTAAGGGAATGGTTGTATTTTTTACAGCTAAAGTGCTTCTGAGCAAATCAATAAATGCGCTGAGCATTTTGGCTGCCTGTTCATTTTTTCCAACCTCCACTGCACATCGAATAGAAAACAGGGTGTTATACAAAAAATGAGGATTGATCTGTGCCCGGAGAAAGTTGACCTCCAGGGCTCTTTTCTGCTTCTCTCTCTCCTGAATCCGTTCCATCAGGCTGGTAATCTCATCAGCCATATGTTTAAAGCTTTCCTGAAGATGGTCAATCTCCTGAGTCCCTCTTGCCACACAGGGCGGCGTGAAATCCGGACTGCCAAACTTGTCCATAGCATCGCTCAGAGCTGTCAGAGGAGTGGAAATACGTCTGGAAATATAAACAGATACAGCAACCGCAAGAATCAAACCAGTTATCAGAATGCTCCCTATAATCCAGTAAGTATCGTTTAATGCCCCTAGAATGATTTTGGTTGGACTTTCCTCTACAATGGTCCACCCTGTTTTCTGATCCAGGTGGGTAGACAGCACATAACTCTTTCCCAGCTTTTGGATGATATTGGAATTTTCTGTGCCATAGGTCTTCTGCATATAATTCACATCAATAAACTGCTTTCCCAGCATTTTTTTATTGGAATGAGAGACAATAAATCCATTTTGATCATACAGATAAACCTGTCCACCCTGTTCCTGGACAGATCCATACAAATCCTCCAGCTGCTTTTCATCAATTAAAATCAACAGTACATGTTTCTCATCTCCGCTGCCTAAAAGCCGTCCTGCTGCAAACTGATATGTACGTTCGCCTTTTTTATATGCAGAAAAGGTACGGGAAAAATGAACCTCTCCTTCACTGCCCTCAGACATTGCTGTCAGCAGATTTTTATACCAGGGCTGGTATACCCAGGTATCCGTATCGATCTCTCCAGAATTGTAAAAAAAGCCATTTTCTCCCCAAATGACCACCTCATGACCAATTGGGCCAATAATTTCATCGTAAATCTTTTTCTGAGAATCTAGGTACTCCCAGGCTTTTTTATGTTCCCTTTCAGAGAGCGGTTTGTTCAGAAAGTCATGGCTGATAATTTCATGGGTATACAAATTCGATAACGTTGTACTGCTGGTTTTGATCAGGTTGGCTCTCTCTCCTATCTGTCTGAGCACAGCGATTCGGTTGCTTCCAATCTGTTTGATCAGCAGATCTCGTATCGATCCGCTGACAAGAAGGGAAACGGCAATAAAAAAGAGAGTGAATACAAAGCAATAGGCTCCAAAAAGCTGAGTACGTAGTTTCTTGGTACATACAGAAATTTTTTCAAACCATTTGTTCATCGTATTCACTCCCAGATGTTATTTCATTCGGTATGGTGCAAAGTTTGGATTTTCTTTAATATAGTCATCACAGCTATGACCAGAAACTCCCTTTCCCCATAAACCGGCTAGTCCGGTCTGCCCGGAACCAAATACCGCTTCCTTTGCTCCGTCGATTTCCGGATTGACGTATTTGGAAAACCAGGTTTCCAGACGGAGACGCATTTCCTGCTCCAGCTCTTCAAAGCCTCCGCTCATCAGGAGATTGTTTGTTTCTCCTGGATCCGTTTTCAGATCGTAGAGTTCATTAGGACCATAGGGATACCGTGCTACATATTTAAAACGGCGGCCTCGAATCATACGGTTTGGGCCGTATTCATCCATTACCACGACTTCCTCATGCTGGTTAAAAGCTTCGCCTCTTAAGGCCGGGGCAAAGGACATGCCAGGGCGGTTTCCATGATCAGAAGCTTTTAAATCCAGATAGTCCAGGAGAGTCGGCATAAAATCGTATGCAGAAACCAGCGCATCGCAAACAGCTCCTGCCGGAATATGTCCCGGATGACGGACAATAAACGGAACCTTTACGGATTCCTCATACATATTTAAGGGGAAGGTGGCGTTGCCTTTTCCCCAGAAGCCATGGTGGCCGCAGGAGAAGCCATTGTCTGCCGTAAATACAACCAGAGTATCCTCTGCGATTCCCATATCTTCCAATTTTTCCATAATTTTTCCAATGCCAGCGTCCATAGCAGTTACAGCTGCAAAATAGCCGATAAGATTGCCACGTTCATCCTTGGCCACTTCGTCTGTCAGATAAATACTGTCTGGATGTCTGGGAAGATGGGGAACAGACTCAAAAGGACAGTCCTTATAAAGATCCGTATATTCCTTTGGATGATTGTTCAGCCATGGAGCATGGGGAGCCGTATAGGCCACATGAAGATAAAAGGGCTGTTCCTGCTCCCTTCTTGTATCCAGAAATTCCAGGGCATCCTCTGTAATGGCCTCAGTCACATACCGCTCCTCCCGGTACAGAACTCCATCCTTGTACATAGGAGCGCCGTAATAAGGACCGCCGCCGGATTTATGACTGAACCAATGGGTAAATCCCTGCTGTACCTTTCCTGCTGCTCCCATATGCCATTTTCCGGACAGAGCGCAGCAATATCCATTTTCTGCCAGTGCTTTGGTATAGGAATACTGTCCTGCCAGATACTCCAGGGCAGACTGTTTTTCATCATCATCTCGAAGCCAGTCATGAACACCATGCTGAGAGGGAATCGTTCCAGTCAAAAGACTTGCCCGGGCCGGTGAACAGACGGGAGATGTACAGAAAAAATTTTCAAAGCGCATTCCCTCCTGAGCCAGGCGATCGATATTGGGAGAAATAATTTCCTCGTTGCCGCTGCAGCCCAATGACCAGTAGCCCTGGTCATCGGAAATAATAAAAACAATATTTGGCTGTTTTTTCATTGGAACACCTCCTGATTATAGCAGTATGTCTGTCTGGTGTAAAGTTTTATTCCATTACCACCATTTAATCAGATCTGTTACTTCGTTACGAAGTTTTACGAAATCCGGGCTGGCAATGTCTCTTGGGCGAGGCAAATTGTTGTCAATATCGCATTTAATACTGGTAGGCTTGTTGGTCAGCACCAGGATCCGCTCGCCCATGTAAACAGCCTCTTCAATGTTATGAGTAATGAAAAGAACGGTGGTACCAGTTCTCTGCCATAAGCTGATCAGCTCGTCTTCCAGATGATAGCGAAGCTGGATATCCAGCTGACCATAGGGCTCGTCCATCAGCAGTAAATCCGGCTGGGTTGCGAATGCTCTTGCAATTACAACACGCTGAAGCATACTGGCAGACAGCTGATCTGGATAGTATTTGCGGTATTTGGTCAATCCCACAATGTCCAGATATTCATTTACAAGAGCTTTTGCCTTTTCTTTTTCCACACCCTTAATATCCAGACCAAAACCAACATTTTCTTCTACAGTCAGCCAGGGCATAGTAGAATATTCCTGGAAAATATAGGCAATGTTATGTTTCTTTAAATCTACAGGTTCCCCGTCCAGTAAAATTTCGCCGGCCGTAGGCTGGTAGAGCTTTGTCAGGCTATTTAAAAACGTTGTTTTTCCGCATCCCGTAGGACCTACAATGCATAAAAATTCTCCGGAACGCACATCAAAGGAAATATCATTTAAAACAAGAAGATCTCCGAATTTTTTGGTCAGATTTCGCACCTGTACCTTTGGCATTTTATTATCCTGCATGGTATTCTCTCCTCTCTTACAGCGTCAGATCCATATTATCGGTAATTAACTGGCGCAGACGCAAAAATTCAGGATCCACATAATCACGAGGATGGGGCATATTGATGACATACTCCTTCTTAATATGGGTTGGACAGTTTGTCAGCAATATAATGCGGTCTGCTAAGAACAGCGCCTCTTCAATATTGTTGGTAACAAATATAACAGTTCGTTTTTCCTTTTGCCAAATCCTCTGAAGTTCTTCCTCCATCATATAACGGGTCTGGGCATCCAGATGACCAAATGGCTCATCCATCAGCATAATATCCGGCTGATTGGCATAAGCCCGGGCAATTCCTACGCGCTGGCGCATACCACCGGAAAGCTGACTGGGATAACTTTTTTCAAATCCAGTAAGTCCGACTAATTCCAGATATTTCTTGACTCTGGAATTTTTCTCTTCAGCTGGAAGATGGCGTACCTTTGGTCCAAAGCCAACGTTTTCTTCGACAGTCATCCATGGGAAAAGAGAGGTCTTCTGGTAAACAACCCCCCGCTCAGGAGCAGGTCCGGTTACTTTTTTTCCTCGGGTATATACTTCGCCCTCTGTCGGCATATCCAGACCGGCTAAAATATTCAGAAGAGTTGTTTTTCCGCACTGTCCGGCCCCAAACAGTACCAGAAATTCATTTTCATGCACTTCAAAATTCATTCCGCGGAGGACCTCATTGCGTCCGCTTCCATCATAGCTTTCAAAACTGCGTCCTACATTCCGGCATTCCAGCACGGCAGCTCCTGTTTTTACATTCCCTTCTGCTCGTTCCATGCGCACAGTCTCCTTTCTAATGCACTGGTTAAATTCGCCAGTATAAAGCCTACGATACCAATTGCGACGATACCAACCATGATCTGTACCGTATTTCCGGTATTCATTCCACGTACAATCATCCATCCAACACCTTCATTGGACTGAATCATCTCTGCGCCTACTACTGCGCTCCATCCAGCGGTTACAGCAATCTGAAGACCTGCGAAAATATAAGGAACAGAGGACGGAAGCACAATTTCGAAGAATACCTGGCGTTCGTTGGCTCCCAGCATACGGGCTGCTCCGATTAATTCCGGATCCACATTTTTTGCACCGTCATAGGTGTTTACCGTAATGAAACAGAAGCATCCTAAAAAAATAATGAAGAATTTTCCGGTATCGCCAAGCCCAAACCACAAGATGGACAGGGGAATCCATGCCAGAGGCGGAATCGGACGGATAAATTCAAAAATAGGTTTAAAAATAGCTTCAAAGGTTCTGGAATATCCCATTCCTACACCAAGGGCAATGCCTGCAATCGTGGCAAAGAAAAAAGCAACGGCCACCCGGTACAGACTGACCCCTACATGCGCCAGCATGGTGCGTTTACCAATCGGTTCTACAAAGCTTCTGAAAAACGCTGCAAGAACCTGACTTGCCGGAGGAAGAAACATGGATGCGCCGGTAAATCTGGCAGCCAGCTCCCAAACAATAAGCAGAGATACCAGAGAAATAATAGTGTAGATTACAATCAACTGTTTATTTGAAAAACGGCTATTTGTTGTAGAATCAATCATGCTGTCTTCCCCTCCTTACAAAACGTTTCTGCAGTCTTTCCAGAACGGTATTTAAAAGCAGTCCTACAAATCCAATGGTCAGCATACCAACGATAATGACATCTGGGCGTCCCAGCATACGGGCCATCTGAATCATATATCCCAGTCCGCTTGTAGCTGCAAGCATTTCAGCGGCTACCAGTGCAACCCATGCAGAGCCCAGAGCCAGACGAAGACCGGTAAAAATCATAGGGAGAGCTGTGGGGATTGCCACCTTAAACAAAAGCTGACGATTGGTTGCCCCAAAGGTTTTTCCAACCCACAGGTGGACCTGACTGGTACGGCGGATTCCGGTATAAGAGTTTACGGTCGCACTGATAAAGGCAGCAAAGAAAATGATGCCGACCTTAGATGCGTAACCGATACCCAGCCATAAAATCATCAAAGGAATCCATGCAAGTGCTGGAACAGGACGGATAATATCAAACAGAGGCTTTGCAAACAGCTCAAAGCGGCGGCTCCATGCCATTCCGATTCCCAAGGGAACTCCGATTAAGACACCTACTACATAACCGCCCAAGGCGATTTTCAGACTGGACCAGATGTTTTCGAACAGTGACGAACCATCAGGTACTGTACCTCCAGTCAGCTTATACCAAAGCGTATTTAAAATTTTTGTCGGGCTTGGAAGCATAACAGGGCTTACCAGATGGAATACATCAGTAACCAGCTGCCAGACCAGAAGCACAAACAAAAATGAGCATACGGAAATCAACTGAAACTTATATTTTTGAAATAACTCCTTCATTCGCTTTTCACACCTTTCCACACATAAAGCCTATTTCTAAGGAAAACGGCCTGCAGCAAACCTTGTCGCAGGCCATTCTTTGCAGGTTGCCTTTTTCTGACTGAATCCACATAAGGCGGACGCCTAAAGCTTCTTATCCGCTGTAAGCGGGCAAGAAGATGCAAGGCTGAACTGTTACGATTTAATGGATTGTTTACTGGTAATCCTTTACAAAATCAGTAATTATATTGGTGTTGAATTTTTCGGTTGCACTTGCTTCCAGCTGTCCCTGCTCTACATAGAATTCGCCTAATTCCTTTGCGAAGTTTCCAAGCTCGCGGCCCTTCCACTCATCCTTGGTCAGCCAGTTTACACGATTCAGGTCTGCTACACAGTTTTCCTTGCTGGTTTCAATACCTGCATCCTGCAGAAATTCTACCAGCAAATCTGCTGCCATGTCCGGATCCTTTTCCAGGGCTTCACAGGCCTCTAATGCACAGTTGATATAGCCCTGCATTACATCAGATTTGCCATCCAGTGACTTTCTGTTTCCTACAATCATATCTACATAACGAGTACCCATATCGGCCAGGTTAGCAACCTGTACCATGCCGTCGTTTTTTGCATCAAAGAAGGTAGGAACATTCAAGGAAGCAGCATCGCCCTGTCCGGCCTGCAGTGCCTGATAAGCCTGTACGGTGTCCATGTTTACAATATTGACATCTGTCGGCTCCATTCCCAGCTTTTCCAGCCATTTTAAAACGGTAAAGTGCTGAGCAGTTCCTACTGGAGTTAAAATGGTAATGCCTGAAACGGATTCCGGGCTTCCAAGCACAGTGGGAAAGGATGGATTAAAACCAGTGTCCTGTGCTACAGGACAGTCCGGAGAAACAAATACGCCCTGTCCATCGGTAGATTCCAGAACTTCACCGATAATCAGCTCATCATAGTTTGCCATGCCGGTTACTGCGGCTGCACCCATCTGCCCTACATCCCATAAGTCTGCAGCCAGGGCTTCATTCATAGGAGCCCCGGTATCAAACATGGTAACTTCCATTTTAAAGCCTGCTTTTTCATCCAGTCCGTTTTTCTGGATATAATATGTGGGAAGGCTGGTAATGGTTGGCATTGCTGCTACACGCAGAGTCGGGAGTTCACTGTTTCCCCCTGCTGCATTTGAAGCATTGCTTCCACTTCCACCAGAATTTCCTCCGCATCCTGCAAGGGATACCATTGCTGCTGACGCCAGTAAAAGAGCTACTCCTTTTTTCAACTTCATAATCACGTTCCTCCTTAAAATTCTGCAGCCATTCTGCACTTGTTTTGTTGTCTTTATTATAACAAGAGGGCCTTTTTTTGTGTTTTAGATCTTTTTACTTTTCTTTATTGCCGGAAGGGTGAATTTTTTATTTTTTACTTTTTATTCATTATTCCGACATTTTTAACCGTTTTTTTGTCTTAAATACATAAGCAAAACAACAAAGTTTTGTGCATTATTTTGTTTTAAATTGCTTTATTTTATTGGTGCTTTATTAATAATGGTGCGATTATTCGTTTTTTATAGCAGATACTATGTAATATGCATAAAAGAGGAACGTGTTTTTCTTTTCCGCAGGGGGATTTCTTTGGAGCGCTTTCCTGTCATAGAAATTTCCTGTGACATAAAAACAGAGGGGTATCAAAAAATACCGCCTCTGTGAATGATGCTTTTTATTTGATTTACTTTTTTAGAACGCTTTGGCTCATCAAGCTTCCGTCAGGAAGCTGATCAGTATTCCACTCATCCAGCATATCTCATACCGTCAAATACATCCTCTGCAATAACACCATTTATAAGCTGAGGATATTGGTTTACCTCAATCTCTGCATAGAAAAGAGTTCCATCTGCATCCTTAAACAGCAGATAGCTGATTCCGTCTGTAGCATAGGGATACAGGACGGCACCCTTTGAAACGATCTGATTTTTGCCGGACGGCTTTTCGTCCTTTCCGCAAAGCTCCAGCTCAAAATCCTGTTTTAACTGAAAGCGCAGAGGATCGGATATGAGGAAATCCTGTTCTGACTGAGGCACTCCTGCTACATTTGCGTGATAATCCTTGCATCCAAAACAGGTGCTGAGTGTACTCAGGCGGGACGACAGCATCATATGCTCCGGATTTGTAAGGGTGTAATTGAGTGTTCTGTGAGCCGAACGATAGGAGTTCTCCAGATTGGTTTCCAGCTCTTCATAATTCTGTTCCAGGCAGAACGGAGCGAAATTATCTAAAGAAGCAGGGGTAACATCGGAATTTGTTATTTTATATATCAGTAAAACGCTGTAATCATTCTCATGGCTGGTGAACAGATACAGATAACAGCTTCCGTCTGTATTTTTTACAAAAAACGGTTCACAGTTGCCATAGCTTCGAAAATTGAAATTACACTCCATGCTGCCAGACTGTATTGTCAGGGTATATTCTTCTGGATATTCATCTTCCCGTCCGGTATAAGTGATATTGATATCTAGTGTATTGACATATTTATATTTAACACAATTATTCTTTTGCTTCATGCCGTTTCATGATATACTAAAAAGAAACGGCGGTGATTCATTATGGCAAGACCTAA
>NZ_JAAITA010000039.1 GCF_013304445.1 Blautia hansenii
GATGGTTTACATGTACACATTTGTTGTCACAAACATGGATTCCTCACCAAAGTATTCTTTCTTTTCTTATATCCTCTGATTACCAATACTTCCATTCCTGCTATGAAAAGTGCTATTACTACGTCGATACCAATTCCTGCTTTCTTCCAGTTTTCCATACCTGTTTCTTTGTGTTTTCCATCATAAGCCCAGCTGCTTACAACTGTATACATGACATTTTTGCAGGCATTTCTCATCTGAAGTACAGATGTTGGATGCTCCGGATTGGCTACATTGTTCTCTTCTCCGTTGAATGTAGACAGCATTGCATCTTCATGAATTCATCACTATCTATTACTCAACAACAATTAACACACTTTTTCTCTTCTTATATTTCTTCACCAGAACTACTTCCAGAAGAATCAGGATAACAGCTACTGCCACGTCCACACCAACCATGATTTTCATCCACAATGCCAGTGTTAAAGATGTTTCACCAGCATATGCATTACTGTTCACAACAGTATACATAATGTTCTTGCAGGCAGTTCTCATATACTGAACTGTGGATGGGTCAGATGTATCTGTAACAAAGTTTGTTCCTACATCAAATGTAGACAAACAGCAGGAACCGCCAGTTGCGATTACCTGATCTGCATTCATGTTAAATGCACCAGCAAAATAGTCGGTTTCTACAAAGCCTTTGAATCCCCATTCATCACGGAGAAGCGTTGTCTGCAGTTCGTAATTTCCGCCAGCCCACACATTTCCAATGTAGTTAAAGGAAGACATTGTAGCTGTAATATTGCTGTTTTTTACACAGATTTCGAATGGTTTCAAATACAGTTCACGCATTGCCTGTTCATTTGACCAAGTGCAGATCATAATCCAACGGTTTGTCTCCTGCTCGTTCATTGCAAAATGTTTCATATATGCATAAACACCATTCTCAGCAGCACCATTTACAACCTGTGCAGACATAGTTCCTGCAATGATTGGGTCCTCTGACGGATACTCATATGTACGCCCACCAAATGCACTTCTATGAAGGTTCATAGATGGTGCATACCATCCAGAGCAACCAAGTTCTGTAGCCATTTTTCCCATATCATATCCGTATGTATGAGCTAAATCCTTATTCCATGTGCAGGCGATCATAACATTTGACGGGAATCCTACAGAACCTGCACCTGTAAAGTTATTGCTCACAGCGGATGGTCCATCGCAGTCAACAGTAGCAACTTTTTCAACGCTTTTTTCTTCTGCAGTCTGGAATCCGGCATGGGCGATCATATTCTGCATCTCATCAATTGTAAGCTGATCCAGAAGTGTTTCCCAACGCTCATCATCATAATCTGCACCGCGAAGCTCCGTCAGTTTCATTCCATTATCCGCACCAGTCACAGGCATTTCGGCATCTGGAATTTCCGGCATTTCATAGTTGGAAGTTACAATAAATCCCTCTTTTAAATCCTCCGGCATAGACGTGCTCGCAGGTGCAGCTGTTGTTTCATCATAATTCTTGAAGCCATCTTTACGTGATAAATAGGTAAGATGTCCGTCTGCATAACCGAATTGATTTACAGCAGCAGTCAAGTCTGTCGAACGTGGATTTGCCTCATCATAAACAATATCTTCATCTACTGTATAAGTAACAGAATCGATCACATTATGAGAATCGCTGTTGATACTGATCTCATAATCTCCTGCTTCCAGCACGTAGCATCCATTTTCCAGGTAATCATAAGAAGCCATGTCCTCAGCTGTAAAAGAAATTGTTACCGTCTGTGATTCACCTGGTTTCAATTCATTTGTTTTCTCATATCCAATAAGATTTGCCGTTGATTTCTCAATTCCTCCATTGGTATATGGCGGGTTATAATAAACTTCCACAACATCTTTTCCAGCTATGTCCCCAGTAAGTAATAATATAGGTAAAAACTGACCGCAGGATATACGCACAGAACACAACGACCATTACCGTCCAGAATGTCCTCCACGCATTATCCGGCAGCAGCTTGTACATACACCACCTAGAAATAAACGGAAATGCCAGATCTATTACTGCTATTGCCAGAGCACATACCATATCCAGCAAAAACAGCTTCCTGTGTGGTCTAAAATATGACAGGAATATCTGCATCTCACTTTTGTTTTTAAAATCTTTCTGGTTCATTTCTTATTGCTCCTGATTCTTATTTATTCTCTTATTTTAGCATAAATTCAAGTCGAACGCACGTAAAGATTTGGTACGTGATTCTGGTCAGCATAAGCTATTGAAATGTTTTAAATTTGGTGTTACAATTTGTCACATTAATAGCCACTATCGGAAATGTTCTCAAAATCAAGCCTATTCTCAGAAGAAGCAAAGATGGCTATATTGTAACTTATAAAAATGTCCGTGGACGTAAAGCAGCCCTGAATACTCTGATCAATCTGGTTTGTGATAATATTATAAAACCTGAAGAACAGATCATCGATATTGCACATGCCGACGCTTACGAAGATTCTCTTTATATCATGGATAAAATAAGAGAAAAAATCAACATACGTGATTTTATCAACACATCTTACGACTTCTGCACCGGAAGTCATGTCGGTCCTGATACAATTGCCCTTTTCTTTATCGGCAAAGACAGAGAACTGGTCCAGTCATAATTCTTCACACAAAAAGGCCGGGATCCTTTCGGATCCCGGCTATATATGGGGAGAATAAGCAATGGAAGTTAACCTTCAATTGCGATATAACCATCTTTTTCTTCAACGACTTTCGGTGCTTTCTTCGGAACAGAAAGTTTCAGAATGTCATCTTCACATTTCACATGTTTTCTGAATTTCATCCCTCGTCGGCATTACACGCAATGCTCCTTTTCTTGTTGTGATCACAGATGCTGCTGCATTTGCAAAAGTCAACATTTCCTTTAGTTTATTTTCATCTAAACCTTCCATTCCGTGTTCACAAATATAATGTAATACACAACCACAGAATGTATCTCCTGCTCCTGTTGTCTCAATTGTATTTTTCTGAAGGAACGGTTTTACTTCTACCATCGTTCCGTTATAGTATGCACGACTTCCTTCTTTCCCCATAGATACAAGAATCAACTGAATCTGATATCTTTCTCTAATCCAGTTTACCCCGGCAGTATAATCTTCTTCACCTGTCAGCCACTGAATCTCATTATCTGAAATTTTCAGAATATGACAGTGTGCTAATCCATATAATACCTGTTCCTTTGCCTCATCCAAAGAATTCCAAAGAGGTGGACGTAAGTTCGGATCAAAAGAAATAACTGCACCAGACTCTTCTGCAATACGGATTGCTTCTTTTGTTGCTTCACGTACTCCTTCATGTGTCATAGACAATGTTCCGAAATGGAAGATTTTTGTTTCTTTAATAAGTTCTGCCTGAACTTCCGTTTTATTCAACATCATGTCTGCTCCCGGATTTCGATAAAATGAGAAATCTCTGTCTCCATCCGGATAAGTATGCACCATTGCCAGTGTTGTATGGATTTCCTTGTCTGTACATAATCCTTTTGCATCAATCCCTACTTCTGTTATCACATCTCTCAGCTGTTCTCCGAAAAAGTCTTCACCTACTTTTCCGATGAATGCCGTCTTATGTCCTAGTTTCGTCAGCATTGCAAGTACATTGCAGGGTGCGCCTCCTGGATTTGCCTCAAAAAGTGGGTTTCCCTGATTACTTTTTCCATTTTCTGTAAAATCAATTAACAATTCTCCAAGTGCCACTACATCATATTTTTTCATCATATTCTCCATTCTGCCGCAAAAAACGACATTTCTTCTAGCATTGATACTATGCTCCTATATGCAAAAGGGATTCCCGTTTCAGGAATCCCCTATCATTATCCATGCATCTTCAATTTCAATATAATTTTTGTCCTAAACCAGATTGTATTTCACTATATCGATTTTAGCTGCACCTTCAGCAAAGAATGAAATTCCTTTTGCCTCTTGTTCTGTAAATATAACAGCAGACATAACCTGCTTACCGTCATTAATAAATATTTCAGCACTGAATCTATCCAAGATCACACGAAGCTTTAATTCATTGGCATCGCCATTTACCAGACACCTTCTCTGATGAACTAATGCTCGTTCGGTTCCTGAAAATTTTCTGTCAATTTTCAGGACAGACTCATCCGGGCGGAAACTTAATTCTGTATAAAACTTCTCATTTTGTGCAAAACGTAATACAAATTTCTTATACACATTTTCTTTATCTTCCGGACGTATCACAAGTTCCATATCTATAGTTCGTCCTTCGATTTTGTCTAATGTGATCGCATCATTATCTATTACTACATCGTTGTACTCAACTCTGTCTTTACGCATTGCATCGAGTTCTTTGATCGGAGTCTGATAAAGTCTTCCGTTTTTGACAGACACTTCTCTCGGCAGACTCATTTGCGCAAACCATTTTGAGTCATTACAACGATGAGCAGTCGTATCCCAGTTCTGCATCCAGGCAATCATAATTCTACGGCCATCCGGTGCAAGCAAAGTCTGCATTGCATAATAATCCATTCCATAATCGACGCTTTGTACTGTCTCTTCTTTTAAGGTATGTGTCTCCGGATCCATCTCTCCGATGATACATAAGGTCCCATTTCCATTATGGAACTCCAGTCCTTCCGGCAACATGTCCTGTGGACTTGTCAGAAGAACATGTTTTCCATCTAATTCGAAAAAGTCCGGACACTCCCACATCTTTCCATAACGTTTTTTATTTTCTGCCAGTACACTGACAAATTCCCATTCAAATCCATCTGCACTTTTATAAAGAAGAATCTGTCCACTTCCATCTGCCGGACGGCTTCCGATCACACAATAGAAGTACCCATCTTTTTCTTTCCAGATCTTTGGATCCCGGAAATCCACTTTACTTGCACCTTCCGGCAAGTCTTTAGCTGTCAGAACCGGATTCTTTTCATATTTCTTATAATTTTTTCCATCTCCAACAGCCACTGCCTGTGTCTGAATATCCCTTGCCGTTCCATCTTCAAGCGTCTCCTGATCTACAGCAGTATAAATCAGCAGCTGTCTGCCGTCGTCCAGTTCTATTGCACTTCCTGAAAAACATCCTATCTTATCATAATCTTCATCCGGTGCCAGAGCTGCCGGAAGATATTCCCAGTGAAGCAGATCTTTACTTACCACATGGCCCCAGTGCATACTGTTCCAATGTGTATCATATGGATTATACTGGTAAAACAAATGATACTCTCCCTGATAGCAGGAAAAACCATTTGGATCATTCATCCATCCAACATATGGACTCACATGAAAAGCCGGTCGATCCTCTGCTTTTATCTGCAGCCCCTGTTCAGCTTCATATTTTCTAGCCTTTTCTAACATCTCACTCATGAAAATTCTCCTGTTGTTTGTATCGTTATTTTTCTTCACTCAACGACTTCTGATACTCATCAAAGTATTTCTGTTTAATTGAAATATAATCAGAAAGTCCATACTGTTCCATTTTCTTCAGATAAAAATCCCACTCTTTTTCAATTCCGCCATTCAGGATCCAGTCTGCTTTCTTCTGTTCTGCATATTTTTTGATATCTGTATCATACTGAGATACTTTATTGGTATCATCAATGCTCATGAATACGTTTGGATAAACATATTTACTGTTCATATCCTGTAAATAAGTTTCATGCATATTGTCCAGACGCCATTTTGCATCCTCTGGCTGTGTTACATAGACGTCATAATATTCATTCAGAACTGCAAGAGGACCATTTACAGATTGTGCTTCACGTACTTCTACCGGAGACTGATCCCCCAGATCCATGTGTTTCAGCATTTCTCCACCATCTTTATTGGTAGACAGTTCAAAAATGTTAAAGGAATCCTTCTCTCCATAAGTTCCCCAGTTATTCTGCGGTGACTGAAGTGGTGCATACATCTGATCGATCCATGCAGCAGCAAGTGCTGTGTTACGGCAGCTGGATGTAAGAACACATCTTCCACGATCATATCCACTTGTTTCACTGTTATTCTGTCTTGTAATGTTCCGCATACCATCTGGTCCTGTCAGAGCCGGCAGCATAACATAATCTTCATTATTATCAATATTGGCGATATCCCATGTAAAGCAGAGACCATAGCGGTGATTCTTTCCTTTGGCGACATAAGTAGACCACTCTTGTGTAAATGCTTCCGGGTCGACCAGATCCTCTGTTACAAGTTTATGTAACCACTCAATTCCTTCTTTGTATCCTTCCTGAACGGTTGTATAAATAACTTTTCCTTCGTCCGTTACAGCGAAATGATCTCCTGTATCTCCATAGCCTTCTCCAAATCCATTGAGCAGAATTGCCGGATCCTGGTCACCATTATTGATGATAAATGACATTGGAATCACAGCACCTTCAATCGAAAATTCTTTTTCAAGCTCATCTGCATGATCACGGAATTGAATCAATACCTGTTCCAGTTCATCTGTTGTTGTCGGAATCTCGAGTCCTAGATAATCCAACCATTTTTTATTAATATACGGAATATCTCCGATTGCCTGAATGGCTTCTTTCCCAGAACCAAGCTGTTCAATCCATGGGAAGGAATAAATATGTCCATCTGGTGCGGTGCACATTGTCCTGTATTCTGGATATTTTTCAAACACTGCCTGTAAATTCGGCATATATTTATCTATCAGATTTTCCAGCGGAATGATAATCCCCTGTTTTGCATAACGCAACAGATCATAATCACTCATTCCGGCATTGAATAATCCATCTGGCAGATTTCCAAATTGTGCAAGCGCCAGATTCTTCTTATCAGAGAACTGATCCGATACAAAACAAGTCCAGTCAATATGAACATTGGTCTGCTCTTCCATTCGCTGAAAAATTACTCGTTCATTCGGATCCTGTGTTGATGTAGCCGGTGCACTTGTAATAAAGGAAAGCTCTGCAGTTTCCTTTAATGGAAACTGCACCTCCGATACAGGTGTACCCGGATCAATTTCAGCCTCAAGCTGCTGCTTTTTTCCACATCCTGCAACTCCCACCATCATCGTCAGGGACAGTACAATTGCAAGCAATGCATTTACTTTTCTTTTCTTCATATCTGTATCGTTCCTTTCTTATTAGCCTTTTACCGATCCGACCATAATTCCTTCATCAAAGTATTTCTGGAAGAATGGGTACATTACTAACAGTGGTAAACTTGATACTACGATCGTTGCATATTTCAGCTGTTCTGCTACTTTTGCCATTTCTGCTGTACTCTGAATATCAGCGTTCATTCCAGGCTGTGGTGTATTCTGTACCAGGATGGAACGGAGTACCAGCTGTAATGGCTGAAGATTTGCATCATTCAGATAAATCATTGCATCGAAATAACTGTTCCACATTCCAACAAAAGACCAGAGTGCCAGTACTGCGATGATTGGCTTACATACCGGAAGCATGATTTTAAAGAAATGCTGGATCTCATTTGCACCGTCAATCGCAGATGCTTCTCTTAATTCTGTCGGGATTGACTGATAATAAGTTCTGGCAAGAATCATATTCCATACATTAAATGCTCCTGGAATCAGGATTGCCCACACTGTATTAACCATGTGCAGCTGATTGATCAGGATAAATGTAGGAATCATTCCACCACCAAAGAACATTGTGATCAGGAAAATAACATTGAAAAAGTCTCTTCCTACAAATTCCTTCTTTGACAGTGGATACGCAGCCAGTAATGTCACAAAAACAGAAATTACTGCAAATGCAAGTGAATACAGGAAGGAATTCAAAAATCCACGCCAGATCATTTCGTTCTCTAATACTCTTCGATATGCGTCTAATGTCCAGTCCTTGGTGTTAAAACTCAATCCCTGGTTATTCAAAACAGTAGGATCCATAAAGGATGCGAGTACTACATAAATAATCGGTATCGCTATAGAAAGGACGAATAAACCAAGAATAGTAAATCCGATTCCAAGGATTACTTTGTCTGTCCTTGAATATTTTCTCTTTTTTTTCTCCATCTCTTCTCCCTCTTTTCTATAATCCTTCTCCATCATTCAGTTTCTTAACAACCCAGTTCACAAAGATCAGCAAGATAACATTTACAACTGAATTGAAAAGACCTACCGCTGTCGAATATCCATAGTCTCCATTCAGAAGTCCAATACGGTATACATATGTAGACAGGATTTCTGATGCCGGAAGGTTCATATCTGTCTGTAAAGCATAAGCTTTTTCGAAACCAATACTCATGATATTTCCAGCCTGCAAAATAAACTGAATTACAATGATATTCTTAATTGCCGGCAATTCTACATACCAGATCTGCTGCAGAAGATTCGCTCCATCCATGAGGGCTGCTTCTTCCAGCTCCTTGCTGGCATTCGCCAGTGCTGCTGTGTACATGATAGATGCCCATCCTGCGGTCTGCCAGATTCCACTTGCAATGTAAATTGTCCGGAATGCAGAAGGCATTGTCATCCAGTTTGTACTGATTCCTAATACTTTATTCAGTGGGCCTACAGGAGATAAAAGCATACGAACCATACCACAAAGCACGATGACTGAAATAAAGTTTGGCATATAGATCAAAAGCTGCACTTTCTTCTTAATTCCGGTCTTACGAATACGATTCAGAAGCAATGCAAGAATGATTGGAACCGGAAATCCCCACAGTAATCCATAGATACTCAATTTCAACGTATTCATCAGATAGTTCATAAAATCTGGTGAAGATAAGAATCGTCTGAAATACTCAAGCCCTACCCAGGGACTACCAAGAACTCCTTTTATTACATTGTAATCTTCAAAAGCAATCAGAAGACCTCCCATCGGGAGATACTTAAAAATAATTGTCAGTAAAAGTCCTGGCATCAGGAAAAAAAGATATAACTGCCAGTTTTTCTTCACATAAGTCATCTTTTCTCTCCACGTTCGCTTGCTTACGGACTTTGCTTGATTTTGCATTCTTTTCATGCACTTCTTCCTCCATTCCATTGATTTTATGAGAACCGGTTACGTAACCGGTTATTTTATCGTTGCGTTTTTCCATCAAAATTGCTATACTGAAAAATATTATTAACCGTCAGCCATCATATTGAAGGAGATTCAACTTTTATGAGTAAAAAGAAACAGGTAACTTTTGCAGATATTGCGGAATACACCAATTTTTCAAAAACTACAATATCAAGATACTTCAATCATCCTGATTCTCTTACCTTGGAAAACCAGGAAAAGATTTCACAAGCTCTTGACACACTTGGATATAAAAAGAATAAGCTGGCAAAAGTTCTGGCAAATGGAAAAAGTGAATTTATTGGAATCATTGTTCCGAATCTTTACCTGCACTATTATTCTGAGATGCTGACACAATTCCTTTCCAGCTACCGTGATTATCATTATAAGTTTCTTGTTTTCGTCAGCGAACATGGCGCAGAAGAAGAACAACAGTATATTGAAGAACTTCTGTCTTATCAGATTGAAGGACTGATTGTTTTAAGTCACACTCTTCCATCTGAGAAACTCGCTTCCTACCAGATTCCTGTCATCGCAATTGAACGCGAAGCAGAACATATCAGCAGCGTCAATACTGACAACTATATGGGAGCACTTCAGGCTACTTCTCTGTTGATTCGAGATAAATGTGATATATTAATTCACATAAATGTCAATGTGAATAAATCCGCTCCGGCTTATGACCGAATCTGGGCCTTTCAGGCAACTTGTGAAGAATATCATGTGCCATATGATATAGATTTGAGTGTAAAAGGTGCTTCTTATCATGAGCTTTTGGATGTAATCCGAGAGATTTTCAATAAGATAGAATCAAAATACCCCGATCAAAAAAAAGGTATCTTTCTTGCGAACGATACCTATGCTAATATGTTTCTTAATTTAATTTTCCAAAAATACGGGACATTTCCTTCCACTTACGAGATTGTTGGATTTGACAATTCTCCGATTGCCAGCAAGGCAATCCTTCCGATCACAACCATCGGACAGCAGATCGATGTGATTGCAAAAACTGCCATGGATCTTCTGGTCCAGCAGATGGAGGAACAGAAAAAGCGTGTTCCCAAACCATTGGGTGAACCCATCCATAAACAGATTACACCTATATTAATTCGCCGCAATACAACAGAATAATTTATTTCTCATGTAAAAAAGGCCGGGATCCTTTCCGATCCCGGCTATATATGGGGGGAGAATAAGCAATGGAAGTTAACCTTCGATTGCGATGTAACCATCTTTTTCTTCAACGGCTTTCGGTGCTTTCTTCGGAACAGAAAGTTTCAGAATACCGTCTTCATATTTCGCATGGATATCTTCTTCACTGACTGCATCACCAACATAGAAGCTTCTGCTTAAAGTACCAGCATAACGTTCACGTCTGATGTAGTTGCCCTTCTTATCCTGTTCATCTTTATCAAGACCTTTGGCTGCTGACAGTGTCAGATAACCATCCTTCAGCTGAACCTTAATCTCGTCTTTCTTAAATCCCGGAAGATCCACATCCAGTTCATAACTGCCATCAGTTTCACGGATATCCGTTTTCATCATGTTCTGCGCATGTTTACCATAAAGCGGATTCTTCTTGCCCCAGAACTCATCTTTAAACGGGAAGTCCATCCAGTCATCATCAAATAAGTTTTCTCCAAAAATACTAGTATAGAATAAATTAAATCTCTACTATATATTTTGAGGATAATGTATGGTAA
>NZ_JAAITA010000003.1 GCF_013304445.1 Blautia hansenii
CGCCTTGCATATGGAACAATTATTCTACGTCAATATAGCAGAAACTTAGTATTCGCTGTACTAGATAAAATTCAGAGAATAAGAATAGAAAACAACACAAATGTGTACCGGAAATTAACCGGATTATCCTATCCGCACCCGAGTTCGTATGATGAGGCGATAGATAAGCTGACGGATAAAAAGAATGAAATTGAGATTGCTGCAAAAGAGGCTGATAAGTGGCGTGAGGTGGCTAGTGTTGCCAAGGCGGAAATGGAATACGCGCAGTTTGAACTGGCAGAGGCAGAACGGCTTAAAAAGGAGTTGCTGGGAGTTGTGGATGGCGATTCGTACCGAAAGGAGCAGGTAATAGAATTGCGGTATCAGAATCATGTGTTGGAAGAGGAAAATAAGACGCTTAAGGATAAGCTGGAAAAGGCGTATGAGTTTATGAAACAGTTTGTGATTGGTGGGATGAATTTGTTGGAGAAGTTTAAGGAATGGATTGGCGAGAAGGTTAGAGATGTGGGGAGAGGAAGATAAGGTGGAGCCGTGGCTCCACCTTATTAATCTTCAAGGGATGTAATATATTTCATAAATTCCTTTTTAAAGTAAAATGCCCTGTTTTTATCAGATATTTCCCGGCCATAAATATTGGAATATATAGGATGATATGGCTTTGAATCCTTTGTACGAATTTGGATAAATTCACCGCTTGCGGTATGTAAAGTTGCTCTGCTGGATTCAGATAATTGTTGATTTAACTGGTCGCAGATGTTGTAATAGTCTGCTTCAAGTTGCTGGGCAAGAGCTTGATATTTAGGTAGAGATAGGTCTATCTGAATTGGAGCTAGGTACATCCAATCTGCTGGATTTCCGTCCTTGTTGATGGGCACATATAATAAACGCTGGAATTTCTTATATAATTTTGTTTCTTGAAATCTGCGCTTGGATAATAACTCGTCGATAATAGAGGCGGTTTGCGTGATAAACATTGTCTCTAAAGGTTTGCCGGTTCGGTCGCATTTGTTGGTTTTTAGTTCTCCGTCCTCAAAATCAAGGGTTGTATTAGAAAGGTTTAATCCAATGGTCAGTTCTAAAAGTTGCCCAGTTTTCCCTTTATTGATTTTCATCATAGCATCTTGGACTTGGTCGGGTGACAAATATTCTTTGAACGGAATATAAGCAAGTTTCTCTATTCTTGTTTGCGCTTCAATAAGTTTCATGATTCAGACACCTCCTTGAAAAATTCGCTAATCTCAACATTAAGTACATTAGCAATCTGATTTAAAACAGATATGGACAAGCTTTTATTGCATCCGGCAGCTTCGATTTTGGAAAGATAGCTGATGCTGATTTGAGCTTGCTCTGCGAGTTGTACCTGTGTTAATTTTCTTTGTTCTCTGTAATACTTTATATTCGCACCTATAACACGGTATAGGTCAGTATCGTTGTTGAAATGCATACAAACACCTCTTTCACTATTTGTGAATATTATCTCATGAGAGCGGTTTTATATAAATTCACTTATTGTGAAACGAAATAGAGGTAGATTTTATAGAAAAGTTGGTGTAAACTTATTTCTATCATCAGAAAAAGAGGTGCAAGTAATGAAGGCAATTCAAGAGGAAAAATTTGAATATGAGAAATTTATGGTTGAATTAGCTCATAAGGCTCAGGAGACGCAAAAGGATTTTGATAAGTTATCAGAAGCAAATAAGGCAAGAGTAATAAATGAATTGGAAAAGGTACTTGCTGCACGTGGATTGGCTGGTGTTATGGAACATATTAATAGAATGAAATAAGAAGAGGAGGAATGTCTTATTAGTTTACAACCAAATAATTTTAAGATAGAACCAACGACGGTCTGGTCGTTTCCGGACAGAGGCAGTTGGGCAACGCATTCAGGAAAGTATCGAGGGAATTGGTCACCATATGTGCCAAGAAATTTGATACTTCGCTATTCTAATCCTGGTGAGTGGGTCTTAGATCAGTTTATGGGTAGTGGAACAACCTTAGTTGAGGCAAAACTACTTAATCGCAATGCGGTAGGTGTTGACATCAATCCGCAATCTGTTTCAATCTCTGAAACAAATTTACAATTCCAATGTGAAACAAATTCAAAAATTTTTACACGAAATGGTAATGCTACTGAGTTACATTTTATCAAAGATAGTCATATCGATTTTATCTGTACGCATCCGCCTTATGCCAATATCATCAAGTATAGTAAAGGAATAGAAGGGGATATTTCTTTGCTGGGTGTAGATGAGTTTTTGGCTGAAATGTGTAAGGTGGCTGAAGAATCTTATCGCGTACTGAAAAAGGGTAAAATGTGTGCTGTGATGATAGGGGATGTAAGAAAATATGGGAAGATTATTCCGTTAGGATTTCGTATGATGGAATGTTTTTTACGGGCAGGATTTACGAATAAAGAGATTATTATTAAGGAGCAACATAATTGCCGCTCTACAGATTATTGGGAGAAACAGAACAATAGTTTTCTCCTACTGGCACATGAGTACATATTTGTGTTTCAAAAGTAAATTAATTCACAAAGAGTGAAAGTTCTGGTTGTTATTTTGTATGTTTGCAAGTATAATAGATATGTAGAAGATTGTCCTTTTGCGGACATAGAGAAGAGGAATCAGAATGAGTAATTCGAGAGTCGCTCCATTTGTGAAATGGGCTGGCGGAAAGCGTCAGTTGCTTCCACAGATAAAGGAGAGAATGCCTGAAAAATATAATAATTATTTTGAGCCGTTTGTAGGTGGTGGCGCGGTGATATTCGAATTGCTACCTGCAAATGCTCTGATAAACGATATCAACAAAGCATTGATAAATGCCTATAAGCAGATATGTAATGCACCGGAGGCATTTCTAAAGGCTGTAAAGAAGCTGGATGAGGAAATGTGTGAAGATGGAAAAGAGTATTACTATTCTCTTAGGGAGCATTACAATGATAAGCTAATGAAAGCGGAGTTTGATGTTGAGTTGGCTGCATTGTTTGTATTTATCAATAAGCACTGTTTTAATGGCTTGTATCGTGTAAATGGCAAGGGACTTTTCAATGTTCCGTACAACAATAGTCGTAGAGCTTCCGTGGATGAAAATGCCATCATGGAGATTTCAAAATATCTTCAGGGGGTAAATATTATTGATGGAGATTTTGAAGTTGCCTGTAAGGATGCCAAGAAGGGCGATTTTGTATTTATAGACAGTCCGTATGCACCGTTGAACCCAACTTCGTTTGAATCATATACGAAAGAGGGATTTGATATAGAAAGTCATAAACGACTTGCGAAGTTATTTGATGAATTAACAGCCAGAGGTTGCTACTGTATGCTCACAAACCATAATACAGACTTGATAAATGAACTGTATGGTAACAAAGGCTACAGAATAGATGTTGTAAGTGTTAAGCGTATGATTAATTCGGATGCATCCAACAGAGTTGGTGAAGAAGTAATTATATGCAATTATTAAAGGGGTCGGGATAATGGAAAACTTGTTTACAAAAAAAGTGCTATTATACTTCGAGACAGAAGAATCACAATTGATATTAGGTGATTCCTTTAAAATTCTAACAAAAATGGAACCGGAATCTGTGGATATGATATTTGCGGACCCACCATACTTTTTAAGTAATGATGGCATCACCTGTCAGGGCGGGAAAATGGTTTCAGTAAATAAAGGCTCATGGGATAAGCTTTCAGAAAGTGGAACCAGTGTCGAAGAGAAACACAAGTTTAACAGAAAGTGGATTAAGTTATGTAAGAAAGTACTAAAGCCGAACGGCACGATTTGGATATCGGGAACATTACACAATATATATTCGATTGGTATGGCATTGGAGCAGGAAGGCTTCAAGATAATCAACAACATAACATGGCAGAAAACAAATCCACCACCAAACTTAGCATGTCGATGCTTCACACATTCTACGGAAACCATTTTATGGGCAAAGAAGAATGAAAAGAAGTCTCGGCATTTTTTTAATTATCAAAAAATGAAAGAAATGAATGATGGTAAGCAGATGAAGGATGTGTGGACTGGTACGTTAACCAAACCTTCAGAGAAAACAGAGGGAAAGCACCCTACACAAAAGCCGGAATATCTGCTTGAAAAAATTGTATTGTCATCTACGGAGGAAGGACAAGTGATACTGGATCCTTTTTGTGGTTCCGGAACTACCGGAGTAGAGGCTGTGCGATTTGGGCGGAAGTTTATTGGAATAGATATAAGTGAAGAATACTTGGAAATATCAAGGAAAAGATTGGAGAAGGCAGCAAATGATAAATAGAGATTTTGATGAATGGTTGAGCAAGTTTAGACCGAGTATATCAAGTTATGATTACTATATCGACTTTGAAAAAGTTGTAAGAAATGTAGAAGAAATCAAGGTGGAATTGAATATTTTGAACTCCTTGATAGGTTCAAAAAACATAGAGGAAGACTTTGAGAGAATAGCGACAAAGTATCCGGAAACATTGCGATGTGTTCCGTCACTTCTTGCGGTAAGAGGTTATGAAATATATGCGCAGGATGAAGATGGTGCATTCTTGTATAATTTCAAGAAGATGAATTATAGCGTGGAGCAGTACAAAGTATTCATGCGTAAGACCGGATTGTTTGATATGATTGCTAATCATCTGGTAAATAATCTTGTTGATTACGCTCTCGGTATTGAAACTGGATTGGATTCTAATGGTCGCAAGAATCGTGGTGGTCATCAGATGGAAGAGTGCAAGAGGTAATCTGAGAGAGACATTCGAAGTCATGGATACGATTTATAGTATTGATGATATGGAGAATAGGGTAATGGAAAAGGTATTTGTATAAAGAATATTTGACGACAAGTGTATGGAAGGAGAGACGATTATGTTTGGAAACAATAAAAATGATAAAAAACCCATTATTCAAGCGAGTGGCTATAATGGAAGTGAACCCATATGTATATGCCCGAATTGCAGAAAGGAAAATCCACTTAGTGAATTTGGATGCAGAAATATGGGAGATGGAAATGTAAGAAATCAATCATGGTGTAAAAGTTGTAGGTGATATTGTATGAGAGAAGAGATGGTTATTCAAAAGAAAGAATTTGATTGCTTTGATGTATATTTCATGGCAGCGGGGCATTCGTTTGTGTATGCTGATTTTAAGGATACAGATTCTTTTATAGAGGGAATAGTAGAGTATATTTTTCAGGAGGAAAACCTTCTTAATTATGCTAAACGGAATAATAAAATCAGCTTTAGCGGAACACAAAAACAATATGCCAAATTATATAATAACATCACCACTTTACAACTTTTCATAAAAAATACACTTTTGAAAGGTAAATTAATTTTATAGCCTGCCAATCTAACAGATTTGCCTGTTTACACTTTTATTTCAAATTTCCAAAAGTTATCCACATTGAATAATAAACAAAAGCCTGGAAACCCTTGTAAATAAAGGGAATCCGGGCTTTTGTTTTGCCTAAGTGTACCAGAAGTGTACCACATTCCAAAATTATAGGCCTTTTTGTGCATTTTGCCGTAAACGCAAAATAGCGAGTACCTTGATATTTTTGAATGATTATTCCGGATGGTTTTCCATCAGCTGCCCGGTGATATGAAAATCACTTTTTAGATCCGCTTTTGTGCATACCGAATTATAATTTCCTCTGGGACATTGGTAAAGACTACTGCGCACCGCAGATGCGGCAAGGTCTTGACCAATATGCTATTATAAAATAACGAAAAATACTGAAAGGATTATTGTGATATATCGGTTGCGATATAGATGCAAAGGTGAGGAACAGATGAATTGCGAAGATATGGTTAAGATACCTGAATTAAAAGGCGTATTGAACTTGAAAGCCGGGGCAGAGGGGATGCTTCATCCGATAAGATGGATATATTTTGCTGACTGCCTTCAGTGCGTTAAGAATGAGTATCGTGTTGAGGATTATATACATGGCAGTGAATTCGTGGTGCTTACTAACAGGAGCCTCACAGATGACAGCACAAGACTAAGAGAATTAATCAGCAAAATGCAGGAATATGACATAGCTGCACTGGGAATCAATGAAGGGCAGATATCGGACGAACTTACAGACTATTGTAATGAACACAGTCTTCCATTGTTTGAGCTGACAGAGAAATTCCCGCTTGTGGATTTGAGCCAGATAATGTGCCAGCGGCTTGTCCTTGAGCAGAATAATAAGAATTCAGCCGAGCAGTTATTTACATCTATTCTGGATGCTGAGCATCTTAACAGAGAAAATGTATTTGCACAGGCAAGATTTTTAAATGTTGATTTGTCAGGAGAATTCCGTGTTATAGAATTTGCTTACTATAAAGATAAGAATAATTATGATGAAGGCGGATATGAGACTGGCAGACCCGATGGGGGAATGCATCGTGATGATTCACTTACAGTCGGTCAGTCAATAAGCAGGATTATCAGCACAGAATTTTCATATCATCTGTCTAAGAATATTCTTGTACGGTTACAGACTGGTACAGTTCTTGCATTAGTTCCATCTGGCAGGATAAGCGATGAACAGTTAAGAGAAATTCTTGGCAATATAGTAGATATTGCGGGCCGTGAGTATCACACTAACCTCTATGTAGGAGTTGGTAACAGCACAGGCTATCTTGAGGATGTGAAGCTCAGCCGTAATGAAGCATCTGCTGCAATTAAAGTCGCGAATATTTCTAAAGCGGATGAACACATATATTTTTACAAAGACCAGGGCTTGTATACATTAATATCAAAGATTGCAGATGATAAATTCTTAGATGAATTCGTTGAGAAAAATATAGGAAAGCTTATTCACGCAGATGAGGTCAATGATGGCAATCTGTGCGATACACTTGAAAATTATCTCAACCACAACTGCAATGTGAAATATACAGCAGAATCAATGTATATTCACCGCAACACCTTGAATTACCGCCTGAACAAGATTCAGGAAATCTTAGGCAGGGAATTTGATGATATAGAAAGCTGTCTGACTTTAAAACTTGCATTTATGATAAGAAATTACCGTAAAATGCGCCGTGAAATATAGATTTGTGCATGGCGCACGAAAGATTTAGTACACCGTGGACATTGCAATATAAAACTGGACTGTTATAATTTAGACACAATCAAATAAAGCAAAGACAAAGGCGTCGAATTAAGTATTTTGAAATACTTAAATCCGGCGCCTTTTTGTAATTTAAGGAGGACAAATTTATGACAACAAAGGATTTAGCAAATGCATTACCAGAGATTATAACTAAGCAGGTTCCAGGACCAAAGTCAAAAGCACTTCTTGACAGAAGAGATGCAGCAATTCCACAGGCATTATGTGGCAAGACATATCCAATATGTATTAAGCAGGGCGTAGGCGCAATGTTTGAGGATCTTGATGGCAACAAGATTCTTGACTGGGTCGGCGGCGTAGGTGTTCTTAACATAGGTTATTCTAATCCAGAGGTTATAGAGGCAGTTAAGGAACAGGCTGAGAAATATTTCCACACAATCTTCAATGTATATGTACATGATGGCTATGTAACACTTGCAGAGAGATTAAATAAGATTATTCCATGTAAAGGTGATGTTAAGAAAACATATTTCGCTAACTCAGGTGCTGAGTGTGATGAGAACGCAATCAAGATTGCAAAGGCTTACACTAAGAGAAATGGTGTTATCTGCTTCACAGGTGCATTCCACGGAAGAACTAATCTTACAATGGCACTTACAGCCAAGAAGATATATGCAGTAGGCATGGGACCATTTCCAGCAGGAATTTATCGTGCTCCTTATCCATACCTTTACAGAGCGCCTAAGGGATATACAGAAACTGAGGCAATTCAGTACTATATTGATGAGTTGAACAGAGTATTTGATGAGGGTGCTCCGGCAAGTGAGATTGCCTGCATGATTTTAGAGCCACTTCAGGGCGAGGGCGGATTTATTCCAGCACCAATTGAATGGGTTAAGGCAGTTCGTAAAATCTGTGATGACAATGGCATTCTTATGATAGCAGATGAGGTTCAGTGTGGTAACTGCAGAACTGGTAAGTATTATGCTTCTGAGTACTGGAAAGAAGCAGGTGCAGCTCCTGATATCATCACAACAGCAAAGTCTCTTGGCGGTGGTCTTCCAATATCAGCAATCACAGCAAGAGCAGAGGTTATGGATGCAGCTCCAGCCGGAACAATCGGTGGTACATTCTGTGGTAACCCACTTGCTTGTGCTTCTGCGTTAGCAATTATGGATGTAATGCAAAGAGATGATTATGCAGCTAAGGCGAGACATATCGGCGAGGTTGTCACAGCAAGATATAAGGAACTCCAGAAGAAGTATCCGGTTATTGGCGATATAAGAGGTCTTGGTGCCATGATTGGTATAGAGTTCGTAACAGATCCAGAGACTAAAGAGCCAGCAACTAAGCTTGTTGCCAGTATTGTTAAAACTGCTATGCAGAAAGGTCTTCTCCTTGAGAGCTGCGGTACAGCAAGCAACACAATCCGCTTCTTAGCTCCGCTTACAATGACAGATGAGCAGATGGAGAGAGGCCTTGAGATATTCGAGGAGGCTGTTAAAGAAGCACTTGAAGCTTAGATGAATATATAAAGACAAAGGTGTCAGGGCAGATGGATAACCAATATCCGTCTATCCTGACATTCTTTAAAATAACTATAATTGGAGGAGATATCTATGGAACAGAAATCAAAGTTTGATAAGGTAATGGGTGCGTGGGACATACTCGTTATCGCATTTGGCGCAATGATTGGCTGGGGCTGGGTCATTAACTCAGGAGACTGGATTACAACAGCCGGTTTTATGGGTTCGATTATTGCGATGCTTATAGGTGGAGTAATGGTGTTCTTCGTAGGTCTTACATATGCAGAGCTTACGTCTGCAATGCCTCAGTGTGGCGGTGAGCATGTGTTCAGCTACAGGGCAATGGGACCTACAGGCTCATTTATATGTACATGGATGATTATATTAGGATATGTTGCTACATCAGCATTTGAAGCAACAGCACTTCCTACAGTAATCACATATCTGTTTCCTGATTTTAATCAGGTTTACCTGTATTCAATAGCAGGCAAAGACATATATCTCACAACTATTATATTAGGTGTTGGTGTTGCCATTCTTATCACAATTATCAATATCAAAGGTGCTAAGACAGCAGCCATGCTGCAGACAATACTTACAGCAATTATTGCAATTGCAGGAATACTTCTTGTAGTTGGTTCTGCTGTTAATGGTGACGGCTCTAATATAACAGGACAGATGTGGGAGTCTTCAACTGGAAGCACACTTGGAAGCGTGTTCAAGGTTGCCTGCATGACACCATTCTTATTCATAGGATTTGATGTTATACCACAGGCAGCAGAAGAGATTACTGTACCTTATAAAAAAATTGGCAAAATCATGCTGTTATCCATATTCCTTGCTGTTGCATGGTATCTTCTCATAATATTTGCAGTCTGCTACATTATGCCACAGAGTGCAATTGTACAGGAAATGTCATCACAGAATGGGCTTGTATCAGTTCAGGCCATTGAGATAGCTTTCCATTCTCCGTTAATGGGTAAGGTGCTTATCATTGGCGGTTTATGCGGAATTATAACATCATGGAATTCGTTCCTTATGGGTGGAAGCAGGGCTTTATATTCAATGGGTGAATCTCTGATGATACCTAAGGTATTTGGTAAACTTGGAAAGAATAAGACACCAGAAGCAGCCATTATCCTTTGCGGTATTGCATGCTGTATAGCTCCATTCTTCGGAAGAGGTGTTCTTGTATGGCTTGTTGATGCAGCTTCATTTGGATGTGTTATTGCATATATGTTTGTCTCAATATCATTCTGTATATTGAGAAAGAGAAAACCGGATATGGAGCGTCCATACAAGGTAAAGGCTGGTAAATTTGTAGGTGTTATGGCGGTTGCCATGGCTGGATTTATGACACTCTTATACATTATTCCGGCATCATTTTCAGCAGCACTTATATGGCAGGAATGGGTAGTTGTAGGAACATGGCTTGTGTTAGGAGTGTTCTTCTACTTCTATTCTAAGAGAAAATATGGCGCAGAATTTGGACGTGACATCTTCATAGTTGATGAAGATAAGAGCGATGTGACAGAGAATGAAGCTTCTCATATAGCTGCGATTAATAAGAAATACGAAGGAAAGCATTTTGTTGTCACAGTTGGTTGTGAGTACGGAAGTGGTGGACCGGAGATTGCCAAGATGGTTGCAGATTATTTTGGAATAGAGTATTATAACAGGGACCTTGTAGATAAGGTCGTAGAGCAGATTGGCGTTGACAAGGGACTTGTTGAGGAAGCTGATACAAAGATTGGTGTCAGATATGGATTTGATACATCTTATGGTGTACGTTATGCCAACCTTTCAAACCGTGTAATTGATGCACAGTTCCAGACAATTCATGATTTTGCCGAGAAGTCATCATGTGTTATTGTCGGCCGAAGCAGTGACTACATTCTCAGAGACAGAAATGATGTATTAAATGTATTCCTATATGCACCAGAAGAAGATGAGATAGCTGCAGTTATGAAAGAGAAAGGTATTAATGAACGTAAGGCAAGAGAAGAATGGGAGTCTGTTGAAAAGGCACAGCACGCAAGGCACGAATATATTACAGGCAAGAAGCGTGGCGACAGGCATACAAGGGATATCCTTCTTAACAGCAGCCTTCTTGGATGGAGACAGACAGCAGATTTCATTATAGACCTTGTAGAGCGCAAATATGCTATTAGTGATGATGAAGTCAGGAAGGAGGCTTAATATACGATGAAAGGCTTTTTTATTAAAACAGAAGTTGAGGAATTTGATACATTTGAACAGTTCGTGAAAGAGGCCGGGTTAGGATCGGATGATTTAGTGTTTTGTGGTGAGCATACATATAATGATTATGTGAAGCCATTAGGAGTTGAGGTGCAGACACTGTTCAGGGACAGATACAGCAAGGGTGAACCTGTTGACAGTGAAGTTGATGCTATTCTTGATGTGTGCAGGAATAAGAAATTTGGAAGAATTATTGCTATAGGTGGCGGAACTGTTATTGATATTGCGAAATTAATTGCTGTGGCTAAACCTGAATATAATGTGGATGATCTGTATGATAATGCGGCAGAGCTTAAAAAGCATCATCAGCTTGTGGCAATACCTACAACATGTGGTACTGGCAGTGAAGTAACGAATATTTCCGTTGTTAACCGTGTAAGTAAAGGTGTCAAGATGGGACTGGCCATTGATGCAATGCTTCCAGATAAAGCAGTTATGATAACGAATATGCTTGATTCATTGCCATATAAGATATTTGCGACATCATCAATTGATGCAATGGTACACAGTGTTGAATCATTTTTAAGTCCTAACGGATGCAGTATATCAAGAATATTTTCAACAGAGGCATTAAAGACTATTATTTCATGCTGGAAAAAGGCTGTAGATAATGGCGGAGGTGAAGCATGGAAAGAGTTTGCGGCGGATTTCCTTAAAGCCTCTAACTGGGCGGGACTTGGTTTCGGTTATGCAGGCTGTGCAGCAGTCCATGCATGTGCATACCCATTAGGCTCCGTATACCATATTCCACATGGACAGTCAAACCAGTTAATGTTTGCACCTGTAATGAAGAAATACAAAGAACTCCAGCCAGTAGGCAGAATTAATGATCTTGAAGCAATAATAGCCGAAACCCTCGGCTGTAATGCAGATGAGGCTCTTGAGGTATTATATGAACTTATGGACGAAGTCTTAAAGAGTGAACCCCTTAAAAACTTCGGTGTCAAAGAAAGTGACCTTCCGGGATTCGCCAGCGGCGTAATCAAAACCCAGCAGCGTCTTCTGAAGAATAACTATATTCCTCTCACAGAGGAACAGGTACTTGATATATATAAGGCAGTATTTTAAGGTTTTGTTAAGGTTCTTCCAATTCATTCTAAATCTAAAACCGGATATGTCAGTGAAAAAAATATTTATCAATGTGAGGAATGTAAAGATTGCCCTTACAAGAAAGAATGTATCAAAGGGAACAACTGTAAAATACCAATAGAAGAACGAAACAAAGTCTTCTCAGAATCAACAGAAGCATCCAGGAAGAGGAAGCTTTTGGTGAGATGAAACAGGATATGCAGTTTCGCAGATATTTGAGTCGTGGCACATCGAATGTTCTTTCCAAAAGTGTTTTGCTTGAAATGGCAAAAAATGTAAACAAACTTCATAACAAGATACAAAAAGGGAAAACAGGAACACATTTATTTCCTTTGAAGAGTGCATAAATTTAGAAAATCCAAAATTTTTTAAAACTCCGCTTTTGGACTGTATTAATAAAGTATGGATTTTTTACGAAAAAGCTGCCATTTCAGTAGAAACAGAGCAACTATATAGAAAAAATCAAGAAAAAGGAAGTTTCCGCTTCACGATTTACTAATCGTTAAAGAGACAGCACCAGCTGTGAATGTGGTGCGGCTGGCAGGCTTTCGGTGCGTCTTCCGGGCGCAAGCGGGTAATAGCCCCTTATAGGGGCAGTGCAAACCACCGGCTAAGCCGGTGGTCGTGATTGTGTATCCATTGATTATGCTTAACCTCTGTGATAAGGATGGGAATGCTGCTCTTCGTATTCCTCAAGTTTAATTTTGATATAATTCCACAGGACAGGCAGGAATGGCACCAAACATGCAATCAGCACTATAATGGTTACCAGCGTGATGTCGAAAGTGGTTTGGTAAACAAATGCTGCATAGAGAATCAAAAAAAACGAAGAAAAAACTGGTAAATTATTCTTTTCCCTGTGCACGGTTGTGCTTCTGAAGCAGTTTATTGATACGTTCTACAGGATTTAAAAGTTTGCTGATGGAACCGTCATGGTTCAGGGTATCAATGATGAGAGCAATGTATTTACTCATATCGCAGTTTACATAATATGGTTTCTGCAGCAGTTCCTCTGTCTGATATACCAGGTTGGTAGTGAGCAGGCGGTCAAATACACCATTTTCATATGCTTTGTCAAAACGCTCGAGACCGTTAGTGAATAAGCCAAAGGTGGAACACATGAAGATTTTGCCTGCACCTTTTTCCTTTAAAAGGGCGGCAACCTCCAGCATACTGTCACCGGAAGAAATCATGTCGTCAATGATAATCATATCTTTGCCGGAAACATCGGCTCCCAGAAATTCGTGAGCTACAATGGGGTTTCTTCCGTCAATAATGGTGGAATAGTCACGGCGTTTGTAGAACATACCCATATCCACACCAAGTACATTGGCCAGATAAATGGCGCGTCCGGTACCTCCTGCGTCCGGGCTGATAATCATTAAATGGTCGCTGTCTACCTGCAAATCCGGTTCTGCACGGAACAGTCCTTTGACAAATTGATAAGCCGGCTGAACAGTTTCAAATCCTTGAAGCGGAATGGCATTCTGTACACGGGGGTCGTGAGCGTCAAATGTAATGATGTTGTCCACACCCATGTCCGTCAGTTCCTGCAGAGCCAGGGCACAGTCCAGGGATTCTCTTCCTGTTCTCTTGTGCTGGCGGCTTTCATAGAGAAACGGCATAATTACGTTCACTCTGCGGGCCTTGCCTCCTACAGCAGCGATGATTCTCTTTAAATCCTGGAAATGGTCATCCGGGGACATATGGTTAACTTCTCCGCACAGAGAATAAGTGAGAGAGTAGTTGCACACATCCACCATGAGATACAGGTCATCACCGCGGACAGATTCCTGCAGAACTCCTTTTGCCTCGCCGGAGCCGAAGCGGGGAGCCTTGGCGCTGATGAGGTAGGAATCCCTCTCATAACCTTCAAAAGTCAGGTTATTTTTTTCCTGATGGTCCCGGTCTTTTCGCCATTTTACGATGTAGTCATTGACTTTGTTCCCCAGCTTTTCACAGCTTTTTAAAGGGATAATACCCAGGCGTCCTACGGGAAGGGAATCTAAAGGTGTTGCAGTTTTTGGTGACATGTTCATTTTCCTCCTAAAAGTTTTTTTTGGATTCGTATATCATTTCCAACTAATTTCAGCATGGTGTAATTGCTGGTAACTCTGGAAAAGGTTCTTTCGGAATAGGCTTCCATAAAATCGGCCAGAGTCAGGTTGGTGGAGATGATAGTTGATTTTTTATTCATAATTCGCTCATTGATGCAGCAGAACAATTGGGAAGAAACAAAGCTGTTTGTGAGTTCTGTACCCAGATCATCAATGATGAGCAAATCACAGTCGTAGACAAAGGCTGCCATATCTGCGGATTCAGAATCCTTTTCAAAGGCATTTTTGGACAGTAAATCAAATAAATCAAAAGAAGTAAAGTACAGCACAAAGAAAGACCTGTCCAGCAATTCTTTGGCAATACAGTGTGTGAGATAAGTTTTTCCTACCCCGGTTTCTCCATATATAAACAGGTTTCCTGCCTCTTCCCGGAACTTTTCAATCAAGTCCCAGGCTTTGTCATAGGCATTCCGGGCAGATTCCAGTGAGGTAATGCCGGTTGCAGGGTCTGTGATTTCGGAAGAGTAGTAATCAAAAGAAAAATGGGCAAAGTTCTCAGTATCCAGTATGTCCCGGATATTGGACTGGGTATACAGCAAATCCACAGCGGCTTTCCGGAAACAGGTACACTTTTCGTTCCCGATATAGCCGGTATCTTTACACAGAGGACAGTCATAATGCAAATCCAGATAATCGGCAGGATATCCATTTGCCCGGAGAATTTCTGCTTTTTCCAGAGAAAGAGCCTGTATTTTTTCTGCCAGGTCAAAGTCGTCCCCTTTTTGGGCACCCAGAAGAAGACGTGCCTTTAAAAGTCCAAGTCCGGCAATTTCCCTGCGGATTTCCCTAAGGCGGGGAAGCTGTTCTTCTGCCCGGCGGATTCTCTCATCCTGTTGGTGTTTCTGCAGAAGCTGTTTTTGGTTGTAATTACGCATGAGCGCGTCGTATTGAAAATTTTTCAGTGACACAGTAAAATCTCCTTACCTGGTGCTTATTTGCCCAGAAGCTGTGTTTCCAGTTCTGCCATGTTGTTGTAATTTCTCTGCTGGAAATTGTTGAATCTGTTTTTGGAAGCGGGAGCTTTGGGCTTTGGTGCAGCCGCTTTTGCTTTGGCGGATTTTTTCTGCTGAAAATTCAAATCCAGGGAATCAATGTCTGATAAATGATGTACGCCCTGCTTAAACCAGCTTTCCAGAATGCTGTCTGCGTAGGAGAAGCTGGCTTTTCCCGTAGCCAGAACCGTGCGGCTGCAGGCTTCGGAAATAATTTCCAGGGTAAAACCGTACTGGTTCAGCCACAGATTCATGTACTGAATTTCCTTATCCAGGGGATTGCGGTTTTTAATGCCGAAAGCTCTCAATATAGTAAAATAATTTCGATTGTAAAGGTTCGTTTCTTCTTTGGCCTGATTTACCGTAGTGATGCCCTGTTCCGCCCAGGCCAGTCCCACCTTCTTTATGTACGCCATGCTGGTGCTGCCCTTGGATACACAGTATTCCAGAAGGTATTCCATCAGGTCGGCACAAAGATGTACTTCGTCATAAAGATATAAAAGGGTTTCCATATCTGTGGGGGAAAGCGTTTTCCCAAGATACTGTTCTGCAATGAACAGGATTTGCCGTACTTCATCTTTGTTTTTTAATTCCTGTATTTTGTCCAGAGAAAGATTTCCCGAATCAGATGAAGCGGCAGAAACTGCGGCTTCCTGCATCTGCGGGGCAGCGGCTTTAAGAGGAACAAAGACAATACCCGTCAGATTTCCCCGGCTGTCTTTGGCAAGGTCCAGAACCCCGGCTTTTTCCCAGTACCGCAGCGCTCTTTGAATGTCAGCTTCTGTACAGTTTAAAGCGTCTGCAACAGACGTAAAATCCAGAAGTGTTTTGGTCTGGGATGCGTGTCTCAGCAGATAAAGGTAGATTTTTACAAATTCGCCGTTGGCTGAAGGCATGTAGAAATCCAGAAAAACGTTGGATATAAACGTATAGTCCCCGGGAAAGGGGGTGTAAACTTCAAACTGTCCCATGTCGAACTTCCTTTACATCAGAATTTTGTTCATAATGAATCAGTTTCAGTATAGCACACAATTTTTAAAAAGAGAACAAGGTTTTTTTGCGACATCGAAAAACCACGTATTTTGGAGAAGTATGTGGGAAATGTGGATAATGTGGATAAAAAAGTGGATGGTTTTTTATGGGAAACCTGAAATTGTCGAAATTATAGGGATTTTAACATATTTTTAACACAAATGTCGTCGGATTATGTCAACTATAGAATGCACAAAAAAATCCACATGTTCGTGGATAAGAACATGTGGATGAATTGGTGGATAATGTGGATAAGTTTACATACCAAGGAGGTTTTCGCCTATTTTATACACATCTCCGGCCCCCATAGTTATCAACACATCGCCGTGGATACAATTTTTTAATAAAAATTCTTCGATTTCATCAAAAGTGGAAAAATAATAAGCATCCACTCCTTTTTCGGCAATCAAATCCCGCAAATCCCTGGAGGAAATTCCCAGGGTATCCGTTTCTCTCGCCGCATAGATGTCTGCCAGGACAACTTTATCTGCCAGAGCCAGAGCTTCGGCAAATTCCGGCAGCAGGGCTTTGGTACGGGTGTAGGTATGAGGCTGAAATACGCACCAGGTAGTTTTGTGCGGATATTTTGCGGCAGTTTTCAGTGTGGCGGCAATCTCCGTGGGGTGGTGGGCATAGTCATCGATTACAGTGACACCGCCTACTTTTCCCTTGTACTGGAAACGGCGGTCTGTGCCCGTAAAGTGCAGCAGACCTTTCTGAATGGTTTCAGTATCCATGCCGGTCTTGATACCAAGCGCAATGGCAGAGAGTGCGTTGGATACATTGTGAATACCCGGCACAGCCAGGGTGAAATGTCCGATGAACTGTCCGTTTCTGGTGCAGTCAAAGGACGGATGGGCAAACTCGTCAAAGACGATATTCTCTGCTTTGTATTCTGCGGGAGCATTTAGTCCATAAGTAATGATTTCGCAGGGAAGCCCTCTGGTGATTTCTTCAAAATCCGGAATATCGCCGTTGATAATCAGTGTTCCGTCTGCAGGGAGTTTTTCTGCAAAGAGACGGAAAGAATGGCGGATGTCATCTAAATCCTTGAAAAAGTCCAGATGATCCGCATCAATATTCAGAATGATGCTGATTTTTGGGAAAAAGCTTAAAAAGCTGTTGGTATACTCACAGGCTTCCGTAATAAAGGTTTCGGATTCGCCTACCCGGATGTTGCCGTGGATAGCAGGTAAAATACCGCCTACGGAAATGGTAGGGTCAGCGTCCGCTTCCAGAAGAACGTGGGAAATCATGGAAGTTGTGGTGGTTTTGCCATGGGTTCCGGAAACCGCAATGGGGAGTTCATAGTTTTTCATAATCTGTCCAAGCAGGTCTGCACGGGTGAGCATGGGAATGTTTTTTTCTTTTGCGCAGGCAAATTCCGGATTGTCCGGGTGAATGGCCGCAGTGTAAACCACCAGGTCCACATCTTCCTTAATATTAGAAGCTCTCTGCCCAATATAAACTCTGGCGCCTTTGGCTTCCAGGTGTTTTGTCAAATCGGATTCTTTGGAATCGGAACCGGAAATTGGGAAATCTTCACCCAGAAGTATTTCCGCCAGTCCGCTCATACTGATACCGCCGATACCGATAAAGTGAATATGAATGGGTTTATGAAAATCAATCTGATACATAATACAGAATCCCTTCTTTTTCTATTATTATAGTTATAGTAAATTATACCCACTTTTCCCCAAGTTGGAAACCCCTTTCTTTTGTATGGTTAAAAGCAGGTAAAATGTTACAAAAAGAAGTAAAATGTCGAAAAAAAATTGTTAAAATTGTTCACTTTTGCCAGGGGGTATGTTATAATGAAAGAACCATAGAATATACAAGAGGTGATTGCATGATAAAGAAAGAGATGATTGCAATGTTGCTGGCAGGCGGACAAGGCAGCAGATTAGGCGTTTTGACTGCAAAAGTTGCCAAACCGGCCGTGACATTTGGTGGAAAGTATAGGATTATAGATTTTCCACTCAGTAATTGCATTAATTCAGGAGTGGATACCGTAGGTGTGCTGACACAGTATCAGCCGCTGCGTCTGAATACCCATATCGGAATTGGAATTCCCTGGGATTTGGACAGAAATGTGGGAGGGGTTTCCATTCTGCCCCCATATGAGAAGAAAACAAATACCGAGTGGTATACCGGTACGGCCAATGCTATTTACCAGAACCTGGCATACATGGAAAATTTTAATCCGGATTATGTGCTGATTCTGGGCGGCGACCATATTTATAAGATGGACTACGAGGTGATGCTGGATTTCCACAAGGCAAATAAAGCAGATGTTACCGTAGCCTGTATGCCGGTGCCATGGGAAGAAGCATCTCGCTTTGGACTGGCTATTACTGATGAAACCGGAAGAATTACAGAGTTTGAGGAAAAACCTGCAGAGCCCAAGAGCAACCTGGCTTCTATGGGGATTTACATCTTTAGCTGGCCGGTGCTGAAAGAGGCGCTGATTGCTTTAAAAGACCAGTCCGGCTGCGATTTCGGAAAACACATTCTTCCGTACTGCAAGGAAAAAGGACAGAGGCTTTTCGCTTACGAATACAATGGATATTGGAAGGACGTAGGAACTCTCGGTTCTTACTGGGAAGCCAATATGGAACTCATTGATATTATCCCGGAATTTAATCTGTACGAAGAGTTCTGGAAAATTTATACGAAAGGTGATATTATTCCTCCACAGTATATTGCCGCAGATGCTGTTGTAGAAAGAAGCATCATCGGAGAGGGGACAGAAATTTACGGGGAGGTACATAATTCGGTTATCGGCGCCGGCGTCACCATTAAGAAAGGGGCTGTTATTCGGGACTCCATTATTATGAAGCAGACCACTATCGGCGAAAACAATGTGATTGATAAAGCCATTATTGCCGAAAATGTTACAGTAGGGGACCATGTGGTTATGGGCGTGGGAGAAGAAGTGCCCAATAAGCTGAAACCTAACGTGTATTCTTTTGGTTTGGTAACGGTAGGAGAAAATACAATCATTCCTTCCAACGTGAAAATTGGAAAAAATACAGCGATTGTAGGAAAGACTTCTGCTGAAGATTATCCGGAAGGTATTCTGGAAAGCGGTGAAACATTGAATAAGGAAGGTGAGACAGAATGAGAGCGATAGGTATTATTCTTGCCGGCGGCAATAATCACAGAATGAAAGAATTATCACAGAAGAGAGCCATTGCGGCTATGCCTATCGCGGGCAGCTACCGCAGCATTGACTTTGCTCTCAGCAATATGTCCAATTCCCATATTCAGAAAGTAGCTGTGCTGACACAGTACAATGCAAGGTCTTTGAATGAACATTTAAGTTCTTCCAAATGGTGGGACTTTGGAAGAAAGCAGGGGGGACTTTACACCTTTACTCCGACTATTACACCGGACAATAGCTTCTGGTATCAGGGGACTGCAGATGCTATTTATCAGAATCTGGATTTTCTGAAAAACAGTCATGAACCTTATGTTGTCATCGCATCCGGAGATTGCGTGTACAAGCTGGATTACAACAAAGTTCTGGAATATCACATTGCCAAGAGAGCAGACATTACTGTGGTATGCACCGATGTGCACGGAGATGATGCCACAAGATTTGGCTGTGTGAAGATGAATGAGGACTGCAGAATTGAAGAATTTGACGAAAAACCGATGGTGGCACAGTCCAATACTATTTCTACCGGTATTTACGTTATTCGCAGAAGACAGCTCATTGAACTGATTGAAAAATGCGGACAGGAAGACCGCCACGATTTTGTAAACGATATTTTGATTCGCTATAAAAATCTTAAGAGGATTTACGGATATAAGATTCACAATTACTGGAGTAATATTTCTACAGTAGAATCTTATTACCGCACCAATATGGATTTCCTGAAGCCGGAAATCCGGGAGTATTTTTTCCGTCAGTATCCGGGAGTACAGTCCAAGATTGACGATTTGCCTCCTGCAAAATACAATCCGGGAGCTTCTGTGAAAAATAGTCTGATATCCAGCGGATGTATTATCAACGGACAGGTGGAGAATTCGGTACTCTTTAAAAAGGTTTTTGTAGGAAATAACTGTGTGATTAAAAACTCTATTATTTTAAACGATGTATATCTGGGCGATAACACACACATTGAAAACTGCATTGTGGAAAGCAGGGGCACGATTCGGGCCAATTCTTATTACAGTGCGGAAGAAGGCATCAAGGTAGTGATAGAAAAGAACGAACGATATGTTCTTTAAAAAGACAAAAAGCACGACTGCATAAGGCGGCTAGGAAAGGGGAAGGTTGTATGAATATCACAGACGTAAGAGTAAGACGCGTAGCAAAGGAAGGCAAAATGAAGGCGGTGGTATCCATTACCATTGACGAGGAATTTGTAGTACATGACATTAAAGTCATTGAGGGAGAGAAGGGCCTGTTTATTGCTATGCCAAGCCGTAAAGCCACAGATGGAGAATATCGGGATATTGCACATCCGATTAATTCAGCAACACGTGAAAGAATACAGAATATTATTCTGGAAAAATATGAACAGGTACTTGCAGAAGAACCTTTAGAGGAAGCAGCAGAAGAATAAGGAAAACGCAAAAAAGCCCTGGGACCGGAAATGGTCTGGGGCTTTTTTTACGTGCGAAAAGAGGAATTATCCCATCTGACGCCAGCCGGATGGATATTTGTTTTTCAGAGTGCTGCCCACAGCCTTTCCCCATCCAAGAGGGAAACCGTCAGTACATACCAGCTGCCAACCGTTTTGGGCCGGGGTTTCTGCTTCGGAAAGAAGCAGAGTTTCTCCTTTTAAATAGCGGGCGATTCTTTCATCAGAGGAAGATAGGTTTATCACGTGCGCATAGTCCTCTCCCGAAAGAGCCATGGCGAAGGGCTGGGAAGGTTCAAAGCGATTTTTCTTTAATTCGCCTAAAAACAGTCCGTTCCGCAGGAATTTAATACCTTTTAAGCTGCAGGTGTCTTTATCCGGCAGATAATATACATTGCTGCCCCGGACTTCCATTTTCTGAAAATCATAGGGCGCGGATACATTTTGGAAAAAATCTTCCAGAAGTTTTTGGGAAATCTTGTCCAGTTTGGTTCTTGGTCTGTCAGAAGAGGGAGTCAGGGTTCCTTCTTTTTCCATAAGAGCCAGAAAATGGCCTTCTCCATCCATGCGGTGAGGGAAAATGCGGACACATTTTGCCAGTCGTTCATCGTTGTTTCCAAGAGAAGGATAGCCGGGGGCAAAGCCTTCATAAGGGGCAATATCCAACAGTTTCATCTCAGGAAAGTGTTCCAGAACATAGGAAATCAGACCTTCATTTTCCACGGGGGAAAAGGTACAGGTGGAGTACAGCAGCCTGCCGCCGGGTTTCAGCATGGAAATGGCGTTGGCAATAATGTCTTTCTGGATTTTTCCGAAAAATTCCGGACGGGTTTCGTCCCAGGTCTTGGCAACATCGGGGTCTTTGCGGAACATACCTTCCCCGGAACAAGGAGCATCTACCAGAATTTTATCAAAAAATTCCGGGAAATATCCGGCGAGACGTCCGGGTGTTTCGTTGGTGACCATGGAGTTGCGGATGCCGAAAAGCTCCAGGTTTCTCAGCAGGGCCTTTGCACGGGAATTACTGATATCATTAGCCACGAGAAAGCCTTTTCCCTGCAGTTTGGCGCCCAGGGCCGTGGCTTTTCCCCCCGGTGCGGCGCATAGGTCCAGCACATATTCCCCCGGTGTGATTTCCAGCCGTTCTGCAGGGGTCATGGCACTTGGTTCCTGAAGATAGTACAGCCCGGCGGCATAGTAGGGGTGTCTGGAAGGCCGTTCCTCTTCGCCGTAAAAGAAACCATTGGACACCCAGGGAATGGGGGTCAGAGAAAAGGGAGAGATTTCCAGAAATTTCTCCACGGAAATCTTGTTGGTGTTTACGCGCAGACCGAATTTACGCGGTGCTTCATAACTTTTATAAAAAGCAGGGTATTCCTCCTGCAGCATTTGTTCCATGCGGGATAAAAATGAGGATGGCAGTTGTTCCATTACAGATTCCTTTCTTAAATAAATATAAATCGTTTTATGTCCAGCTATATTCATTCAAATTCAAATCATCGAACGTGGTATCTTTCTCTTTGGAAAGCCCGGCTTCAAAAATTTCATGCAGAAGATAGGACACAGTGTCGTTAGGGGCCTGTTTCCAGAAATTGTCCAGCCATGTGCCTGTATCCAGAATCATAGAAGATAAGAGCTCAGGATTGTTCTGGCATTTCTGCCACAGTTCTTCGATTTCGTCCAGGAATTTGTACTCATACATGTCCTGAATAAATTTATGCAGGGCATTTAATTCCAGATAATCTGTCAGAAGAGACAGACGGCGAAAATCATCAAAGGACATATTCATTTCATTTAATATTTTCTTGCGGTCATCTTCTCCGCAAATGCTGTAAAATACAATTTCATCTAACATTAATTTTTTTTTGAATTCATCTGCTTTTGACATTTCATATACGCTCCTTACTGTAACCCCAGAGTTACTATTGGTTACTATTATAAAACTACTTGAGCAGGAAATCCAGAAAAAAGTGAAAGAAGTGCAAAGTAATAGTTTGCACAATGCGTTTTTTGAGAGGATTCTGTGTAACTCCTTAAAAAGAGGGGGTTCAAGTGGAGCTGTGAAAAAGAAAAAACGCCGGAAAGTCTATAAAACAAGACTTCCCGGCACCTTTCATAACGAATCGAAGCGACGTGATTCGAACACGCGACCTCTGCGTCCCGAACGCAGCGCTCTACCAAACTGAGCCACGCTTCGATGTCAATGTGTGTTCAACAAATGATATTATATATAAGAAAATTGGAAATGTCAACAAAAATATGAAAAAAATTTGAGAAAATCCTTCGGGTTCTAAGGCAGGATGGGAATACATATATTTTAAGGATAAAGTTTCAGAAGAGAGGATATATGTCCGGTTATCGCAGATTTATAGCATATGTGTATGAATACCGAGAAGGAAGAAAGGGGGAGGGCAGAGGTTTTATCAAAGTGGAAGCCCGTAATGGCACCTGCCGTATGCGCTGTAAACTCACAGGAATTTATGAAAAGGAAACAGCACCGGCGAAAGTATATGGATATGTGCGGGAGGAAGGCGGGTGTACGGGCATTTTTCTGGGAGACTGCAATCTGGCAGGAGAACGGGTAGAATTTGAACTGGAGACACCCGAAGAACATATGGGAGAGAGCCGATATGGGCTTGGGGATTTATGCGGCCTGATATTGCTGGCGGATTCCGGAGAACTGTATGGAAGCGGTTGGGATGAACTGCCGGTAAACCTGCAGGAAATAAAGATTCCAAAGGCACAGCAGCGGGAAATAGAGAAGGAGAGCAGAGAAGTGCAGGCTGCGCAGACGGAGGAATACATAGAGGGAGAAGAGGAGAACGATAGCCGTTTTTCGGAAAAGGAGGACAGGGAGGAAAATCTGCAGGAAGAGGCGGAGGAAGAAACGCTTGTAAGAGAGCCGGTAAAAGAGCCGATGCAGAATCCGGGAAAAGATATGGAAAGAGAACCTGAAAATGCAGAAGAGAATGGGACAGCAGAGTATAGAGAAGAGATGGAGGAGGAAGATTTTGACGCAGAACCGGAAGAAGTTGAACGTGCAGATGAAATATTGAAACGAGAGACGGAACTGCCTTCTTTCTGTGATAATGGAATTACCCAGTGCCGGAAAATTACTCCCGGGGATTTGGGAATTTTAAACAGAAGAGACAGAGGATTGCTGACGAATCGTTTTCTCAGGCATGGATTTTCCAGGTACGGACACCTGCTTATAGGAAAACGGGAAGAAGACGGCAGGTACATTCTGGGTGTTCCGGGGGTTTACGAGAGCCAGGAAGCTTTGATGGCGGGAATGTTCGGGTTTCCTTATTTCAAGGAAACAGGAGGAGCCAACGGACATTCCCGGTATTTCGGATACTGGTACCGCATGATAGACAGACCCCAGGGGATGGAATAAAGAGGGCCGGTGGCTGCAGCAAACAACATGGTTCTGGCAGCCGCCGGGCAAAACAGCAATATTTCTACTTGACCCGCCAGGGAGTGCGATATATAATAAAAGCTGTTCGGAGACATATCGAAGTGGTCATAACGAGCCGCACTCGAAATGCGGTTGTCCGCAAGGGCACGTGGGTTCGAATCCCACTGTCTCCGCTTGGAAAATGGGGAGTGTCGCTTTTCACGCATGTCAAGCGATGCTCCTTTTGTATAACAGGATAGTTCCGTGAAAGGGGACAGAGTATGACAGAAGATGAAAAGTTTATGAAAGAAGCAAAGAAGCAGGCTATGAAAGCGTATGCATTGAAAGAAGTTCCCATTGGCTGTGTCATTGCATATGAAGGGAAGATCATTGCCAGAGGATATAACCGGAGAAATACAGATAAAAATACTGTGTCCCATGCGGAAATCAACGCAATCCGGAAGGCCAGCAAGAAACTGGGGGACTGGAGACTGGAGGGCTGTACCCTTTATGTGACTCTGGAACCCTGTCAGATGTGTGCAGGAGCCATTATCCAGGCCAGAATCGACCGGGTGGTCATAGGCAGCATGAATCCCAAAGCAGGATGTGCGGGTTCGGTGCTGAATCTGCTGGAAATGGATGGCTTTAATCATAAGGCACAAGTGACAAAAGGGGTTCTGGAAGAGGAGTGCAGCAGTATGTTGACTGGATTCTTTAAAGAATTGAGAGAGGAAAAGGCAAAGAAAAAACAGGAAGAAAAGGAGCTGGGATTATGACAAAACAGGAATTTCAAAATCTGGTGAAACAGGACATTGTAATTTTAGATGGGGCTACAGGTTCCAATCTGATGAAAGCCGGTATGCCGAGAGGCGTCTGCACAGAACAGTGGATTTGCGATAACCCGGAGGCTATTACCAGGCTGCAGAAGGCCTATCAAGAGGCAGGGTCTCAGATTGTTTATGCCCCTACCTTTTCGGCCAATGCCATAAGCCTGCAAAATCACGGTCTGGAAAAACATGTCCGGGACTTGAATTTGCGTCTGGTGGACATTTCCAGACAGGCTGTGGGGGATTCCTGCCTCATTGCCGGAGACCTGACTACCACGGGAAAACAGGAACTGACTTATGAAGAACTCCTGGGCGCATACAGGGAGCAGATCGAGGCGCTGATGGAAGCAGGAGCAGACCTGCTGGTGGCAGAAACCATGCTGGGAGTGACAGAGCCTATGGCTGTGCTGGATGCAGCGGCAGGGGAACTTCCGGTTATGTGCACGCTGACCGTGGAATCGGACGGCAGTCTGTTTTTCGGCGGAAATATTTATGAAGCAGTGGAGACCTTGGAGGAAATGGGAGCCGCTGCTGTGGGAATCAACTGTTCTACCGGACCGGATCAGTTGTTTTCCGTGGTAGAAAATATGAGAAAAAGAGTGCAGATTCCATTGATTGTGAAACCCAATGCCGGTATGCCGGTGATAGATGAAAACGGCTGTCCGGTATACTCCATGGGAGCAGAGGAGTTTGCCGGACATATGAAGCGCATGACAGAAATCGGTGCGAATATTGTAGGCGGGTGCTGTGGAACAACTCCGGAATATATCCGACAGGTGAAGGAAGCCTTGGGAAGACAGCGTTAGTCGGAAGGTTTTTTTGCCCATTGTCTTCGGAGAAAGAGCAACAGACCTGTAAACAGGAAAATAAGGAGAACGATTTTGGCAGCCCTGGTATAATTTCCAAAATACCGGGCTGCTTTTTGCCAGGAAGCGCCGGCCCAGGCTCCCAGGGAAATGAGAATGGTATTCCACAGCAGACTGCCCCAGACAGTGAGCCACAGAAAACGTGGAAAATTCATATTTGCCATACCTGCGGGAATGGAAATCAGGCTTCTGACAATGGGAATGAAGCGGCAGAGGAAGACCGTATAGTTTCCTTTGCTGTCGAACCAGGCCATGGCTTTTTGAATGTCTTCTTTTTTCAAACGAAGAGCTTTTCCCACGGGTCCGGAAATCAGGGAATCCATTTTGGAAGGGGAAAGCAGTTTTCCAAGCGCGTACAGAAAAATAGCTCCCAGCAGACTGCCAAAAGTCGCGGAAAGTATAGCGCCCGGTATGTGCAGAGTGGTGTAAGTGGTGAGAAATCCGGCGAAGGTGAGGATGGCTTCAGATGGAATGGGGGGAAAGATATTTTCTATCATAATCAGAAACGCAATTCCCACATAGCCATATGTACCCATGAGTTGGAGTATCCAGTGATTCATAGACCAAAAGAACCTCTTTTTTTCAGTTTATGCAATAGAAAGTGGAAATATAAGCAGGATTATCTGCCACTGGAAATGTGTTATCAGAACGTAATTCAAATTTTTTCACCGTGCGCCGCCCTTCGAAATTCTCTCATGAACGTTACCTCTACAGTTAACTCGGCCCAGGCACCCTCACGGCACACAAGAGCTTCTGCTTAGTGCTGCTGCATTCCTGCCCTGACACGGTTCACAGATTCCTGTTGCGTAAGACCCAAACGTCAACGCCACTTATAGAGGGCAGCTTCACAAGAAGAAATCCCTCGGTTTGGCAACACCCCTGCTGTAGCGGATTGCAGGTACAGGGCACCGCTATCTCCCCGGCTGCACGGTAGTTTACAGTATAACGGGTTTTCAAAGATTTGTCAACAAATATGTGCCGCCTCTTGACAAACGCTTCAAATTCCAATAAAATTCAAAATAGCAGAAGGTTTTTCATATAGATTCAGAAACACCTCTGCCCTTGAATTGGATAAAATATCAAAGAGGCGAAGAAGAGGAATAGTATGTACACGGAACTCCAAAGAGAGAAAGCCGTCCGGTGAAAGGCTTTTGTGGGAAGTATACAGAACCTGCCTTGGAGCTGTCTGCGAAAAGCAGAACGCGGGCTTTGGCGTTAAAAGAGCAAAGGAAGTGAGCAGTCCGGATTTTAGATATAGAAGAGAAAGACAGGACGGCTAAGAAGGGTGGTACCGCCGAGACGAAGACATATCGGTCCCTGATAACAGGGCTGAGCGTGTCTTTTTTTATTTTTATTTAAGAAAGCACACGCTGCGCCGGAGACACACTTACAAAGAAGCAAATAAGAAAAAAGGAGAAATGTTATGGCAAACAACAAAAAGCTGGTAGAGGCCATTACCTCTATGGAAGAAGATTTTGCGCAATGGTACACAGACGTAGTAAAGAAAGCGGACTTGATTGATTACACCAGTGTAAAAGGCTGTATGGTTATCAAACCGGCAGGCTACGCAATCTGGGAAAACATTCAGCACGAACTGGACAGAAGATTTAAGGAAACAGGGGTGGAGAACGTATATCTGCCTATGTTTATTCCGGAAAGTCTCTTACAGAAGGAAAAAGACCATGTAGAAGGTTTTGCGCCGGAAGTGGCATGGGTAACACACGGAGGTCTGGAACCATTGCAGGAAAGACTTTGTGTGCGTCCTACTTCAGAAACTCTGTTCTGCGATTTCTATGCAAAAGAAATTCAATCCCACAGAGATTTGCCAAAGGTGTATAACCAGTGGTGTTCGGTTGTGCGCTGGGAAAAAACCACAAGACCGTTCCTTCGTTCCAGAGAATTTCTGTGGCAGGAAGGACATACCGCACATGCAACTGCAGAAGAGGCAGAGGCAAGAACGATACAGATGCTGAACATTTATGCAGATTTCTGCGAAGAAGTGCTGGCGATTCCGGTTATCAAGGGAAAGAAAACAGACAAAGAGAAATTTGCAGGTGCAGAGGCTACTTATACCATTGAATCCCTTATGCATGACGGAAAGGCGCTGCAGTCCGGTACCAGCCACAATTTCGGCGACGGCTTTGCAAAGGCTTTCGGTATTCAGTATACAGATAAGGAAAATAAACTGCAGTATGTACACCAGACTTCCTGGGGTATGACAACCCGTATGATTGGCGCAATTATCATGGTACACGGGGACAACAGCGGTCTGGTACTGCCGCCGAGAATTGCTCCCGTGCAGGCAGTTATCATTCCGATTCAGCAGAGAAAAGAAGGCGTGCTGGAAAATGCCCGGAAGCTGGAGACACAGTTAAAGGCAGCAGGTATCCGCGTGAAGACAGACGTGACAGACAAGAGTCCGGGATTCAAGTTCGCAGAGCAGGAAATGAGAGGTATTCCGGTTCGTATCGAATGTGGTCCTAAAGATATGGAAGCCAATCAGGCCGTTGTAGTAAGAAGAGATACCAGAGAAAAGATTACGGTTTCTCTTGATAATCTGGCAGAAAGCGTACAGCAGATTCTGGATACCATGCAGAAGGACATGCTGGAGAGAGCCAGAACACACAGAGAAGCGCACACTTATGAAGCGACAGATTACGAAAGCTTTCAGAAGACCGTGGAAGAAAAACCGGGCTTTGTGAAAGCGATGTGGTGCGGCTGCAGAGAATGTGAGGATAAGATTAAAGAAGACGTACAGGCAACCTCCAGATGTATTCCTTTTGAGCAGGAAAATCTGTCTGATAAGTGTGTTGTCTGCGGAAAACCGGCCAAAAAAATGGTTTACTGGGGGCGTGCATATTAATTATGAAGCTTGAAGTTCCGAAAAAGGTACAGAGGATTATCAGGACTTTGCAGGAACAGGGATATGATGCTTATGCGGTAGGAGGCTGTGTTCGTGACAGCCTCCTTGACCGTTCTCCCGCAGATTGGGATATTACCACTTCTGCAAAGCCTATGGAAGTAAAGGAAATTTTCAAAAGAACCGTGGACACGGGCCTGCAGCATGGAACTGTAACCGTGCTTATGGAAAAGGAAGGCTTTGAGGTTACCACTTACCGGATTGACGGGGAGTATGAAGACAGCCGCCACCCCAAGGAAGTGATTTTCACGGGAAATCTGGAAGAGGATTTAAAACGCAGAGATTTTACCATCAACGCTATGGCGTACAATGATGAAACGGGTCTGGTGGATGTGTTTGGCGGAATCCGGGATCTGGAGAGCCAAATTGTCCGGTGTGTGGGAAATCCACGGGAGAGATTTACAGAAGACGCCCTGCGGATTTTAAGAGCCGTACGGTTTTCTGCACAGCTTGGATTTGCCATAGAAAAAGATACTGCATATTGGGCAAAGGCGCTTGCACCTACCCTGGAGAAAATCAGTGCGGAACGGATACAGACAGAACTGGTGAAGCTTTTGGTCTCCGCTCATCCCCAGTATCTGAAAACTGCGTGGGAACTGGGAATCACCCAAATTGTGCTGCCGGAGTTTGATGCCATGATGGAAACCCCTCAGAATACACCGCACCACTGTTACAGCGTAGGGGAACATACCTTAAAGGCGCTGGAATACACAGAAGCGGACAAGGTGCAGCGGCTGGCTGTACTGTTTCACGATATGGGAAAACCGGCCATGCGGACCACAGACGAGCAGGGTCTTGACCATTTCCATGGACATCCCAAAGTAAGCGCAGAACTGGCGAGAAAAATCCTGCGCAGGCTGCGGTTCGACAATGATACCATTCGAAAGGTGACGGAGCTGGTATCCTGGCATGAATGTCCATGGGAGTGTACGCCAAGGTCTCTTAGACGGGCTTTGAGCAAAATGGATGCAGAGCTGTTTCCCGTACTTTTGAAAATCCGCAGGGCGGATGTGCTGGCTCAGAGCGAATACCGCAGAGAGGAAAAGCTGGAAAGACTGGAAGAGAGCCGCAGGCTCTATGAAGAAATCCAGAGAAAGCAGGAGTGCATTTCCGTAAAGATGTTGGCAGTGTCCGGAAAAGACCTGATTGCCGCAGGCATGAAGCCGGGAAAAGAAATAGGAGATACCTTAAATGCCTTTCTGGAACTGGTTCTGGAAGACCCGGAGAAAAATACAAAAGAATATCTGCTCTCAAAGGTAAGAGAATCCTTGTGAACACGGCTTCTAACCCCCAGGTTTCGTGCATAGAATGAAAAGAGCGCGAAGCAAGAATAAAAGGGGGAGAAGCGAGTGTATGACCGTGGATTAAGTGTCTTAGAGCAATACGGCCTGGAGTCCAATGCCGTGTACCGCACAAGAGGAGCCCTTGTCTGTGAAACAGGACAGGGAAGAGTGCTGATAAAAGAGTTTGGCGGTACACCCAGAAAATTGGAATGCCAGGCTCTTCTTTTGTCCGATATTTCCGGGAAAAGCCAGGTGCTGACAGACGAAATTCTGCCCAATCTGGAAGGCGGCTATATGTCTTTGGACAAGGAGAATGTGCCGTATATTGTGAAGCGGTGGTATGAGGGGAGAGAGTGTGATACCAGATGTGAAGAGGACATCTGTACCGGGGCGGCTGCTCTGGCAAGTTTACATAAAGTAATGAAAATGCCGGTGCAGGAGCATTATGTCCGGGAATCCCTGTCCCAGGAATACAGAAGGCACAATGCGGAACTTCGCAAAATCAGAAAATTTGTGTCCGCCAAGAAAAAAAAGAATGATTTTGAACTGCAGTTTCTGGACAGTATCCAGTGCTTTCTGCAGCATGGAGAGACAGCCCTTGACAGGCTGGAGTCCTCCGGATATGAGAAACTGCGTGAGCATGCTTTGGGGGAGGGTACGGTCTGCCACGGGGAATATAATCAGCATAACGTCTGGATTTTAAAAGACCATGAACATGCGGCAGTGACGAATTTTGATAAATGGAGCTTCGATGTACAGGTAGCAGACTTATATCAGTTTATGAGGAAAATTATGGAAAAATATGACTGGGACAGAAAACTGGGGGAAAAGCTTCTGGAGACGTATGAAGAAATCCGCCCGCTTTCTAAAGAGGAGAGAGAATATCTGTCCATTCGTTTTTCCTATCCGGAGAAATACTGGAAATTGGCTAATTATTATTACACGCACAATAAGGCGTGGATTTCGGAAAAAAATGTGGAAAAATTAAAGAAAATCACGTCACAACACGACAAATGGCGAAATTTTTCAGAAAAAACAGGGATGTAAATGTGACAAATGCCTGTGCAGTATTTGAATTTTGACCTATGATAGTGTATAATAACCACAAAAAGAATTGCGCGGCAAAAGAAAGCTGCACAGGGAGGTAATAGAGATGGACTACAAAAAACTTTATGAAGAGTGGCTTGCCAATCCGTATTTTGACGAAAATACAAAAGCAGAACTGAAAGCCATTGAAAAGGATGAAAATGAGATTAAAGAACGTTTTTATAAAGATCTGGAGTTTGGTACAGCCGGTTTGCGCGGTGTCATTGGTGCAGGTACAAACCGTATGAATATTTACACGGTGAGAAAGACAACACAGGGACTGGCAAATTATATTGCAGCCGTGGGCGGACAGGCCAAGGGCGTTGCCATTGCCCATGATTCCCGCCGTATGTCACCGGAGTTTGCAAAAGAAGCAGCCCTCTGCCTGGCAGCCAATGGCGTGAAAGCTTATATTTTTGATTCGTTAAGACCCACACCGGAACTGTCTTTTGCTGTGCGCAAATTAGGATGTATTGCAGGTATTAACATCACTGCAAGCCATAACCCGCCGGAATACAACGGCTATAAAGTATACTGGGAAGACGGCGCACAGATTACACCGCCTCATGACTCCGGTATTATGGGAGAAGTGCAGAAAGTAACAGATTATAATACCGTGAAAACCATGGACGAAGAAGCTGCAAAGGCAGCAGGACTTTTCGTAGTCATCGGACAGGAAATTGACGATGCTTACATGGAAGAGTTAAAGAGCCAGGTGATTCATATGGACGCTATCAAAGCCATGGCAAAAGAACTGAAAATTGTGTACAGCCCTCTGCACGGCACAGGAAATATTCCTGCAAGACGTGTATTAAAAGAGCTGGGATTTGAACATGTCTATGTGGTAAAAGAGCAGGAACTGCCTGACGGAGAATTCCCTACTGTCAGCTATCCCAACCCGGAAGCAGACGAAGCCTTTGACCTGGGTCTGAAACTGGCCAAAGAAGTGGACGCAGACCTGGTACTGGCAACCGATCCTGACGCAGACCGTCTGGGTGTCCGTGTAAAAGACAGCAAGACAGGGGAATACCACACCCTGACCGGAAATATGTCCGGCTGTCTGCTGGCCGATTATGAAATCGGACAGAGAAAAGCGGTAAACGGCACACTTCCGGCTGACGGCGCAATGATTTCCACCATTGTTACCACCAATATGGCCGCTGCCATTGCAAAACATTACGGCGTGAAATTTATCGAAGTACTGACCGGATTTAAGTACATCGGACAGCAGATTCTGGGCTTTGAGACCAAAGGGGAGGGGACTTACCTGTTTGGCTTTGAGGAAAGCTACGGCTGCCTTATCGGTACCCATGCAAGAGATAAAGACGCTATTGTGGCTACTATGGCTTTGTGCGAAGCAGCCGCTTACTATAAAACCAAAAACATGACTCTTTGGGACGCCATGATTGAAATGTATGAAAAATACGGTTACTATAAAGACGACATTCAGTCCATTACCTTAAAAGGCATCGAAGGACTGGAAAAGATTCAGACCATCCTGGAAAACCTGAGAAAGAACCCGCCGGCAGAGATTGGTGATTACAAGGTGCTTTCCGCAAGAGATTACAAGGCAGACACTATTGTGGATATGGAAACAAAGGAAGTGAAGGCAACCGGTCTTCCAAACTCCAATGTGCTGTATTATGACTTAAATGATGATGCCTGGGTTTGCGTTCGTCCTTCCGGTACGGAACCGAAAATTAAGATTTATTACGGTATCAAAGGCACTTCTTTAGAGGATGCAGATGCAAAATCCGCAGCACTTGGAAACGAAGTGAAAGAACTGATTGACAAAATGATGTAAATACCGTAAATGTCCTGTGAAGAACACGGTAATATGCTTGACAAACCTGTAGAAACAAGGTATAAATATCTGTAGACCGCGCGAATAGGCGGTAACTATAAGAGATTATCAGAAGCAGGATAGGCCGCCACGGCAGGCTTTTTCTGCAAGGCTAAATTATTTAGGAGGAAATACTCATGAACAGAACAGAATTAGTTGCTGCTATGGCAGAAAAATCACAGTTATCTAAAAAAGATGCAGAATCAGCTTTAAAGGCTTTCATTGATGTTGTATCAGAAGAAATGCAGAAAGGTGAAAAAATCCAGTTAGTTGGATTCGGTACTTTTGAAGTTTCTGAAAGAGCAGCAAGAGAAGGAAGAAATCCTCAGACAGGTGAAACAATGACAATTGCAGCATCTAAATCTCCAAAGTTCAAAGCAGGAAAAGCTTTAAAAGATTTAGTAAACGCATAAGCAACTTATTTATTTTAGGCAAGGAAAGCTGTTGCATTTCAGGATGTGACAGCTTCTTTTCATTTGCGTACAGGAAATGAAAAGAAGGCTCTTGGTAAAGGAGTGAGAGTATGAGACTTGACAAATATTTGAAAGTATCCCGTCTGATTAAGCGCAGAACCGTAGCCAACGAGGCCTGCGACGCGGGAAGGGTACTGATTAACGACAAACCTGCCAAGGCGTCGGCTCAGGTAAAGGCAGGAGATATTCTGGAAATCCGCTTTGGAAGCAAAAACGTCCGGGTAGAAGTGCTGGACGTACAGGAAACAGTGAAGAAAGAGGCTGCTGCAGAGTTGTTTCAATATCTCTAAGAGAGGGCAGGTATATCTGTCTTGCTTTTCCCATATAATGGTTCAGGAAGAAGTGTATGGGGGAAGTCGGTTTTGGAAGAAAAACAGCGAAAAGCAGTTCATAAAATCCAGCTTACAGACAGAAATACAGGGAGTGTCACAGGGGTGAAGGATGTGAATTCTTTTGACGAAAAGGAAATCAGTCTGGTAACCGAGGCAGGAGTACTTACTGTGAAAGGTGAAGACCTCCATGTGACCAGGCTGGATTTGGAAAAACAGGAGGTAGACCTTGCAGGCCGGGTGGACAGTCTGCTGTACAGCCAGGGCACTGCAAAGATGAAGGGCGGAGAAGGTATGCTGAAAAGGCTTCTGGGATAAACCGTGAGCGCCTATATGCATGAGGAACTGCTTTTCTTCTGCCGGGCTTTCTGGGCCGGAGCCTGCCTGGCTGCAGGCTATGACCTCCTTCGTATTTTTCGCAGGCTGGTGTCCCACAGCCCCTTTTTGACCGGTGCGGAGGACATTTTGTACTGGTGCTGTGCCGGGATTTATCTTTTTGGTATGATTTACAGGGAAAATGACGGTGTGATTCGGACGTATGCCCTTCTGGCCGTGTTCCTTGGCGGCTTTGTCTTCCATGCAGGTCCCGGAAGCGTTCTGGTGACCTGGCTGCCAAAAGTGCTCCGAAAGATTTTTCATTTTCTGGGAGTTCTTATAAACCCCTTGAGAAAGTGGAGAAAAAGGTTGAAATTTTTATGGGATAGAGTTAAAATCTCTCTATATGAAGCAAAAGTTATGCAGAAAATCAGGAAATGGAAAAATGAAAAAAAGAAAAAAAAGAATGAACCAGAACGGAATCGCGATGCTTAGTATTACTTTTGTAGTCGGTGTCCTGTTTATTGCCATGATGACCATGAGCCTGAATCTGCAGCAGCAGATTTCGGACTGTAAGACAGAAATGAAAGAAGTGCAGAGCCAGATTGACGAGGAAAACGAGCGTACAAAGGAAATTGATGAGACAAAAGAGCGTATGGACACGGATGAGTATGTGGCAGAGGTAGCCAGAGAAAAGCTGGGTCTTGTGAAAGACAACGAAATTGTATTTAAAGAAGAGGAAAAGTAGAAAACAAAAGACGGATTTTGTCTGAAAGTTTTCCGGACGGGAAGACGGTTTTTGACAAAGTTTGAAAACAAAAGCATCTATAATACTCCATGGATAGCGGTTGCTTATGCAGGGAGGGAACGAGATGCAGGAATGGATAATTGCCATGCTCGTAATCAGCGTACTGCTTATATTACGGGACATGGCAAAAACTATTTTTTCAGAGATGAAGAAAAGTGCGGCAACTCTGGCTTATGACCAGCACCCGCAAAAAGAAAAAATGCAGCGCTATGCAGATTCTTTTCAAAAGCTGGCGGACAGCTTCTATGGTCTGCCTTACCGGAAAGATTATCTCTCCAGTTCAGAGGTCGACGCCATGGTGACAGAGGTACAGGAAGGGCTGTGCCGCAGGTGTCATCTGCACCAGACTTGCTGGATTCAACATTCTGTCCAGTCCTATCAGAGCGTTTATCATCTGATTCGCGTCCTGGAAGAAAATGACGAGGAAGAGTTCCGAAAGGCCAAGGCGGATTTGATGGAGGTCTGTATCAGCCAGGGAAAACTGGTGCAGGAACTGCAGAGAATGGTAGAACGGGAGAGGCAGAATCTTATCTGGAATAACAAGCTTCTGGAGAACCGTGTGGCTGTGGCAGAGCAGCTTTCTGAGATGGCGCAGCTGATGAAGAGCCTTTCCAGAGATTTATTTGATGTGGCAGAGGTGGACGTGCAGTTTCGGGAAGAATTTGCCAGAAGACTGAAGAAGAAACATATTCTGGTGCGGAACGTGTGGAGCCTGGACCTGCCGGACGGAAAAGTTCGGTACTATGCGGAATTAAAGACAAAAGGCGGCTGCATTTCATCAGGAGAGGCGGCGGCCGTTCTCTCCGGCATGTGCGGCAGCCGCATGGTTGCCAGGGCGGAGGGGAAAACCCTCATTAACAGGGACTTTGCCATTATGGGATTTGCAGAGGAAGTCAATTTCAAAATGCTCTACGGGGCTGTGAAGATAACCAAGGAAAAAGAAACCATTTCCGGAGACAATTATACCTGTGCCACGGAGGAGAACGGGCAGTTTTTCATGTGTCTTTCTGACGGTATGGGTTCCGGGATTGAGGCGTGCCGGGAGAGTGAGAGTATTGTGGATACTCTGGAGCAGTTGGTAGAAGCGGGATTTTCCGGAGAGACGGCGGCAAAAATGGTAAATTCAGTACTGAATCTGAAAAGCCGCAACGGCAGATTTTCTACTGTGGATATTTCCATGGTGGATTTGTATTCCGGTGTGTGCCATTTTCTCAAAGCAGGAGCGGCAACCACATTTATTAAGCGGGACCACTGGGTAGAAGCCATTTCCTCTACCAGTCTGGCTCTGGGGCTGGTGCAGCAGGCAGACTTTGAATCCTCGGCCAAGAAGCTGTATGAGGGGGATTTTCTGATTATGGTGACAGACGGAGTGCTGGATGCGCTGCCGCCGGAAGAACCGGAGGAACTGATGAAAGAAATTATTCTCCAGACTCGTGCAAGTGCAGCGCAGGAACTGGGCAGAGGGATTCTGGAACGGGTGCTTACATACAGCGAATACAGAGCTACAGACGATATGACGGTTCTTACGGCAGGACTATGGAGGAAGTAAGAATAAAATGAACATGGAAGAAAAGGTGTTTTCCTATATAGAGAAATACAACATGATAGAAACGGGCAGCCAGGTCATAGTCGGAATTTCCGGTGGTGCGGATTCGGTATGCCTGTTGTTTTTATTAAAGAAGTATCAGAAAAGACGGGAATTTTCCCTTTGTGCCCTGCATGTCAATCATGGAATTCGGGGAGGGGAAGCCCTGCGGGACCAGAACTTCTCAGAAAAAATCTGCGAAGAACTCCAGGTACCTTTCCGGGTATATGCTGCAGATGTACCCCGTATGGCTGCCGAAAAGAAGCTGTCCTTAGAAGAAGCGGGAAGAGAGGCCAGAAGAACAGCATTTGAGAAATTGGCAGGGGAATACGGGAAGCCGCAAGGGGGGAGCGGAGGAAAAAAGGTACAGATTGCTCTGGCACACCATGAAAATGACAATGCGGAAACCGTGCTTCACAATCTGATACGCGGCACAGGTGCAGCGGGGCTTGGGGGAATCCGCCCCGTATGGGACACGGATACAGAGCAGGGGAGCCTGTGGTATATCCGACCTCTTCTGGAGGTTTCCAGAAATGAAATTGAAGAATTTTTAAGAGCACAGCAGATTACCTGGATGACAGACAGTACCAATTTGGAAACGGAATATACCCGAAATAAACTTCGCCATCAGGTGATTCCGGTGCTGGAGAGCATGAATCCGGCAGCGGTGCAGCATATCGGGCATACAGCCGGGACTATGCTGCAGATAGAAGAATATCTGCAAAGCCAGGCGCACATACTGTATAAAGCCCATGTAGAACCGGAAAAGAACGGATATGGTATCCGCAAAGAACTTTTCGGGGAAAAAGAATTGATGCAGTCTTATGTGGTGAGGGAAGTATTGTCCCGGGCTGCGGGGGGAAGAAAGAATCTTACGTCCACACATATTCAGGAGGTGCTGGATTTGGCCAAGGGGCGCACCGGTACTTCCCTGTCTCTGCCCGGCGGGCTTTTGGCCCGTCAGGTTTACGGAGATGTTCATATCATTTATGGGAACGAGAGGGAAAAAACGCTCTGTGAAATGGAATTTCAGATACTGCCCTGGGAAAAGGGGCAAATTGAGGAAAAAACATATACGAAATGGTTTGATTATGATAGAATAAGGAGTAGTCTGGAAATCAGACACCGGAAAACCGGTGATTTTCTTACTGTAAATGCGCAGGGGGGAAGAAAAAAGCTGAAGGACTATTTTATTGACTGTAAGATTCCAAGAGAGAAGAGAGAAGAACTCACTCTTCTGGCAGACGGTTCCCATATTCTGTGGATTGTGGGATACCGCATAAGCGAATATTATAAAGTTACCAGTCAGACAAAACAAGTATTAAAAGTACAGGTAAAAGGAGTAAACGAAGATGAGTGAAAAAATTCGTCAGTTATTAAGCGAAGAGGAAGTAGACCGTAAAATCCGTGAAATCGGAGAGCAAATCAGCAAAGATTACGAAGGAAAATGCGTACATCTGATTTGTGTGTTAAAGGGAGGCGTATTCTTTACATGTGAACTGGCCAAGAGAATTACAGTGCCGGTAAGCATGGATTTTATGTCTGTGTCCAGCTATGGAGACGATACCAGTTCCAGCGGTGTGGTCCGCATTGTAAAGGATTTGGATGAAACCATTGAAGGAAAAGATGTGCTGATTGTGGAGGACATTATTGACTCCGGACGTACGCTTAGCCATCTCATAGAAATTCTCAAACAGAGAAATCCCAAGAGCCTGCGTCTGTGTACCCTTCTGGATAAGCCGGAACGCAGAGTAAAAGATGTGAAGGTGGATTATGTGTGCTTCAATATCCCGGATGAATTTGTGGTAGGATATGGACTGGATTATGCACAGAAATACAGAAACCTGCCTTACATCGGAGTGGTAGAACTGTAAGCTTTCAGAAAGGAGAACAACAAGGTGGAGAGACAGTCAAGAAGCTGGATAATGCCTGTGGTGTTTTTGACCCTGCTCCTGTGTATCGGCGGAGGCCTTATCAGCCGGTTTACCCAGAGAAATGATTATTCTCTGGAGGAATTAAACCAGGCGATGGAAAAGAATCAGGTGACAGAGGTTTATATACGGCCCAACAGAGAGGTGCCCACAGGTAAAATACTGGTGCGCCTGAAAACAGGAGAGGAAAAAGAATTTACGGCGCTGGATGTAAAAGAAATACAGGAAATGGTGGAAAAGTCCGGGGAGGATATTTCTGTGAAGGTGGGAGATGTACCTGGAGACAATACCCTTCTGACGTCTATTTTGTCCCTTGGACTTACAGGCGTGATGCTGTTCTTCCTCTTTGGCATGATGAACCGGCAGATGTCCGGAGGCGGAAGCAATGCCAAGATGATGAATTTCGGAAAAAGCCGTGCCAGAATGTCTACGGATGAGGATAAGAAGGTAACCTTTAAAGACGTGGCAGGACTGCAGGAAGAAAAAGAGGAGCTGGAAGAAATCGTAGATTTCTTAAAAGAACCCCAGAAATATGTGAAGGTAGGAGCCAGAATTCCCAAAGGCGTACTTCTGGTGGGCCCTCCGGGAACCGGTAAAACCCTTCTGGCAAAAGCCGTGGCAGGAGAAGCCGGGGTACCGTTTTTCTCAATTTCCGGTTCTGACTTTGTGGAAATGTTCGTTGGTGTGGGCGCTTCCAGAGTCCGGGACTTATTTGAAGAAGCCAAGAAAAATGCTCCCTGTATTATTTTTATTGACGAAATTGACGCTGTGGCCAGACGAAGAGGTACAGGTATGGGAGGCGGACATGACGAGAGAGAACAGACTTTAAACCAGCTTTTGGTAGAAATGGATGGATTTGGAGTCAATGAAGGTATTATTGTCATGTCAGCGACCAACCGTGTGGATATTTTAGACCCTGCGATTCTGCGTCCGGGCCGTTTTGACCGTAAGGTAGGGGTAGGCAGACCGGATATCAAGGGAAGAGAAGAAATTCTCAAGGTGCATGCTGCCAAGAAACCTTTAGGGGAAGACGTAGACCTGGAAGAAGTGGCGAGAACCACAGCCGGTTATACAGGTGCGGATTTGGAGAACCTGATGAATGAGGCAGCGATTCTCACGGCAAAGGACGGCAGATATTTTATTAATCAGAACGATATTCGCCAGGCTTTTATCAAGACCGGAATCGGTGCGGAGAAAAAGAGCCGGGTTATTTCCGAGAAAGAAAAGAAGATTACTGCTTACCATGAGGCAGGTCATGCCATTTTATTCCATGTGCTGCCGGAAATGGAGCCGGTGCATACCATTTCCATTATTCCTACAGGCATGGGAGCTGCCGGTTATACCATGCCGCTGCCGGGAAAAGATGAAATGTTTAACAGCAAAAATAAAATGCTGGAGAATATTGTGGTATCTCTGGGCGGACGAATTGCAGAAGAGTTGATTTTCGGTGACATCACAACCGGGGCTTCACAGGACATTAAGCAGGCCAGCCAGATGGCCAGAGCCATGGTGACACAGTACGGGATGTCCGAGAAAGTGGGCATGATCCACTATGGAAGTGATGAAGATGAAGTTTTCATTGGAAGAGATTTGGCACACACCAGAAATTATGCGGAGGAAACAGCTTCTCTCATTGACAGTGAAGTGAAACGTATTATTGACGAATCTTATGCAAAGGCAAAGAAGATTCTGCAGGAGCATGAAGATGTATTGCATAAGTGTGCAGAACTTTTAATCGAGAAGGAAAAAATCGGCAGGGAAGAGTTTGAAGCCTTGTTTTAGACGGGTTTTGTGCAGGATACTGGGAAAAATAAAAAATGAAAAGAACCGGTTATGTTGAAATTGGTCAAAAAAAACTTTCAAAAAAATAGAAGATTGTGCAGACTTTTTCAGGCCTCCATGGTATTATAATAACTGTAAAAACCCCCCAATACATTATATAGTTTTTGCTACACCCCATAAGAAGAAATACCTTCTCCAAAAACGCCAGTCGAAAGATTGGCGTTTTTACTTTATCCGGAAAAGCTGTGAAAAGATGATGTTTTCGGGAAAAAGTAGTTGTATATGCAGATTGGGTGGGATAAAATAAAAGCATGACAGAAATTCGGCAAATCAGGAAATATTTCTGTGCTTTGCGCGAGAATAGAGAGGATTCAGTATGGATTACAATAATCTGGCAGAAACAAAAAGGATTCAGGAATATGTGGCAAATATGCGCTCGGCTTTTCATAAACGTGCCGTGTTCAGCGATGAAACGGAAAATTACCGGACGCCGGCAGAACCGGAACCGGGAGATACGGTGAATATCCGTATCCGGACAAAAGAGAAGAACGTAGATGCCGTTTATCTGGTATCAGGAGAAAAAAAACAGCAGATGAAGCTGATAAATACAAAAGACGGTTTTGATTATTACGGAACAGACGTAGAACTGCAGAATGAATCAATCCGTTATTTTTTTGAGATTATTTCCGGAAAAATCCACTGCTATTATAACCAGGCAGGGATTACCAGGGAGATAGATGAGCATTATTCCTTCGGGATTGTGCCGGGATTTCAAACGCCGGACTGGGCCAAGGGAGCCGTCATGTATCAGATTTTTACAGACCGGTTCTGTAACGGCGATCCGTCCAATGATGTGGTAACCGGAGAGTATTGTTATATTAATGAAAAAGTACAGAAGATAGAAGACTGGAACCGTCCGCCCCAGGCTATGGACGTCAGGGACTTTTATGGAGGGGATTTGCAGGGGGTCATGGATAAACTGGACTATCTCCAGGATTTGGGCGTGGAGGTTATTTATTTCAACCCGCTGTTTGTATCCCCCTCCAATCACAAATATGACATTCAGGATTATGACTACATTGACCCTCATTATGGGAAAATTGTCCATGATGGAGGTGAGGTGCTGGCAGACTGGGATAAGGACAATTCCCATGCTTCCCGTTATATCTGCCGTGTGACCGGAAAGGATAATCTGGAAGCCAGCAATGCCTTCTTCGCAGAAGTGGTGGAAGAAATTCATAAAAGAGGAATGAAGGTAATTTTAGACGGTGTGTTCAATCACTGTGGTTCCTTTAATAAGTGGCTGGACAGAGAGCGGATTTACGAAAACCAGCAGGGGTATGAAAAGGGGGCCTATGTGTCCGCGGACAGCCCGTACCGCTCCTTTTTCCGCTTCAACAATCCCAATGGCTGGCCTTATAATCAGGATTACGACGGGTGGTGGGGACATGCTACCCTGCCTAAGCTGAATTATGAGGAATCAAAGGAATTGTATGATTACATTATGCATATAGGAAGAAAATGGGTTTCCCCGCCTTATAATGCAGACGGCTGGCGTCTGGATGTGGCGGCTGATTTGGGACACAGTGACGCGTACAATCATCAGTTCTGGCGGGATTTCCGAAAAAATGTAAAGGAAGCAAATCCCAATGCCATTATTCTGGCAGAGCATTACGGAGATGCAAGGCCCTGGCTGGAAGGAGACCAGTGGGATACCGTCATGAATTATGACGCCTTTATGGAGCCGGTGACCTGGTTCCTCACCGGAATGGAGAAGCACAGCGACGAATACAATGAGGGCATGTATGGAAACAGTGACAGCTTTATCGGGGCAATGAAGTATCATATGGCCAGCTTCTATGGGCCGTCTCTCATGACAGCTATGAATGAGCTTTCCAATCATGACCATTCCAGATTTCTGACCAGAACCAACTTTAAAGTAGGACGCGTGGGAACTCTGGGAAGTGAGGCGGCGGAAACAGGCGTGAATAAAGCGGTTTTCCGGGAAGCAGTTGCCATCCAGATGACCTGGCCGGGAGCACCCACCATTTATTACGGCGACGAGGCGGGCTTGTGCGGCTTTACAGACCCGGATAACAGGAGAACGTATCCCTGGGGCCGGGAGGATAAGGAACTGATTGCTTATCACAAAGAAATGATAAAGATTCACAAGGAAAACCGGGAATTGATTACAGGATCCCTGCGGTTTCTGGCAAATGATTATCAGCAGTTAAGCTACGGAAGATTTACAGAAAAGGAAAAAATGGTGGTTACGCTGAATAACACCAGTGAGACGAAAATGGTGGAACTGACCGTATGGGAGTTGGGGATTCCGAGAACCAGAACGGTGAAATTCCGACAGCTTATGGTAACCGGAGACTTTGGGTACAGTTCGGTGAAAAAAATTCACGAGTGCAGGGCCGGTGTGCTGCATCTCGAGGTGCCGGCACATGGGGCTATCCTGGTGAAGTGTGTGCTGGAGTAGAAAATTGGAAAATAGGACGAAAAACCTTTGAAATCAGGGGCTGCAAAGAATATTTGCACAGGAATTTTTGCAATGTAAAAGGCCTTTGATAGACACGATTCATTTTCTTCAATAGAATTTCCGTAAAGGGAGGCGAACTATCATGACACTTGGAAAGAATATTCAAAAAATAAGAAAGGAGGCACATCTGTCCCAGGAAAGTTTTGCAGAGATGCTTCACGTCTCAAGGCAGACCATCTCGAATTGGGAGAATTCAAAAAGTTATCCGGATTTGGAAACCATAGTAAAGATTAGTGATAGTTTTCACATTTCCTTGGATATTTTATTGAAGGAGGATTTGGTTATGGTAAAAACATTTGATAGCGAAGTAAAGAGTACCAGAAAATATGCAAAGGCGCTGACGATAATAGCGAGTGCTTTTGCATTGCTGGTTGGAAGTTTTGTGATTTATTCATGCGTGTATTTCCATACAAAAAGTAAATTGGAGGGGAATTTCGCGGAACAGTTACAGGAAAATGACTTCTATAAAAACAGAGACGGATACTATTCTATGAATTATGCGGATGGAGTGGTGTATAGTGTTCCCAATCAATCTATGCCAGGACTGTTGGATTTTACTTTGAACTTTCATCTGAGCAATTTGTATTGCGATATGGAACTTGAAGATACTTATGTGGAAATTATGTGGAGAGACAGTCATGAGTTTTCTGCTTCGGCCATTACAAAAAAAGATAATAAAGTAGTAGGAAGCACATCCGGATTTACAGAAAGTGATTTTGCGGATGCGAAGAAGTTGGGAGAGGAACTGGGTGTTTCAGAAGAAAAAATGAGTGAAATCATTGAAAAAGGAAATGAATTGTACGAAGATTTTTATGGGAAGCAGTAGTACGTTTCCATGACAGGATGTACAACTTTGTACAAGATTTTGAAGCACATCATCAAAGTGCCGCAGACCAGAATCGAACTGGTACGGGAGTATAAGTCCCGCAGGATTTTAAGTCCTGTGCGTCTGCCTGTTCCGCCACTGCGGCATTTTGTGTCTTTTTGAAACACAATGGGCGATGGTGGATTCGAACCACCGAAGGCGTTGCCAGCAGATTTACAGTCTGTCCCCTTTGGCCACTCGGGAAATCGCCCATGTCATATTGTCTTTGACCATTTCAAATTATATCACACATCAATGAAAATGCAAGTATTTTTTAAGATTTTTTGTCAGGAAAGCGGTGGTTTTTCACCTGGTCATAAACAAGGGAGGCAATGGTTTCCGGCCTTTCTTCCATACCGTCTTCTATCCAATGCATAAAAAGGTTATAGAGTGCGCCGGAATAGTAATAAAGCCGGTATTTGTCCAAAGAGGTGCTTTGCTGGGCGGCGGTAACGGAAATCATGTATAAATCCAGTCCTTTCAGCAGAATCTCAGCTCGATTGGCTTTTTTCAGACAGAGGACATAGTCCTTGTATTTCTGCAGATATTTGAGGCTGTATAGGATATGTTCATAACTTTGAAAATCAGAGAGAAAGGAAGGACCCTGCAGTTCCTCGGCATATTCTTTGACAATACGGTACATGTAGTCCATGAGGATGTCGTCCTTGCATTTGTAATGGCGATAGTAGGACATGCGGGATACCCCGGCGCGGCTGGTCAGGTCTGTAATGCTGATAGAGTTGTAATCCTGGGTCTGCATAAGCTGGAGCAGTGCGTCCATAATGCAGTTTTTGGTAAATTCCTTCGAGGCAGATGTGGTTTTCATGAACAAAAACTCCTTTTTGTAACAGTTTAAAGGCTGCATGTTGTTTTAGAAGAGATTTAGTGTTACAATCGTAACATTATCTTATAGAAAGAATAACAAAAATTTGCGAAGAAAGCAAGAAAGGCTGGAGAAAATGAAATTTGGAATTGTCAGCGACAGCTCCTGTGATTTGGTGGAGCGTTATACAGAAGAAGAAAAGGTCTCAATTGTGCCTTTTTATGTATCCTTTGACGGGGAGCATTATTTGAAAGAAGGAAAAGAAGCAAAGATTACAGATTTTTATCAGAAGATGGCCGATAATCCGGACTGCTATCCTAAAACCTCCATGCCTTCTGTGCAAGATTATATGGAGGTTTTCCGCCCGTTTGCAGAGCAGGGACTTCCTGTGCTGTGCATTTGTCTGACGCAGACATTCAGCGGTTCTATGCAGGCGGCAGTCAATGCAAAAGCAGAGTTGGAAGAGGAATTTCCGGAAGCCAGAATTGAGATATTGGATTCCCAGCTTGTGACTGGACTTCAGGGACTTTTGGTAAAAGAGGCCGTGGGTCTTAGAAATGCAGAGGCGGAGTTGGACGAGGCCTTAGAGAAATTAAAGGAAATCCGTAGTACAGGGCATATCTTTTTTACGACAAAAGACCTGAAATATCTGGAGCATGGCGGCAGAATCGGAAAAGCGGCATGTCTGGCGGGAAGTATGCTGAATATTAAGCCTATTCTCCATTTCTGTGATGCAGAACTGGGTTCTACAGAGCTTTGCAGAGGGAGGAAAAAATCTCTGCATAAAATTATAGAAAAATTTCTTGCCTATGTGGAAAGCAACAAAATTTCCCTGGAGGACTATAATCTGATAACCGGGGAGGGGCTGGCTGTTGAGGAATACCAGATATTTAAGGACGAACTGAAATCAGCCCTTTGGGAACACGGCTGCAAAATGGAGTCCTGGGAAGAAATACAGATTGGAGCCACCATTGGCGTACATACGGGGCCGTATCCGCTGGGCGTGGGGATTTTAAAGAAATGTAAGAGGGAAAATTGAGTCAGAAATATTTTTTGAGCAGGCAAAAGGTTGTGCTGAAACCACCACTTTTTGCCTGCTTTCTTTGTGAGCTTCATCTATTGGAAGGTTATCTCCGATACCGGTTAAAGCAGGAGAAGATTTCCTGCCGTCTGGGCATGGCCAGTCCGCAGGGGGTATAGGAACTGCTGCAAATTCCTGCCAGACCTTCTTTCTTCAGTTTGTCCTCCAAAAGGCGGATAACCTGGGAAACGGTTTTCTTGTTGTCAATGAGATGTTCTCTGGCGTATTTCAGCAGTTGTGCCAGTGCAGCAGTCTGTTCAGAATCTGCAAGCTGCTCGATATAGCGCAAATCTACCGTTTCTTTTCCTATAGAAAAGGAATCCCTTCCATGTGTTTTCAGCTTCAACTCTTTATAAGAATCTCTTTTGACTGCAGGGGCAGTCATTACTCTTTTGAAATCCGGCATGGAAAAGACCGGGACGGAAGCAGGAGGAAGAGGATAGTCTGCACACAGGTCTTTGACTTTTTTGGTGATGTCCAAAACCTGGTAGCTGTCCATCTGGATAATGGTATCCGCAATGTGGAAGAAAGCCCCGGAACTTCCGGCCACCAGAATGGTGGAGATACCGCATTCTCCGTATAAATCCCGGGCCCGTTCCAGAAACGGCGTAATAGGCTCTTTTTCCCGGCTGATAACCTGCTGCATAAAGGTATCCCGTACCATAAAGTTGGTGGCAGAGGTATCCTCATCCAGAAGCAGCAGTTTTGTACCGGCTTCCATGCCTTCCACAATACCTGCCGCCTGGGAGGTGCTGCCGCTGGCATCTAAGGTGGAGAAGCAGTGGGTGTCCTTTTTGTTCGGCAGGTCGTTGATAAAAAGGGAAATGTCCACATCTTTGATAAACCGTCCGTCTTCAGAACGAAGTTTCAGAGCTGTGTCATCAGTGATAACGTACTCTCTGCCATCTCCGGCAATGTGATTGTAGACTCCTGTTTCCAGGGCGTCCAGCAAAGTGGATTTCCCGTGGTATCCGCCTCCGGCAATGAGCGTAATACCTTTGGGAATCCCCATACCTGACAGAGTTCCCTTATGGGGAAGGTGCATTTCTACCTGCAGAGAGAGGGGGGAGACAAAGGGAACGCTGTTTTTCATGGGTTTCTGAGAAACGCCGCTTTGTCTCGGGAGCACGGCCCCGTTGGCAACAAAGGCCACAAGATTCTGTTTTGTCAGTTCCTTGCGGATAAAACTCTGGTCTTCTGCCAGAAAAATTACTTCTTCTACGGCTTTTTTGTTCAGATTTTTGTAATACAGGGATTTCTGTACACATACCGGAAGAAACTCAAAGAAGATTTTTTCCAGTTCAAAGGCGTTGATGGTTCTTCCATTGGCAGGAAAACCTACTGTAAAGCGGACAACCAGTTCTTTTTGGGAAATCTGGCAGGCTGTGCGGTCTAAGATTTCCTGTCCGCAGTGGGTGGTGGAAATCAGACCGCTTTTTCCCGAGCCTTTGGCTTTAAAGCTATAGCCGGCAATTTGCTCCTCGAACTTGCGGAGAAGATAATCCTGGAGAGCAGTGCGGGTTTCTGCAGAGGCAAAGCAGAAGTCCGGAAATCCGGCGCGGCTTTGGGGAATGCGGATACTGATGTGGGAAGGGGAAGCGAATGGATCGCCCTGCACATGGTCAATGGAAAGCTGATAATCTCTGAAATCATAAACACCCTTCAGGGTTTTGTAAGCAGGATAGCTTTTTCGGTTGATAGACGAAAGCTGCTGCTTTAACTGAGACGAAGTAAACATATAAAAACTCCTTTCGCGGTAGAATACTCTGCTGTATAACAAAAAAACCTTATGTCCTAAGACATAAGGTTTTACGTGCGTTAGAGGATTCGAACCCCCGACCTTTTGGTCCGTAGCCAAACGCTCTATCCAGCTGAGCTAAACGCACATTTGTTAACTGTTTTCCTCAGCAACAAAAATTATTATAAGGGAAGAATAATGAAATGTCAACACTTTTTTCGAAAAATATTTATTTTTTTTCGAGGCAAATATTGTGGAAATTTTATAGAATCTGTAGTACTATAATAATAAAAAAGTAGAAAGCAGAAATTTTCTGACATTAAGGCAAATTTGTAAGTGCATTTAAGGTGAGAAAATGGGAGAAGGAGGAGCGAGCATGGAATATGGACCGAATTGGAGCAGGGTGCAGTTGAAAACAAGCGCAAAAGAAGTCTTTCGGAGAAATTATGGCTCATGTGTTCTTGCAGGTGTGATTTTGTCGCTGCTTTCAGGGGCTGTAAGTATAGTACAGAAGAGGCAGACAGACCAATATTATATCGAATGGGGTGTAGTAATCAGTATCGGTTTGATTGCCCTGCTGGTGGAAATTCTGGTGTTGAATGTTTTCATGGTGGGCGGCTGCCGTTTCTTTGTAGAAAACAGGGATTATAACGCTCCGGTGTCAAAGGTTTTGTTTGGTTTCCAGGGAGGCCATTACGGAAATGTGGTATGGGTGATGTTTCTCATGGGTCTGAAGATTGTTCTCTGGACGCTGCTGTTTATCATTCCGGGAATTATCAAGACCTATGAATATATGATGGTTCCCTACATTCTGGCAGAGCAGCCGGATATTGACCAGGCAGACGCCTTTGCGATTTCCAGACAGTTGATGATGAGTCAGAAATTTGATGCTTTTGTGCTGCACCTTTCTTTTATCGGATGGGAATTGCTGGCGGTTTTCACTTGCGGAATTGTGGGGATTTTCTGGTCTATTCCGTATTACTATGCAACGGAAGCAGAACTTTATGCAGTATTGCGAAATGCATGGCTGCAAAGGCAGAATCCGGGTGATGGACAGGGAATGCAGGGGGAGAATTTATAATTTAGAGAATGAAGGATAAAGGGGAGAACGACATGGAACAGGAAGTGAATTTTCGTAGCTCTGTAGGAGGCTACAAAAAAGATGATGTGATTGAATATGTGGAAAATACAAATGAGGAAATTTTCCGCATGAAAAAAGAGAGGGAAGAGGAGGCCGCAGGTTATCAGGCGAGAATCCAGGAACTGGAGGCGCTTTTACGGCAGGAGGAGACCAACAGTTCTCAGTTGGCAGAGGAACAGAGCCGGAAGCTGCAGAGACTGGAAGGGGAGAATCAGAGGCTGCAGGAAGACCTGGACAAGATGGAAGCCAAGTGGAAGAGCGCTTACGAAGAATATGTCCGCACGGATAATGAGAAATGCCTATTAAAGGATAAACTGGCAAGAGAAATTCTCCGTCTGCGGGGTGAAAATCAGACCCTGCGGGAAAAATGGAAGGAAGCAGAGCGCCAGATTGGTTCTCAGGCAGATTATGAAGCGGTTCACAATGCAGTTTCCGAAGTGCAGTATAAGATTGCAGAGTATGTGAATGCAATCAATAAAACGCAGCAAAGTCTGGCAGATACTTATCAGGGGATGAACAGTATTAAGAAAAAACTGGCGGCGAAGATGACCGGAGAAAAAGAAGAAGCAAAATAAAAAAGCAGAACTGTGGCATGAAAGGCAAAGGCGACCTTCATGCGGCAGTTCTGTTTTTTCATGATGTTTGAAGCAGCCTTTACTCAGCCGGAGTCTGGGAAGTGAAGGCTTCGATTGTATGCATAATGAGTTGGAAAGCAATCCGGGCCATTTCCTGAGGGGATTCACCAGTATCGGAATTGAGCCAGGCTTTGATTAAACCAACACAGCCGGTAAGGCAGAAGGCGTAGGAATATTTCAGGGTTTGGATATTATCCGGGAAAGTTGTCTTCAGCACATCAAGGCTGTGTACGGAAATCAGATTTTCCATTCTGTGGATAAAGGCAATATCTCCGTTTGTGCCGAAAAGAGCATTGCAGATGTCCTTGTTTTCAGCCAGAATCCGAAAGATATCTTCTACAAAGGGCAGGCTGTCTTCAGTAAAAGGGCTTACCGGGTGGGCGTGAATGGAGTCCCGGATTTCTATGGTCAGTTCGTCTTCAATGGAATGGAGCAAATCGTAGATGTCTGTATAGTGCAGATAAAAGGTAGAGCGGTTAATATCCACTTCGTTTACCAGTTCTTTTACAGTAATCTCTTTGATGCTTTTTTGCTGCATGAGCTTTGCCAGCCCCAGTTTCAGCTGATTTTTTGTTTTTCTTACACGGCGGTCAGTTTTCTCTGCCATGGTAAATCCCCCTTCTTCTGTAGAATCTTAAAAAAATATAAAATATAGACACAAAGATACTAAGTGTCTAGTAATAGACAAAGTATAGGGCTATTAACGGTTGCCACTTCCTATCTCCTTTAGTATAATGCAACTTGAAAAAATAATCAACACAATATCTATTAAACTATGTTGAGTCTATAATGAGAAAGGAGATAAAACAATGCTCAGGCGAGAATGGAAAAAGCTTTTAAGCAATAAGATGATGCTCATAGTCGTCCTTGCCATTATTGCAATTCCTACTATTTACACAACGCTTTTTCTGGGCTCTATGTGGGACCCCTACGGTAACGTGGATAAGCTGCCGGTGGCGGTGGTGAATGAAGACCAGCCGGTGACTTATGAAGGAGAAACTCTGGACGTAGGAAAACAGATGGTGGACAATTTAAAGGAAGACGGTTCCCTGGATTTCCATTTTACAGATGCAGATACGGCCAGAGAAGGGCTGGAAGACGGTACTTATTATATGGTTATTACCATTCCAGAGAATTTTTCTGCCAATGCGGCAACGCTGACAGACGACAAACCGCAGAAAATGGAATTGAGTTATGACACCAATCCGGGTACAAACTATATTGCTTCCAAGATGAGTGCAACAGCCATGGAAAAAATCGAAAGCAGTATTCGGGAAGAAGTGACAAAGACATATACGGAGGCAGTTTTTGACCAGATTTCGGAAGCGGGAGACGGTATGCAGGAGGCGGCCGATGGTTCCGGAAAATTAAAGGATGGTGCCATAGAACTGGCAGAAGGCAATCAGACCATTACGGACAATCTGAAAACCCTGGCAGACAGTTCCCTGACGTTCCGGGACGGCAGCAAAACCCTGACAGAAGGGCTGAAAACCTATGTAGATGGCGTGAGCATAGTAAACAGCGGGGCAAAAGAGCTGGACAGCGGCGCCGCTTCCTTAAAAGACGGCCTGGACCAGTTAAATGGCCAGCTTCCCACTTTGACAAGCGGTGTTGCCGCACTTTCTGACGGAACGACACAGCTTGCCCAGGGAGCGGAAACTGCAAAGCAGGGAAGTGCTGCTTTGAAAAGCGGTACAGAGCAGGTGGATGACAATCTGCAAACCTTAAATGCCGGACTTTCTACCCTCCAGGCTGCTACTGCAAATCTGCCGGCGCAGACAGCACAGCTGGATGAGGGCGTGGGAAGCGTGCAGGCGGGTACGGAAAGCCTGCAGGCAGGACTGCAGGACCTGCAAAGTGGTGTGGAACAACTGGCGCAGAGTACAGATACAGTCAGCAGCCAGCTTCAGGCAGGCAATACACAGGCGCTTGCTCAAATCCGTGCAGGCGCACAGAGCATGAAGGATAAGGTGGACGCATTTCTGGGAGCCATGGGCGGCGGTCAGACTACAGGTACGGTGCAGACTGCGGATGTGTCCGGAATTCAGAATGAACTGCATGAGATTGCAGGAGGAAAAGACAGCGCAGATGCCGGTGCGGCGGCAGCAGCTCAGGCAGCAGCAGATACCGGCGGGGCAGGCGCTGCAGATGTTTCTTATTTGTATGATTCTCTGAATCAGGCGGTAGAAGCCCAGGATATGGATGCGGTGGCTGCTATTGCAAACGAGGCCATCGCGGCAGCCCAGAGCAATAAAGAGGCAGCGGATGATGCGTCAAACCGTCTTGCGGCAGCAGGCGAAGCGCTGAATAACAGCAGCGCGGCGCTTACGCAGGCAGGAGAAACGCTGGGAAGGGCAGCGGAGACCAATACAGCAGGAACAGGCGCTTTGCAGAGCCAGCTCCAGGAGATGTCAGCAGGACTGCAGCAGATTATTGACGGCACCAATGCAGCAGAGGCTCAGTTGAATGCTGGTGTAAGCTATGGTCTGGGTCAGCTGAAAGAAGGTGTAACCCAGCAGATTCAGCCGGGTATTGCCAAGCTGACAGCAGGAGCCGGAAGCTTAAACCAGGGTACTTCGGCTGTTAAGGCAGGGACTTCTGCTCTGGCAGCTTCTTCGGGTGAACTGACGGAAGGTATTCAGTCGGCGGCAGCAGGAGGACAGCAGTTGAAGACTCAGGGAACGGAGGCATTGAAGTCCGGTGCGGCAGCTTTAGACGATGGATTGGCTGCGCTGCAGAAGGGAAGCCGGGATTTGGATTATGGCGTACAGACCCTGGCAGGAAGCGTTCCTACACTGACCGGAGGTGTGAGCCAGCTTGCAGACGGTTCTTCTCAGTTAAAGGACGGCACTGCTTCCCTGGTACAGGGCACAGACCAGCTGACTGCGAACAACAGCACTTTGTTAAGCGGCAGCAGCCAGTTGGGAGACGGTGCTAAGCAAATCAGTGATGGTGCAAATCTTCTTTATGAAGGCAGTCAGACTCTTGGAAATGGCATGAAACAGATAGAAGAAGGCAGTCAGACTCTGGAAGAGAGCCTGGCAGATGGCGCTGAAACAGTGAAAGATACCAAAATGGGAGAGGACACCGTTGACATGTTTGCTGCTCCGGTGGATATTCACGAGACACAGATTACCACTGTGGAAAACAACGGTCACGCTATGGCGCCTTATATGATGTCTGTGGCTTTGTGGGTTGGCTGCATCGCATTCAGCCTTATGTATCCGCTGACAAAATATTCAGGCAAACTTACCTCCGGTACTGCCTGGTGGGCAAGCAAGGCCTCTGTACTTTATCTGATTGCCATTTTGCAGGCAATCGTTATGGTCTTTATGCTCCATGTGTGTGATGGATTTGAGCCTGTGGAAATGGGCAAAACGCTTGCAGTAGCATGTGTGGCATCCCTGGCCTTTATGTCTGTCATGTATTTCTTTACCAACACCTTTGGCAAGGTGGGAAGCTTCCTGATGTTGGTATTTATGGTCATTCAGCTGGCTGGTTCGGTGGGAACCTATCCGTTGGAACTGTCCGGTTCCTTTGTGCCGTATCTCCATGACTGGGTACCGTTTACCTATACGGTAGAAGCGTTCCGAAGCACGATTTCCGGCGGAGAGAGCATACAGGGAGCCATAGTGTTCCTGGCAGTGATTTTCGTAGTGTTCACAGCGCTGACTATTTTGGAATTCCAGATAAGAACAAAGAAAATCAGAGCGAAGAAGCATACCCTGGATGAGTGGCTGGAAGCGAAAGGCCTGGCATAAAGAGTTTCAAAACAGAAAAATAAGGGATATAGAAAAAAGTAAAATTGTGAAAGGCAGTCAGGTGCGCATCCTTACCTGACTGCCTTTCATGGATTTTGGTGTTTAAAATTTCCCAGGTATTATTTTTTCTGGGATTCCGTATGCCGTTTAATAGCCTGAAAACTTTCTGTGCTGATAACATGCTCAATACGGCAGGCGTCTTCGGCGGCAACCTGGGGGTCCACGCCCAGATGTACCAGCCAGGCGCTTAAAAGCTCATGACGCTCATATATTTTTTCCGCAATAGCGCGTCCGGCTTCTGTCAGTGTGATAAAGCCCTCCCGGTCCACGTTGATGTATCCGTTTACACGGAGATTTTTCATAGCAACGCTGACGCTGGGTTTAGAAAAAGAAAGCTCGTTGGCAATATCTATGGAACGCACCTGAGGTTTTCGTTTTCCGATAACCAGAATGGTCTCCAGGTAGTTTTCGGCGGATTCATGTATTTCCATGTTGTTGCTCCTTCCGTAAAATATACTATTAACAGGATAGCATATTTTGTTTGGGAGTTCAAACAAAAAAACAGATATCGGGAAAAGCAGAGGAAAATCCGGTGGATATATGGAAAGAGAAATTCCTTGCAAAATTTCCCGTGATACTATAAAATGCAGAAGTGATTTTGCAAAAAATGTGAAAGGAGACATGCATGTCAAATAGAAAAACAGAAGTTGTCTGCCCTCTGATTTTTGCTAACCGTATCATAGGCGGGAAGTGGAAAATGAGAATTCTGTGGCATATTATTCACGGAGAGAACCGGTTTGGAATTCTGAAAAAGTGTATACCGGAAATTTCGGAAAAGGTGCTTTATACCAATCTCCGGGAACTGGAGGAAGAGGGAATTTTGCATAAAGAGGTGGTGAAGGAGCAAAAGCCGGCCATTGTGTTTTATCATCTTAATGAAGAATATATGGAAATAAAAGAAATCTTATGTGCCATCTGTAAGCTGGCGAAACGGCATGCCGACAAAAACGGAGAACCGATACAGGAAGGTACTTACCAGAAAGTAAGGTATTGCACGGAGGGGCCGGATTGTGTATAGTTATCCACGAACCGCGTAACCGGGCAAAATTTTTTTGAGCCTGGGTTAGCCTCAGCTAACAAAAGCGCGGATGAAAACAACGGGAGGTGTCATGATAAGAAAACATTTATCAACGATTCTCTTATTTTCGGTTCTGGCAGTGCTGGCTGTGGTATCTTTGTTCATCGGTGTCATTGATACAGATTTATCCTCTCTGCTTACAGGAGAACCGGAAGTATGGAAAGTATTTCTGATTTCCAGAATACCGCGGCTTTTGGCGATTTTGTGTACCGGAATCGGTATGAGCACCGCAGGGTTGATTATGCAGCAGCTGTGTATGAATAAATTTGTATCCCCATCTACGGGGGCTACGATTTCCTCTGCGCAGTTTGGAATTTTGCTGGCCCTGGTGTTTCTTCCCAATTCCACATTGTGGGGAAGAGCGTTTTTTGCCTTTACAGCAGCAATTCTGGGAACCTGGATTTTTGTCTGGTTTATCCAGCGAATACAATTTAAAGATGTGGTTCTGGTTCCGCTTGTGGGAATTATGTTCGGAAACGTCATTGGAGGACTTACGAATTTTCTGGCATACAAGTATGAAATGACCCAGGCGTTATCTACCTGGCTGGTAGGGCATTTTTCCATGGTGCTCAGAGGACGGTATGAAATTGTGTACATGACCGTGCCTCTGGTGATTCTGGCTTTTGTCTTTGCCAATCATTTTAACATTGTGGGGCTGGGAAGAGATTTTTCTAAAAACCTGGGAATTCCCTATAATCTTGTGCTCTTTATGGGAATTACCATTGCGGCTATGATTACGGCGTCTGTGGTGGTTGTGGTAGGTTCGATTTCCTATATCGGTCTGATTGTTCCAAACATTGTAGCCATGTTTAAGGGGGACAAGATTCGGGGGACTTTAATCGATACTGCACTTTTCGGAGCTTTGTTTGTTCTGGTGTGCGACATCATCGGAAGAGTGGTGATTATGCCTTACGAACTTCCTATAGAACTGATTGTGGGAAGTCTGGGCAGCATATTGTTTATTTTACTGCTGTTATACCGTCTGAAAAACGGAAGAAAAGCCATTCGGCTGGGAAAAGGAGGGACTGGACATGGGCAGTGCGGTGCATAAAGCAAATAAAAGAAAGCTGTTCCTTATGCTGCTGTTGGTTGCAGTGGCGGCAGCAGCCTATCTGACTGTGGATGTTTCTTTTTCCAATGAAAGGCTGTTTCGCTACGCCATGAAAATCCGGATTCCCAAGCTGATCGTTATGCTGATTACAGCCTTTGCAATCGGGGGTGCGTCTATTGTCTTTCAGTCCATTATCAACAATACCATTGTAACACCCTGCCTTTTGGGTATGAATTCCCTGTATACGCTGATTCATACGGCTGTGGTCTTTGTGGCAGGCTCAGGAAGCTTTCTGGTGGTAAACGCCAATGTTTCCTTTGCCGTAGATTTGACACTGATGGGCATAGCGGCTACGGTGATTTACAGTTATCTTTTTAAGAAAACCAAGAACAACATTCTGTATGTTCTGCTTATCGGAACCGTGCTGACATCCTTTTTCGGAAGTATTCAGAGCACGCTTATCCGGGTGATGGATCCCAATGAATACGACAGCCTTCTGGCAACGTTGGTGGCCAGCTTCAGTAATGTAAATTCGGAGATTATTCTGTTCTCTCTGGTGCTTCTGGGAATGATTATATTCTGGCTTCGCAGGGAACTGGCGCTTCTGGATGTGCTGACACTGGGGCGGGACCAGGCCATTAATCTGGGAGTGGACTATGACCGTGCCATCCGCAAACTTCTGCTGGGAGTAGCCCTTTGTATTGCCGTAGCCACAGCTATGGTAGGACCGATTTCCTTCCTGGGACTGATTATTGCCAATTTATCCCGGCAGCTTATGCGGACTTACCGACATTCCCAGCTGATTCTGGGGTCTGCCCTCTTTGGCATGATTGTACTGGTAGGCGGGCAGATGATTGTGGAACAGGTATTTGTATACGCAGTTCCGGTCAGCGTATTTATTACAGTAGGAGGAGGAATTTATTTCCTGTATCTTCTGCTGAGAAGAGGAGGTGTCAGACAGTGAAAATTCAGGAACTGAAGAAAGAATATGACGGGAAAACCGTGGTGGATTCCGTATCCTTTGAGATTCATAAGGGAAAGGTGACAGCCCTGATTGGACCTAATGGGGCAGGAAAGTCTACGGTTATGAGTATGATTTCCCGGCTGATTGCAAAGGATGAAGGGCTGATAGAATTAGAGGAAAAAAGTCTGGAGAACTGGAAAAGCAGGGAACTGTCCAAACATCTTGCGATTCTCACACAGAGCAACCATATCCAGATGAAACTGACGGTGAAAGAGCTGGTTGCCTTCGGACGCTTTCCTCATACAGGCGGAAGACTTACCCCGAAGGACAGGGAAATCATCGACCAGGCTATCGATTATATGGAATTAAAAGAATTTGAAGACCGTTTTCTGGACGAACTTTCCGGCGGACAGCGGCAGAGAGCCTATATTGCCATGGTTATTGCCCAGGATACCCAGTATGTGCTTTTAGATGAGCCCACCAACAATCTGGATATTTATCATGCTACCAACATGATGAAAATGGTGCGAAAATTAAGTGATGAACTGGGAAAAACCGTGATTTTGGTCCTTCATGAAATTAATTATGCCTCTTTCTATTCCGATTATATCTGTGCTTTTAAAAACGGAAAAATTGCAAAGTACGGAACCGTAAAAGAAGTGATTCAAAAAGAGGTGCTTTCGGAAATTTATCAGGTGGACTTTGAGATTATGGAAATCGAAGGGAAACCATTGTGTATTTATTATTAACTATCAACGAGAAATGACAGAGAAAAGGAGACAAAGAATGAAAAAATTTGCAGGTGTATTACTGGCAGGAGTGATGGCTGTGGGATTGACAGCCTGCGGACAGAGCGAGGACACACAGAAGGACACGAAAGAAACAGCAGCAGAAATGTCAGGGGTAACGGAAAAAGAAACAGAGACACCGGAAAGTATTACGATTAAATCTCTGAATGCCAATCAGGAAGAGGTGGATTTAGAGGTGCCGTATGACCCGGAAAGAATTGCTGTGCTGGATATGGCGTCACTGGATATTCTGGACAATCTGGAACTGGGAGACCGCGTAGTCGGCTCTGCGACTACGTCTTTGGACTACCTGACAGATTATGTGGATAATGACAAGGTGACAAATCTGGGAACGATCAAAGAGGCGGATATGGAAGCGGTCATGGAGTGTGACCCGGATGTTATCTTTATTGGCGGACGCCTGGCTTCCTCCTATGATGCTTTAAGCGAAATTGCGCCTTTGGTGTATCTTTCTACAGACAGTGACCTGGGTGTGGTAAAAAGCGTGAAAAAGAATGCAGAAACCATTGCTTCTATGTTTGGTCTGGAAGATGAAGTGCAGAACAAAACAGAAGGATTTGACGAAAGAATTGCGGCGCTGGCTGAAAAAGCAAAGGGAAAAACAGCTTTGGTGGGTATGACGACAAGCGGCAGCTTTAACCTGATGGGCAATGACGGAAGATGCTCTGTGATTGGTGTGGAAGTGGGCTTTGACAATCTCACAGCCACAGAAAGCACTTCTACCCATGGCAATGAGGCTTCCTTTGAAACCGTTGTAGAGAAAAATCCGGACTACATTTTTGTTATGGACCGGGACAGCGCTATTGGGGCAGACGGGGCACAGACAGCAAAGGAAATCATGGAAAATGAACTGATTATGGGAACTGACGCTTATAAAAACGGACATCTGGTGTATCTGGAGCATCCGGCTGTCTGGTATACAGCAGAAGGCGGCATTACAGCGCTGGATATTATGATTTCAGATTTGGAAGACAGTATTTAAGACAGCTTTCATGTGGACTATGGTAAATGATGTTATACAGGCGGACCGTTTGTGTATAAAAGTATGGAGCAGGAAATCTGGAAACAGATATCCTGCTTTTTATATAGGTAAATCTGTGAGATTTCATTATCCAGGCACAAAGGTACAGGAACTAAAAGTCTATTTAAAATAATATGTTGGTATAACATAAGAAAGTATGTTACAATCATGGCAGCAAAAAAGGTGGTGGAAGAAACGATGATAGAAATATTAGACGGCATGTATGAAACCATTAACTACGGAGATTCTCTGGGAATCCGGCTGTTTCATAATGATGAATATGAGGATTATCCTGAACACTGGCATACCGGGATTGAGATGATTATGCCTGTGGAAAATGGGTATACGGTCTGCGCAGGCAAGGAAAATTATGAACTTAGAGAAAATGATGTAATTATTATTAATACCGGAGTACTCCACAGTCTGAAAGCACCGGAAACAGGCAAAAGAATTATCCTGCAGTTCAGTGCTTCCTTGCTGTATTCAGTAAAGGAAATGGAGACCCTGCTGGCTTTGCTGCCTCCCATTGTGTATATTCCTTATGATGCAAAGGACGAAAAACTGTATGAATTTGTGCGGAGCAGAATGGACAGGATTGTGACGGAATATGATGAGAAGAAGACGTTTCGGGAATCCCTTATCTATGCCCAGCTGATTGAAATGTTTGTGACTTTGGGCAGAGTGGTTATGGAAGGGCTGTATGAGAAAAATGAGATTGTGTCGGACGGTCAGGCGACGAAGCATAAGGAGTATATGGAGACTGTTATGGGAGCCTGTAATTACATCAACCAGCACTATCAGGAAAATATTACGCTGGAAGAGGTGGCGTCTGTCAGTGGGTTTTCCAAATTCCATTTCACCAGAATTTTCAAACAGTGTATGGATATGACGTTCTATGAATATCTGAACGAGAGACGGATTACTAAAGCGGAGGAGCTGCTCTATACCACTGTGCTCAGTGTGACGGACATTGCCATGCAGTCAGGCTTTTCCTCTATCAGCGCCTTTAACCGGACATTTAAGACCATGAAAGGATGTTCGCCCAGCGAATACAGAAATAAGCTGTTTGTTTCTAAAGAGTAATCTTTCCCGAAAGATTACTCTTTTATAAAAGCCTTATCTGCCTCCGGAATACCGGATTCCTCAGATATATAACGTTCTACTTTCATATGTAAGTCGTATTTTTCCCGAAGTTCTGCAATTTTTGTCATCATAGGGGAGCCATGATGAACATCTAATGCATGCTGGTCTTTCCAACTGTCAATTAAAAGCACGGTTTCCTTATCCTTCATGGGAAAAAAATATTCATATCGAAGATTTCCTTCTTCTGCACAAATAGCATCCACCACTCCGTTTGCAATCATTTCTTCTGCAAATTTTTTCGCATTTCCATTTTTTCCGCTGTAATAAATATTCACTGTAATAGCCATTTTTTTACCTCCGTTTGTTTCTGTCTGTTATTTATTTTACCATAAGGCAGGATAATCGTCTACTTTGCCGTTTTGCACAAAAACTAAATATATTTCAGCAGAAAAAAGCAAGAAATGCACAGAAAGAGGCAAGATTTCAGCGGTGTATCAGACAGAAACAGGATATGATAGAGAAAATGGAAAAACTATGCCGGAAAGGGAAAAGGTAAGACAAAGAAGAGGTTAAAGGAGTGTGGAATATATGAGTACATATGGAATCAGGCTTCCGAAATTGCTGCAGAAGGGCTGTGTCCTGCAGCGGGGAGAGAAAACCAGAGTCTGGGGCTGGTGTGACCCGGGACAGGAGGTGCAGATTCAGTTACAGGGAAAGAATGGAAGCGCTTTGGCAGACGCGCAGGGACGCTTTGAAGCATACCTGGAAAATCTGCTGCCGGGCGGTCCGTTTACATTAAAGCTGCAGGCAGGCACAGAAATGCAGGAAGTGACACCGGTGTATGTAGGAGATGTGTTTGTCTGCGCAGGACAGTCCAATATGGAACTGCCTATGAACCGGGTACAGGAGCGCTATCCGGAGGAATTTGCAAAAGGAGGATGTCCGGGGATTTTCGTTTATAAGGCTGTGGAAGACGCAGAGTTTACTGCGCCGCTTGAGGACCACCGGGAAGGGGCCTGGCATACCTGCATGGGAGAAGAATTACAGGATGTTTCTGCCTTTTCCTACTTTTTCGGAAAATTTGTGAAAGAAAAATATAAGATACCGGTAGGAATCATCAATACCAGTCTGGGAGGAACTCCGGCAGAGGCCTGGACAAGCAGAGAGGGGCTGCAGGATTACCCGGAGCTTTTGGCAAAGACCGCGTATTACCGGGACAAAGGCTTTCGGGAACAGTATCAGAAAGGACAGGACGAGCGGGAGAAGCAGTGGCACGAGGCTCTTGCAGAGCAGGAAACAAAGACGGCAGAGGCGCCCTGGCAGAAACTGCAGGTTCCGGGGATTTTCGCAGACCAGGGACTGGATCATTTTTCCGGTCTGGTATGGCTGAAAAGAGAGTTTGAGATAGCGGAAGGCGCAGGTGAGGCCGGGCTTTTGCGTCTGGGGACTTTGACAGAAAGCGATAAGACTTATATCAACGGAGTAATGGTAGGTGAGACAGGCTACCGCTATCCGCCCCGCCGCTACCAGATTCCCGAAGGACTTTTGAAAAAGGGAAAAAATGAAATTGCAATCCGCCTTGTGGTGCGGGAAGGAAATGGCAGGGTAACGCCGGAAAAGGCCTATGAACTTGTGACAAAGACGGGAGTGCGCATTCCTCTGGAAGGAACCTGGGACTGCCAGATTCGGGCGGTGTCCCAGCCGGGACAGGAACTGATTTTCTTCAGCCGTATACCTTCGGTCATGTTTCAGGGAATGACGGCCCCCTGTCTGCCCTATACGGTAAAAGGTGCGGTCTGGTATCAGGGAGAATCCAATGACGTGGCGCCGGATTCTTATGAAGCACTTTTAAAAAACATGATAAGGGACTGGAGAGCGCACTGGAAACAGGAAAAGCTGCCCTTTATCATTATCCAGCTTCCAAACTGTGATGTGGATATTGCGCCGGGAGAGGCCTGGCCGAAAATCCGGCAGGCACAGAGCCGGGCAGGAGAACTTTGTGACACGGCGGTGACCGTGAATCTGGATTTGGGAGAAGATTATGACCTGCACCCATTGAATAAAGAAGGGGTGGCCCGAAGAGCCTTTCTGGCGGCGCAGAGCTTGATTTATAAAGAAAATGTGGTATGGGAAGGCCCTGTACTGGAGGAGATAAAACAGCAGGAAAGAGATTGGATACTACAGTTTGATACCAGAGACGGGAATGCGTTGGAGCCTCAGGGAAAGACGCTGGAACAGGTTTTTGAAATCATGGATGAAAAAGGAAACATACAGAGCGTACCGGGACTGGTTTGCGAAAACCGGGTGATACTGAAATGTCAAGATACAGAAACGGTAAAAGCAGTGCGGTATGCATGGAAATCCGCGCCGGGAAAAGAACTTCTGTACAACCGGGCGGGACTGCCGGCAGGGCCGTTTTGCAGAGAAACAGAAAGAAGGGAGCGTTAGGCATATGAGATTATTTAACGATAACTGGGAGTTCAGCAAGCAGCCGCTGCATACTTCTTTAGAGGAAATGGAAACACGCAAAGAGGATTTTCAGCCTGTGGGAATTCCCCATGACTGGCTGATTTATCAGGCACAGGACTTGTATGAGGACGGAACTGGCTGGTACAGAAAGCAGTTTTCCTGGGAAAAGAAAGAAGGGGAGCAGGTAGTTCTGCGCTTTGACGGTATTTACATGGACAGTACCCTTTATGTAAACAAAAAAGAAGTTTGTCAGTGGAAATACGGATATTCCACGTTTGAGGTGGAAATTACAGAATTTCTGCAGAATGGAGAAAATGAACTTCTGGTATCCGCAAACTTCCAGGCGCCCAACAGCCGCTGGTACTCCGGGGCAGGGATTTACCGTGATGTATGGCTGAAAACCAGAGGCAGGGAACATCTTGTGTCTGACGGTATCTATTTCAGTGGAAAACTTCTGGAAAACAACTGCTGGAATGTGGAAATCGAGACGGAAATTGTGGGCAGAAATCTTACGCTGGACTATGCGCTGCGGCGAAAGGGCACAGAAGCGTGGAGCATGCTCACGGGAAATGAAAAAAGTACAGAAGCAGACAAAGAGAGCAAAGTTCTCTTTCAGTGTACGGTACAAGACCCGGCTGTCTGGGACATTGCACATCCCCACTGCTATGAACTGCGGGTAAGGCTGAAAAGAGACGAAGAAATCCTGGACAGCCAGATACAGACGGTAGGCTTTCGTACCCTTGGGTTTAACCCGGACAAAGGATTTCTTTTAAACGGCAGAAAGGTGAAACTGCAGGGTGTTTGTGAACATCACGATTTGGGCTGTCTGGGAGCAGCTTACCACAGCCAGGCCATGAGAAGAAAGTTTGAAATTTTAAAGGACATGGGGGTCAATGCAGTGCGGACTTCCCACAATATGCCCGCTCCTGACCTTATGGAAATGGCAGATGAGATGGGAATTTTAATCGTATCGGAATCCTTTGATATGTGGGAATCTTCCAAGACACCTTATGATTACGCCCGTTTTTTCCCGCAGTGGTATGAACGGGACATAAAATCCTGGGTGAAGAGAGACCGGAATCACCCAAGTCTGATTCTCTGGAGTATCGGAAATGAGATTTATGATACCCATATCAGTGAAAAGGGCCAGGAGTGGACCAGAATACTGATGGACGAAGTAGAGAAATATGACCCGAAAAAGAATGCAGCCATTACCATTGGTTCTAATTATATGCCCTGGGAAAATGCGCAGAAGTGTGCAGATATTGTAAAAATTGCAGGCTATAATTATGGAGAAAAATATTACGACAAACACCATGCAGAACATCCGGACTGGATTCTTTACGGCAGCGAGACGGGGTCCATTGTACAGAGCCGTGGAATTTACCATTTCCCTTACCAGCAGTCTGTGCTGGCCGATGAAGATGAGCAGTGTTCTTCTTTGGGAAACTCCACCACAAGCTGGGGAGCAGAGTCTACGGAAGCCTGCCTGCTGGCAGAAAGAGACCACGAATTTTCCTGCGGGCAATTTGTGTGGACCGGGTTTGATTATATCGGAGAGCCTACGCCGTATCACACCAGAAATTCTTACTTTGGTCAGATAGATACTGCAGGATTTCCAAAAGATGCCTATTATATTTATCAGGCGGGCTGGACGGATTACCGGGAAAACCCCATGGTACATATTTTCCCGTACTGGGATTTCAACGAAGGGCAGTTTATTGACCTGCGGGTATGCTCCAATGCCCCGGTTGTGGAGGTTTTCTTCAACGGAAAGACCCAGGGAACCTTTTCTATTGACCATGAACACGGCACAGACCTTACAGGCCACTGGCAGCTTCCTTATAAGGAAGGAGAAATCTGTGCTATTGCCTGTGATGAGACCGGAAAAATCATTGCAAAGGAAGTGCGGTATTCTTTTGGAGAAGGCACAGAGCTCTGTGTGAAATGCGACCGTGAGGAGCTGAAGGCAAATGGAGAGGATTTGCTGTTTGCAGAGATCTCCGTAAAAGATAAAAACGGTTATCCTGTGGAAAATGCCAACAACCGGGTGCATATTTCTGTGGAAGGTGCAGGCGCACTGGCTGGTACGGACAATGGCGACAGCACGGATACCGATGGATATAAAGATTACAGCCGACGTCTGTTTTCCGGAAAACTGCTGGCTGTGTGCAAGGCAGGATGTGAGCCGGGAGTATTGAAGCTGACGGTTACTGCGCCGGGACTGAAACCTGCGGTGGTATCCATACCTGTGGTACAGGCAGAGGTCAGAGAAGGTATCAGTCCTCTGGCTTATCTGGCAGGGGAAGATTTGACAAAAGAAAAACCGGTTCCTATAGAAGAAATTCCTGTGCGCAATATCCGCATGGTGAGCAGCAATGGTCTGCATTTGTATGCAGAAAATCTGGAAACGGAGGTACAGGCTTATCTCTGCCCGGAAAATGCCACAGACCGGGAAGTGTTCTGGAGTGTGGTGGATGACGGAGGTATTCCGCTGAAAATCGCAGAAATTGAGCCGGATGGACGGAAAGTGAAGGTGCGGGCCAAGAGTGACGGCTCCTTCCGTCTGCGCTGTATGTCCAAATGCGGAACCGATAAGATACGAATTATTTCTCAGCTGGAGTTTATGATAAGCGGACTGGGAACGGCTTTTACCAATCCCTATGAGTTTGTCAGCGCCGGACTTTACAACTACAGCAAAGGCGATATCGGAAACGGCAATGAGCACGGGGTTGCCACAGCCAGAGACGGGGAGAGCCAGGTAGGCTTTCGGGATATTGATTTTGGCCCTTACGGTTCAGACGAAATTATCCTTCCTATTTTTGCTCTTACGGATGACCCTTATGAAATTCAGATTTATGAGGGGATTCCGGAAGAAGGCGGAGAGCTGATTGCGGATGTGATTTATCAGAAGCCAAAGATGTGGAATGTGTACCAGGAGGCAGTCTATAAGCTGAACAAACGGTTGAAAGGCGTTACGGGAATCTGCTTTGTGGTAAAAGAGAAGCTTCATATAAAAGGATTCCGGTTTAAGAAGTACAACCGGGCATGGCAGCAGGTGCCGGTGACAGAGTGCGACCGGATTTACGGGGATAGTTTTGAAAGACAGGAGGAGGCTATCTGCAAAATCGGAAATAATGTAACCATAGAATTTGAAAATCTGGAATTCGGAGACCAAGGGGCAGGAAAACTGATTCTGTGCGGCTCCACACCTCTGGAGAAAAATACCATCATTGTGCGGTTTATCAGTGATGGAAAGGAAGAACGGCAGATGCTGGAATTTGCAGGAGGACAGGAAACACAGGAGTTTGTCTTAAAACCGGTATATGGGACAAAAACCGTCAGTTTTGTCTTTCTTCCGGGCAGCAGCTTTGATTTCCGCTGGTTTTGCTTTAAAAAACAGGGCGAAAAGTAAATAATCTGCACAATATTTGCGCAGTACCTCAAAACATCACGCAATATCTGCATAAATTTTGGCAATAATAGGTGAGTGCCAGAGAAAAATATCACCTATAATATATCTTAGAAAAGCAAAAAAGTGTACAACATAACAGGAAAAATGAAATAAATCCGTGAAAGTTGAACAAAAGCAGCAGGAGGAAAAGAGATGGGATATGAAAGTGCATGGCTGTCTTATAAAGAAAACCATACGTTGAAAATACCCTGGAATGGCAGCAAGATTTATGCAGATACATGGGGAAAGACCATAGAAGCCGCTGTGACAGAACTGCAAAGAGCAGTGAAAGAAATCTGCGGTATGGATATGGGAATCACCGGACAGGAAGAGGAAGCAGGAATTCTTCTGAAAAAGGAGCAGGATAATGCTCTGGGAGAAGAGGGGTATAAAATACAGTGCCGGGACGGCAGACTGACTGTGACTTCCCAAGGGGAAAAGGGACTGCTTTACGGCAGCTTCGCCTGTATCCGTATGCTGCAGACAAAAGAAGAGTTTTCGGCGGAAGAAAAAACAGAGAAGCCTTCCGCTCCCCTCCGAATGTTGAATCACTGGGACAACATGGACGGTTCCATTGAAAGAGGGTATTCGGGAAACTCGTTTTTCTTTGAAGACAATAAAATTCTGGTAAATGAAAGAACCAGAGACTATGCCAGACTGGCAGCTTCTGTGGGAATCAACGGAGTGGTGATTAACAATGTGAACGTGAAAGACCGGGCAACCTGGCTGATTGATGAGGTTTACCAGAAGGAACTGCAGCGGATGAGCGAAATCTTTGAGACTTACGGAATTCAGCTGTTTTTGAGTCTGAACTTTGCAGCGCCTATGGAATTGGGAAATCTAGACAGCGCAGATCCCTGTAAGGAAGCGGTGCAGCAGTGGTGGAACGATAAAATGCAGGAGCTCTATACCAGACTTCCCAACCTGGGCGGCTTTTTGGTAAAGGCTGACTCCGAGGGAAGACCGGGGCCTTTCACCTACGGAAGAACCCATGCAGACGGAGCCAATATGCTGGCTGATGCCGTGGCGCCCTATCATGGAAAGATTATTTGGCGGTGTTTTGTTTACAACTGTCAGCAGGACTGGAGAGACCGGAAAACAGACCGTGCCAGATCAGGATATGACAACTTCAGACCTTTGGACGGACAGTTTAGGGAAAATGTTATCCTGCAGGTGAAAAACGGACCTATGGATTTCCAGGTAAGAGAGCCGGTATCTCCCCTTTTCGGAGGTATGGAAAAGACCAATGAAATGCTGGAAGTACAGATTGCACAGGAGTATACAGGGCAGCAGAGACATGTCTGTTACCTCATTCCCATGTTTCAGGAAGTGTTAAAGTTCCGTACTTACTGTCAGGAAGACAGGGATACGGTGGAAGACATTGTGACAGGAAAAACCATGGGAAACACCAATTGCGGAATCGCAGCAGTGATCAACACCGGAAATGACGAGAACTGGACAGGGCATGATTTGGCGGCAGCCAATTTCTTCGGATTCGGCAGACTGTGTTTCAACACCTCCCTTTCCGCAGAAGAGATAGCGAAAGAATGGATTGTCTGTACCTTTGGTCATGACAGGGAAGTACAGGAAAAGATCTTGCAAATGCTGATGATGTCCTGGAAGACTTATGAAAAGTATACCTCTCCTTTGGGAATCGGCTGGATGGTAAACCCCAATTACCACTATGGTCCCAATGTAGACGGCTACGAATATGACCGATGGGGCACTTACCACCGGGCCGACCACCTGGGGATGGGAGTTTGCCGGGGTAAAAAAGGAACCGGTTACGCACAGCAGTATCGGGAGCCAAATGCTTCCATGTATGAAAATGTGCAGACCTGTCCGGAAGAACTTCTGCTGTTTTTCCACTATGTTCCGTACACCTATCAGCTGAAGACAGGGAAGACCATGATTCAGCATATTTACGACACACATTTTGAAGGCGCCGAAGAGGCGGCCTATATGGCAGACCTCTGGGATTCCCTGGAAGGAAAAATAGAAACAAAAGTTTTTGAGCGAGTGCAGAAACGTCTGGCACATCAGAAAGAGCATGCAAAGGAATGGCGGGACCAGATTAATTCCTATTTTTACCGCAAGAGCATGATTCCGGATGAGAAGCACAGAACGATTTATTAAGAGAAGAGGAAGGAGACGTGGTGCTGATATGACAAAAACAAAAGAAAAAAAGCAGCCTAAAGTCAAATACAAGGAACATTCCCTGTTGAGACATGTAAGAAAAGAATGGAAACTGTATTCCTTTCTGGTAATTCCCATTCTTTACTATGTAATTTTTAAGTACATACCTGTAATCGGAAACATCATTGCCTTTCGCCGTTACCGGGGCGGTTCCAATATCTTAGGTGATTACTGGGTGGGATTCCGTTATTTTGAACAGTTTCTCACAGACCCGGATTTCTGGCAGGCTTTCTGGAACACCCTGCGGTTAAGTATCGGATACCTTCTGGTACGTTTCCCGGCAACCCTGATTTTTGCCCTGCTTTTAAATGAAATCAGAAAGAAATGGTGGAAAAAGACGGTACAGACGGTTTCCTACCTGCCTCACTTTATTTCTCTTGTTGTGCTGTGCGGTATGGTGAAAGAACTTCTGGCTTCTAACGGTCCCATTAACCAGCTCATTGCTTCTTTAGGCGGAGACAAAATCGCATTTATGTCAGAACCTGGATGGTTCGATGCCATTTATATCCTTTCCGGTGTATGGCAGGCGCTTGGCTGGGGCACCATTCTTTACCTGACAGCCATGACCGGTATTAATACCGAACTTTATGAGGCAGCCTCCATGGACGGGGCCAACAAATTCAAGCAGGCTCTTCACGTTACCATACCGGGAATCCTGCCAACCATTATGACGCTTTTGATTATGGATATCGGAGGCATTGTAACCTCAGGAAATATGCAGAAAATCTTGCTTTTGTACAATCCAATGACACAGAGCAGAGCCGACATCATCGGTACTTTGGTATACCGAATGGGTATCAGCCAGGGAAGCTTCAGTTATGCGTCTGCAGTAGGTTTGTTTGAAGGTCTTCTGGGGCTGATACTGGTTAGTATAGCCAACTTCCTGTCCAAGAAACTTACAGAAACATCCCTGTGGTAGAAAGGAGTGTAAACATGAATAGTATAAAACCATCAAAATCTTACAGAGTTTTTCAGGTATTTAATACAGTTCTTATGATTCTTATACTGTTTATTACCTTATATCCATTTGTATATCTGGTTGCACAGTCCTTCAGCAGCGATGCGGCAGTAAGCGCAGGCCAGGTTACCTTCTTTCCGGTAGATTTTACACTGGATACTTACAAGTACCTTTTAAAAGATGATTCTTTCTTTAAATATTACGGAAATACCATTCTTTATACTGTGGTAGGAACGCTTATTTCGGTTATCGGTACCGCGCTGCTGGCTTATCCGCTGTCCAAACCAAGACTGCGGCTGAATAAGTTTTTTACACCGTTTGTGGTATTCACTATGTATTTTACAGGCGGCATTATTCCGAACTATATTTTGGTAACACAGTGGCTGGGGCTGCAGGACAGTATGCTTGCTATTATTCTTCCGGGTGCTATCAGCACTTTTAACCTTCTGGTTATGAAGTCCTTCTTCGCAGGGCTGCCGGAAGAATTGGAGGAAGCGGCTTCCATTGATGGTATGGGCGTGTATGGTATTTTTGTAAAGATTATTCTTCCGTTGTCCAAACCGATTCTGGCAACTATGGCTCTGTTCTATATGGTAGGTATGTGGAACGAATGGTTTGCACCTATGATGTACCTGGATTCCAGAGATAAATGGCCCATTGCTCTTTGGGTAAGACAGCTGGTAGAAGGGGCAAACAATACGGAAATCGGAAGTTCTGCAGAGGCCAGCAGTGTACAGGCGACTTTAAAATCAGCAACCATGGTGCTGACATCCATTCCGATTATCTGTGTCTACCCATTTGTACAGAAATATTTTGTACAGGGTATGACAATCGGTGCAGTAAAAGGTTAATAAAACGGGCAGGACAGTCCGTTGAAAAAATAAGAGGAGGAAAGAGTAAATGAAAAAAAGAGTGATTGCATTGACACTGAGTCTGCTTATGGCAGGCACTACACTTGCAGGCTGCGGCGGAAACAGCAGCTCTAAGGGAGAAGATGGCCCTACAATGTCCGCAGAAGAAGCCGACAAGGATTTGGACTACACCTACGGAGAGGGAGAAACCTTCCATTCTGACGAACCGGTGACATATTCTATGATGTTTTCTGACCATGAGAACTATCCAATGCAGGACGACTGGCTGCTCTGGAGCGCAATTGAAGAGAAGACAAACGTAACCTTTGACTTGACTACGGTTGCAAGAACAGACTACAACGATAAGGTATCCGCGTCTGTAAATAGTGGAAACGCACCGTATATTGTACCAAAAATCTATGATTCCAAGGCATACGAAGACAGTGGACAGGTTGTGGCTATCAGTGACTGGGTACAGTATATGCCGAACTACCAGAAATGTGTGGAAGAATGGGGTCTGGAAGATGACCTGAAACAGATTCTGGCCTCTGACGGAAAATATTACAGACTTCCGGGTATGTGGGAGACCACAGCAGGCGGCTATTCTTTCCTTATCCGTAAGGATGTTTTCGAGGCAGCAGGTGTGGACATGTCTACAGAGCCTACCTGGACCTGGGAAGATTTTTATCAGGCATTAAAGAAAGTAAAAGAGTATACAGGCAGCGATTATGTATGGTCTGACCAGTATCAGTTTGGCTGTACCATGAACCTGGCAGCAAGCGTGTATGGTGTAACCGGCGGTAATTCCCAGGACGGCGGTGACTGGGGATTAAAGGACGGTATGAAATTTGACTTTGACAAGAATGAATTTTACTTTGCAGATACCACAGACGAGTACAAAGAATATCTGACACTGTTTAACAAAATGTATGAAGAAGGAATTTTAGACCCGGAGACCTTTACACAGGACAGTGCACAGGCACAGGCGAAATTCTACAGAGGCGAATCCTATGTGCTGACAGTAAACTATCAGCAGGTTGCAGATATTCAGTCTCAGAACAAGATGCAGGTAGACGGTGCTGATTTATACTTTATGACAACACCGGGAGGTCCGGAAGGACAGATGAAATTATCCAGCTATGCAGGACGTCTGGAAAATGGTATTATGATCACTACCAATGCGCTGGAAGAACTGGGCGAAAAAGAATTCATTAAAATGCTGCGTTTCATTGACTGGCTGTGGTACTCTGACGAAGGTCAGACACTCTGTCTGTGGGGTGTAGAAGGAGAAACTTATACCAAAGATGCAAACGGTACCATTACACTGAATCCGGATATTTACTTTAACGGCATTAATCCAGGTGCGGAAAAACAGTTAAACGTAGACTACGGTTTCGGCGGCGGTGTGTTCGCATACGGCGGTTCCAAGGAGTTACAGTACTCCAAATTCTCAGAAGGTGAGAAAGAGTGGAACGAAAGGATTGACGCCAATAAGGAAAATGCAAAACTGATGCCTCCGGTACTGGCTGATGAGCTGGAGAAAGAAGAGATGAACCTGATTAAGGTGTCTCTCATGGACTATGTCAATACCGCAGCACTGGAATTCATTTCCGGCAAGAGAGATTTAGACAAAGACTGGGATGCTTATGTGGCAGATTGTGAGAGCAAGGGAAGCACCAAATATGTAGACCAGGCAAATGAAATCTTTGAAAGAACAAAAGATACATTAGGTTATTAAGAAAGAGCAATACGCAGAGTAAGGGGCTGCCGCATAAGAATCAGGAGAACTTGAGGGTTATGCGCGGCCCTCTTTCTGTATACGGGAGGATGTAGGAGCATGGTAGAATTTTCCAGAGAAAAAGAAATGGTTTTTTGTATTCCGGCTGAAAAGGAGAAGGGAATTGTAAGAATTGCAGAGAAGGTGGCAAAAGATGTGGAAACGGTGGCTGGCTGCTGTCCGCTGGTTACAGGGGAGAGAGGGCTCTATGAGCAGGGGATTCTTGCGCTTTCTGCAGACAAAGGGGAGGTTTCCCTATGGCTGGAGAAGCAGTTTCCTGCCCTGGCAAAGGTCAGAGGAAAGCGAGAGGTATATGGCTTTTTTCTCGCAGACAGGCCGGTTCTGGGCATAGAAAATTGTCTGGTCATATATGGAAGTGACCGCCTGGGAACCATATACGGGCTGTTTCATCTGTCAGAGATTTTGGGAGTGTCTCCCTGCCATTACTGGGGAGATGTGAAAGCCCCTTCTTATGAAAAAGTATTTTTATGCAGTACAGAAGACGAAGAGAAATTACAGAATAAGGAAAAGCAGTTGTGTCTGTCAGTGCCGGAACAACCTCGGATTTCCAAAGAGCCGTCTGTGAAATACAGAGGATTTTTTATTAACGATGAATGGCCCTGTTTTGGGAATTGGACGTTTTCGCATTTCGGCGGCTTTACAGCAGAGATGTATGACAAGGTGTTTGAATATCTTCTGCGCATGAAGGGAAATTACCTGTGGCCGGCCATGTGGACGTCTTCTTTCCTGGTGGACGGGCCGGGAATGCAGTCTATGGAACTGGCAGATTCCTATGGAATTTATATCGGCATGTCCCACCATGAGCCGTGTATGCGTTCCAGTGAGGAATGGGACATGGTAAAAGGAGAGAAATACGGCAGGGACTGGAGTTATCTAAGTAACCGGGAAGGGCTTTTGGAATACTGGAAAGACGGGCTTCTGCGCAGCAGGGGACATCATGTATTTCCCACCATTGGCATGAGAGGAGAAAGAGACAGCAAGATGATGGGAGAGGCTTCTGTGGCGGACAATATCCGGGTGCTGAAGGACATTCTGACGGACCAGAGAACTCTGATTCGGGAATCTCTGCAGGAGGAAGAAGAGATTCCACAGCTCTTTGCTGTGTATAAGGAAGTGGAAGATTATTATTTCGGGGACAACCAGGCAGAAGGACTGGAACACTTTGAAGAATTGGAGGGTGTTACTTTGCTGCTCTGCGAAGATAATTTCGGCAATATGCGCGCTCTGCCAAAAGAGGAGGAGAGAAGCCGCAAGGGCGGCTTTGGCATGTATTATCATCTGGATTACCATGGCGGTCCGGTTTCCTATGAGTGGGTGGCGTCAGTGCCTCTTACAAAAATCTGGGAGCAGATGACAGAGGCCTATGCATATGGCGTCCGGGAACTCTGGATTGTCAATGTGGGAGATTTGAAGTTTCAGGAATACCCGCTGAACTATTTTATGGAAATGGCCTATGACTTTGATACCTGGGGCAGCGCCCATCCGGAAAGCCCTAAGGCCTATACGGAAAAATGGATTCAGCAGCAGTTTGGCCCGGAAACCTCTCCTGAAGAACGAAACAGCATAAAAAATGTGGTGGAGGAATATATCCGGCTGAATCATCTGCGCCGTCCGGAATCCTGCAGCAGTGAAGTCTATCATCCGGTACATTACCGGGAAGGCAGCCGTATGCGGAGACGGTGTGAGGAATTAGAGGAAACCAATGAAAGGCTGAGAGAAGCGCTGAAAGGAAGAAGCTGTGAAGCGGCTTATTACAGTATGGTTTACTATCCGGCGGCGGCTTCTGCGAATTTGCTGCAGATGCATTTATATGCAGGATTTAACCATCTTTATGCGCGTCAGGGAAAAGCCATTGCCAATCTGATGGGAGAGAAAATGGAGCAGTGCATAGAGCGGGATGAAGCGCTGGCACAGGAGATGGCCGCATTTGCAGAAGGAAAATGGGCAGGTATGGAAATGGCGCTGCACATCGGGTTTACCAACTGGAACAGTGAGGACTGGAGATATCCGGTGCGCCACGTCCTGCGCCTGCCCCAGACACCCAGACTGGTGGTATCCCGCTGGGATGAAGAAGCACATTTTACCAATCAGTATTTTCCCACTCCTCTGGTTATTGAGGATTTTCTGGAGGAGAACAGCAAAGAAGTGGGACTGGAGATTGCCAATGGAGGACAGGGGGAAATCTGCTGGGAAATAAAAGAAACCTGCGACTGGCTTTTGTTTTCTGAAAAAGAGGGAAAAACAGCTTTACAGGACTGTGTTCTCCTGACTGTGGACAGGGAAAAACTGTCTGGCGAGGAAAAGACTTGTACTTTTTATGTGGTGGCAGGGGAAGAAAAGGTTCCGGTGTGTGTAAGGGCGAAAAGAGAGGAACTGCCTGCTCTGCCTGGGCATACAGCCATAAGCAGGAAAGGGATTTTTGCCATAGACGCGGTAAATTATGCGGAGAAAAAGGCCGGGGACTATAAGGGCGAAGCCGCTGAATATGGTTTGCTGACGGATTTTGGGAAATATGGAAGCGGTATGAAGGTATTTCCTGTGACAGCTGCCTTTGATGGAGATTTGCACGCGCCTTCTCTGACCTATGAGCTTTGGAGCAGGAGAGCAGGGAAAGGCAGGCTGCGCCTTTTTACATCTCCGGCTAATCCGCTGGTGTACGGAGGAGAGCTGCGAGTGGGCGTTTCCTGCAATGCCGGCGAGATACAAAGACTTGTGCTTACAGACAGCAGGTATAAAGGCGGAGATAACGACTGCGCTGCCTGGGAGCGCGCTGTGCTGAACCAGGAGCATGTGGCAGAGATGGAAATTTCATTACAAGAAGGCCTCAACCGTATTACCGTGTACGCGGGGGAAGCGGGGATTGTGCTGGAAAGGCTTGTGGTGCTGGAAGGAGATGCGGAAATGGAGGACAGCTATCTGGGGACAGAAAAGTAATTATGGAAAAATTCCATATTTACATCTCCTGATTTTTGTATTAAACTAAGCATAGTATTTTAATACTATAAAAACGTAAAATCTTACAGGAGGAAAGCACATGGGAAAAGTAATCATACCGGAAAATTATCAGTCCTGTTTATCCAGATACGAAACGCAGGAAGCAATCGGTGCCATTAAAAATCTTATGCAGAAAAAGCTGTGTATGGCACTGAAATTAAAGAGGGTGACTGCGCCGCTGTTTGTAGACCCGGCTTCTGGTCTGAACGATGACTTAAATGGCGTGGAACGCCCGGTTACCTTTGATATTCCGGACGCAGGAGTAAATGCACAGGTGGTACATTCTCTGGCGAAATGGAAACGTATGGCGCTGTACCGTTACGATTTTCATGTAGGTAAGGGACTTCTCACCGACATGAACGCAGTACGCAGGGATGAAGAACTGGATAATCTGCATTCTGTTTATGTAGACCAGTGGGACTGGGAAAAAATCATTACCAGAGAAGACCGGAATCTGGAGTACTTGAAAAATACAGTGAATCGTATTGTGGGTGCCATCTGTAATGCCCTGGATGAAATTAAATACCAGTATGAGCATTTGGACACAGAGCTTTCCAGAGAAGTTTCTTTTATTACCACACAGGAACTGGAAGATTTATACCCTGATTTCACACCAAAGGAAAGGGAAAACGCCTATACAAAAGAGCATAAAACCGTGTGCATTATGCAGATTGGAGATGTGCTGGCCTCAGGGCAGAAACATGACGGAAGAGCGCCGGATTATGACGACTGGAAATTAAATTGTGATATTCTCTTCTGGCACGAACCTCTGCAGTGTGCGCTGGAGATTTCTTCCATGGGAATTCGTGTGGACGAAAAAGCCCTGGATGAGCAGCTTACCAAAGCAGGCTGTGATGACAGAAGAAATCTTCCTTTCCACAAAATGCTGCTGGAGGGAAAACTGCCTCTGACCATTGGCGGCGGTATCGGACAGTCCCGGATTTGTATGCTGCTTCTGAAAAAAGCCCATGTGGGAGAGGTGCAGGCCTCTCTTTGGGATGAAGAGACATTGAAAGCCTGTGAAAAGGCGGGAATCGAAATTCTTTAAAAGAAGAACATAAAGAAGGTACGAAAGGACAAAGGACATGATATGAAATGCATAAAGAATTAGAATATGCATTTCGTATCATGTCCTTTTTATAGTTTTAGAAATGTTCATACAACATCAATAGGAAATGTAATCCTGCCATACATATCCTGTCTGATTTTCATAAATAATCCGATACCAGCCATTCTCGCAGATACCCGTAACTCTTACAGAAGCTCCTCCGTCTAACTGTCCCAGAATTTCAGAACCGCTCTGCGCATCGGCCCGGACGTTTACACTGCTGACAATGGTGCCGGTGCCGCTGGTCTGTTCTACGGATACGCCGCTTGCCGGTTCGTCCTGTCCTTCGTCTTCGCTGGTAATAGCAGAGCCGCTGATACCGGTCAGGTTTTCCTCTGCCTTTTCAGCCAGGTTCAGGACACCGGAATTGTCATCTGTAGAGATAATTTTCCGTACCTTTGCCTTGCTGGCATCCCCGTCGGTTACTGCGCCCACATAGACAATGGTAACGCTGTTGCCGGGAATAATGCCGTTTTCCAGTTCCAGGCTGGCGTCAGAGCAGTTGTCAAAAGTCAGTTTTTCTCCCTTATCTGTTTTCAGAGAAAGTTCAGAGCCCGTGAAGCTGGTTAATGTACCGCTTACAGAAGCGGATACTGCATCCAGCTCCGCTTCCTCCTGGGCCTCTTTATCCTTGCCGCAGGCGGACAAAAAGAGAAATCCCATGGTGAAAAGCAGCAGGGCATATTTTTTTGAGAACTGTTTTGCCATAAACAAGACCTCCTGTTTGGTAGAATTTGAAAATAATATACAGCAAAATAATATATCAGTCAAATAACAAAATTATGACGCAAGGAAAAGAGAAACACTCAAGGCTGTGCTTCCCGTTTTTCCAGATGTTTCCGAAAAATCAACAGAAACGCAATGGTGGACATGACAGCGCCGATACCGTCTGCAAGAGGCTGGGCATAAAAGGCGCTTTTGGCTCCAAAGAAGATGGGAAGTACAATGGTAAAAAGCATGTAATCTCCCTTTCGCCAGAGGGAAAGTACCAGGGCTGTTTTGCTTCTTCCAAGAGCGGTAAACCCATCCACAAAGACGTACTGGAAGCTGAGGGGGATAATCATCAGGGTGAAAACACCGATTCCCCAAGTGCAAAGCTGCAGCTGCAGGGCATCTTTGGTGAAAATCCGTATAAAGTATTCCGGCACGATTCTGGAAAGCAGGAACATCAGCGTGGTAAAGCACAGGCAGAGAATTAAGACATATTTTTCCGCTTTCTTTACACGTTTTATGTTTCTGGCTCCGTAATTGTAGCTTAAAATGGCCTGGGTGCCGCTGGAAATTCCCAGCATGGGACCGGTAATCAGCATCATGTAGCTTTGGACAATGGTGGCGCAGGTAATGAGAATATCGCCCTCTTTAGGGCCGCCGTATTTCTGAAGAACGGTATTCAGTACAATGATAATCACGCTGTCCGTAGCCAGAATCAGAAACGGGGAAATTCCCAGACCAATAATTTTTTTCACAATCAGGGGAGAAAATGTCTTCTTCCGAAGCCGCGTAATCTTTATGGGAATTTTCTTCCCTGTGAGGAAACAAAAAGCAAAGGCGCAGGAGGCAAACTGCGCGATAACGGTGGCAATGGCTGCTCCGGCAACTTTCATATCCAGAACGAAGATAAAAACCGGATCCAGAATGATATTGGTAACGGCTCCGATAAGAACGGTTATCATGCCTATGGCCGGAAAGCCCTGGCAGGTAATAAAATAATTCAGCCCGATGGCCAGCAGGGCAAAAAAGGTTCCTGCCGTATAAATCGTCAGGTAGGAGTCAGCATAGGGAAAGGTTGCAGGGCTTGCCCCGAACCAGTTTAGCAAATACCGTTTACTGACCAGAAACAGTACGGTCAGCACCGCAGAAAAAACCACCAGCAGGGCGAAGCTGTGAGCCAGTATGGACTCCGCCTGTTTTTTCCTTCCGGCACCCATGCGCATGGCCATGAGGATAGAACCGCCCAGGCCAATGAGCGTGCCAAAAGAAGTCAGTAAAGTGACAATAGGGCCGCAGACCCCTACGCCGGCCAGCGCAGCGTCCCCGATTTTCGGAATATTTCCGATAAACATACGGTCAATAATGCTGTACAAAACCGTAACAAACTGGGCAATCATGGAGGGAATGGCCAGTTTCAGAACCAGAATGGGAATTCTGTCTTTTCCCAAATCAGTAGTATGTGACATGTTCAAAATCTCCTTCTTTTCCTCTGTATCTGCAAAAAACAGACATAGACTGTATTCATTTTAATACGACTTTCGCAAAAAGGAAAGAGAAAATACTTGCCACTTCTAAAATCTCTGTATTATACTGGAGTTAAATGTAAAATCAGAGAGGAAAACCAATGTTAAAGATTAAAGAGTATGTAAAGGTAAAAGACCTGGAAGAGGCATATCTGTTAAATCAGAAGAAAACCGCCTGCGTACTTGGCGGTATGGTCTGGCTGAAAATGGGAAACCGCAATATCAGTACAGCCATTGACCTGTCCGGACTGGACCTGGATATGATAGAAGAAACAGAAGAGGAGTTCCGTATCGGAGCCATGACATCTTTGAGAACCCTGGAAACCCATAAAGGGCTGGATGGGTACACACAGGGAGCCGTGAAAGAGAGTCTGCGCCATATTGTGGGAGTGCAGTTTCGCAACTGTGCCACTGTGGGGGGCAGCATTTTTGGCAGATATGGATTTTCTGATGTGCTGACCATGTTCCTGGCTATGGATTCTTACGTGGAACTGTATAAAGGCGGAATTGTGCCTTTGGAAGATTTCGCAAAGAAAAAGCCGGACAGAGATATTCTGGTGCGGGTGATTGTGAAGAAAAGACCGATAAAAACGGTTTATCTCAGCCAGCGAAACAGCAGTACGGATTTCCCGGTGCTGACTTGCTGTGTGGGACTTTTTGCAGACGGGGAAGCACGGGCAGTTGTGGGGGCCTGTCCCCAAAGAGCCGGACTGGTTCAGGATGAACAGGGGATTTTAAAAGATTTTTGCAGCAAAGATTTAAAAGCGCAGGAGCAGGCTGCAGTTTCTTTTGCACAGTATGCAAAGGAAAGGGTGAAAACAGGAGGCAATATGCGCGCTTCTAAGGAATACAGAAGCCATCTGGTGGGCGTTTTGGTGAAACGGGCGCTGTTGGCAGCAGGAGGTATGGACAATGGAAATTAAATTCTGGCTGAATGGCGAAAAAACACAGATACAGGCAGAGCCGGATGCGCTGCTTTTAGATGTGCTGCGGAGTTTAGGCTGCTATAGCGTAAAGCGCGGCTGTGAGACGGCAAACTGTGGGCTGTGTACGGTATTAATGGAAGAAAGGCCGGTTCTTTCCTGCAGTATGCTGGCAGCAAGAGCAGAAGGAAAGCATGTGGTAACGCTGGAAGGCATGCAGGAAGAAGCGAAAGAATTTGGGGATTTTCTTGCAGGGGAGGGCGCAGAACAGTGCGGCTTTTGCAATCCCGGTTTTATTATGAATGTGTTTGCCATGCTGAAAGAACTGGAAGACCCTTCTGAGGAAGAGATTCACGAATATCTGGCAGGAAATCTGTGCCGCTGCTCCGGCTTTATGGGACAGACCAGAAGTATTTTGAAGTTTTTGCAGTATAAAAAGGAAGGAGGCGCGCAGAAATGAGTTATGTAAATCAGCCTGTGAAAAAGAAAGACGCAGAGGCTCTGGTAACGGGACAACCGGTGTATACCGATGATCTGGCTCCAAAGGACTGTCTGATTGTAAAGGTTTTAAGAAGTCCCCATGCCCATGCCATGATTGAAGAAATCCGCACGGATGCGGCAAAAAAAGTGCCGGGCATTGCCTGTATTCTTACTTATGAAGACGTGCCTCAGGAGAGATTTACCTTTGCCGGACAGACTTATCCCGAACTGAGCCCTTATGACCGTCTAATTCTGGACCGTCATATCCGGTTTGTGGGAGATGCGGTGGCCATTGTGGCAGGTGAAACAGAAAAAGCAGTAGACAAGGCCATGAAAATCATCAAAGTGCGCTATGAACTTCTGGAGCCCGTACTGGATTTTCATAAGGCGAAAGATAATCCGGTGCTGCTGCACCCGGAAGAAAACTGGGAATCCAAGGTGCCTGTGGGGGCGGACAATAAGAGGAATCTCTGTGCATCTAAGGTGGAAACGCTGGGAGATGTGGATGCTGTGCTAAAAGAATGTAAATATGTGGTGGAGAAAACCTATCATACAAAAGCCAATCAGCAGGCCATGATGGAGACTTTCCGCGCCTATACGTATCTGGATTATTTCGGCAGACTGAATGTGGTGGCTTCCACCCAGGTACCTTTTCATATCCGGAGAATTTTGGGACGTGCCCTGGGTATCGGCGCTTCTAATGTAAGAGTTATTAAGCCCAGAATCGGCGGAGGCTTCGGAGCCAAGCAGACTTCGGTAGCAGAAGTGTATCCGGCTCTTGTAACCTTGAAAACAAAACGTCCGGCAAAAATGATTTTTTCCAGATATGAGTCCCAGATTTGTTCTTCCCCTCGTCATGAAATGGAAGTGTCTGTGCGTCTGGGCGCTGATGAGCAGGGGATTTTAAAAGCTATTGATATTTATACGTTATCCAATACCGGTGCGTATGGAGAGCACGGTCCTACAACGGTAGGGCTGTCCGGGCACAAGCCTCTTGGCATGTACGGAAATACAGAAGCATACCGTTTTGCTTATGACGTGGTGTATACGAACCATATGTCTGCAGGCGCTTACCGGGGTTACGGGGCGACCCAGGGAATCTTTGCTGTGGAATCGGCCGTGGATGAACTGGCAGAGCAGATGAATATGGATCCCGTGCGTTTCCGGGAAATCAATATGTCAAAAGAAGGCGGAAAATTTATCGGATACGACGGAAGTCCATGGGTAACCAGCTGTACGCTGGATCAATGTATGGAAAAGGCAAAAGCCATGATGGGATGGGACGAAAAATATCCCCGCCGGGATATGGGCAATGGAAAAGTCCGCGGTGTAGGGGTTGCTCTGGCCATGCAGGGTTCTGCCATTGCAGGCGTGGATGTAGGCGGCGCAACCATCAAGCTGGGGGAGGACGGCTCCTATACGCTGAGTCTTGGCGCTACGGATATGGGAACCGGCTGTGATACGATTTTGGCCCAGATGGCAGCAGATGTGTTGGAAACGGAACTGGAAAATATTGTAGTGTTTGGTGTGGATACGGATATTTCTCCCTATGATTCAGGTTCCTATGCTTCTGCAACCACTTATGTAACGGGAATGGCTGTGTCAGATGCCTGCGGACAGTTGAGAGAAAAAATTAAGGGGCTGGGAGCGGAAATGCTGGAATTGGCAGCAAAAGATGTGGATTTTGACGGAAAGAGAGTTTATGCACTGGATGGGGGAAGAGAAGTCTCTCTGCAGGACATTGCCGTAAGGGGAACCTGCGGAAACAATGAATCTCTCCATGTGACAGTGAACCATTCTTCTAAAATTTCCCCGCCGCCTTTTATGGTAGGTATGGCAGAAGTGGAAGTGGATAAGGAAACCGGAAGTGTGGAACTACTGGACTATGTGGCAGTGGTGGATTGCGGAACCCCGATTAATCCAAATCTGGCAAGAGTGCAGACCGAGGGTGGTCTGGCTCAGGGAATCGGTATGGCCTTGTACGAGGATATCCAATATAATGAAAAGGGACAGCTGCGGAACAATTCCTTTATGCAGTATAAGATTCCCAGTCGTACGGATATTCGGAAAATCCGGGTGGATTTTGCCCCGAGTTATGAGAAATCCCACCCCTTTGGCGCAAAGTCTATCGGAGAAATCGTTATCAACACCCCTTGTCCGGCCATTGCCAACGCTGTGTATCATGCCGTAGGTGTCCGCGTACAGGAAATGCCCATAAAACCGGAAAAAATTGCCATGGCGTTAGCTGAAAATGCAAAGTGTTAAAGCGTGAAAATGCCGAAAAATACGGAGTGAGAAAGAAGCAGAAAGTGAAAAATGCCGAATGGCAGTTAAAATTTGACTATAATTAGACGCTTTTTTGAGTATAATCACAAAGCGTCAAAAAAATCATAGTTAAGGAGAAAAAGTGATGAGTAACCACGAAAGTGAAAAGAAGATTATGTGGTACAGTCTTGCTTTTATGGCCTTTTCCACTGTGTGGGGATTCGGAAATGTCATAAATGGGTTTTCTGAATACGGCGGCTTAAAAGCAATCGTTTCATGGGCACTTATTTTTGCGGTGTATTTTGTACCATATGCGTTAATGGTAGGCGAAATGGGAAGCGCATTTAAAGATGCCGGCGGCGGTGTCAGCTCATGGATTCTGGAAACAATCGGACCGAGAATGGCTTATCTGGCAGGATGGACTTACTGGATTGTGCATATGCCTTATATTTCACAGAAGCCGAATGGTTCTGTTATTGCGGCAAGCTGGGCTATTTTCAGAGATGCCAGAGTCAGCCAGATGAACGTCAGAGTTCTGGCTGTTATCTGTCTGGTATTGTTCCTGTTTGCAGTATGGGTAGCATCAAGAGGTATCGGAGTACTGAAGAAACTTACTTCTTTAGCAGGTTCTACCATGTTTGTTATGTCTCTGCTGTTTATCGTGATGATGATTGCAGCACCGGCTATTACAGGGGCAGATGTCAGAAATATTGACTGGTCCATCAAAACCTTTATGCCGACCTTTGACAGCAAGTTCTTCTTAAACCTGTCTATTCTGGTATTTGCCGTAGGCGGATGTGAGAAGATTTCACCTTATGTAAACAAGATGAAAAATCCTTCTAAGGATTTCTCAAAAGGTATGATTACCCTGGCCATTATGGTTACTGTGTGTGCTGTTCTGGGAACCATTGCCCTGGGCATGATGTTCGATTCCAACAACATTCCGGAAGACCTGATGACAAACGGTGCTTATTATGCATTCCAGACTCTGGGCGAATATTATCATGTAGGCGATTTCTTTGTAGTGGTATATGCCATTACAAACTTAATCGGACAGTTTGCAGTTTTGATTCTGTCTATTGATGCGCCTCTTCGTATGCTTCTGGACAGCGCAGATGAAAGATATATTCCAAAGGCTCTGTTCAAACAGAATAAATACGGTACTTATACAAACGGACACAAAATGGTTACCGTGATTGTATCCATTCTCATTGTCGTTCCGGCTTTTGGTATTGAAAGCGTAGACGTACTGGTAAAATGGCTGGTAAAAGTAAACTCTGTATGTATGCCTCTGCGTTATCTGTGGGTATTTGCCGCATACATTGCTCTGAAGAAAGCGGGAGACAAATTCCATGCAGAATACCGCTTTGTAAAGAATAAGACAGTCGGTATTGTCTTTGGTGTATGGTGCTTTGCCTTTACAGCAATCGCATGTATTCTGGGTATCTATTCCGAAGATACCTTCCAGCTGGTACTGAATATTGTAACACCGTTCGTACTTATCGGACTGGGCTTTATTATGCCGGTTATTGCAAAACGTACAAATAAATAAAAATTACAGGGGGATTGCGGCAGCAGTCCCCTGCTGTGTTTCAGGAGGTAGAAAGATGTATAAAGAAACAGCAAAAGAATTGATTCAGTTTATTGAGAAAAGCCCGACCTGCTTTCATGCAGTAGCGGTCATGAAGGAAGAACTGGAAAAGGCAGGCTATGTGGAATTAAAGGAAACGGATAAATGGACAGTACAAAAGGGTGGAAAATATTTTGTTACCAGAAATGACTCTTCGCTCATTGCCCTGGCTGTACCCGAAGGAGAGATGAAAGGCTTCCGCATTATGGCAAGTCACAGCGATTCTCCCAGCTTTAAAATGAAAGAAAATCCGGAAATGACTGTGGACAACAAGTATGTAAAGCTGAATGTGGAGCGGTATGGCGGTATGATTTGCGCCCCATGGTTTGACAGACCGTTGTCTGTGGCAGGACGTATTATTGTGAAAGAAAACGGAAAACTGGTGACAAAACTGGTAGACGTAGACAGAGATTTACTTATGATTCCAAACCTGGCGATTCACATGAACCGGGAAGTGAATGATGGATACAAGTACAATGCACAGAAGGATTTACTGCCTCTTTTCGGTGATATTGCGGCAAAGGATACGTTTATGAAGACGGTAGCCGAAGCAGCGGGTGTAAAAGCAGAGGATATTCTGGGACATGATTTGTTCCTGTATAACAGAGAAAAGGGAAGTATCTGGGGAGCAAATGAGGAATATGTTTCCATAGGACGACTGGATGATTTGCAGTGTGCCTTTTCTTCCTTAAAGGGATTCCTGGCAGGAGAGAAGCAGGAATATATGGGGGTACACTGTGTACTGGACAATGAGGAAGTAGGAAGCGGTACGAAGCAGGGGGCAGCGTCTACCTTCCTGTATGATGTGCTGGTGCGCGTTAACCGGGCTCTGGGAGGGGATTATGAGGATTACCTCAGATATCTGGCAGGCAGCTTTATGGTATCTGCGGACAATGCCCATGCAGTTCATCCAAATTATACAGAAAAGGCGGACCCGGTAAACCGCCCGTACTTAAACGAAGGTATTGTTATCAAGTACAGCGCAAACCAGAAATACTGCACAGACGGCGTTTCAGCAGCCATGTTTAAGGATTTGTGCCAGCAGGCGGAAGTTCCCTGTCAGACCTTTACCAACCGTTCTGATATTTTGGGCGGTTCCACACTGGGAAATATTTCTAACACGAAAGTGGCATTGAATGCAGTAGATATTGGCTTGCCGCAGCTTGCTATGCACTCTCCTTATGAAACAGTAGGGGTGAAAGACACGGAATATCTGATTCAGGTGGCAGAGAAATTATTTGCATAAAAAATTAAAGAGAGACGAAAAGAAGTGGAGTTCCTATTGGAACTCCACTTCCAGCATAACAGGCTGATGGTCTGTGTAGGCGAAATCCGTATTGACAACAGAAACATCAGAAACGTTTAAATTATCAGACACAATAAAGCCGTCCAGAACATACACCTGAGAAGTTTCGTAAGAGCCGGTATAGGGGGCGTTTAACAGGCGGCAGGTAGGATAGCTGTCATCGGTGGCAAAAGAAAAATGTTCCGGCAGGTCGTCCTGACCGATAGTGCCGGGAACCCAGCTTTCGCTGTTGTGTATGGGATAGGTATCCATGCCTTCAAACGTCTGGTTAAAGTCGCCTCCTGCAATGACATAATTTCCCGCAGCGTATTCCTGAGCCAGTTTTTCTGCCAGCATTTTGCTCTGGGCTGCTTTGCCCTCCCCACTGTCATAGGCTTCCAGGTGGAAATTAATCAGAACCAGTTCAGCCTCGGTACCCTTTAAAGGAATACGGGTCTCCAGCATACACCGTTTCAGATTGCAGGTTTTCACCGGCCAGGAGAAGGATTCCGGCAGAGAGATTCTGGAAGCGGAAGAAGTATGTAAATCCGTAAGCGTTAAAATTCCGCTGTTTACCTTTCCGATAGGTGGCAGGGGATAGGGAACAAAATCGCATTTAAAGTTGTAAGCCAGCACACCGTCCATGTCCAGGATATTTTCGTAATACGTTTCTTCATTCAGATGATAAGAGCGTTTGGAATCGGTGTCTACTTCCTGCAGAAAATAGGCATCTGCAGGATTGGCAGAGAGAATTTCCCCAATGCCCTTTAAGTTGTCCTCTACCTGTTCCTGACTGTCCGGCTGTACTTCATGACCGCCGTCCATGAAGAAATCTTCGGTTTTATCCAGTCCTGCGTACCCTGTGTTAAAGGTCATCACGCGGAAGGTATCTTCATTGGAAATCGTACGGACGCCGGAAGGGGGAGTCAGCGTTTCCACGGCTTTTGGACGGTATTCCCGAATGGTCAGCCAGACAATGCCGATAATCAGCAGAATTACTGCAAATAAAAGCAGAATCCCCACGGCTTTCAGGATTTTTTTTGTTTTGCTCATATGGTTACCTCCTGAATATAAAGTAAAAGCACTTTATATAGATTTTATTTTTCTCCGCTCATTGTAACACAATGCACAGAAATTGAACATGGAAAGTAAGAAGAAAGCAGGAAGATTAGAAAGATTTTAGAATTTCCCGTCTTGACAAAGACGGGCTTTGTGCTTATGATATTTTTCAGAAAAAGGTGATGAGAAAGAGGAGTACGTCTTGGAAACCGGCAGAGAGGACAATTCACCGGCTGAAAGATTGTCTGGGAGGGAAGAGACGGAAGGTAGCTTTTGAACCGGGGAACTGAAGAATCGGCTTGATACAGAAAAAAGTAGAGAAAAGGGTTTGGTAGGTTTCCACGCGTCGTCTGCGTTAAGGGACTTCAGAGTGATAAATAAAGGTGGTACCGCGATGACAGTCGCCCTTTGTAACTATTTTTTGAAAGATGGTTATGGAGGGGCTTTTTGTTTGCAGAAAATTCCAAAGCAGTCTCCAATAACCGCAAAGAGGAGGAACTATGAGCAAAGAACTTGCAAAAACTTATGACCCGAAAGGGCTGGAAGACCGTATTTACCAGAAATGGCTGGACAACAAATACTTCCATGCCCAGGTAAACAGAGACAAAAAACCATTTACCATTGTTATGCCCCCGCCAAACGTTACGGGACAGCTGCACATGGGACATGCCCTGGATGAAACCATGCAGGATATTCTCATCCGTTTTAAGAGAATGCAGGGATACGAAGCCCTCTGGCAGCCGGGAACCGACCATGCAGCTATTGCCACTGAGGTAAAGGTAATCGAGAAGCTGAAAGAGCAGGGCATTGACAAGAACGAAATCGGAAGAGAAGAATTTTTAAAACATGCCTGGGAATGGAAAGAAGAGTACGGCGGAAAAATTATCAACCAGCTGAAGAAACTGGGTGCTTCCGCAGACTGGGACAGAGAGCGTTTTACCATGGACGAGGGCTGTTCCAAAGCGGTGCAGGAAGTTTTCATCAAACTGTACGAAAAAGGCTATATTTACAAAGGCTCCAGAATCATCAACTGGTGTCCGGTATGTCAGACCTCTATTTCTGACGCAGAGGTAGAGCATGAGGACCAGGACGGATTTTTCTGGCACATCAATTATCCGGTAGTGGGCGAAGAAGGAAAATTCGTAGAAATCGCAACCACACGTCCGGAAACCCTTTTAGGAGATACTGCAGTCGCGGTAAATCCGGAAGACGAGCGTTACAAAGACCTGGTAGGCAAAATGCTGAAGCTGCCGCTGACAGAGAGAGAAATTCCGGTTGTGGCAGACGAATATGTAGACAAAGAATTCGGAACCGGCTGTGTGAAGATTACTCCGGCCCATGACCCCAATGACTTTGAGGTAGGAAAGAGACACAACCTTCCGGAAATCAATATCATGAACGATGACGCTACCATCAATGAACTGGGCGGCAAATACGCAGGTATGGACCGCTACGAAGCCAGAAAGGCCATGGTAGAGGACTTAAAGGAGCTGGGACTTCTGGTGAAAGTAGTTCCTCATTCCCATAGCGTAGGAACCCATGACCGCTGTAAGACTACGGTAGAACCTATGATTAAACCGCAGTGGTTTGTCCGCATGAAGGAAATGGGCGAAGCGGCTATTCAGACTTTACAGGACGGTAATCTGAAATTTGTGCCGGAGCGTTTTGACAAGATTTATATGCACTGGCTGGAAAATATCAGAGACTGGTGTATTTCCCGTCAGCTCTGGTGGGGACACAGAATCCCGGCCTACTACTGCGAGGAATGCGGGGAGACTGTTGTGGCAGGAGAAATGCCGGAAAAATGCCCAAAATGCGGCTGCACCCACCTGCATCAGGACGAGGATACCCTGGATACCTGGTTCTCCTCTGCACTGTGGCCCTTCTCTACCCTTGGCTGGCCGGAAAACACAGAGGAACTGGATTACTTCTATCCGACAGACGTACTGGTAACCGGATATGATATTATTTTCTTCTGGGTTATCCGTATGGTATTCTCCGGTCTGGAACAGACAGGAAAGACACCGTTCCATCATGTGCTGATTCATGGTCTGGTAAGAGATTCCCAGGGACGCAAGATGAGCAAATCCCTTGGAAACGGCATTGACCCGCTGGAAGTCATCGACAAATACGGCGCCGACGCCCTGCGTCTGACTCTGATGACAGGAAATGCGCCTGGAAATGACATGCGTTTCTACTGGGAGAGGGTCGAAGCCAGCAGAAACTTTGCCAATAAGGTATGGAATGCCTCCAGATTTATTATGATGAACCTGGAAAAAGCAGAGGTTCCGGCAGACATTGATTTATCTGTACTGACCGGCGCAGACAAGTGGATTCTCTCCAAAGTCAATACACTGGCCAAAGATGTGACAGAGAATCTGGACAAATACGAACTGGGTATTGCCGTACAGAAGGTTTACGACTTCATCTGGGAGGAATTCTGTGACTGGTATATTGAAATGGTGAAACCCCGTCTTTACAGCGAAGAAGACACCACAAAAGCCGCGGCTCTGTGGACTTTGAAGACGGTTCTGGCCAATGCATTAAAACTGCTGCACCCATACATGCCGTTTATCACAGAGGAAATTTTCTGCACTTTGTGTCCGGAAGAAGAATCCATTATGATTTCTTCCTGGCCGGAATTTACAGAAGCATGGAATTTCACAGCAGACGAAGAAGCTGTGGAAATGATGAAAGAGGCGGTAAGAAGTATCCGTAATGTCCGCACAGGCATGAATGTACCGCCAAGCAAGAAAGCAAAAGTTTATGTAGTGTCTGAAAACGAAGGGGTAAGAGAAGTATTTGAAAACGGAAAAGTTTTCTTTGCCTCTCTTGGTTATGCCAGCGAAGTGCTGGTACAGGCAGACAAGACAGGCATTGCAGACGACGCGGTGTCCGCAGTGACCTCAGAAGCTGTGATTTACATGCCTTTTGCCGAACTGGTGGATATTGAGAAGGAAATCGAAAGACTGAAAAAAGAAGAGGAAAAACTGGAAAAAGAGCTTGCGCGCGTAAATGGTATGCTGAAGAATGAACGTTTCATCAGTAAGGCACCGGAAAGCAAGGTAGCCGAAGAACGCGAGAAATTAGAGCGTTATACCAATATGATGGAACAGGTGAAGTTAAGACTTGCACAGCTTCAGCCCTGATTAAGGAGAAGAACGCTATGAAAGAAACCAGAAAGATATTAAGTATTGAGTATCTTAATATGTTTTCCGTTCCGCTGCAGATGCTGGCCGTCTGCATCGGATACTTCTTTATCGAGGCAATTTCCAGACATTCCCTCTGGGAAGCCGTGGATTTTATGAAGGAACGCCCTCTGGTGTTCCTTTATAATGCCTTTTTAATTTTTACAACAACGCTGATTGTGTATCTGTTCAGAAGAAGAGTGTTCTGGAGAACCATTCTTTTTATCTTCTGGATGGGACTGGGTATTATTAACGGTGTACTGTTGAGCAACCGTGTAACTCCGTTTACGGGACCGGATTTGCATTTGATTACCGATGCGTTTCAGATTGCGGACAGATATCTGTCCCCTTTCTTTTTCGTGGTAGTGGTCATTGTGGCAGTGCTGGCAGTTATCGGGCTCATTATCCTGTTTTTCAAAGGACCCAGATATCAGGGGAAAATGCGTTATAAGCTGAATATTCCTCTGATTGCCGTGGGAATTGCTGCTTTTGCAGGTACTACGAAGCTGGCGCTGGAAAAAAGGGTGTTATCGAATTATTTCGGAAATATCGCCTTTGCTTATGAAGATTATGGATATCCGTACTGTCTGGCTACTACAGTTTTCAATACAGGGATTGGGCTTCCAAGAGATTATTCAGAAGAAGCTGTGGAAAACATTGTGAAAAGCGAGGAAAGTCTGCCGGAAACGGGAGAGAAAAGACCCAATATTCTGTTTTTGCAGTTGGAATCCTTTTTTGACCCGGAACTGGTGGAGTATCTGAATATTTCCGAAGATCCTATTCCTAATTTCCGCAAACTTATGCAGGAATATTCTTCGGGGTATTTTAAGGTTCCTTCCGTAGGAGCCGGTACGGCAAATACGGAGTTTGAATCCATTACCGGCATGAGTATGCGCTATTTCGGACCAGGAGAATATCCCTACAAGAGTATTTTGAAGGAAACCACCTGTGAGAGCGCAGCGTACGTGCTGAAAAGTCTGGGATATGGAACCCATGCCATTCATAATAATGAGGCGAACTTCTACGGAAGAAAAAATGTATTTGCCAATCTTGGCTTTGACAGTTTTACGTCTGAGGAGTATATGTCAGAACAGGACGATACGAATCCCAATGACTGGGTGAGAGACCATAACCTGACCAAGTATATCCTGCAGGCCATGGAGTCTACAGAAGGGCCGGATTACGTGTATACCATTTCTGTGCAGGGACATGGGGATTATCCGGAAGAACCTGTGTTGGAAAATCCCAAGATTACGGTCAGCGGCGCCAGCAGTCAGGCAGAAAATTATAAATGGGAGTATTACTGCAACCAGATTTATGAAATGGACCAGTTTATAAAAGAACTGACCGATGAACTGTCCAAGCTGGACGAAGATGTGGTGCTGGTTATGTACGGCGACCATCTGCCCACCATGGGACTGACCGTTACGGATGTGAAGAATAAATACCTTTTCCAGACCGAGTATGTTATCTGGGATAACATGGGGCTGGAGAAGCAAGATAAAAACCTGGCCGCTTATCAGATGGCCGCAGAGGTCATGGACCGGGTAGGCATTCACGAGGGCAATGTATTCCGCTTCCATCAAGCCAGAAGAAATACTAAGAATTATCAGGTGGATTTGGAAATGCTGCAGTATGACATTCTGTATGGAGAGAAGTATGTCTACGGAGGCAAAAATCCTTTTGAACGGGTGAAAATGCATCTGGGTGTGGAAGATGCACAGCTTGACAGCATAGAGAAAATTTCCGACGGACAGTATTATATCAAGGGTAAAAACCTGACCCAGTCGGCCTTTTTGGAGGTCAACGGCGAACTGGTGGCAGCCAACTTTGTAGATGAGAATACGCTGCTGCTTCTGGATACAGAACTGAAGGAAAACGATACGGTGGATATTGCCATCCGAAGCAACAGTTCCACCCACAGAGTTCTCACGAGAACAGAGAAATATATTTATCATGAGCCCGCAGAGGGCAGTAACCAGGCTGTCCTGGAACCCATCCGCACCGAAGAGCCGGAGACGGAAGTGACAGAAGAGAGCCAGACGGAAAAGGAAGAATAAAGCGAAAAACTTTTTAGCAAACCGACATAATTTGCTTGCATATTGTCACCACTTCATTATAATGGTAAGTGACCGTACCGAAGGGTATGGCGCTCCATTACAGTGAAGTGGTACTTTGCATTAGAGGCAAAAGACAGGAGGAACTATCTTGTTTACATACGAAGAAGCAGTGGCTTATATTGAGAATATACCGAAATTTACAACGAAAAATAAATTAGAGCACACCAGGAAATGTCTGGACCTTCTGGGCAGTCCTGATAAAGATAGAAAAATTATTCATGTAGCGGGAACCAACGGAAAGGGAAGCGTCTGTGCTTTTCTGTCCTCCATGCTGGAACAGGGAGGATTTCGCTGCGGCCTTTTTACCTCCCCTCATCTGGTGAAAATCAATGAACGGTTTCAGATTAATGAAGTCATGATTTCAGACCAGAGATTTACAGAGGCATTTACGGAAGTAAAGAATCTGGCTGACCGTCTGGTAGAGGAGGGGGATTATCACCCCACCTATTTTGAATTTCTGTTTCTGATGGGAATGATTGTGTTTAAACAGGAGGATGTGGATTACATTGTTCTGGAAACCGGACTGGGCGGAAGGCTGGATGCCACCAATTCCGTGCTTTCTCCCATGGCCTGCGTGATTACATCCATCAGTCTGGACCATGTGGAATATCTGGGCGACACCATTGAGAAAATTGCAGGAGAGAAAGCGGGTATTATGAAAAAAGGAGTACCTGTCATTTTTGACGGCAACCGGAAAGAGGCGGCAGAGGTGATAAAAGCCAGAGCGGAAGAACTGGGCTGTCCCTGGTATGAGGTGAAGGAAAGCCGGCAGAAGCTGCTGAATTACACACCGGAGGGAATTCGCTTTTTGTCTGCTTCCGGGGTTTATGGCGAAACAGAGCTTTTCGTTCCATTTATTGCCAGATACCAGATGATGAATGCGGCACTGGCACTGGAAACCATGGGCGTGCTGAGAGAGGAGCATGGTCTGGAAAAAGAAACTCTGATAAAAGGCATTGGCGGCGCAAAATGGCAGGGGCGCATGGAGACCATTCTTCCGGGCGTCATTGTAGACGGCGCACATAACGAAGACGGTATCGCCAGATTTGTGGAAACCGTGTCTTATTTCCAGAAGGAGTATCCGATTACTCTGTTATTTTCTACTGTGGCGGACAAGGAATTTCCCGATATGATAAAGAGAGTCTGCAAAGGCCTGCAGTTTGCCAATGTGGTAACTACGGAAATCTGGGGCAGCAGAAAGCAGTCTGCAAAGGAACTGGCAGAACTGTTCCGCTTAAACGGCTGCAGTCAGGTGTTTGTAGAGCCAAATCCGGGGAAAGCCTTCGAACTGGCTTATGAAAAGAAGGGAGACGGCCTGTTGTTTGTGGTAGGTTCACTGTATCTGGCGGGGGAGATTAAGGATTATGTAAGGAGGAATATACATGATAAATTATGAGGAAGAACTGAAGAAATTCCAGCCCTGTCTTGATGTGGACGACGCAGAAGGGGCCATTTACCAACAGGATTTGACAGACGTCATAGATGTTCTGAAAGAAATGCTGAAAGAGAACGAAAGCACTTCGGATAAATAGGAGAAGATTATGAATTGTATTGTATGTCATGCACAACTGACGGCTTCGGACTATTGCCCAAAGTGCGGGTGCAATGTGAAGGCCTTGAAAAAGGTCTATGCCCTGTCCGGTCTGTATTATAATCAGGGGTTGGAAAAAGCCCAGATTCGGGATTTGTCAGGAGCCATTACCTGTCTGAAGCGAAGTCTGAAAATGAATAAGCTGAATATTCAGGCCAGAAATCTGCTGGGACTGGTTTATTTTGAAACAGGGGAAGTAGTGGCAGCTTTAAGCCAGTGGGTTATCAGCAAAAATATGATGCCTGAGGGAAATCCTGCTTCCGGGTATATTGATAAACTGCAGAAGAACGCCAACCGTCTGGATATGATTAACACCAGTATTAAAAAGTATAATCAGTGTCTGGAATACTGCAGAGATGACAATCCCGATATGGCGAAGATACAGCTGAAAAAAGTGCTTTCCAACAACCCCAAGCTGATTAAGGGGTACCACCTTTTGGCGTTGATTTACATGAAGGAAGGGGAGTACGAAAAGGCAAGAAAGCGATTAAAAGCTGCAGCCCGCATTGATAAAACCAATACCACCACCCTGCGGTTTTTAAGAGAAATCGAGGAACAGACCGGCCGTGCAACCAATCTGGATTCCAGATTTAAGATGAAGGAAAAGGAAGTGGAAAAGCAGGATGGAAGTGTGGTTTACCGTTCGGGAAATGATACCATTATCCAGCCTCCGGAGTACCGGGAAAAGTCGATTACCAATACTCTGGTAAATCTGGTTCTGGGACTCCTGGTAGGAGCCGCAGCCCTGTGGTTTCTGGTGGTGCCGGCCAAAACCCAGAAAATCAATCAGGAAGCCAACAAAAAGGTGGTGGAATACAGCGATAAAATGGCAACTTTGTCTGCGGAGTTAGACCGCATGCAGGAAGAGATGGACGCTTCTACAGATTCTGTCAGCACAGCGCAAAGCCAGATTGAGCAGGCAAATACAAAGGCTTCCGGCTACGAAAACCTTATAAAAGCATGGCAGGCTTACCGGGAGGGCAGCTACAGCACAGCAGCCAATGCCATAGAGGGTGTCAATGCAGAGTCGCTTTCCGTAGAGGCGAAAAGTATGTATGACAGTATGATGAGCGAAATCGGCAGTACCGTGAAGTCTAATTATGAAAATGAAGCGGCTTCTGCTATGGAATCCGGGGATTATGATACAGCAATTTCCAATCTGGAAAAGGCTTTGAACATCGGAGAACAGGATAGCGATACCATGTTTAACCTGGCTCAGGCTTATGACAAGAAAGGCGATACGGAAAATGCCAACAAATGGTATCAGAAAATCATAGACGAGTATCCGGGAACCGATACCGCCCAGGACGCTGCAGACTATATGCAGGCCAACGGCGGTCAGACGGCAGGAAACTCCGGGGATGATGACGCCCAGTCCGGGCAGAGCACAGGAGAACCTGTAACTCAGGACGGCGAAGAATAGAAAACAACAGAGAAACCTTGAAGAAAAGGGCGCATACGAAAGAGTATGCGTCCTTTTCTTCTTAACTACAAAGACAGACCTATTGGCACAGCAGGGAAAGTGATTGCAGAAAGGGGAAGAAAGAATGGAAGAAAACATGGTAAAACGGGGAAATCGGCTGATTGTCTATGTGCCCAGAGAACTGGATCATCATTTTGCAGAGCAGATAACAGAGACATTGGATCAGGAGCTGGAAAAGGGGATTGTCCGCCAGCTGGTCTTTGATTTCTCTGCCACAACCTTTATGGACAGTTCGGGAATCGGTATGATTATGGGAAGAAAGCGGCTTTTAAGCTGCTGCGGAGGCACAGTAAGCGCCATTCATGTCAACGATAGAATCTGGCGCATTATGCAGCTTTCCGGGATTTATAAACACATTGAAATCAGCCAGGAAGCGGTATGGAACCGCAAGATGCGATAGGAGGGGAGAAGAATGGAACATAAAAACAAAATGGTGCTGGAAGTGGAGAGCCGTTCCTGCAATGAAGGGCTGGCCAGAATAGCTGTGGCGGCCTTTGCCACTCAACTGAATCCTACTTTGGAGGAGGTGGCGGATATTAAAACCGCAGTGTCTGAGGCCATTACCAATTGTATTGTCCATGCATACGAGAAAGAAACAGAGCTTATCCGCATTGAGTGCTTCTGTCAGAATAAAGAACTGACAGTCATTATCCGGGATACGGGAAAAGGCATCGAGGATGTGAAAAGGGCCATGGAACCTCTTTTTACCACGAAGCCGGAACAGGACCGCTCCGGTATGGGGTTTGCCTTTATGGAGGCCTTTATGGACCGAGTATCGGTGGAATCCTGTCCGGGCAGGGGCACATCCGTAACCATGAAAAAAATCATCGGAAGGCAGAATTCGGTTTTTGAGTAGGAGGTTATATGGATGAGATTCTTGCCCTTATCGGGCGCGCGCACCAGGGAGATAAGAGAGCAAGAGAGATACTGACAGAAAACAATATGGGACTGGTTCACAGCATTGCCAGAAGGTTTCAGAACCGGGGCGTGGAGATGGAGGATTTGATACAGATTGGATGTATCGGTCTTTTAAAGGCCATTGACAAATTTGATACTTCCTATGATGTGCGGTTTTCCACATATGCCGTGCCTATGATAACCGGAGAAATCAAGCGGTTTTTAAGAGATGACGGCATGGTAAAAGTCAGCCGGTCTTTAAAGGAAACTGCGGCTAAAGCCTACACGGTCCGGGAAGAACTTTTCCTCAAGGAGGGGAAAGAGCCCCGGATGGAAGAAATTGCCCGGGAACTTGGAATCACCAGAGAGGAGCTGGTACTGGCCATGGACTCTCAGGGACAGGTGGAATCTCTGCAGAAAACCATTTACCAAAGCGAAGGAAATGAAATTTCGCTGGAGGACAAGCTGCCTTTGGAGGAAAACCAGCAGGAAATGGTGGTGAACCGTATGTTTTTAGAACAGGCTCTCGGAACTTTGGACCGCAAAGAGCGAGAATTGATTTACCTGCGCTTCTTTCAGGACAGAACCCAGAGCAGCATTGCGCAGCAGATGGGAATGTCTCAGGTACAGGTTTCCCGCATGGAGAAAAAAATTTTAAACAGACTGCGGGCAAATCTCTAGGCACAAAAAGGCATATTTTACGGAAAATCAGCCATACTAATCTCCAAAGCAAAAGCAAGGAGGCTGTCAGATGAGTGAAATTTTATATATACAGACAGAGAAAAATGTAGAAGTCTATCAGCCGGAGGTGTATCTGCAGGATGTGGCCAAGCTGGCCTGCGGGGATTCTAAAGTGTTAAACCGCAACAAAATCCGCAAAGTGTTTTCCATTCCCGATGAAAAGCCGGGGCGGTATGTGATTTCCGCGGCAGACCTGGTCTGCGCAGTGGCAAAAGCGGAACCAAACGTAGACGTGACTCATATTGGAGAAGCGGATTTTATTGTAACTTATGAGGGGGAAAATCAACCCAGAAAGTGGATAAGCTGGCTGAAAACAGTTCTGGTATGTGTATTGACCTTCTTTGGAGGCGCTTTTTCCATTATGACCTTTAATACAGATGTAAATATGTCTGGTTTGTTTTTTCAGCTTTACCGTCAGTTTACCGGGGAAATTTCCACGGGTCATACCATTTTGGAATTCTGCTATTCCGTGGGTATCGGTATTGGGGTAGTGTTCTTTTTCAACCACTTCGGACACAGAAAGCTGACCCAGGACCCAACCCCCATGGAGGTGCAGATGCGGGTATACGAAGATGATGTAAACCGTACCCTCATAGCGGTAAAAAACAGAGGAGGAAAACTGTGATGTGGCCCGGTGAAGCTGTGGCGGCAGCAGCGGCTTTCTGCGGCGGCGCTGTGGTAGCTACCGCGCTCGCCGCTTTTATTATTGAGCTGGGTATCATCCCCCGTTTTGCAGGAATCACCCATACAGCCAATCACATCCTTTTGTACGAAACCTGCCTTATGCTGGGCAGTTTTTTGGGAAATCTGGTATCCGTCTATGAGTTTTCGCTGCCTTTTGGTAAGATTTTTCTGGGAATTATGGCGCTGTGCTTTGGCATTTTTTTGGGAAGCTGGATTATTGCGCTGGGCGAAGTGGTCAATGTCTTTGCCATTATGTCCCGCCGCCTGGGTCTGAAAAAAGGAACGGCGCTCATTATCCTGTCCATAGCCCTGGGAAAGATTTTGGGAAGTCTTCTGCAGTTTTTTCTCTGGAAATAACCAGGGAAAACAAACTGGAATAAAAATCGAAAACCCGCACACACTAACTCAGAGTGGGAAAGCGTTCGTTTTCTAAGGACACAGTTCCTCTCTCAAAATACAAAAAGGAGGTATCCTCTCATGCCAACACCACAAAGTGAAGAGCAAAAGAGAAAAGCCAAGGAATACGAAGCATACGTAAAGAAAAAAACACCTACCCACAGCCTGCTTCTGAATATGGCAGGAGCCTTTATCATGGGTGGACTGATTTGTGTGGCAGGACAGGTGATTTTAAATATCTGCAAAAACATGGGGATGAACCAGGAAATAAGCGGTGCATGGACTTCGCTGCTTTTGGTACTGGCCAGTGTCCTGCTTACCGGATTCGGCATATATCCCAAGCTGGCAAAATGGGGTGGAGCCGGAACTTTAGTGCCTATTACCGGATTTGCAAATTCCGTAGCAGCTCCGGCTATTGAATACCAGAAGGAAGGACAGGTTTTTGGCATCGGCTGTAAAATTTTTACCATAGCCGGCCCGGTGATTCTCTATGGGATTTTAACCTCATTCTTTCTGGGACTGATTTATTACTTTCTGCATATGTGGGGGATTGTGTAATGGAACAGATGATAGGGAAACAAAGCGTACAGTTTGAACGGGCCGTGCATATTTTAAGCGCAGCCTCTATTGTAGGAAAAAAAGAGGGGGACGGTCCTCTGGGGAAGTGTTTTGACCGGATAGGAGAAGCGGACGGACTTTTTGGCCGCAAATCCTGGGAGGAGGCAGAAAGCTTTCTTCAAAAAGAAGCGGTTTCCATGGCGATTGAAAAGGCGGGGATTGAGAAGTGGCAGCTGCGGATGATTTTTGCTGGAGATTTACTGGCGCAGACCATTGCCTCCTCTTTCGGTATTATGGGATTTCATACTCCGGTATACGGTCTGTATGGAGCATGCTCAACTATGGGAGAGGGACTTTCTCTGGCGTCCATGGCTGTGGCAGGAGGATATGGAGAATATGTGGCAGCAGTCACGTCCAGTCATTTTGCCAGTGCAGAGAAGGAATTCCGTTTTCCCCTGGGATACGGAAGCCAAAGACCTCTTTCTGCTACCTGGACGGTGACGGGAAGTGGGGCCTGCATTTTGGGAACAAAGGGCGGAAAGGCAAGGATTACGGGAATCACCACAGGAAAAATTGTGGACTTTGGTCTGAAGGATTCCATGAATATGGGAGCCTGTATGGCGCCTGCAGTCTGTGATTCCATTTATCAGAATCTCATGGATTTTAACCGGCTTCCAGAAGATTACGACCGGATTATCACCGGGGATTTGGGACAGGTGGGGCAGAGAATTCTGTTTGACTTGCTGAAAGAAAAAGGATTTGATATTGAGAAACAGCATATGGACTGCGGCATAGAAATTTTCGACGCGGATACCCAGGATACCCATGCCGGGGGCAGCGGTTGCGGCTGTGCAGCCGTTACTCTGGCCGGCTATATTCTGCCCAAGGTGGAAAAGGGGGAATGGAAGCGGGTGCTTTTTGTTCCTACGGGAGCGTTGCTCTCCAAGGTCAGCTACAACGAGGGAAAAAGCGTGCCGGGCATTGCCCAGGCTGTTGTGATAGAACATTGTTGAGGAGAAGAGAAGATGGATTATGTAAATGCATTCTGGGTAGGCGGGCTGATTTGCGCTCTGGTACAGATTCTTCTGGAAAAGACAAAGCTGCTGCCGGGAAGAATTATGGTGCTTCTGGTATGTGCCGGAGCAGTGCTTGGGAGTGTGGGATTGTACGACAAGCTGATTTCTTTTGCAGGAGCCGGAGCCAGTGTTCCTTTGCTGGGTTTTGGCAATACTTTATTTAAAGGGGTGAAGAAGGCTGTGCTGGAACACGGTTTTCTGGGACTTTTCATGGGAGGATTTACCGCCAGTGCAGTGGGAATTTCTGCAGCTTTGATTTTCGGATACGTCGCAAGCATTCTCTTCCGTCCGAAGATGAAGAATTAAGGTAAAGACGGGAAGCGTAAAAAGTAAAACTGTATGAAAAGAAAATGAAAATACGGAGAAAAAAGTAAGTTAGCTAACTAGTTTTCTGAAATGGATAAAAAGATATGGTGGAAATGTATATTAAAACAAAAAAAAGAGGAAAAAACTAAACAAAGTTGACAGAAACACTTTCGTGTGCTACAATAACAGCAATTTAGGAGTATCTGCGACGCAGCAGGTGCGAATGGATTAATCTAAGAGCGTTGGAGTGTCTTGGTTTTTCGTATTGATTGGATGCGAAGGGAAAACCAGGCACTTTTTTCGTTTCAGAAAGGAGGATTACATTGGGAGAGTTTGTTTTAAAGACCCGGATTTTCATGGGGAAAGACGGGCTGGACGAAATTCTGCAGGGTGTCAGCCGGGCGTTTATTGTAACGGACAGGTTTATGCATGAAAGCGGGAAAGTCAGTTATCTGACAGAACCGCTGGAAGCAAGGAAGATTGCATATCAGATATTTTCTGAAGTAAAGCCTGACCCGGACATTGCTACGGTTACCAAAGGCATTGGAAAAATGCTGGAATTTCAGCCACAGGTTTTATTTGCACTGGGAGGCGGTTCGCCCATTGACGCGGCGAAAGCCATGAACTGGCTGTCCGTACAGGGCGGTCTGGACAAGAAGAGAATCTTCGTTGCCATTCCTACCACAAGCGGCACCGGTTCTGAGGTCAGCCGGTTCTCGGTTATCAGCGACCCGGAGCAGTCAGCGAAATATCCGCTGGTATCCGATGAACTGCTTCCTGACGCAGCGATTCTGGACGCTGAACTGGTACGTTCTGTTCCGCCGGCCGTTACGGCAGACACAGGAATTGACGTACTGACACACGCCGTGGAAGCCTTTGTATCCACAGGGGCCAATGATTTTACCGACGCTGCGGCTGAGAAAGCGATGAAGCTGGTCAGAAGCAATTTGATGAAGGTCTACAAAAATCCTGACGATTTGCAGGCAAGACAGGAGATGCACCACGCATCCTGCCTGGCGGGACTTGCATTCAGCAACGCGGGACTGGGACTGAATCATGGAATGGCCCATACCCTGGGCGCGCATTTCCATATTCCCCATGGACGGGCAAACGGTATTTTACTTCCCTATGTGATGGCATTTAACGCAGGCTGCCACGAGCAGCTGACGCCAGTGGCGGCGCGTTATGCCAGAATTGCCAGAGTGCTGAGGCTGGACGGACCGAGTATCCGCCAGAGTGCTTTCAGCGTTGTTCGTACCACAAAGCAGTATATGAAACAACTGCATATTCCTGACAGTATTGAAGCAGCGGGGGTTTCCAGGGAGGACTTTGACGCAGTGCTGGATGAGATGGTGGAAGCCGCTTATCAGGACGCCTGCACAAAGACGAATCCAAGAGCATGCTCAAAGGAAGATATTCGGGGCGTATTTTTAAGAGCCTATACGGGACGGCTGATTTAAGGGGAGGCAGACAGTCATGTATGAAGAAAAAAAAGAGAGAATTATACAGGAATTTGTTCCGGGCAAGCAGGTGACGCTGGCCCATGTGATTCCCCACCCTGTAGAAGCGCTGTATGGGAAAATGGGACTGATTGATGCAGAAGGCGCCATTGGGATTTTTACCATTACCCCCAGTGAAGCCGCCATCATCGCAGCAGATGTGGCAAGCAAGGCCGCAGACGTAAAAATCGGTTTTGTAGACCGTTTTAACGGATCCCTGATTATTACCGGAGACGTAGCAGGAGTGGAAGCCGCACTGCACGATGTCATGAGTGTGCTCTGTGATGCCATGGGATTTGCGCCTGCACCGATTACAAGGTCCTGACAGCAGGAAAAGGCAGGAGAGAAAGATGGATAGGAAACAAAAAAGGGTGATTCTCATCGGACGGTCCATGGCCGGGAAGACAACCCTGTGCCAGTACATAAACAATGAGGATTTGAAATACCATAAAACCCAGACCATTCAGGTGGTCAATGGAACTATGATTGATACACCCGGCGAATATCTGGAACGAACTTATTTAAGAGGCGCTCTTACCGTTACGGCCACAGATGCGGATTTGATTATTCTGGTTCAGCAGGCGGATGAGGAAGGCACCATGTTTCCTCCCGGATATTCCAGCACCTTTGCGAAACCCTGTATCGGAGTTGTGACAAAAAGTGACCTGGCAGGGGAAAAGCAGATAGAAGATGCAAAGAAATATTTGAGAAATGCAGGAGCAGGAAAGATTTTTGTTACCAGCAGCTATGCAGGAACCGGATTTGAAGAATTACTGGAGTTTTTATCCCCGGACAGCGGGGAATAAAGGGTACAAGGAAGGACAGGAGACATGCGAGTAATCATTGCAGACGATGAGCCGATTATCAGAATGGATTTAAAGGAAATTCTGGAAAAGGAAGGATATACAGTGGCAGGCGAGGCAGCAGACGGCTTTGATGTGGTGGAAATGTGCAGAAAGGAACAGCCGGATTTGGTTATCATGGACGTGAAGATGCCTCTTTTAGACGGGCTGACCGCCTCTAAGATTATTGCAGAGGAGAAACTGGCAGAAGCCGTAGTGCTTCTCACGGCCTACTGTGACCGGGAATTTGTCCAGGAAGCAAAGGAGGCCAATGTCAGCGCTTATTTTGTAAAGCCGGTAGATGAGAGAACTTTTTTGCCGGGGCTTGAGATTGCGGTAGAGAGGAACAGAACCATGAAGCGGCTGGAAAAGGAGTGTCAGAGCGTAACCAGGCGGCTGGAAAGCCGAACCCTGGTGGAGCAGGCAAAAGGAGTCATTATGAGTAAAAATGGACTTTCTGAACAGCAGGCTTATGACTACATACGCAACATCAGCCGGGAAAAGAATATTTCCATGAAAAAAGTTGCAGAGATTATTTTGATACGCAGAGGAAAATAGGATGCAGAAGTTGATACAGCAGCTTTGCAGGGAATACACAGACCTTTCAGAGGAGGAGATTCAGGTAATTGAAATGATGGCCCAAACCCTTCAGCCTCTGGCTAATCTGGAGGCAGCAGATATTTTTGTGGACTGCCCCTGCAAGGATAAGGACGCCATTGTGGTGGCAGAAGCAAAGCCGGAGGAAGTTCCCTCTGCTTACCGCAGCAGCGTGGTGGGCATGCTTGCAAAAGAGGAAAACGAACCGGCTGTGGCCCGGACTTTTCGTCTGGGAGTTGCCACAAAGTACATGAAAGCAAGGACACAGGAAAATAACTACACCATTCAGTCCGTGGAACCCATCAAGTACAATTCCCGGGTTATCGGGGTACTCATCAGAGAAAAACGCATTGCAGAGGATGAGGAGAACCAGGAGGAAGGAAAGAGTTATGAAGCCATTGAGACACCGCTGAACCATATGATTAACGAGAATGAATGGCTCACAGAGAGCATAGATGAAGCGCTTCTGCTGGTGGACTACAAGGGACGGGTGTCTTTTCGCAACCTGTACGCAAGGGAACTTTTTCAGAATCTGGGTTATGTCAGCGACATCCTGGGGCAGAAGTACAAAAATATCTGCCTGACAGAGTGGAGCGGCACCAAAGACAGCATGGAACGACTGAAGGAGGTTCACTGCGGAAACTATTATCTGCGGGTAAGGCAGATTCCCCTGATGAAAAAGGAGATTCCGTTTGCGGTGATTATCCGGGATATTACCTGGAATCGTGAGCAGGAGAAGAATCTGGTGCTGAAATCCGTTGCAGTGAAGGAACTGCACCACCGGGTAAAGAACAATCTTCAGACCATAGCTTCCCTTTTAAGGCTTCAGGCCAGAAGAGAAGAGCATGAGGAAACCCGGCGGGTGTTAAACGAAAGTATCAGTCGGATTTTATCCATTTCAGCCACACATCAGCTTCTTTCCCAGAGTGGAGAAGCCTGTGTCAGTCTTATGGAAGTCCTGGAAAATGTCAGGCGCAATGCGGTACAGCCTTTTTTGAAGTCAGATTTAAAACTGAATCTGGAAATTACGGGAGAAGACATGACAGTGGATTCTGAGATAGCGACTTCCGTGGCGCTGTCTGTCAACGAACTGCTTCAGAATTGCATGAAATATGCTTTTCGCGACAGGAAACAAGGGAATGTATCTGTTCGTATAGAAAAGGGAAAAGTGTACTCCAGACTTACCGTAACAGATGACGGCGTCGGTTTCGAGCCCGAAAACGTGCGGACAGGCAGTCTGGGACTGAACATTGTCCGTACCATGGTGCAGGACAAGCTGCACGGAAGCCTGAAAATCCGCTCTGACGAAAAGGGAACCGAGGTAAGCTTTGATTTTATCAACGAGACAGCAGACTTTATCAGTATTTCCAAGTGAATGCAAAAGGGAGGGATAGTCTTTGCAGGAAACAATACTAAGTGTGGGAATTGACATTGGGACTTCTACCACCCAGTTGATATTCAGCAGGCTGACCATAGAAAACCTGGCAAGCAATTATACAGTACCCAGAATCAGCATTGTAAACAAAGAGGTCTTTTACCGAAGCGGTATTTATTTTACTCCGCTGAAATCCCAGACGGAGATTGATGCGGCAAAGGTAAAGGAGATTATCCGGAAAGAGTATGAAAAGGCAGGCAGAAAGCCGGAGGATTTGCAGACCGGTGCTGTGATTATCACAGGAGAAACGGCCAGAAAGCAGAATGCCAACCGTGTACTGGAAACCCTCAGCGATATGGCGGGAGATTTTGTAGTGGCAACAGCAGGCCCGGATTTGGAATCCGTACTTTCTGCCAAAGGCGCGGGGAGCGACCGGCTTTCTGAAGAGAAGCGGGAGGTTGTAGCCAACATTGACATTGGCGGCGGTACCAGCAACATTGCGTTTTTTTATAAAGGCATACCAAAGGGCACGGCTTGTCTGGATATTGGCGGACGGCTTATCAAGGTGGAAAACGGAAAGATTTCTTATATTTTCCCCAGTATTCAGAAGCTGGCAGAAAGCCATGGTATTCAGATTCAGGTGGGCGACCGTGCCTGTGAAAAAACGCTGTACCGGGTTTGCGAATACATGGCCCAGCAGCTTGCCATGGCTCTGTACATAGAAGAACCCGACGGATTTCATGCAGGGCTATACACCAATAACGGAAAGCCTCTGCCCCGCCAGCCGGTGATTCAGGCCGTAACCTTTTCCGGCGGTGTGGCAGATTGTATGCTTCATGAAGAAGAGGAGGTGTTCCGTTATGGAGACGTGGGAATCCTCCTGGCAAGGGCAGTGAAAAACTGCAGTGCCTTTGAGAAAATCAAAATTTATCCTGCTGCGGAAACCATACGGGCCACGGTAGTAGGGGCGGGAACCCATACCACGGACGTCAGCGGCAGTACCATCCGTTATGCCAGAGAAAAACTGCCGATAAAAAACATTCCGGTGCTGAAGATTTCCGAGGAGGACGAAGAAAATCCGGTGCTCTTTGCAGAAGCAGTGAAGAAGGGATTGGCTTTGTATGAATCAGAAGGAGAACCGGAACAGCTGGCCATTGCTTTTTCGGGAAAGTATCATACCAGTTTCCGGCAGATTCAGGAACTGGCAGCCCTGGTGATGGAAGGGGCCGAGCGGGTGATAAAAGGACCGTATCCTCTGATTCTGGTCATTGAAAACGACATTGCCAAGGTTCTGGGGAACGCACTCAACGTCCTGATGGAGAGAAAAAAAGATGTGATTTGTATTGACGGAATCCATGCACAAAGCGGTGACTATATTGACATCGGCGAGCCTGTCGCAGACGGACATGTGGTGCCGGTGGTGACAAAGACGCTGATTTTTAATTCCTGAAGCTGGAAAGGGCAGAAGCCAAAGCAGCAGGGAACCATAGAAAAGTAGAGGTGAAATGAGTTGATTCTTAAAACTAAATTATTTGGAAAGGTATATGAATTTAAATCTCTTCGGGAAGTTATGGCAAAAGCCAATGAAGAGAAATCCGGTGACAAGCTGGCAGGTATTGCAGCAGAATCAGCAGAAGAGCGTGTAGCAGCAAAGGTAGTGCTTTCCCACATTACCCTGGAGGATTTGCGGAACAATCCTGCCGTGCCTTATGAAGAGGATGAAGTGACCAGAATCATTCAGGACGGTGTAAACGAGGCGATTTACAGAGAACATAAAAATAAAACCGTGGCAGAGTTCAGAGAATGGCTTCTGGATACAGAAACCACAGGCGATATGATTAAGCGTGCTTCCAGAGGTCTTACCAGTGAAATGGTAGCAGCTGTCTGCAAACTGATGAGCAACCTGGATTTGATTTATGCGGCAAAGAAAATCCGGATTTCCGCACACTGCAACACCACCATCGGACTTCCGGGAACCTTCTCTTCCCGTCTGCAGCCAAACCATACCACAGATGACCCGAAAGGTATTATGGCCTCTGTCATGGAAGGTTTAAGCCTTGGCTGCGGGGATGCGGTTATCGGTCTGAATCCCGTAGACGATTCTGTGGAAAGTGTAGCGAGAATTTTAAAGAGTTTTGATGAATTTAAAAATAAATGGGAAGTTCCTACCCAGATTTGCGTACTGGCCCATGTGACCACCCAGATGGAGGCTATTCGTAAAATGCATGCGCCCATTGATTTGATGTTCCAGTCTATCGCAGGTTCTCAGAAGGGAAATGAAGCCTTTGGTCTGACCGCAGCTATGCTGGACGAGGCCCATGATCTGATGATGAGAGAAGCCACCAGCACAGGCCCCAACGTTATGTATTTCGAGACAGGACAGGGTTCGGAACTTTCTTCCGAAGCTCATAACGGCTGGGACCAGGTAACCATGGAAGCAAGATGCTATGGATTTGCAAAGAAATACAATCCGTTCCTGGTGAATACGGTGGTTGGCTTCATCGGACCGGAATATCTCTACGACTCCAAACAGGTTACCCGCGCAGGTCTGGAAGACCATTTTATGGGTAAACTGACCGGTATTCCTATGGGCTGCGACGCATGCTATACCAACCATATGAAGACGGACCAGAACGATATTGAAAACCTGGCAACGCTTCTGGTGGCGGCAGGCTGCAACTACATTATGGGGGTTCCGGAAGGCGATGACTGTATGCTGATGTACCAGTGTACCGGTTATCACGAAGCGGCCAGTTTAAGAGAAGTATTCGGACTTCGCCCAATCCGCGAATTCGATATGTGGCTGGAAAAGATGGGATTCTCCAAAGACGGCAAACTGACACCGCTGGCAGGAGATGCATCAGTATTTTTGAAATAGGAGGTAGCATATCTTGGTAAACGAAAACGATTTAAGAACAATCATTGCACAGGTTCTGCAGGAAATGAATCTGGATTCCAATAAAGAAGAAAAAGAAACCGCGGTTACAGGCTGTGCGTCCTGCTGTAAAGAGCCGAAAATCGAAGAGGGCTGCATTCCTGATGTGACAGAAGTGGATATCCGCAAACAGTATCTGGTAGAGAACCCGGTAAATAAAGAAGCTTATTACGATTTGAAACAGTATGCGCCCTGCCGTCTGGGAATCGGCAAGGCGGGGGCAAGATATAAAACAGACCCGGTACTGCAGTTCCGGGCCGCACATTCCGCAGCACAGGACGCCGTATTCTCTGATGTGGACCAGGGTTTTATTGACAGCATGGGACTGTTTTCCGTAAAGACACAGTGTGAGAACAAAGATGTATATCTGACTCGTCCGGATTTGGGAAGAAAACTGAGCGATGAAGCAGTAAAAACCGTGAAAGAAAAATGCAAAATGCACCCAACGGTACAGATTTTCGTATCGGACGGATTGAGCTCTGCAGCCGTTGCAGCCAATGTAGGCGATGTGCTTCCTGCCATTGAACAGGGCTTGAAGAGTTACGGAATCGACACAGGAGTTCCTTTCTTTGTAAAATACGGCCGTGTAGGCGCTATGGACCAGGTTTCTGAAATTACAGGCGCTGACGTGACCTGTGTATTAATCGGAGAACGTCCCGGTCTGATTACCGCAGAATCCATGTCTGCATACATTGCATACAAAGCGACTGTGGGAATGCCGGAGGCCAGAAGAACCGTTGTTTCCAACATTCACAAAGCAGGTACCATACCGGCTGAGGCTGGCGCCCATATTGCAGATATCATTAAAAAGATTCTGGATAACAAAGCCAGCGGAACGGATTTGAAACTGTAAGACTTTATGGCAAGTGAAAATAAATTCAGAGAGTAAGAGGAGGAAAATCCATGAAACGAGACCCAGTAAGAGCTACAGTCCTTGCATCCAAAATTATCCCCAATGTGAGCCCGGATATGGCGAAAGAACTGAATCTGGAGCCGGGAATGAAATCTCTGGCCCTGATTACGGCGGACAGTGATGATGTTACCTATACAGCTCTTGATGAAGCAACGAAAAAAGCAGATGTAAAAGTGGTTTATGCAAAGAGTTTCTATGCAGGCGCTGCAAATGCAAATACCAAACTGGCAGGAGAGATCATCGGAATTCTGGCAGGTCCCAACCCTGCAGAAGTCAGGAGCGGACTGGAAGCCTGCGTGGACATGATTGAAAATCAGGCATATTTCATTTCCGCAAACGAAGATGATTCCATTATTTACTATGCACAGTGCATTTCCAGAACCGGTTCTTACCTTTCCGAAGGCGCAGGCATTCAGGAAGGAGAGGCCCTGGCTTATCTTATCGCCCCGCCTCTGGAAGCGATGTACGGCGTAGATGCCGCTTTAAAAGCAGCAGATGTAAAAATGTGCGTACTGTACGCACCGCCATCAGAAACGAACTTCGGCGGCGCACTGCTTACAGGAAGCCAGTCTGCGTGCAAGGCTGCCTGTGACGCTTTTGCAGCGGCGGTAGAATTTGTGGCTGAGAATCCTAAAGAATAAACAGGGAGAAAGCCGCAGAAAAGAACAGGCGGCATCCCTGGCGGAGGTAAAGCATGAATGCACTGGGAATGATTGAGACATACGGCTACCTTACGGCAGTAGAGGCTTTGGACAGTGCATTAAAGGCTGCCAATGTATTTTTGGTAGATGTGGTTCGGGTAAGAGGCGGTCTGGTGACTGTGCTTATCGAAGGAGACGTAGGTGCAGTGAAAGCTGCGGCAGATGCCGCAGCGGCTGCAGCCGAAAGAGTGGGAGAAGTGGTAAGCGTGCATGTGATTCCGCGGCCTGATAAGGACGTAAAGAGCATGCTCACTGCACACCCTGAACACCGGAAGAAAGCTGATATGGTACCGGAAGAATCCCCGGCAGAAGTATCAGCAGAAGAGCCGGAGAACACACCCGCCGAAGAACAGAAAGAGCAGCCCGTACAGAAGTCCGAAGAGAGCAGGACAGAAAATCCGGTTGAGGCAGAGCTGGTTTATACCAGAGAGGAAATGGGGAAGATGACCGTAGCCAAACTGAGAACTCTGGCACGGAAACTGAAACTCACCGGTCTGACCCCGCAGGAAATCCGCTTTGCCAAGAAGCAGGAACTGATTGAGGCTATCCTGAAAATTACCGGAGAAAAGAGGTAGATTATGCAGTTATATGACAAAGACCTTTTGTCAGTACAGGAAGTACGCGAACTGGTAGAAAAAGCCAAGTCTGCACAGCAGGAACTGGCAGCAAAAAGCCAGGCAGAGGTGGACAGAATCGTGAAATCTGTGGCACAGGCAGGCGTAAGAAATGCACAGCGTCTTGCAAAACTGGCACATGAAGAAACCGGATTCGGCGTAGAGGCTGACAAAGTAATCAAAAACGTATTCGCCAGCGACGGCGTATACCAGCACATCAAAGATATGAAAACCATAGGGGAACTGAGCCGGGACGAAGAACATAAAATTCGTACCATCGCAGTTCCGGTAGGGGTGATTGCAGGACTGATTCCTTCTACAAACCCTACCTCCACCGCATTGTATAAATCAGAGATTGCCATTAAAGCGGGAAATGCCATTGTATTTTCTCCCCACCCCAACGCAAGAAACAGTATTCTGGAAACCGTAAAGGTTATCCGTCAGGCCATTGCAGAGGCAGGTGGAAATGAAAATCTGGTATCCTGTATTACCATTCCGACCATACAGGCGACAGACAATCTTATGCGCCACCCGGACGTCTCTATGATACTGGCTACGGGCGGTTCGGCTATGGTAAGAGCCGCATATTCATCGGGAACTCCCGCTATCGGCGTGGGACCGGGAAACGGCCCGGCCTATATTGAGAAGACAGCAGATGTGAAACTGGCTGTGAAACGGATTCTGGATTCCAAAACGTTTGATAACGGCACTATCTGTGCTTCCGAGCAGTCCGTGGTATGCGAGGAAGGGATGCGCAGGGAAGTACAGGCCGAGATGGAACGACAGGGCGCTTATTTCCTGATGCCGGACCAGATGAAAAAGCTGGGAAGCTTTATTTTAAGAGCCAACGGAACCATGAATCCCATGATAGTGGGAAAATCTGCACAGGTCATTGCAGATTTGGCAGGAATTGAAATACCAAAAGATACCAGAGTGCTGGTGGCAGAGGAAACCGGCATCGGAAGAGGACACCCGTATTCCAACGAAAAACTGGCGCCGATTCTGGCTTTTTACACAGCGCCGTCCTATGTGGAAATCTGTGAACTCTGTACGGAAATCCTTCACTACGAAGGCGCAGGACATACCTTCTCCATGCACACGAAAGATGAGAGCATGGTAACTTATTTCGCACAGAGAATTCCCGCTTCCAGAATTATTGTCAATACCCCCAGCGCGCTTGGCGGTATCGGAGGAACCACAGGGCTGCAGCCGTCTCTGACCCTTGGCTGCGGCGCTGTAGGAGGAAGTGCAACTTCTGAAAATGTGGGACCGAAGCATTTGATGAACCTGCGCTATGTGGCAGAGGGGCTTTCCGAACTGGAAGACATCCGAAACAAGCTTCCGGACTGTTCCGAAGGTATCTGCAAACCGCAGAAATACGATGATATTGATATTGACGCAGTGGTAAGCGAAATTATCAGGCGTCTTCAGAATTCTTAAACATGAGAAAAGCAAAAGGAGGATATGAATATGGCAGCACAACAGGCACTTGGAATGATTGAAACAAAGGGATTGGTAGCGTCCATAGAAGCAGCCGATGCCATGGTAAAGGCAGCAAACGTGACTCTGATTGGAAAAGAGCACGTAGGAGGAGGTCTTGTAACCGTTATGGTAAGAGGTGACGTAGGCGCAGTAAAAGCAGCTACAGACGCAGGAGCAGCCGCAGCGGAGCGCGTAGGTGAGCTGGTTTCCATCCATGTAATCCCAAGACCACATGAAGAAGTAGAGGCAATTCTGCCATCTGTAAACAGATAATCAGAAACAGAACAAAAGGAGGATACGAATATGGCAGCACAACAGGCACTTGGAATGATTGAAACAAAAGGACTGGTAGCGTCCATAGAAGCAGCAGACGCCATGGTAAAGGCAGCAAATGTGACTTTGATTGGAAAAGAACATGTAGGCGGAGGCCTTGTAACCGTTATGGTAAGAGGTGACGTAGGCGCGGTAAAAGCGGCAACAGACGCAGGTGCGGCTGCAGCGGAACGCGTAGGCGAACTGATTTCCATTCATGTAATCCCAAGGCCCCACGAAGAAGTGGAATCCATTCTGCCCTCTCTTGCAAAATAAAAGCGGCCAGCACAGGCTGCTGGCTTTGTAAACAGCAGCGAGAGGAGGTGGATTACCTGATATGAAAGTGATAACAGAGGCTATATTACGCAGTGAACTTCGGGCATCTACCCCGGAAACTTATACTGTGCCGGAGGGAAAAATCCTCTCTCCGGCTGCAAGAGAATACTTACAGCAGTGTAAAATCCGCATTGAGGACGGGAAAGGGATCAAAACCGCAAAGAAAAGTCAGCAGACAGAAGAGCGGGAAGAAAAACCAGAGATGCAGGCCACAAAAGTTCTGCCTATGCCGGAGGTACAGGTGGAAAAGGAGGCAAAGCCGAAATTTGTGGATTATGAAACCGGCGCTTATTATTATGAGAAACCCGAGCATATGACCCATCTGTATGGCAACACACTGGTACCAAAAGACCATAAGCGGATTTTCTTCCGCGGCAAACTGGACAGTCTGGAAACACTTTTTGTCCTGAATCAGACCATTCTTCAGGAAATGGGAGAATCCCAGAAACTGCTTGATGATTTGCAGGACATTCTGGTGAGCCTGAGAGAAATGATGCGGTGTGATGTCATGGACGAACCTTTCCGCAGGGAATGCATCATTGGACTGAGCCATGCGGAACTGAGGGAACATTCTCATAACCCTATGAAGTTTTACAATGTAAAGCAGATGGTGCTTCCGGATTATACACTGGGCAAGGCTTATGCACTTCTGAATCAGCTAAGGGCAGCCGTCCGTGAAGCAGAAGTGGCAGCAGCAACCGCTTTTCATGAGGGAAGAAGCTACAATAGAGAAGATATTATTCAAGAATTGAACCGAATGTCCAGTGCCATGCACATCATCATGTGCAAGTATCTGGCAGAGGGCTATAAGGAGTAAGCATGGAACAGTTGATAAACAAAGTGCTGGACACCATGACAAAGGCCGGACTGGTAGAGGTAGAGGTTTCCGCCCGCCATGTACATCTCACAGAAGAAGATGTGGAAAAACTTTTTGGAAAAGGGCAGGTGCTGCATGAGAAGCGCCCCCTTTCCCAGAAGGGACAGTTTTTAAGCGAAGAGCGGGTGACACTGACAGGCCCGAAAGGGAAAAAGGAACGCGTGGCAGTGCTTGGCCCTGTGCGGAAAGCCACTCAGGTGGAACTTTCTGTCAGCGACTGCGTAGCCCTTGGGGTACAGGCGCCGCTTCGGGAATCCGGAGATGTGAAGGGCTCTGCCCCTATGATTATCAAAGGACCTGCCGGCAGTATTGCTATTTCCGAGGGAACCATTGTGGCGCACAACCACATTCATGTTCCCACAGAGGTGGCAAAAATGCTGCAGATTTCCGATAAAGAGCATGTCAGCGTAAAAATATTAAGCGAGCGTCCGGTAACCTTTGATGATGTCATTGTCCGCGTCAGCGATGCATTTAACTTCAGAATGCACATTGATTTCGACGAGGCAAATGCAGCGTCAGTCCGGGGATTTACCCTGGGTAAGATTATACGGAAACAGTGAGGAGAGCAGTTGCAGATGGATATCAGGCATGTGGAAGAATTTATGAGACGTGTGGCGGAATCAGAGACGAAGACCTTTCCTGCCAAAGGAAAACTGAAAGTGGGATTAGACCTGGGGACTGCCTACATTGTTCTTGTGGTATTAGATGAAGAAAACAATCCGGTGGCATGTGAGAAGCAGGCAGCCAGCGTGCTGCGGGACGGGGTGGTTGTGGATTATTCCGGCGCCCTGGACATTGTCCGCCGCTTAAAGGCAAAGCTGGAGGAAAGACTGGGCAGAGAGCTGATAAACTGTGCCATTGCCATGCCGGCCGGCACGGAGAGCAGCGCAAAAACCCACAGCTATGTGGCAGAAGGGGCGGGCTTTGAAGTCTCAGCCGTGTTGGACGAACCCAGTTCTGCCAACGCCGTGTATGAGATTCAGGACGGCGTTATTGTGGACATCGGCGGCGGGACCACCGGGCTTGCCATTTTAAAAGGCGGAGAAGTGGTACAGGTAGAAGATGAGCCTACAGGCGGCACTCACCTTTCTCTGGTGCTTGCGGGCAATTATCACGTTCCCTTTGCCGAGGCAGAGGAAATCAAACAGGATTACAGCAGACACAAGGAAATTCTTCCCGTGCTGAAAGCCGTGGTAGAAAAAATTGCCACCATCATCAACCGCTATGTAAAAGGGAAAGATATTGATACCATTTACCTGTGCGGCGGCACCTGCTGTCTGACGGGGATTGAAAAAATCATTGAAAAAGAGACAGGAATCAAAACAGTTAAGCCGGAAAATCCGTTCCTGGTAACTCCGGCCGGAATTGCCATGAACTGTCAGCCTGCATAAGACAGGCAGAAAAAAGCAGAAAGGAGGAGAATCGCGTGGACACAGAGTTGTTAAACGAAATCTGTAAAAGAGTGCAGGAAAAACTGCAGGCCATACAACTGCCTTCCATTCTGGTACTCACCGAAGAACACGGAACTATTTGCCATGAAACGCTGGAGAACACAGAACTTGGCAGATATTACCGCATGGAATGCGCTCTGCTTGCCGATTATCAGTGCAGTGTGAAGGACTGTGAGGCCGTGGTGCTCTATACCCTGTCAAACGAAGCGCTGGGAAAAATTTCCCACGGCATTTTTGACAATGGTTTCACCAGACTTCTGGGACAGGCGCTTTTAGAGGGAAAGAAAATCTATGCCGCAGAAGAAGGCATTGAGCTTTACGAATACCGGGATACCGCGCCCAAGGCTTTTTACGGACGGCTGGAAGCCAATCTGCAGATGTTAAAGGACAGCGGCCTGATGATTGCTGCTCATGAGCAGATACCGGATTTGATTCTGCACGGCGCGGACACAGAAGCCCCGGAGGGGTGTCCGGAAGAGCCGGCCTGCAGCCATGCAGAGGCAGCTGCAGACACGGACGGGGATTGTGCAGAAGAACTGCCGGAAGCTGTACTGGACAAGAAAATCATTACAGAAAAGGATATGATTTCTCTGGGAAATCAGCGGATAAAACGGGTGATAATCAGAGAGAAATCCATTTTGTCCGATTTGGCTAAGGAATATGCAGCAAAACATAAAATTCTCATAGAACGCAGAGACATCTCCTCAGGAAAGAGAGAACAGCGCCTATGAAAACAGGAAAAGTTATCGGAACCATCTGGGCAACCAGAAAAGAGGAAAAACTGGCAGGGCTGAAGCTTCTGGTCATTCAGCCGGTAAATCTGCTGGACGATAAACCCATCGAGTATCCCATTGTAGCGGCGGACATTATCGGCGCCGGAGTGGGAGAAAAAGTGATTTATGTAGGCGGAAGTTCTGCCCGGAATGCGGCAGGGGGAAGGGATATTCCCGTGGACGCCACTGTGGTGGGCATTGTAGACGACCAGGAAATAGAGGAAGACAGGATTTAAGCGGAAAGCGGTGAGGCAATGAGTTTCGTAGAAACCATCAAAGAAGCGGGAATCGTGGGGGCCGGCGGCGCCGGTTTCCCCACCTATGTGAAGCTGAATGCGAAAGCAGAGTATTTTATCATCAATGCGGCAGAATGTGAGCCATTGATTGAAACAGACAAGTATCTCTGCAGGACATTTCCCGAAAGAATTATCAGGACGGCAGTGCGGATTGCAGAACATCTGGAAGCAGAGCACTGTGTCATTGCCACCAAGGCAAAATATAAGAGAGAAATCGCTGCTCTGCAGGCGGAAATTGAACGTCAGAACGCCAGAGTGGAGATTTGCGGTATGAGAACTTTTTATCCCGCAGGAGATGAGCAGGTCATTGTACAGGAAGTCACAGGAAGAAGTGTTCCCGAAAGAGGGCTGCCTCTGGATGTGGGCTGTGTGGTAGATAATGTGGGAACCGTGCTTTCCATTGCAGACGCACTGGAGGGAAAACCTGTTTCGGAAAAGTACCTTTCCGTTACCGGCGCAGTGAAGCACACAGGTATGTATCATGTGCCCCTGGGAACCCCCATTACACAGATACTCGGTGACGCAGAACTTGCAGAACGGGAGTACGCAGTCCTTGTGGGCGGTCCCATGATGGGGAAAATGCTGAGAGAAGAGGAAGAAATCCGCAGAGCTGCGGTGACAAAGACCACAGGAAATCTTCTGGTACTGCCCAAAGACCACTATCTGGTAAAGAGAAGCGAACTGCCAAGAGAGCGTATGATTCGCCAGGCTGCGGCAGCGTGTATCCAGTGCAAAATGTGTACGGATATGTGTCCCCGTTTTATGCTGGGGCATGAAGTAAGACCGAACGTAGTCATGAGAAATCTGTGGAAAGAGAGCATGCTCACCGATGCGGCAGAGTATGAAAAAGCGTTTGGCAGTGCAGTGAACTGCTGCAGCTGCGGCGTCTGTGAAATGTTTGCCTGCCCCATGGGACTTTCCCCGAGGAAAATGAATGAATACGCAAAAGGACTGCTGAGAGAAAAAGGCATCAATCCGCAGAAAAACATGCATCCGGAGGCCAGAGAAGCCATACAGAATCGCAAGATTCCCACAGAGCGGCTCATCGCCAGACTGGAACTGACCCCGTATGTCACACATGAACTTCCTGCAGAAAAAGAACTGGAAGTGAAAGAGTGCCGGATTTTACTGTCTCAGCATATCGGCAAACCCGCTCAGGCTGTGGTACACGAGGGTGAGTATGTGGAAAAAAACGATCTGGTGGCCCAGGCGGCGGAAGGTCTTTCGGTAAATATTCATACAGGACTGGCAGGGGTTGTAAAAGAAGTGACAGATACATACATCAGAATCTGTGGAGAGGAGGTATAAAGCATGGGCAAAGCAATCGGTATGGTGGAACTGTCCAGCATTGCAAGGGGAATTGAAACCAGCGACTTTATGGTAAAAGCCGCGCAGGTAGATTTGATACGCTCTTCCACAGTTTGTCCGGGAAAATATATTATCATTGTAGGCGGTGACACAGGAGATGTGAAGGCCGCAATGGAGGAAGGACTGGCAAAAGGCGGCGCTTATGTGGTGGATTCCCTGCGGATTTCCAATGTACACGAACAGCTGATTCCGGCGCTTACCGGAACCGTAGCCGTGGAAAGTCCGGGGGCTGTGGGCGTGTTGGAATTTTATTCCGTGGCTTCTGCCATTCTGGCGGCTGATGAAGCGGCCAAGGCGGCGAACATCACGTTAATAGAAGTGCGTATCGGCTATGCCATTGGAGGAAAGGGTTTTGTAACTCTGACCGGAGATGTAGGTGCAGTACGGGCTGCCGTGGCAGCAGCAAAACAGGATAAAGATTTGTATGTGGAAAGTACCGTTATTCCGCGGCCTTCTCCACAGGTTTTCCAGTCTTTGCTGTAACCACATTGAAAAGAGAAAAAGGCTGCAGCGTCAGACGGGCAGCAGGAGGAGGTAAGTATGTTTCAGGAATTAATTGACAATATTACCAATGTTGAGGTTTTTACACAAAGTATAAAAGATTGGTTTTCCGGTTTATCTGTAAACTCAGTTATCATTTTAGTCATGATGATTTTCATGATTGTGGGCGCCGTGGATAAGATAAGAGGAAATAAACACGGATACGGCGAACAGTTTGAAGAAGGATTTAACGCTATGGGACCGCTGGCTATGGCTATGGCGGGCGTTGTTGCAGCAGCGCCGGTACTGGCAATTCTATTAAAGCCGATCATCGTACCGATTTACGAGTTGCTGGGCGCAGATGCATCCATGTTTGCAACCACACTTCTGGCCTGTGATATGGGTGGATACCCTCTGGCTATGGAACTAGCAGAAACAGAAACGCTGGGGAACTTCTCCGGTTTGATTTTGGGAACCATGATGGGACCTACTCTGGTATTTACCATTCCGGTAGCCCTTTCCATTATTAAAAAAGAAGACAGACCATATCTGGGCGCAGGTATTCTCGCCGGTATGATTACCATTCCTATCGGCTGTATCGTCGGCGGTCTGGTTATGAACATGACCCAGTACAAGATTAACATTCTGACTATTTTAGTAAACCTGATTCCGGTTATTATCATCGCAGGTCTCATTGTTCTGGGGCTGTGGTTTGCACCGGCAAAAATGATCAGCGGATTTAACAAATTCGGTACAGGCGTTACCATCGTTATTACAGCTTTGACAGCCATCGCTGTTTTTGAGTACCAGACAAAAATTAAATTTCCGTTGTTCAATATCATGGTAGAGCCAAACGCAGACGGTGTCATCCCTCTGGAATCCGGACTTTTGACATGTGGGCAGATTGCTATTGTGTTAATCGGTGCCTTCCCTATGGTACTCTGGATTACCCGTACGTTCGGCAAGGCTTTAAATGCCCTGGGCAAGAAATTCGGTATGGACGAAAACGGTTCTGCAGGTCTGGTAGCAACACTGGCCAACAACATTGCCATGTTTAATATTATGGATAAGATGAACCCAAAAGGAAAACTGTTAAACGTTGCATTTGCAGTCAGTGCAGCCTTTGTATTCGGCGATCACCTTGGATTTACCGCAGGTGTCAATTCCGAAATGATTTTTCCGGTTATCGTAGGAAAACTGGTGGCTGGTATTACAGCGCTGATTCTTGCTAATCTTCTTTCGCCGAAGCTGCTGTCCAAGGTACAGAGCACACAGACAGACAAATAGGAAGATAAGACAAAAAGAGCATTCCGAAAGGAGAGGTGACAGAAATGAACGTAAGTGAAGAACTGATTCGTGAAGTAGTAAAGCGGGTACTGGCGGAATCTGCCAAAGCCGAAACTCCCAAAGAAGATTTTGTAAAGGAAAAAGACCCCAGCGGAATCCTGAAAATTCAGACAAACACTGTAAAATGTGAGCCTTTTCAACAGGAAGGCGTGGCGCTGAAAGATGTGGTGACCCTGGAAGAAGCACCCAGAATGGGATGCGGCATTATGGAACTGGACCACACCAGCTTTGAATGGACGCTGACGTATGATGAGTATGACCTGGTCATTGACGGGGTATTGGAAATTGAGATTGACGGACGCGTGGTAACGGGAAATCCGGGAGATATTATTTATATTCCGAAAAATTCCCATATCCACTTCCAGACTCCTTCCAAGACCCGATATGCGTATTTCGTATATCCGGCAGACTGGCAGTAAAAAGGAGAGAGAAGCATGGATATTCGCTTTGTACGGCCTGAAGAAGAAGCGCAGCTTGCGAGAAATGTGGTGACGGGATTTCCCTCTAAAACGCCGGAGGCTCTGCTTCACAATATGGCGGGAGAATTGAAAAGCCCGGAGGAAGGGCGTTATCTGGGCTGCTTTGATGACAGTGGAAATCTGATGGGTTCTTCTCTTCTCATGGATTTTGAAGTGAATGTACGGGGAAAGCGGATGCAGATGGGCGGAACGGCTTATCTGTCCACCGGCTTTCTCCACAAGAAAGAGCACATCGCCAAAAATCTCGTCCGCGTAGGGCTGGGATTTTTCGCAAAGACGGGCAGAACCGTGGGTGCGCTGCACCCTTTTAACCCTGCCTTTTATTACAAAATGGGATTTGGTTACTGCAATGAAACCATGATGTATTCTCCCCGTCCCCAGTATATCCGTTCCTACGGTGACAAATCCGGCTTGTCCTACGCAAAGCCTGAGGAGGAAGAGGAAATTCTGGAGTTTTACAGGAAATATGCCGGGAAAACCCACGGGGCGACCCTGCATCCCTTTATGGATAGGCATCGGATTTTTGATATGCCCTATGTGGTGGTGTGCAGAAGAGAGGGCAGAATCACAGGATATCTCACCTTTGAATTTGCAGAGGTAGAACACTATACAGATATGTATCATGACTTGGTTGTGCGGGAGCTTATCTGCGAGGACATAGAGACTATGAAGCAGTTTCTGACGTTCTTTGCCTCCCAGACAGACCAGATAGAACGGGTGCGGATTTATACTTATGAAGAATCTTTTCATATGCTGTTTACTAATCCAGATAGCGGGGAGAATCGGGCCTTTGACGGAGCTATTCAGGAAATCGGAAGAAGGAACATGGGGTATATGTTCCGAATTTTGGATTTGAAGGGCTATTTTGCCCAACAGAATCACAGTCAGCAGCCTGTAGAAAGAGAATTCACGCTAAAACTGCAGGTGGAAGATGACTTCATGGAACAGAATAACGGAAGTATTCTTCTCCATATACAGGAGGACAAGGTGCTTCTGACCCGTGACCGGGAAGCTGATGTGGTGCTGAAAACCAATATTGCGGATTTATCCTCCCTTGTTATGGGCGCCATCCCCCTTTCGGCTTTTTTGTGGACAGGAAGAATGGAGTGCAGCGACAGGAAATATGAGGAAGATATTCAAAGAGCCATTGGATGGAAGGAGAAGCCGAAAAACTATACCTATTTTTAAAATTCCAAGAAGTGTGTCCTGGGGAAAAGTTCCGGATACACTTCTTCTTTTGTGCTTGAAATACCTTTTAAATCAAGATATGATGAGAGGTAAGAACACTTGAAAGGATGTTATGGGAGGGAACAAAATATGTCAGAATTTTAAGAAAACTCATCTATACTTTTATCAGGAACAATAGTATAATAGAAAAGATTACAGTCAAAATACGATATTATAATTACAGGAGGAAACGGAAAATGCTCCATGCATTCTCACGTTCAGAAGAACTATTAGGAAGGGAAGGGCTTCAGAAACTGGCTAATTCCCGCATTGCAGTTTTTGGTATCGGCGGAGTGGGCTCTTATGTGGTGGAAGCTCTGGCAAGAGCCGGGGTAGGCTCTCTGACTTTGGTAGATCATGATGAAGTCAGCCTGACCAATTTAAACAGACAGTTGGTGGCGCTGCGTTCCACAATGGGCAAAAAGAAAGTGCTGGTAGCAAAGGAGAGAATTCTGGATATTAACCGGGACGCGGTTGTCCATACTTACGACACCTTTTTTGGCGAGGAAACAGCAGATTTGTTTGATTTTTCAGCCTTTGATTATGTGATAGATGCCGTGGATACCGTATCGGCCAAGCTGCTTCTGATTGAGAAGGCGAAGGAAGCGGGAATTCCCGTGATTTCCTGTATGGGAACCGGAAACAAGCTGAATCCGTCCTGTTTTCAGATAGCGGACATCTCGAAAACCAGCGTGTGCCCGTTGGCGAAAGTTATGCGCGCGGAGTTAAAAAAGCGAAGAATCAAGAAGGTGAAAGTGCTGTTTTCCACAGAAGTGGTGGCAAAGAAAAAACGGAAAGAGCCGCCGCTGGAAGTCAGAAGCGGCAGCAAAAGACCGGTACCGGGCAGCGTCTCCTTTGTGCCAGGTGCGGCGGGGCTGATGATTGCCGGAGAGGTTATTAGAGACTTGGTATTTCAGAAATAAATAAAAGAGGTATTCAGATGGAAAATAAAATAGAAAATCGATTCTGCAGCTGTCTGGGAAGCGACAATGTGAAATGGGAGGAACCTATGAAAAATCATACGACCTTCCGCATTGGAGGACCGGCAGACTATTATCTCTGCCCCCACAGCACAGCAGAGCTGCAGAAAGTCATAGAAATTTGTAAAGAAGAGAATCTTCCTTTCTTCGTACAGGGAAACGGAAGCAATCTTCTGGTCAGCGACAGAGGGTACAGGGGAGTTGTGATTCAGCTTGGAAAAAACTTCAGTGATATGGAGGTAAAGGACGAGCGGATTCTGGTAAAAGCAGGGGCTCTTTTGTCAAAGACGGCAAAAGAAGCGTTGGATGCAGGTCTGGCAGGCATGGAAGCCGTATCCGGTATTCCGGGAACCATAGGCGGGGCGGTAATGATGAACGCCGGTGCTTACGGCGGTGAGATGAAAGATATTGTGGAGTCTGTCACTGTGCTGAACCAGGAGGGAGAACTTCTTACCCTGTCGGTGGAAGAAATGAAGATGGGATACAGAACCAGCATTGTAAAGGAAAAAGGCTATATTGTAGTCTCTGCTGTGCTGAAGCTGCGCCGGGGCCAGCGGCAGGCCATTCGTGAGCAGATGGAGGACTATAAGGAACGCAGAGTGACAAAGCAGCCTCTGGATATGCCAAGTGCAGGCAGTACGTTTAAAAGACCGGAGGGATATTTTGCAGGCAAGCTGATTATGGACGCAGGACTTCGGGGATTTTCAGTGGGCGGCGCTCAGGTGTCTGAAAAGCACTGCGGCTTTGTGGTGAATAAAGGAGATGCCACGGCCCAGGACGTATTGGATTTGATTCATGAAGTACAGAGACGGGTAAAAGAGCAGTTTGGAGTAGAACTGGAACCGGAAGTGCGGTTTCTGGGAGAATTTTAGGAGGAGCTATGCGGTTTGTAATTGTGACGGGCATGTCGGGAGCCGGCAAAAGTACGGCACTGAAAATGCTGGAGGATATGGAGTATTTCTGTGTAGACAATCTGCCTGTGCCGCTGATTGACAAGTTTGTACAGCTGATTCATGACAGCGGTCCGGGGGAAATCGAAAAAGTAGCCATAGGAGTGGACATCCGAAGCGGAAAATCTCTGGATGAACTGGTATCCGTGCTGGAAAATATTCAGACTCCGGGATTGGGAATGGAAATTCTCTTTCTGGACGCAGATGAGGATGTGCTGGTAAGAAGATATAAAGAGACAAGGCGCAGTCACCCTCTGGCCGGAAATGGAAGAGTAGATGACGGTATTCGCAGGGAACGGGAAAAACTGAGAACCTTAAAAGAATGTGCGGATTATATTCTGGACACCAGTAAACTGCTGACCAGAGAACTGAAGGCAGAACTGGAAAAAATCTTTGTGGAGAACAGGGAATTTAAAAACCTTATGGTAACGGTACTTTCCTTTGGATTTAAGTATGGAATTCCCCAGGATGCGGATTTGGTCTTTGATGTGCGTTTCCTGCCGAACCCCTATTATCTGGAGAATCTCCGTCCTTTAAGCGGGAATGATGCCCCGGTTCGGGATTATGTGATGAATTTTGAGTTGGCGCATACCTTTTCAGACAAACTGGAGGACATGATTCGTTTTCTGATTCCGAACTATATTACAGAAGGCAAGACTCAGCTGGTCATTGCCGTGGGCTGTACAGGCGGCAAACACCGTTCGGTAACCCTGGCGAATGAGCTGTACCGCCGTCTGGGCGAAAACGAGGAATACGGAATCAGAGTAGAACATAGAGATATAGAAAAGGATGGAAAAAAATGTCTTTCTCCGGAAACGTAAAAGAGGAGCTGCTTCGCCAGGAAGACCCTACCAGACATTGCAGGATTGCGGAGCTGGCTGCCATTATTGCCTTTCACGGCGAGATTGTCCGTCTGTCAACCAAAAAAATTATTCTCAGGTTATCTGCGGAAAATGAAAGTATTATAAGAAAGTGCTTTACATTACTGGAAAAAACGTTTAAAATAAATGGCGAAGTTTCTATTGATAAAAGAATAGTCAAAAAAAACAACCGATTTACAATTGACGTAGAGGACCCGGAGGAAACTGTGAAGATTTTACAGGCTGTGAAGCTTTTGACAGCGGACAGAAGACCTATACACAGTGATACCCTGGTCAGCCAAATGGTTATTCAGAAGAATTGCTGCAGACGTGCATTTTTAAGAGGTGCATTTCTGTGTGCCGGCTCTATCAGCGACCCAGAGAAGTTTTATCATTTTGAAATCGTGTGTACGACTCCGGCGAAGGCCCTGCAGCTGCAGGAAATCATCCAGTCTTTTGAAATTGATGCCAAGATAGTAAAACGCAAAAAGTATCATGTTGTTTATGTAAAGGAAGGCGCACAAATCGTAGAACTTTTGGGACTTATGGGAGCAGGAGTGTCTCTTATGAACCTGGAGAATGTCAGGATTCTGAAAGGGATGCGCAACACTGTAAACAGAAAGGTGAACTGCGAAACAGCGAATATTAACAAAACGGTAAATGCCGCTGTGAAGCAGATGGAGGATATTATTTATATCCGGGATACCGTAGGTCTCCACAGACTGCCGGAAAATCTGGAAGAGACAGCTTTATTGAGATTGGAATATCCACAGGCATCATTGAAGGAACTTGGAACTTTACTGTCAATCCCTGTAGGAAAATCCGGTATTAATCACAGACTGCGGAAAATATGCAGCATAGCAGAGGAGCTCAGAGGAGTCAAGGAGGAACAAGTATGATTAGAAAGTCCATTACTATCGGAATCTCAAACGGTCTGGAGGCAAGACCTATCGCAATGCTTGTACAGGTAGCGAGCCAGTACACAAGCAACATTTACCTGGAAAGCGAAGCAAGAAAGGTGAATGCCAAGAGCATCATGGGAATGATGAGTCTTGGATTGGATAACGGGGAAAATGTAACAGTATCCGTAGACGGTGCTGACGAAGAAGAAGCTATGAAGAGCATAGAGGAATACCTGAGTAATAAAGCGAAATAATAGGAAGAGGAAAATATAAAGAGAATGTGAGCGGCCAGCCGGAATTCCATCTGCGAAATCCGGCTGGCTCTTTTTGCGGAAAAGTATCTACTTCTGTCCCTCACAGGGGATATTTTCGCCCCGTGCCACGGAATACTGCTGGCGGAACCAGTAAGTATAAAAATCCTCAAATCCCAGGGCTTCATATAGCTTTTTTGCAGGACGATTCCCTTGCACCACCTGCAGATAAGCAAAAGCCGCACCGCGCTGTCTGGAGGCTTCCAGCAGTGTTTCGCAGATAGCCCGCCCAATTCCTTTTCCGCGGAAGTCCTGGTGTACGTGAATGGCATAAAGCCCTACATAATCCCGGTCCAGAATACCTAGTCCCGTTCCGATGATTCTGCCGCTATGCCATGCGCATACGGCCAGAGTGTCCTTTGGAATGGCTGCATACATGGAAGGGACGATTTTTAAATGGGTCTCGTTTGTCATTCCTTTCATGGCAAATAGCCCTTTCAGCCACTGGTCTGAAATTTCCGTATGAAGGGTGATATTTGGATTCTGCTTTCCGGACGCCTTATATGCATACAGGCTCCGTGTCATTACCTCTGTTACATGAGCCATGAAATACCCGCGTTCCATCAGCCTCTGGTCAAAAGAACTGTCCAGAAGAGGGTTAATCTTGTAAATGGCCGGAGTTCCCCATTTTTCATAAATGTCCTCACAGTAATCCAGCTTGTCCTGTAAGGGAATAGAAGAATGGCCAAGCTGCTCAATACAGTTTGTTCTGTGCGTATAAAAATAAGAAAACCGGAGAATCCAGCCGTCATATATCTGCATTTGATAAGAAGGCCAGGCATTTAGCGAAAGGTCTTCCATGATTTTGATTTTCTGCTTTGTATCCATAGCGGTTTCCACCTTTTGCATTGCTATTTGTTTAAAGCATTAAACAGTAACATTATTATAATGGAAGCCGGGGGAAGAATCAAGACCTGTCTTGCAATCAGGAGAAAGTTGTAGTAGAATCGAGAAAGAACAGAAAATACAGGAGGCAAGATAAAATGAAAACAGAAAACGCTTGGAAAAAATACAGTGACAAAACAGAAGTTTTTGATTTTTGCGAAAAATATAAATCCTTTATGAGCACCTGCAAGACAGAGCGGGAATGTGTGACTGAAATGGTACAGCAGGCAGAAGCAGCCGGATACCGCAATCTGAATGAAGTGATTGAAAATGGCGAGAGCCTGAAGCCGGGAGATAAAGTATATGCCAACAATATGGGAAAATGCCTGGCTATGTACATTATCGGTGAAGAACCCATGGAAAAAGGTATGAGAATCCTGGGCGCGCATATTGACTCCCCAAGACTGGATTTGAAACAGAATCCTTTATACGAAGACCAGGAACAGGCACTTCTGGACACTCATTATTACGGCGGTGTGAAGAAATATCAGTGGGTGACCCTTCCTATGGCGCTTCACGGGGCTGTGGCAAAGAAAAACGGCGAAGTAGTGAATGTGGTTATCGGTGAAGACGGGGATGACCCGGTAGTTGGTATTTCCGACCTGCTGATTCATCTGTCTGCAAAGCAGCTCCAGAAAACAGCTGCAGAGGTCATTGAGGGAGAAAACCTGAACGTGCTGGTGGGAAGCATGCCTTTGGATGGTAAGGAAGAAGAACCGGTCAGGGCGCAGATTCTCTCCATTTTGAAAGAAAAATATGATATGGAAGAGGAAGATTTCCTTTCCGCAGAATTTGAAGTAGTACCGGCAGGTCCGGCCAGAGATTACGGTCTGGACAGAAGCATGATTATGGCTTACGGACATGATGACCGTGTTTGCTCTTATCCTTCCTTTATGGCGACTCTTGCACAGGACAAAGTAAAATATACCTCTGTGTGCCTGCTGGTAGATAAGGAAGAGATTGGAAGTGTGGGAGCTACTGGTATGCAGTCCCGCTTCTTTGAAAATACCACAGCGGAAGTGATGCATGCAGCAGGACAATACAGCGAACTGCTTTTAAGAAGAGCGCTGAAAAATTCCATGATGCTGTCTTCCGATGTAAGTGCAGCTTTTGACCCTAATTATCCGGAAGTGATGGAAAAGAAAAACAGCGCATACCTGGGACACGGTATTACCTTCAACAAATACACCGGCTCCAGAGGAAAAGGTGGCTCTAATGACGCCAACCCGGAATACATTGCGAAACTGCGCAAAATTATGGATGACAACCAGGTTTCCTTCCAGACAGCAGAACTTGGAAAAGTAGACCAGGGCGGCGGTGGAACCATTGCCTACATACTGGCCAACTATAATATGGAAGTCATTGACTGCGGTGTCGCAGTGCTGAATATGCATGCTCCATGGGAAATTGCAAGCAAAGTGGATATCTATGAAGCTTACAGAGGATACTGCGCTTTCCTTGCAGCGGAAACGAAATAATAAATTGGCACTATACATCTGTGCCGAAAAATGTTAATATAAATTATATTATGAAAACATGAAGGCAAAGTTGTAAAGTGAGGAGTACACAAATGTCAAAAATACTGAAAATTATAGTGAATCTGGTGGTTCTCTTTTCCATAATCATTGCAGCCGCTCTTCTGGTACCTCCTTTTGCCGGGGTGGATACGGTTATGAACGACAATACCGGAACAGATACAAACCTTCCGGTAGGTTCTGTGGCCTACGGAAAGAGCGTCAATGTAAAGAAACTGGAAAAGAAGGATAAGATTATCTATAACGAAGGTTCCAGCACCTACATTTATGAGATTCAGGATATGGATGCCAGTGCAGGCGTTTATCAGGTAAAAGATGTCTACAGCAAAAGCAGTGACACTGAAAATATCAACTTGAACAAATCTGTTCCTAAAGTTGTGGTAGTGGTTCCCTTTATCGGATATGCAGCTATCGCCCTTCAAAGCAAAGAAGGTTTGATAGTAGTAGGCGTGGGAATTGTTTTCCTGGTGATTCTCTTTATTCTCTCAGAACTGTGGCGAAAAGACAGGGATGATGAGGAGGAAGACGAAGATGAGGACGGCGATACGGACGAGGAAGAAGATGAGGATGAAGACGAAGAAAAACTCAGCTTCGGGGAACGCCGCCGTCTGAGAAAGGAAGAAAAGCGCCGCCGCAAACTGGCGAAGAAAGGACTTCTGGATGAGGAGGAGGACGAAGAACTTCCGCCGGCTTCCGCAGAGAAAGAAAGTCCGGAACTTCAGGGCTTTGATGATGCCATGAAGGATGCGATGTCTTCCATTGCTATGGGTGTTGCAGCGGTCAGTGAACCGGAGCAGACACCAGATGCTACCATAGTTATGCCGAATGCAGAAGAACTGGAAAAGGCAGCACAGGAAGCGGCAGCAGAGCCGATGGAAAAAACTGTGCAGAGCAGCACGGAAACAGAGCAGCCGGAAATTCCTGTTGAACCGGAGACAGAAATTTCTGATTCTGAGAACTATAATAATATAGAAGAAACAGAATCTGAAGAGGCCGAAGAGGAGATTCCGGTTGATGTAAATGCGGTACCGAAAAGTCCAAGCGTACAGGAACTTCTCGCCAAAGCACAGGCAGCAGGAGAAACTCCGGAAGTCAAGACCGACGAAGAAAATAAAGTTACATTGCTGGATTACTCAGATATTGTATAAGAAGAGAAAACTGTCCTATGGAACAGCCGTCAGGAATACAACAAATTCCTGATGTGCGTTACTGGGGCAGTTTTTTATGGTTCGGACAGCTCTTTGTTATGTATGGGAAAAAATACAAAAAAATATAAAAACTCTTGAAAAAAAGCTTGCATTTTGGAAAAACTTCCATTATACTAACAAGTGCTGTGACATGATAGCTATGAAGCGCGAGGTTGCTGTCAAAGACAGGTTTTCCGTGGAGCGAATGTCAAGTTAGGAAACTGACGACAAGTCACTGTATTACATCTAAAGACTTACCACTAAGGTGGGAGTGTGTGTAGAAATCAAGATGACACACACGGGAATGTGTACAGTCGCCGCTTGTCGTACTAATTAAAAGTGCGAAAAGGAGGAGACTTTTTTTATGGCAAGTCAAGTAATGAGAATCACTTTAAAAGCTTATGACCATCAGTTAGTAGATGCGTCAGCAGGCAAAATTATCGAAACTGTTAAGAAGAATGGAGCAACTGTTAGCGGACCGGTACCGCTTCCTACAAAGAAAGAAGTAGTAACAATCCTGCGTGCAGTTCACAAATACAAAGATTCCAGAGAACAGTTCGAGCAGAGAACTCATAAAAGACTGATTGATATCATTGCACCGACACAGAAAACAGTTGACGCTCTGGCAAGACTGGAAATGCCGGCTGGTGTTTACATTGATATCAAAATGAAACAGAAATAATTCTGTTTAAGGTTAAGAGAGATTATCCTTACAAGGTTGATATAGAAGCAATGCTTTAAGCATCCACTTATGTTGACTGTTTGTCTAGGATGATTGCACATCACAGTGTAATCCGCTGTAGATTCACAGGAGGTAAAAAGAATGAAGAAAGCAATCTTAGCTACTAAAGTCGGAATGACTCAAATCTTCAACGAAGACGGAGTATTAACTCCAGTAACTGTATTGCAGGCTGGTCCTTGTGTGGTAACACAGGTTAAGACCATGGACAATGACGGTTACGAAGCAGTACAGGTTGGTTTTGCTGACAAGAGAGAAAATCTTGTAAACAAACCAATGAAAGGACACTTTGATAAAGCTGGTGTTTCCTGCAAGAGATTCGTCAGAGAATTAAAATTAGAAGGCGAATACACATTAGGACAGGAAATCAAAGCGGACATCTTTGCGGCAGGCGACAAAATCGACGCAACTGCAATCAGCAAAGGTAAAGGATTCCAGGGCGCTATCAAGAGACACGGACAGTCCAGAGGACCTATGGCTCACGGTTCTAAATATCACCGTCATGCAGGTTCCAACGGTGCTTGTTCTGACCCGTCCAAAGTATTCAAAGGAAAAAGAATGCCAGGACACATGGGACATGTAAAAGTAACTGTTCAGAATCTGGAAGTTGTAAGAGTTGACGCTGAAAACAACTTGCTGTTAGTAAAAGGCGCAGTTCCGGGACCTAAGAAATCCTTAGTTACAATCAAAGAAACTGTAAAATGCGGTAAATAAGTTTTCGTTGGAAAGGAGGACCACATAAAATGGCAAACGTATCTGTTTATAATATGGAAGGCAAAGAAGTTGGAACAATGGAATTAAACGATGCAGTGTTCGGTGTTGAAGTCAACGACCACTTAGTGCATTTAGCAGTTGTTCGCCAGCTTGCAAATAATCGTCAGGGAACACAGAAAGCAAAAACACGTTCTGAAGTTTCCGGAGGCGGAAGAAAACCTTGGAGACAGAAAGGAACTGGTCATGCAAGACAGGGTTCAACAAGATCTCCACAGTGGACAGGCGGCGGAGTTGTATTCGCTCCTACACCAAGAGACTATTCCGTTAAGATGAATAAGAAAGAAAGAAGATTAGCTCTTAAATCCGCTCTGACAAGCAGAGTTCAGGAAAACAAGCTTATCGTTCTTGATGAACTGAAATTAGATGAAGTAAAAACAAAAGCAATGCAGAATGTTTTAAATAACTTAAATGTTTCTAAAGCAATGGTTGTTTTAGCTGACAACGATGCAAACGTAGTATTATCTGCAAGAAACATTCCTGATGTTATCACAGCACTGCCAAACACAATCAACGTATATGACGTGCTGAAATACAACACAGTAATCTTAACAAAAGCTTCTGCAGCAGCAATCGAGGAGGTATACGCATAATGGCAAACGTAAAGTATTATGATGTAATCCTGAAACCAGTTGTGACTGAAAAAAGTATGGCTGCTATGGGCGAGAAAAAATATACTTTCTTAGTTCACACAGATGCAAACAAAACAATGATTAAAGAAGCTGTTGAGAAAATGTTCGAAGGAACAAAAGTAAAATCTGTCAACACAATGAACTTAGACGGAAAGAACAAAAGACGCGGTATGACTTTTGGAAAAACTGCTAAGACAAAAAAAGCTATCGTTACATTGACAGAAGACAGCAAAGATATTGAAATCTTTGAAGGACTTTAATTTAAGTCTTTCGGTTACGAAAATATAGACAAGCAGTCGAGAAAAAATAATCCGATATTTGGCTGCGGCAAAGAAACACCAGGGCATGTTGAAAGCCCGATGGTGCAGTTATGAAAGGAGAGACAGTAATGGGAATTAAAACATACAGCCCATATACACCTTCCAGAAGACACATGACAGGTTCTGATTTCTCTGAAATCACAACTTCTACACCAGAGAAATCTCTGGTAGTGTCCTTAAAGAAAAATGCTGGACGTAATAATCAGGGTAAAATTACAGTTAGACACCGCGGAGGCGGAAACAGAAGAAAATACAGACTCATCGACTTCAAGAGAAGAAAAGATGATATCCCTGCAACAGTTAAAACCATCGAATACGACCCGAACAGAACAGCTAACATTGCTCTTATCTCATACGCTGACGGTGAGAAAGCATATATCTTAGCTCCAGAAGGTTTAAAAGTTGGTATGAAGATTATGAATGGTGCTAATGCCGAAGTAAGAGTTGGTAACTGCTTACCATTATCTGAAATTCCGGTTGGTACTATGATTCACAATATCGAGCTGTATCCGGGAAAAGGCGGACAGTTGGTTCGTTCCGCTGGTAACGGAGCACAGTTAATGGCAAAAGAAGGCAAATATGCAACACTTCGTCTGCCATCAGGTGAAATGAGAATGGTTCCATTAAACTGCCGCGCTTCTATCGGCGTTGTAGGAAATGGCGAGCACAGCCTTATCAACATTGGTAAAGCAGGACGTAAACGTCACATGGGTATCAGACCTACAGTTCGCGGTTCCGTTATGAACCCGAATGACCATCCACACGGTGGTGGTGAAGGTAAGACTGGTATCGGACGCCCAGGTCCATGTACACCATGGGGCAAACCGGCTCTTGGCTTGAAGACAAGAAAGAAAAAGAAACAGTCTAACAAGTTAATCGTAAGAAGAAGAGATGGTAAAACATTAGCTAAATAGTAGGAGGTAAGACAATGGCTCGTTCATTAAAAAAAGGACCGTTCGCAGATGAAAGCTTACTGAAAAAAGTAGACGCTATGAATGCTGCTGGCGATAAGACAGTTATCAAAACATGGTCACGTCGTTCCACAATTTTCCCTTCCTTCGTTGGACATACAATCGCTGTTCATGACGGAAGAAAACATGTGCCGGTGTATGTAACAGAAGATATGGTTGGTCACAAACTCGGTGAGTTCGTTGCAACCAGAACATACAGAGGACATGGAAAAGACGAGAAAAAATCAGGTGTTCGCTAATATTTGAAAGGAGGCTTTTATCATGGCAAAAGGACATAGAAGTCAGATTAAAAGAGCAAGAAATGCTAATAAAGATACAAGACCGTCTGCAAAATTATCCTACGCAAGAATGTCCGTACAGAAAGCTTGCTATGTACTGGATGTAATTCGTGGTAAAGATGTTCAGACAGCACTGGGTATCTTAACATACAACCCAAGATACGCTTCCAGCGTAATCAAAAAATTACTGGAATCAGCAATCGCAAACGCTGAAAACAACAACGGTATGAATCCGGAAAATCTTTACATTGCAGAGTGCTACGCTAACAAAGCACCGACAATGAAGAGAATTAAACCGAGAGCTCAGGGTAGAGCTTACAGAATCGAAAAGAGAAACTGCCATATTACTGTTGTGTTAGATGAGAGATAAGGAGGAGTATCATGGGACAGAAAGTTAACCCACACGGACTCAGAGTCGGAGTTATCAAAGACTGGGATTCCAAATGGTATGCTGAAGGCGATTTCGCTGATAACTTAGTAGAAGACTACAACATCAGAACATACCTGAAAAAGAAATTATACAGCGCAGGTGTTTCCAAGATTGAAATCGAAAGAGCATCTGACAGAGTAAAAATCATTATCTACACTGCAAAACCGGGTGTTGTTATCGGTAAAGGCGGTGCAGAAATCGAAAAAGTAAAAGTTGAATTACAGAAATTCACAGATAAAAAAGTAGTTGTTGATATCAAAGAAGTAAAAAGACCGGACAAAGATGCGCAGTTAGTAGCTGAAAACATTGCATTACAGCTGGAAAACCGTATTTCTTTCCGTCGTGCTATGAAATCTACAATGTCCAGAACAATGAAAGCCGGAGCAAAAGGTATTAAAACTTCCGTATCCGGACGTCTTGGCGGTGCTGATATGGCTCGTACAGAGTTCTACAGCGAAGGAACTATTCCGCTTCAGACATTAAGAGCAGATATCGACTATGGTTTCGCTGAAGCAGATACCACTTACGGCAAAGTTGGCGTAAAAGCATGGGTCTACAATGGCGAAGTACTTCCAACAAAAGGAACTAAGGAAGGGAGCGATAAATAATTATGTTAATGCCAAAAAGAGTTAAACGTCGTAAACAGTTTCGCGGTTCCATGAAAGGAAAAGCATTAAGAGGAAATAAAATCAATTACGGTGAATTCGGTTTAGTTGCAACAGAACCATGCTGGATTCGTTCCAACCAGATTGAAGCAGCCCGTGTTGCCATGACTCGTTACATCAAACGTGGTGGTAAAGTATGGATTAAAATTTTCCCAGATAAACCAGTAACAGCAAAACCAGCAGAAACACGTATGGGTTCCGGTAAAGGTGCCTTAGAATACTGGGTAGCAGTTGTAAAGCCAGGCAGAGTAATGTTTGAAATCGCAGGCGTTCCGGAAGAAACAGCTCGTGAAGCGTTACGTCTTGCGATGCACAAGTTACCATGTAAATGTAAAATCGTTTCTCGTGCAGACTTAGAAGGCGGTGATAACAGTGAAAATTAAAAATTATGTAGAAGATTTAAAAACAAAATCAGCTGCAGAATTACAGGAAGAATTAGTAGCTGCTAAAAAGGAACTCTTTAACTTGAGATTTCAGAATGCAACAAATCAGCTGGACAACACAAGCAGAATTAAAGAAGTTCGTAAGAACATCGCTAGAATCCAGACTCTGATTGCTCAGAAAGCAAACGCATAAGGAATTTATTCCTAGAAATAGAAAGGAGCAGCATAATCGTGGAAAGAAATCTTAGAAAAACACGTGTTGGTAAAGTTGTAAGTGACAAAATGGATAAGACCATTGTTGTAGCTATCGAAGACCACGTTAAACATCCTCTTTACGGAAAAATCGTAAAGAGAACATATAAATTAAAAGCGCATGATGAAGAAAACACATGCAATATCGGTGATACTGTAAAAGTTATGGAAACAAGACCATTATCCAAAGATAAAAGATGGAGACTTGTTGAAGTAGTAGAAAGAGCAAAATAATTTGTAAGGAGGAATCTAAGCATGATTCAACAGGAAAGTAGACTTAGAGTCGCTGACAATACAGGTGCAAAAGAAATCCTCTGCATCCGTGTTATGGGTGGTTCTACTAGAAGATATGCTAACATCGGTGATGTAATCGTTGCTACCGTTAAAGATGCAACACCAGGCGGTGTTGTGAAAAAAGGTGACGTTGTGAAGGCCGTTGTTGTTCGTACTGTAAAAGGTGTTCGTCGTAAAGATGGTTCTTACATCAAATTCGATGAAAACGCTGCTGTTATTATCAAAGATGACAAGACACCGAAAGGAACTCGTATTTTTGGACCAGTAGCCAGAGAGCTTCGTGACAAACAGTTTATGAAAATTGTTTCCTTAGCTCCGGAAGTATTATAGGAGGTAAGCCTGATGTTTAAGATTAAAAAAGGTGATACTGTTAAAGTTATCGCTGGTAAAGATAAAGACAAAGAAGGAAAAGTAATCTCTGTTAATCCGAAAAAAGGCGCTGTTCTGGTTGAAGGCGTAAACATGATAACAAAGCACACAAAACCTTCCATGGCTAATCAGCAGGGCGGTATTGTGAACAAAGAAGCTTGGATTGATGCATCTAACGTAATGGTTATGCATGAAGGAAAAGCTACCAGAGTAGGCTTTAAAGTTGAAGATGGTAAAAAAGTGCGTTTCGCTAAAACTACAGGAAAAGTAATCGATTAATAAGAGAGGAGGCCAATATAGTGAGCAGACTGAAAGAAACTTACAAAAATGAAATCGTAGATGCTATGATTAAAAAGTTTGGTTATAAGAATATCATGGAAGTGCCGAAACTCGATAAAATCGTTGTAAACATGGGTGTAGGCGAAGCCAAAGATAATGCTAAACTGTTAGACGCAGCAGTAGCTGATATGGAATTAATCACAGGTCAGAAAGCTGTTACAACAAAAGCGAAAAATTCCGTTGCGAACTTCAAAATTCGTGAAGGTATGCCAATCGGCTGTAAAGTAACATTAAGAGGCGAGAAAATGTATGAATTTGCTGACCGTCTCATCAACTTAGCACTGCCTCGAGTACGTGACTTCCGCGGCGTTAACCCAAATGCTTTTGACGGCAGAGGAAACTACGCTCTGGGAATCAAAGAGCAGTTAATTTTCCCTGAAGTGGAATATGATAAAGTCGATAAAGTAAGAGGTATGGATATTATTTTCGTAACTACTGCTAAAACAGACGAAGAAGCTCGTGAATTATTGACATTATTCAACATGCCATTTGCAAAGTAAGATAAATTAGGAGGGAAAATTCATGGCTAAGACAGCAATGAAAGTTAAACAGCAGCGCAAACAGAAATTCTCTACAAGAGAATACAGCCGTTGCCGTATCTGTGGACGTCCACATGCTTACTTGAGAAAATACGGTATCTGCCGTGTTTGCTTCCGTGAATTAGCATACAAAGGCCAGATTCCGGGAGTTAAAAAAGCAAGCTGGTAGGCCGAAAGCAACTTGGTGAAAGCAAGCCGCAAGGCGCGGCTTGAACCTTAGTGCGAGGCCGTTCCCGAACCTGGCTGTGAACACTTAGTGAGGCAAAGCCGAATTTAGTGTGAACGCTCATCTCGAACCTTAGCGAAAACGTAGTTTGAGCTTAGTTGAGAGATGTTTCCGCCAGAGTTGAGGGAACATACCCCTTCTTTAGGTGTTGGGGAGAGAATCTCCCTTATACCTGTCGGGGATTTTAAATAAAAAAATAATTAACATGAAAAGTCTAAATTATAGGAGGAAACTATCATGACAATGAGCGATCCAATCGCAGATATGCTTACAAGAATCCGTAACGCAAACACTGCAAAACACGATACAGTAGATGTACCAGCATCTAAAATGAAACTTGCTATTGCTGACATTCTGTTAAAAGAAGGTTACATTGCAAAATACGACGTTTTAGAAGACGGAGTATTCAAAACCATCCGCATCACATTAAAATACGGTGCAGACAAAAATGAAAAAATCATTACAGGTCTGAAGAGAATTTCCAAACCAGGTCTTCGTATTTACGCTGGAAGCCAGGAAATTCCAAGAGTATTAGGTGGATTAGGTATTGCAATCCTTTCTACAAACCAGGGAGTTATCACAGATAAAGAAGCTAGAAAACTTCATGTAGGTGGAGAAGTTCTGGCATTTGTTTGGTAGGCCGAAAGCAACTTAGTGCGAGGTCATTCATGAACCTTAACGAAACCGAGCCAAAGGCGAGAGTTGAGTTTAGTTGAGTGAACATACTTCCAAAAATCTGACAAACATCAGAATGTGTCCAAGCGAGTTTTTATTATGTCCAAGCGAGAGGATAACAGGACTTTGTCCTTTATCATAGATAAATAGTAATACTGAAAACAGAAGGGAACCATAATCGGCCCTTCCGAAAATCTAAGTAAGGAGGAAATTGGTATGTCACGAATTGGAAGACTGCCTGTAGCTGTTCCGGCAGGAGTAGAAGTTAAAATTGCTGAGAACAACGTAGTGACTGTAAAAGGTCCTAAAGGAACACTTGAAAAAGCGTTGCCTGTTGAAATGTCAATTAAGTTAGAAGATGGTCATGTTGTTGTTACTAGACCAAACGACTTAAAGAAAATGAAATCTTTACACGGTTTAACAAGAACACTTATCCAGAATATGGTAACAGGTGTTAGCCAGGGATACGAAAAAACTCTGGAAGTAAACGGTGTAGGTTATAAAGCAGCAAAACAGGGTAAGAAACTGGTATTGAGCTTAGGATATTCTCACCCGGTTGAGATGGAAGACCCAGAAGGTCTGGAATCCAAAGTAGACGGAAACAAAATCGTTGTATCCGGTATTGATAAAGAAAAAGTTGGCCAGTACGCTGCTGAAATCAGAGATAAGAGAAGACCTGAACCATACAAAGGTAAAGGTATTAAATATGCTGATGAAGTTATCAGACGTAAAGTTGGTAAAACTGGTAAGAAATAAGTAAGGAGAGTGTAAAAATGGTTAGTAAAGTATCAAGAGCGAAAGTTCGCGCAAAAAAACATAGAAGATTACGTAATCATCTCAGCGGTACAACTGCTACACCTCGTTTAGCAGTATTCCGCAGCAATAATCATATGTATGCTCAAATTATTGACGATACAGTTGGAAAAACTCTTGTTTCTGCTTCTACAACACAGAAAGAAGTAAAAGCTGAGTTAGAAAAAACCAATAACGTTGATGCTGCAGCATACTTAGGTACAGTAATTGGCAAAAGAGCAGTAGAAGCTGGTATTAAAGAAGTTGTATTCGACAGAGGCGGCTTCATTTACCACGGAAAAGTTAAAGCATTAGCAGACGCAGCAAGAGAAGCTGGGTTAGAATTCTAATAAGGGAGGAAATGAACACATGAAACGTTCTATCATTGATGCTAGTCAGTTTGAATTAGAAGAAAAAGTAGTGTCAATCAAGCGTGTAACAAAGGTTGTTAAAGGTGGTCGTAACTTCCGTTTCACAGCTTTAGTTGTTGTTGGTGACGGCAACGGACACGTTGGCGCTGGTTTAGGTAAAGCAACTGAAATTCCGGAAGCTATCCGCAAAGGAAAAGAAGATGCTATGAAAAAATTAGTTAGTGTAGCAAGAGACGAAAACGGAAGTATTACACATGACTATGTTGGAAAATTCGGAAGTGCAGAAATGCTCTTAAAGAAAGCTCCAGAAGGTACAGGTGTTATTGCCGGAGGTCCAGCTCGTGCGGTTATTGAACTTGCAGGTATTAAGAACATTCGTACAAAATGTATGGGTTCCCGTAACAAACAGAACGTAGTTCTGGCTACAATCGCAGGTTTAAGCCAGTTAAAGACTCCGGAAGAAGTTGCAAAACTTCGCGGAAAATCTGTAGATGAGATTTTTGCATAAGGAGGATTAAAAAATGGCAGATAAATTAAAAATCACTCTGGTGAAATCTACAATCGGTGCTGTTCCGAAACATAAAAAAACAGTGGAAGCATTAGGTTTAAGAAAACTGAACAAAACAGTGGAAATGCCGGACAATGCTGCAGTTCGCGGTATGATTCAGCAGGTAAGACACTTAGTTAAAGTTGAAGAAATCTAATTAATATAAAGAAGGAGGTGCCATCATGGAATTATCAAATTTAAGACCAGCTGAAGGTTCTAAACAGAGCGATAACTTCAGAAGAGGCCGTGGACACGGTTCAGGTAATGGTAAGACAGCAGGTAAAGGCCACAAAGGTCAGAAAGCACGTTCCGGTGCAAAGAGACCAGGTTTTGAAGGTGGTCAGATGCCTTTATATAGAAGACTTCCTAAGAGAGGCTTCAAGTGCAGAAACTCTAAGGAAATCATCGCAGTAAACGTTGATATCTTAAACAGATTTGAAGACGGTACTGAAGTGACACCAGCAGCTTTATTAGCTTCCGGTGCTATCTCCAAGTTAGGAGACGGTGTAAAACTTCTTGGTAACGGAGAACTTACTAAGAAATTAAATGTAAAAGTAAACGCTGTAAGCGAAAGCGCAAAAGCCAAAATCGAAGCCGCAGGTGGAACAGTTGAGGTGATCTAATGCTCAAGACTCTTAAGAATGCCTTTAAGATAAAGGATATAAGACGTCGAATTTTCTATGTATTCCTGATGTTGATTGTGATTCGTATTGGTTCACAGTTGCCGATTCCGGGAGTAAATAGTGATTATTTTAAAGAATGGTTTGCGAGCCAGTCCAGTGATGCGTTCAATTTTTTTGACGCCTTCACCGGCGGTTCCTTTACCGAAATGTCAATTTTTGCATTAAATATCACCCCATATATTACTTCTTCTATCATCATTCAGCTTTTGACCATTGCAATTCCAAAGCTGGAAGAAATGCAGCGTGATGGAGAAGAGGGCAGGAAGAAAATGACTGCAATCACCCGTTATCTGACTATCGGTCTTTCTTTATTCCAGTCTGTTGCCATGACAATCGGATTTGGTAATAAAGGTCTGATTCCAGATATGAATTTCGGCAAAGCAGTCGTTGTAGTAACCTGTCTGACAGCAGGCTCGGCATTATTAATGTGGATTGGTGAGCAGATTACTGACAAGGGTGTGGGAAACGGTATCTCTATTGTTTTGATGATTAATATCGTCTCCAGAATCCCAAGCGATATGGTGACTCTTTTTGACCAGTTTGTCAAAGGAAAGACCTATGCAAAGGGTGCTTTGGCAGCCGTAATTATTGCAGCTGTTATCCTGGTTGTTGTCGTTTTAGTATTAATCTTAAACGGCGGTATCAGAAGAATCCCTGTACAGTATTCTAAAAAGATGGTCGGCAGAAAAGTAATGGGCGGTCAGTCCAGTTCCATTCCTTTAAAGGTAAACACAGCAGGTGTTATTCCGATTATCTTTGCCTCTTCTTTGATGTCTTTCCCGGTTCTGATTGCAAGCTTCATGGGAAAAACGGGGGGAACAGGCGTCGGAAGCCAGATTCTGAAAGGACTTACTTCCAGCAACTGGTTTAATCCGAGTGAACCCATATATTCTATTGGTTTGGTCGTATACATTGTATTAGTTATCTTCTTTGCATATTTTTATACATCTATCACTTTCAACCCTATGGAAGTGGCAGATGATATGAAAAAGCGCGGTGGATTTATCCCGGGTATCCGTCCCGGAAAACCAACACAGGAATATCTGGAAAAAATCTTGAGTTATTTAATCTTCATCGGTGCTGCAGGTCTTGTAATCGTTGCAGTCATCCCGTTCTTCTTTAACGGTGTGTTCGGCGCGAATGTTTCCTTCGGAGGAACTTCACTTATCATCGTGGTAGGCGTTGTTCTGGAAACATTGAAACAGATTGAATCCCGCATGTTGGTTCGTAACTATAAAGGTTTTTTAAGTGAATAAAAGATAAGTTTAGGAAGAAACCGTCGCAGAGAAAGCAGTTTGACTGCTTTACAGGGCAAGAGAGGAGTCACAAGACTGTGGTTCTTCGTTGCTGCGGCGGTTTTTGCCATATTCGAAAGCGAAGTATCTTTTTGAAAGGGGTAAGGGTATGAAAATTATTATGTTAGGCGCTCCGGGAGCAGGAAAAGGTACACAGGCAAAGAAAATTGCCAAAAAGTATGAAATTCCTCATATCTCTACAGGAGATATTTTCAGAGCCAACATTAAGAACAATACAGAATTAGGGAAAAAAGCAAAAACTTACATGGATAAGGGGCTTTTGGTTCCGGATGAACTGACTGTGGATTTGGTCATTGACCGTGTACAGCAGGAAGACTGCAAAAATGGATACATTCTGGATGGTTTTCCAAGAACCATTCCGCAGGCAGAGAGTCTGGATGCAGCACTGGCAAAAATGGGAGAAAAAGTGGATTTTGCCATTAACGTAGAAGTTCCTGATGAAAATATTGTAAACCGTATGTCAGGACGCAGAGCCTGCGTAGGCTGCGGCGCAACTTATCATATCAAATACAATGCGCCGAAAACAGAAGATATCTGTGATGTCTGCGGCGAAAAGCTGGTGCTTAGAGAAGATGACCAGCCAGAGACAGTACTGAAACGTCTGGGAGTATACCATGACCAGACACAGCCTTTGATTGAATATTATGCAAAGGCCGGCGTGCTGAAAGAAGTAGACGGCACCGTTGATATGGAAGATGTTTTTCAGGCGATTGTCAGCGTGTTAGGAGAGTAAAAGATGTCAGTAACAATAAAAACTGCCAGAGAGATAGAATTAATGAGAGAAGCCGGAAGACTTCTGGAAAAAGTGCACGATGAACTGGGCGCTTTTATTAAGCCGGGAATCAGTACTCTGGATATTGACCGGCTTGGAGAAAAATTAATCCGAAGTCTGGGCTGTACCCCTAACTTTTTAAATTATAATGGATACCCTGCTTCCATCTGTGTATCTGTCAATGATGAGGTTGTACATGGAATCCCGAAAAAGAACCGGATTCTGCAGGAAGGAGATATTGTAAGTCTGGATGCAGGTCTGATTTACAAAGGATACCATTCTGATGCAGCCCGTACCCATGCAGTGGGACAGATTTCACCGGAAGCGCAGAAGCTGATGGATGTGACGAAGCAGAGCTTTTTCGAGGGCATGAAATATGCGAAAGCCGGAAATCATTTGAATGATATCTCTTCTGCTATCGGCGGTTATGCAGAAAAATTCGGCTATGGTGTAGTTCGCGACCTGGTAGGACACGGAATCGGAACTCATCTTCATGAAGATCCTCAGATTCCTAATTTTCCCCAGAGACGCAGAGGAATCCGTCTGGTTCCGGGAATGACTCTGGCGATTGAGCCTATGATTAATCAGGGCAGAGCCGATGTAGAGTGGCTGGATGATGACTGGACCGTAGTAACCGAGGACGGTTCTTTATCCGCACATTACGAGAACACCATTCTCATTACCGAAGGTGAACCTGAAATTCTCACCCTGAGTAAATAAGGGAGGTTCTATGAGAGCATTTGTAAAAGGCATGCTGGCCCGTTCCAAGGCAGGGCACGATACCGGAAAACTGTTTGTAGTTATGCAGGCAGAGGAAGAGTTTGTGTATCTGGCAGACGGCCGGTGCCGGACCCTGGATAAGCAGAAAAAAAAGAGAAGAAAGCACATTCAGATTATTTACAGAATACCCGCCCTTCTTCAGGAAAAAATGGAAAAAGGCGAAGAACTGCGGGATGAAGATATCAGAAAAGCCATTAAAGATTATGAAAAGAATCAGCAGGAGGTTTAATTTATGTCAAAGGCAGACGTTATTGAAGTAGAAGGAACTGTGTTAGAAAAATTACCTAACGCTATGTTCAAAGTAGAGCTGGAAAACAAACATGTGATTTTAGCACACATCAGCGGAAAGCTGAGAATGAATTTTATCCGTATTCTTCCGGGAGATAAGGTGACCATTGAGATGTCCCCATACGATTTGAGCAAAGGAAGAATTATCTGGAGAGATAAATAAAAACGAAAAAAGAGGGGGCGGCGCTTTTGGCTGCAGACACAATTTCTGTGCTGCAGGCAGAAGCGCCGCCTTTTGCTGTTTCATGGACTTATAGTTTGTCGTACATCTTTTCTGCACTGTCACTGGTTTTCAGCAATAAGAATTTGCGTATGGAAAAAATAACGGCAATGGCCACAACGCCTATAAGGGTTTCCGTCATATTCAGATGTTCCACAACCATCTGCCTGGCGATAGCAAACATCAGAACTTCCAGCAGGTTTTCTGCCGTGTGTTTGGCCAGCATTTTTACGAACTCCACACCGATAAGAAGTGTAAGCGCATCGCCAAGAAATGCGGTAAACTGCTCAGCAGTGATTTCCAGAAGAGGAATTGTGATAAAATTATGTACCATGGGAATGATAAGTATCACAATTACAAGCAGTATGACTGCAGACAACAGAATTTCCGTATAGCGGGAAACCGTATAGATGATTTCATTCAGTTTTCGTTTCATATCCGAGGCAAAAGCTCTCCTTTCTGATAGTTTTGAGTTGAAATGAATTTGTAATAATTGATAGATTTATCATACCATAAGAAAGAGAGAAAACGAAGAAAAATATGAAAAGTTGGGAAAATTTCCGGCAGAAGTTCCGTAGATTCTTCCGTGAAAACCGTAAAAACACAGGAAAAGCAGAAAAAAATCAGAGTTTAAGAAATGGAAAAAGATGGTAAAATAGCGGATTATCTGTAACAAAAACTTAAAAAAATCCAAGTTTTTACTTGCAAAACACCCGTTTCTATGATATTATATACAGGAAGTTTGAAAAATGTTTCGAAAATGTTACAGAATTTTGACGGAGTGTAAAAATTAATTTTGGAGAGGTACATAAAAGTATGAAAAAAAGATTATTATGTCTGTCACTGATTTTTGCTATGACAGCGGCACAGGTGATGCCTGTATCAGCTGCAAGAAAAGATGATTTACAGGCCGAGAAGTCTGCAACACAGAGTAAATTGTCAGAGGCTGAGTCAAAGGCAAGTAGTTTGGAAAGCAAAAAGAATGCATTAATGGGACAGATTGATTCCACTCAGCAGGAATTGGTAAGTGTTATTTCACAGATTGAAATTCTTGATGAGGATATTAAAGAAAAAGAAGCTGACATTGAAAAAACAAAAGAAGACCTTAAGAAGGCAGAAGCTGACCGTGACGAACAGTACGAAGCTATGAAGCTGAGAATTCAGTACATGTATGAAAACGGCGGCAATGATACATGGGCACAGATTTTATTAGAGTCTGACAGTATTGCGTCTATGCTGGCGAAAGCAGAAAATACAGAGAAGATGTATGCTTACGACAGAGATGAATTACAGAAAATGAAAGATATTGTTCAGGAAGTGACTGACCTGGAAGAAAAGCTGGAAGGCGAGAAAGCAGAATTGGAAACTGCTAAAAATGAGCAGGAAGGCATGAAAGCTTCTCTTCAGACGAAAGTGGACAACTTAAAAGCAAACGCAGAAGATTATGAAGCACAGATTGCGTCTGCAAGAGCACAGGCTCAGGAATACAAAAACTTGATTGAACAGCAGAACGCAGAACTGAAGAAAATTCAGGAACAGGAAGCGGCAGCAGCAAAAGCAGCACAGGAAGCGGCTAAGAAGAAAACACAGCAGAGCAACACAAATACAGGAAATGCTGTTACAGGCGGTACTACAACAAACAACAATGGTGGTACAAGCAACAATAATAATAACAATAACAATACATCTTCTACAGATGACAGCAGCAACGATAGCAGTGAAAACACAAACAGTGGAAATACCAATACAGATACAACACCGGATACAGATGCAGGAAGCAGTAACAGCGGAAGCACACAGGAAGATAACTCTTCTTCTGCACCGTCCTATGACAGCAGCACAGGCGCAGCGGTTGTAGCTTATGCAAAACAGTTTATCGGTAATCCGTATGTATACGGCGGAAACAGTCTGACAAACGGTATTGACTGTTCCGGATTTACACAGCAGATATTTGCGCACTTCGGATACAGCCTTCCGCGTACAAGTGATGCACAGGCAAATTCTGGTGTAGGAATTGATTATTCTGAATCTCGTGCAGGTGATATTATTGTATATCCTGGACATGTGGCAATCCTTACAGGAGATGGCGGAATCGTACATGCTTCCAACAGCGCTCCGTATCCAAAGGGTGGTATTAAATATACAGCGAACGCGTTATATCGTTCTTATATCGCAGTTAGACGTATTGTGCAGTAATTAGAAGATAGAAGAAAAGAATACATAAAAATAGAGAGCAGTTCTTTTGTTGAATTCAACACGGGAATTGCTCTTTTTTTGAAAGAAAGAGGTAAAATATGGGATTTTCTTTAGATGTCAGTGTGCCGGTTTTCACGGTGTTTCTGCAAGGACTTATCAGCTTTTTCTCTCCCTGTATTCTTCCCCTGATTCCCCTGTATATCGGCTATTTGTCAGGTGGAACAGGCACCATGGGCGAAGACGGGAAAATGCATTATAAAAAGAGCAAGGTGATGCTGCATACCTTTTGTTTTGTAATCGGCGTCAGTTTTGCCTTTTTTCTTCTGGGGCTGGGATTTTCTGCTATGGGAGAATTTTTTAAGAGCAACCAGGCTTTGTTTGCCAGAATCGGCGGGATTCTGGTAGTGTTTCTGGGGCTGTATCAGTTAGGGGTATTTGGGAGCAGCAAGATTCTGGGAAATGAGCGAAGGCTGCCTCTGAAGCTGAACGTATTGGCCATGTCCCCCATAACGGCGCTGCTTATGGGATTTACCTTCAGCTTTGCCTGGACGCCCTGTGTGGGACCGGCGCTTACCAGTGTTTTGCTTATGGCAGCTTCTGCCAGTACCCGTGGCATGGGATTTCTGCTTATTGGTGTGTACACAGTAGGATTTGTACTTCCGTTTCTGGCTGTGGGACTTTTCACCTCCACAGTCCTGGAATTTTTTAAAAGTCACGGGAAGGCCGTGCGCTATACTGTGAAAGCGGGCGGTGTTTTGATGGTTCTCATGGGAGTTTTGATGTTTACCGGAAAGATGAATTCCGTTACCGGATATTTGTCCGGAGTGCCGGCAGATACGGTTCAGGAAAAAGAGGAGAGTAAGACAGAAGAAGAGAATACATCTGCAGGTACAGAAGAAACTGTTACACCGGCTGTAGATTTTACGCTGAAAGACCAGTATGGCAATACCCACACCCTTTCAGAATATAAAGGGAAAACCGTGTTTTTGAATTTCTGGGCAACCTGGTGTCCCCCCTGTAAAGCGGAAATGCCTGATATTCAGAAAATTTATGAGGAATATCAGGAAAAAGGAGATGACAGCCTGGTGATTCTGGGAATCGCGGCGCCAAACTGGGGGCAGGAGCAGTCCCAGGAGGGCATAACAGCCTTTTTGGAGGAAATGGGATATACTTACCCGGTAGTTATGGATACCACGGGAGAAATGTTTATGGCTTATGGAATCAGTTCTTTTCCTACGACGTTTATGATTGACAAGGAGGGAAACGTGTTCGGATATGCCAGCGGACAGTTAAGCGAGGATATGATGCGAAGCATTATCCGGCAGACGGTGGAAGGGAAAAGAGAATAGAGAAGTTTTGCAGAAAAAATTCCATTGTTATGGTTTGGTTATTTTTCTGTGTTAGAATCCTTTCTGTAAATAGGAAATAAAGCTATTTACAGAAAGGATTTTATATTATGAAGGATTGGATTTTGGAGACCAGACATTTAACAAAAAGTTATAAAGGACAGCAGGCTGTCAGCGATATTTCTTTGAAGATTCCAAGAAATGGTGTTTATGGACTTTTGGGGCCGAATGGGGCCGGAAAGTCTACAACACTCAAAATGCTTACTGGGATTCTGAGGCCAGACAGTGGAGCGGTGATTTTTGACGGAAAGATATGGAAAAGAGAAATGCTTTCTGAGATTGGGGCTCTGATAGAAGCACCAGCACTTTATGGAAATCTGACGGCAAGAGAGAATCTTGGGATACATGCGACTTTAATGGGGCTGCCAAAGGAACGGATAGAGGAAGCGCTTGAGATTGTGGATTTAAAAGATACAGGGAAAAAGAGAACTGCCCAGTTTTCTATGGGGATGAAGCAGCGTATGGGGATAGCAATTGCTTTGTTAAATCATCCCAGATTGTTGATTTTGGATGAGCCCACCAATGGACTTGACCCTTTTGGCATACAGGAACTGCGGGAAATGATAGCTTCTTTCGGACGGCAGGGAATCACGGTGATTCTGTCCAGCCATATTTTATCTGAGGTATCTCAAGTCGTGGATGAAATTGGTATTATCAGCCAGGGACGCTTATTGTTTCAAGGTGTGCCGGATACGCAGGAGAATCTGGAACAGTTTTTTAACGAAGTCATTTTAAAAGGGGGAAAGAACCATGAAAGAGCTTAAAGCAGAACTTTTAAAATATCGCAGAACATTTACCGGAAAACTAATTGTGTGGATTCCTTTGTTCTTTGCTGTTTATGCCTTTGTCATTGGCATGATTATGGAAAATAGTTCACAGGCCCAGAAAATGGCATATACAGGAACAAGCTGGGCTGTGTTTTTGGCACTGGTTTTCAACTGGTGGTCTTTTCTGTTTATGCCCCTTGGTATGGGACTTTTTGGAACATTAGTGGCCTGGCAGGAAAAGCGGGCCGGAAACTGGCGCGTGCTGCAGATTCACGCAAACCCACCAAGACGGCAGTGGATCGCGAAAATCGGCGGAATGGCGGTTTATTCTCTGTTTTCTTCCCTGGTGCTCATATTGGTGACGGTGGTGACAGGATTTTTCACAGCGCAGGGAATTATGCCTTTTGCACGTATTGTGGCGGGCGCTCTTCTTTGCTGGCTGACTTCTCTCGCGCTGATTCCCATACAGCTTTGGGCAGCGGCAGCAGGTGGAATGTCCGTAAGCCTTGGTATGGGATTTGCGGGAATGTTTGCGGGGGTGTTTTTGGCACCTGAAAAATACTGGGTATTTTGTCCGTGGAGCTGGCCTGTGAGACTTATGTGCCCGATTATTGGGGTACATCCCAATGGCGTGCTGCTTTCGCCGGATAGTCCCCTGCGAAATGCTTCTGTTATTTGGGCAGGAACCGTCCTTTCTTTGGGAATATTTTTGGTACTTACACTTCTTACGGGAATTTGGTTTGAGAGGAGGGAGGTGGCATGAGAATCTTTGTAGCTGAATGGATGAAAACCAGACACACCATCCTTCACAGGCTGGTACTTCTGATACCTTTGTTTTGCTCTTTGGCAGTTCTGGGATATGCGGCCTACAGGAAAAACAGTTTTTCGCTGGCCTTTTTTTACCAGGGATTTTTTCTTATATGGTCGGCGGTGCTTCTCCCATTAGGTGTGGGAATTTTGACAGGTATTCTGGTTCATGAGGAGGAAGAGGCAGGAAATTTTTATGGATTGCTGCAGTGCAGTAGAAAGAGAAGCAGTTTATATCTGGGAAAATTTTCAGCAGCATTGGTTTTCTTGACAGGCAGTACCTTTTTGACTACACTGATAATCAGTACAGGGCTGTGTTTTCTTTTGCAGAAGGAAAGGGGAGTGGGGCTGTTTTTGACGGCTGCTTGTTTGGCCGTATGTGGAGTGCTCCCCGTTTTAGCAGTTCATTTGTGGATAAGTTTCGCATTTGGCATGGGAGCTTCTGTGGGAGTTGGGATTTGCGGCTTACTGCTGGCAGTTCTTCTGGGGAGCACATCTTTGGGAGACCATATCTGGTATGCGGTTCCGTGGACTTATCCGGTGAAAATGGCGATGTTTCCTATGGCCTTTTCTATGTTTCCGGAGAATATGCGCACAGAAGCAGAAAAACCCTTTGTACTGGCCTTTGCATTGAGTCTCGTGCTTAGTGTGCTTATTCTGGCAGGGAGCATGCTCTGGTTTGAAAAATGGGAAGGACGAGGTGGAAACCGTTGAGTAGAATTTTGATAATTGATGATGAGAAAGATTTAGTTTCTCTTCTGGATAAAAAATTGAAGAAAAACGGTCATGAGGTTTTGACGGCTAAGGATGGTGAAGAAGGTATGAAATTGGCGGCACATTTTCCGGATTTGATTCTTTTGGATATCATGATGCCCAAAATGAATGGATTTGAAGTATGCCGCAGTATCCGGGAACGGGTGTATTGTCCCATTCTGTTTCTGAGTGCAAGGCAGTCGGAGTCAGATAAACTCAAAGGTTTTGCCCTTGGGGGAGATGATTATATTACGAAACCCTTTGGTATACGGGAATTGATGGCAAAAATCGAGGCAAATCTACGCAGGGAACAACGTATGCAGTGTATACAGGTAGAAAGAAAGCGCACCAGACTGTACTTCGGAAATCTCACGCTGGATATGCAGGGGAGGAGTGTTCGGATTGGAGAAAAAGAAATTCCTCTTACCAGAACCGAGTATGACATTGTGGAATTTCTGGCCCTTCATGCAGGGCAGGTATTCACCAAAGAACAGATATACGAATGCGTATGGGGATATGATGGAACCGGAGATAATACAACGGTGGTAGAACGGATTAAAAAAATCCGGGGAAAATTTGCTGAAGCGGAATCCGGAATACAGTATATTTCCACAGTATGGGGGATTGGATATAAATGGAACTGAAAAAAATGTCGATTGTTGCTCAATTTCGTATGAATCTTGTGAAAATTCTTGTCTCTACGATTTTGACTTCGGTTTTGACGTATGTGCTGGCCGTTTTTGTGTTTTTGTTTGCAGAGGGAACAGGCAGTATTTATCCGGAAAATTATTATGAACAGCAGATACCTGAGATTGAGGAGTATCTGCAAAGACAGCAAAAGAGCGGAATGTCGGCGGTGCAGCAAGAGGAACTGAATAAACTGGTGCAGGGAGAAGACTTTTTTTATCAGGCAGTAGACCGTCAGGGCAAGTTTTTGTATGGCACTTATGAAGAAACGATTTTTTTTTCGGAAGAAGAGATGTATGAGAAAATAAATACAACGGCAAAAGTGGGAAATCATTATGTGTATATTGTGCCTGTGATTGACAGCGCCGGAAAAATCGATGGTGCGGTAGCGCTTGTTTATGGCTTGCGTCTGTCTGTAGTAAACAGTGGGAAAGCCTGGATAAGTATAGCGCTGTTTTGCGTTTTGAGCTGTCCTTTTTTCTATATGATTTTGTTTACCGCACTCTTTTCCAGAAGATTTGCAGGGAATCTGACGAAGCCATTGCGTATGCTGGAAGAAGGAGCCCGGCAGATAGAGCGGAAAAATCTGAATTTCGAGATTTCCTATGCAGCAGACAATGAATTGGGGCAATTATGCAGAGCCTTCTCTTCCATGCAGGAGGAATTAAAAAAATCTCTGTCCCGTCAATGGAAGATGGAGCAGGAGCGGACAGAGACGGTAGAAGCGCTGGCCCATGATTTGAAATCGCCCCTCTCTATTATTAAGGCTTATACAGAAGCTATGGAAGATGATACGGAGATAGATCAGGAGCAGAGCGCATACCTTTCAGTCATTGAAGAAAACATAGAAAAGAGTATTTCTTTGGTGAAACAAATGCAGTATACTTCGGAGATTACCTCTCCCGACATTCACATAGACCAAAATCAGGTGGACTTGCGGGAGTTCCTCTGGAAAAAACAAAAAGACTATGAAATACAGGCAAGGGAGAAACAAATTTCCATACAGCTTGTTTTTTCAGAGACTTTGCCAGCGCGGATAGAAACAGATAAAAAGAAACTGGAAAGGATTCTGGACAATGTGGTGTCCAACAGCATCGCGTATACGCCTTTGGGAGGACGGATTGAAATAAGGGCAGAGGCAGATGAGGAATGTATTTTTTATTTTATTGAAGATACGGGAAAAGGATTTACCTTGAAGGATATGGAAAAAGCCATGGAAAAATTTTATCGCGGAGATGAAGCACGTTCCAGCGAAGGGGCACATTCCGGTTTGGGGTTGTATATTGTTTGGCGGCTTTCTCAGGTGCTGGGCGGTTCGGTGGAAATTGGGAACAGAGAGAGCGGAGGTGCCTGGGTGAAAGTCTGGCACAGGTGGAAGTAGCTGCTTTTTCATAAATGAAAAAACCGGTCATAGGAAATTTGTTCCAATGACCGGTTTTTAAGAAATAAAAAAAGCGCGAGACGGGACTCGAACCCGCGGCCTCGACCTTGGCAAGGTCGCGCTCCACCAACTGAGCCACTCGCGCATAAGCGGGTGATGGGAATCGAACCCACATATCCAGCTTGGAAGGCTGGTGTTCTACCACTGAACTACACCCGCAGGTTATTTTGTTTTTGTCTTGCTCGCTTAAGACTTGTTTATCATACACCAGGAAGAAACAAATGTCAACACTTTTTTGAAAAAAATTTTTGAATTTTTCAAAAAGTGTATATAATACATATAATTTAAAAAACAGACGGCCTCTCGGAGGAAGAATGCCGCCTGTTTTCCGTATATGATTTTTTATTTTACAGGACTCAGCATAAATTACGGTTGCTTTACAAACCGTTCATAGATATAGCGGTTAGCCGCTTCCTCCTGGCTGTCATCCAGAGGAGACAGTTCTGCAGTTCCGTATTTCCGTTTCAGTGCATTGGAAAGCAGGTAATCGCACAGATGGGGATTTTTTGGCAGAAGGGGGCCATGGAGATAAGTTCCCACGACGTTTTTGTAGAGAACGCCTTCACAGCCGTCTTCTCCGTTATTTCCGTGTCCGTAGAGCACGTTTCCAAGAGGTTTGTTGTCTCCGATGTATGTCCGTCCTCCATGATTTTCAAAGCCCACAATGGGAAGGGCGAAATCCGGATTTTCCAGAACAATGTTGTCAATGAGTCTTGGGCTGCCCTGTTCTGTGTACAAATCCACAAGGGCAAGTCCTTCAATGGTACCTTCCTCGGTTTTGTAATAATGCCCAAGAAGCTGATAGCCGCCACAGACAGCCAGAACACTGCCGCCGTCTTCGACATAGGATTTAAAATTTTCCTGAATACTTCGCAGTTTACTGCACACAATCATCTGCTCCCGGTCAGAACCACCGCCCAGCAGCACAATGTCCAGGGAAGAGAAATTTACAGAATCCTCCAGGGCGAATTCTATGGTTTCCGCTTCAATGCCTCTCCACTCACAGCGTTTCATCATGCACTGAATGTTTCCACGGTCTCCGTACAGATTCAGAAGGTCAGGATATAGATGCCCGATAGTAAGTTTCATGATTTTCTGCCCTCCATTTTCTTCAAAATATTGTGTGTGGTGTAAAGTCCCGTATAGTTTACCAGAACGTATAAATTTTTCACACCGTTTTCGATTTTGGCGGAAATGGCTTTTTCAATGTCCGATTCTGCCTCGCAGGGAATGTCCACATATTTCAAACGAAGCTGCATGTCCCGGAAACGGATACCGCAGACCGTGATAGAAGCCGCATGGGTATCTTTTAATCGGTCAAAGTCCACATCCCAGAGCCAGGAAACGTCTGTGCCGTCCTGACTGTTGTCGTTAATGAGAATGATAATGTCTTTTGGTGTTTGGTCTGTCATCACTGCGGAAATGTTCTGGTTAAAACCTGCCGGATTTTTTGCCAGATTCAGCATGACCTTGGTTCCTCTAATCTGGAACAATTCGTTTCTGCCGAACTGTGGGGTGTAGTCCCCCAGAATTTTATTAAAATTGTCCAGAGGAATGCCTGCCACAGAAGCAGCAGCATATACTGCCAGAATATTGTATACATTATAAAAGCCCCGGTAATTGGTTTTAATATGAAAATCCTTTACATCAAAGGCAATGCCATTGGAAAGAGAAATGTTTTCTCCATCGTAATCCGGTATGGGGCGTTTAAAGCCGCATTTGGAACAGTAGTAATCGCCCAGCTGGCTGTAGTGATAAAAGTTGTACTGCATTTTCGCTCCGCAGCATTTGCAGAACTGTCCCTCCCGTATTTCCCGGCTGTTTTCTTCTGCAAGCACCGGGCGGCTGATGCCATAGGATACCCGGGCGTTTTCGTTTTCCAGAGCCAGGTAGGAGGAGAGAGAATCGTCTGCATTAAATAAAAGCTTCATTTTTGGGGCCATTTTCATGGCTTTTGACAACAGATTCATGGTAATGTCAATTTCCCCGTACCGGTCCAGCTGATCCCGAAACAGGTTGGTGAGCACCATGTAGTCCGGCTGAAAATGAGGGAATACGCGTACTGTAGAGGCTTCGTCAATTTCAATACAGGCATAATCCGCTTTTAAATGTCCCGTAAATCCTGCATTTAGCACAAAGGCAGAAACTACCCCGTTTAACATATTGGAACCTGTGCGGTTGCAGACCACTTTTTTGCCATTGGCTTCCAAAACAGAGGACAGAAGGTTGTTAGTGGTTGTCTTTCCATTGGTGCCGCAGACTACAAAGATTTCCTGCTTTACTTCTTTGGCCAGTTCTTTGAGAATAGGCGGATAAATGGCAAGAGCCGCTTTTCCGGCCAGCGTCACTCCCTGCTTTCCTGTGAGCCGGCAGGCGGTTTTGATGATGTGGGCGCTCCACACCGCGAAAAGTCTTCGTATATTCATAGTCAATTCATTCCTTTTGCTTTTTCACAACATAAATTGTGAGAATAGTATTGTGGTTTTTCATGATTCATTATACATAAACTGGAGAGAGAGTACAACTAAAATCAATGCCAGCAGATAGGGGAAAAAACGATCCCTTGAAAAAACTCCGCAAAAAAGAACGGAAAAATGAGAAAAAATGGTTGAAATTTCCCGGCGCATATGATAAGATTGCTTTGTTGCTGTAAGACAGCAATATACGAAAAGCCCAGATAGCTCAGTTGGTAGAGCAGAGGACTGAAAATCCTCGTGTCGCTGGTTCGATTCCGGCTCTGGGCATTTTTTTATAACCAAAATGTCTTTGTGTAGAAGACAAATATCTTTGGTATAAAGAATGATAAAGCAGAAAGGAAGGATGGAAACGATGTATTCATTGGAAGAAATCAGAAACACAGACCCTGAAATTGCAGATTGTATCTGCAAAGAGGTAGAGCGTCAGAATTCGCATATTGAGCTGATTGCCTCAGAAAACTGGGTGAGTAAAGCCGTGATGGCTGCTATGGGAAGCCCTCTCACCAACAAATATGCAGAAGGCTATCCGGGAAAGCGGTATTATGGAGGCTGTGAGTGTGTAGATGAGATAGAGCAGCTTGCCATGGAAAGAGCAAAAGAACTGTTTGGGTGCGAGTATGTCAATGTGCAGCCCCATTCCGGTGCACAGGCCAATATGGCAGTTTTCTTTGCTATGCTGAAACCAGGTGACACGGTGATGGGGATGAATCTGGCTCACGGCGGTCATCTTTCCCATGGAAGTCCGGCCAATTTTTCCGGTGCATATTTTAACATTGTTCCTTATGGAGTTAACGAAGAGGGTGTCATTGATTATGAAGAGGTACGAAAAATTGCCATGGAAGCAAAGCCGAAGATGATTGTTGCAGGGGCAAGCGCTTACTGCAGAATCATTGACTTCAAGAAATTCCGGGAAATCGCAGACGAGGTTGGCGCTTATCTTATGGTAGATATTGCTCATATTGCCGGTCTGGTGGCAGCAGGTCTGCATCCGAGTCCCATTCCCTATGCCCATGTGACCACTACGACTACGCACAAAACGCTGCGGGGACCAAGAGGCGGTATGATTATGAGCAGCAATGAGGTGGCAAAGCAGTTTAATTTCAATAAAGCAGTGTTTCCTGGTATTCAGGGAGGCCCCCTGATGCATGTCATTGCCGCGAAAGCCGTTTGTTTTAAAGAAGCTCTGCAGCCAGAGTACAAAGAATATCAGCAGGGAATTGTGAAGAATGCAAAGGCGCTGTGTGAGGGACTTTTAAAGAGAGGTATTCAGATTGTGTCCGGCAAGACAGAAAATCATCTCATGCTGGTGGATTTAAGAGGAACAGGCGTTACAGGAAAAGAGATGGAACATCTTTTAGATGAGGCGAATATTACCTGCAACAAAAATGCCATTCCCAATGACCCGGAGTCTCCTTTCGTAACCAGCGGTGTCCGTCTGGGCACCGCAGCCGTAACCTCAAGAGGTATGAACGAAGAGGATATGGATAAGATTGCAGAAGCTATTGCCATTATGGTAAAAGACAGAAGCCGTAAAGAGGAAGCAAAGAAAATCGTAAAAGAACTGACCGATAAATATCCATTGAATGCATAAAACCAATTGTGTGTGAAGTTTTGAAAACGGTCTTTGCAAAGCATGCTCAGTGGTTGGTCAGTTTGATTTTGTGAAAAGCGTCCTGCGCCGCAACGGCTCCGTCATTGGCAGCGGTTACCACCTGCCGCAGCACTTTTTGGCATACATCGCCGGCCCCGTAAAGCAGGGGAACGGAAGTTTCCATAGATTCATCGACCAGCATATAGCCCTGTTCATCCAGCACTCCCAGAGGTTTTAAGAAATCAGTTACCGGGTCTGCACCAATATAAGGAAAAATACCGGAAACAGGCAATATTTTTTCTTCCTGGGAAGAGATATCTGCAATTTTCAGACCGCTGACTTTTCCGTTTTCTGAAAGAACCTCTTTAGGAACAGCCTTTTGGATAATTTCAATTTTTGCATTTTCTTTTGCGGCATCTACGGCGATTTTGTCTGCTCGAAAGACGTCTCTGCGCATGATAAGATAGACTTTAGAAGCAAACTGTGTCAGATAAACCGCTTCTTCAAGGGCTGAGTTTCCGCCGCCGATGACAGCTACTTCCCGGTCACGGAAGAAAGCGCCGTCACAGACAGCACAGTAGGAAACACCGCGTCCGATATGTTCCTGTTCGCCGGGAATGTTCATGAGGCGTTCTTTCGTTCCCGTAGCCACAAGGACTGCCGGGGCTGCGAAAATAGTTCCGTCTTCGCAGACTACTTGTTTTTTTTCACCGTCCGTGATGGAAACCACTTTTCCGTATTCGTATACAGCTCCGAAGCTGGTGGAATGTGTGAACATATCCATGGCAAGCTGAGAGCCGGGTTCCTGCAGGATGCCGGGCCAGTTGCTGATTTCATTGGTTTTCAGCAGCTTGCCTCCCGGCGCACCGCTCTCTAAAAGAGCGGTTTTCAGTCCTGCCCGGGAAGCGTAGACGGCGGCGGTCATGCCTGCCGGTCCCGCCCCGATGATGATGAAATCGTATTCTTTTGTCATAGTCATTCGCCTTTCTCTTTTTTATAAAGCCTTTAATTTCTGCTCCAGAACGGGTTTCGGGAGAAAACCGATAGCGGAATCCTTCACTTCTCCGTCCTTTAAGAAAAACAGTGACGGTACGGTTGTGACATTCCAGGTTCTGGTAAGCTCCGGATTTTCGTCGATGTCTACTTTCACAATTTTATAGTCTGTCTGCTCTTCCTGAAGCTGTTCCAGTACCTGTCCCAGCATTTTGCAAGGGCCGCACCAGGTTGCAAAAAAATCTAAGAGCACCGGTTTTTCGGATTTTAGTACTTCTTTTTCAAATTCCTGTTCGTTTATGTGTAAAATTGCCATAATCTTAATCTCCTTTATGATTTATTTTTAAATTTGTGTTTGTTTTCTATGTTTGCAGTATAAAATAAATATTGATGTTAGTCTGTGACAAAGTCACACTTTTATGTAAAAGAAAATCATCGATTTTAGTGAAAAAACATTTACGAAGACCGTGGAAATTGATATAATGAAGAGAATCTAATGTTTAAGTCAGAGAAACTCTGTAATTGCCGACAGGTTTTCAGCAAAAGAGGAGAGTTTATGAAAGAAATAGAAGAGTTGTCCGGACTTTTGGACCGGGAAGGAATCCAAAACCTGGGAAAAGAGCTGGGACATGCCATACAGAAAAAATTAGAAAAAAGCGGAATTTATTTTCGGATTTTTGCCAGAGTAAAGGAGGCGGGTTCTGTCTGGCACAAGCTGGAGTGGAAGAAGCAGGAGTATCTGGAACGGGATAAGAAGCTGCAGGATATCGCGGGAATTCGGATTGTGCTGTATTATATGGACGATATTCCCATCTGTAAGGAACTGTTGAAAAGCACCTATTCTGTCATCGAAAAGGACTCCCACGAAGACATTCCAAAGGTAAATGAATTTAATCCCCTGCGTATGAACTATGTGTGCCATATGCCGGAAGAATTTGTAAAGCGATTCCCGGAGGAGCTTTTTACCAATTACCGCATTGACAAGACCTTTGAAGTGCAGATTCGCACCACCTTTTCCGAGGGTTGGCATGAGGTAGACCATGACGTGCGGTATAAGCACAAGGAAGAGTGGGCGCAGCACTATGAATTTTCCAGAGAACTGAATGGAATTTATGCTACGCTGGAGGTATGTGACCGGAGTATGGTGAATCTTCTGGAGCGTTTGGCTTATCAGAATTATAAAAACAGGCAGATAGAAGCCATGATACGGAATAAGTACCGCCTGCGTTTTGAGAATCCAAGGATTTCGGTGCCACTGCTGGAATTTCTTCAGAAGGATACGGAACTGGTGAAGCGAATCTACCGTTCTCCAAGGGAAATTCCCATGCGTTTCTTTGCCAGCAGTCTGTCCGAGGGGATTCCCCTGACGGTGGACAATCTGGTGCTTGTGTGCAATGAATTGTGCCTGGGACAAAAAGACCTCGAAGACCGCACTCCCATGCTCATACGGGAAAGAACAGGACAATGGCAGGAAAAGCAAAAAATTTCTATTAATATGAAGAAATCTGTTGACACAGAGTTCTACTTATAATATAATAAACCAATGTGACGTGGATTGGAAATGCCTAGCCAAAAGCCCCGGTATGGTATGTTCAAAGGCGTCCTGTTTAATTGATTTATGATGATGAAAATATTCTATATTGTTGATAATAGGAGGTAAAACCATGAACACTTATATGGCTAATCCGGATAAGATTGAAAGAAAATGGTATGTTGTTGATGCTGATGGACAGACATTAGGACGTCTTGCATCTGAAATTGCTAAAGTTTTAAGAGGAAAAAACAAACCTGTTTTCACACCTCACGTTGACACAGGTGATTATGTAATCGTAGTAAACGCTGAGAAAGTAAAAGTTACAGGCAAGAAGATGGATCAGAAGATTTACTACAACCACTCTGAATATGTTGGCGGTATGAAAGAAACAACATTAAAAGAGATGATGGATAAAAAACCTGAAAAAGTTATTGAGCTTGCTGTTAAAGGTATGCTTCCAAAAGGACCATTAGGAAGATCCATGATTAAAAAATTACATGTATACGCTGGACCAGAGCACAAAAATGCAGCTCAGAAACCAGAAGTATTAACATTTTAATAGGAGGTAAATCACAGTGGCTAGTACAAAATTCTATGGAACAGGAAGAAGAAAATCATCTGTAGCTCGTGTATACTTAGTACCAGGTACAGGTAAAATCACAATCAACAAAAGAGATATTGATGAATATTTTGGATTAGAAACATTAAAAGTTGTTGTTCGTCAGCCATTAACACTGACAGAAACAGCTGACAAATTCGATGTTTTAGTAAACGTTCATGGTGGTGGATTCACAGGACAGGCTGGTGCAATTCGTCATGGTATCTCCAGAGCATTACTGGAAGCTGACAGCGAATACAGACCTGCTTTAAAAGCAGCTGGATTCTTAACTCGTGACCCACGTATGAAAGAAAGAAAGAAATACGGTCTCAAGGCAGCTCGTCGCGCGCCTCAGTTCAGCAAGAGATAATTATTATATCAAGAGAACATACAAAGAGAAGACTTACAAACCCCGAAAAATCAAGGTTTTTCGGGGGTTTCTTTATGTTTTAATAAATGTATAATTCTTGTGAAAAAGTACAAATTTCTATGCGTAGCCAACAAGCAGGAAACAGGCAACCAACAATTCGGATTGAATAAAGAAAGGGTTTTCTGCAAGTGTTCCGTAACACAGAAAAAAGAAGGTCATCACTGACCTTCCTTCATATCTTTCCACATATGTCTTAATTCATTGACTGATTTGAATTCCCATACCTGACCATTCTTGAAGATGATTTTGTGGTCATCTATCCCTGCAATATCCTTGAAGTAGCACCTGCACACTTGCCACTTCAGAAGTTGTTCATATGTTTTTGAATCAAACCCACACATTTCTTCAGCTGTCCTGATGGGATGTGTTAATTGCATGATATGCCTTAATTCCTTTGTTGTCCTACATAGGATTTCATCAGAACCATCAGAATCATTGATGAATCCTTTCTTCAGTTTGATGTAATATCCTGTTGTTGGAAGATAGGATGCATTTTGAATCATAGGATGATATTTTTCTTTGACTTCCCATCTTTTCAACATTGACACCATATCATCTGATTTATGTTCTTTTTCAATGTCTGCCCTGATAAGTCTTGCAACATATTCATTCACACTGATTCCAATGATGGAACTGACTTTTTTCAATCTGTCCTTTGTTCCAAGTGGAAGTGCTAATTCTAGCCTATCATATTTTGTGATTCTGTTCTTCTTTGTCTTTTCCATTTATACCACCTTATCAAATTTTGTTGATTGCATCAAGTAATTCTTCAATTTCAAAATGCGTATATACAGTTTCTGTGACACCTTGTCCTTTATGACCAACAATCTTCTTGATGATTCTTTCATCAACCTTTTCAGAAGAAAGAAGACTGATGCAGGTGTGTCTTGTTTCATGTGGTGTATGCTTCATTCCCATCTGTTCCATCATTGGTGACCAATATGAATCATAATAATTTCTATATGTGAAGTGTTTTCCTTCAGGTGTAGAAATTAAGTATTCACAATCATTCATATCCATCCATTCTTGAAAGAATGGAAGAACCTTGTCAGCAATAGGAACAGTTCTGATTCCTGCTTCAGTTTTTGCCTGAACTACTTTGAACCATTTTTCTTCAAGGTTTACATTTTCTTTCTTCAGGTCAAGCAGTTCCCCTATTCTGACACCTGTGTATATCATTATAAGGATGACTTTGATATATGGTGAAGAATCTTTCCACTTCCAAACTGTTTTGACTTGTGCCTTTGTGAATGGTTTCCTGTTGAATGAATTTGGATTTCCTGCCTGTGTAATATCAACATATCTGACCATGTCCCTTTTGTCCTGTGTGACTATTTCATGCATAACAGCATAGTCATACATCAATCCCCATAGTATTTTTAATTTCTTCAGTGTTGGGGTGTTTTTGCCTGATTCATCAACAATCATTTGAAGATGGTCAAGTTTGATGTCTGTGACCTTCATGTGTTCAATTTTTCCACAAAGTCTGTATGATGCTTTATAACCTTTTACGTTAGAATCACTGACCTTTGGAAAATGAACATCAGACCATTTATCATATAATTCTGCAAAAGTCATTCTATCAAGATTTAGGTCATAAGGGTTTCTATTATAATCTGCAAGTGCAAGCATTGCTTCTTTTTGTGTTGCATATGTACCAACAACCTTTCTTTTCTGAATGACTTTTCCTGATTGCAAGTCAATGTCCCAACCTTCAGTGATTCTGACACACCAAGGTTTTCTTCTCTTTCCTGATAATTTATAAACTGAACCGTATCCATTTGGTTGACGCATAATCATTACCTTTCCTTTCTTGTGTAAAATAAAAGGTATGTGATATAATAATCTTGTTAAAGGGGAATATATCACATTCCTTATTCAAGACCATGATGGATGGCAGTCCATTGTGGTCTTATTTCATATTAGTTCCATTTTCCATTGACACCTGCAATTTCATCTAAAGCAGAATGAATTCTGCATATAGTACGAAATCTTGGTTTCTTGGTCAATCCCCTTCTCAGGTCGTTGACGGTGGATTTTCCAAGACCTGCACATCTAGCAATAGTTTTATCAGTGACACCCAATTCTTTCTTTCTGTTGTTCAAATAGGTGTTGTCGTAGTTTAGGAAGAATCCCTGTCTGTCTGCATATACATTGAAAACATTTTTTACAATCTGAATGAAGTCTGCATAACCATTGAAGTTATGGCAATCAACACCTGTTTCAAGATGGTCAAGCCAATCCCTAACCATTGCAAGGTTTATTGAATCAGTAATTGTCACCTGAATCTGTTCCATATCATCAGTCATGATAAAGAATGTTGGTTTCATTTCCTTATCAGGTTTTACACCCATATCAACAATAAGTCCTTTGTAGTTCCATAATGCTTTGAATCCTGTCTTCATAATAATTTCATCCTTTCTTGTTTTGAGTAACCACAGTTCTGAATCAGTTAGTTCCTGACCCTTGGATTTCCAAGGAAAAACCATGATTTTGTTTCCTGCTTGTTGGCTGTTGTTGTTAAAAAATAAAATAGACACCCATTCATGCAGGTTCTATCTGCTTTGAATGGGTGTCTATTTATCTTTGTACTTCAGCATCAGCAAATCAATATATTCTGATGCTTTTTGTTTTCCATCAGGATTCAGGGAAAGGAAACTTCTGAAAATGTCAATGTCATCTTCATTATAGTCAGGAAGACTGTCCCACACTTGAACTTCGTTTGACAGTGACTCTGTATCAATGTAATCATCCCAGTTTAAATCAGGATTGATGATTGTTGGTGATACATTAAGACATTTAGCTATTTTCAAAACAGTTCCAACTCTAGGTTGTGTTTTTCCATATTCAATGTCCTGAAGTCCTCTGACAGTCATTTCAATGTATGATGCAAGGTCTTTCTGTTTTATTCCTTTTTTCTTTCTGATGGTTTTGATATTGTCACCTACTGTCATGTTATCACCACCATGTTCCCATTCTAACATATGCAGTGATAACTGTGAAGTATTTCTTCAGCAAGAATCTTTGATGCAGTCATGTTTTAGAAGTATATTGCTAACGAAGTGCGAAATAAATTCACAGTGCAATATCTATTGAAAAACGAAGTAAAACGTGTTAAACTATAAAAAACACGAATTAAAACGTATTTTCATTATTAGAATAGCACGTTGAAGTTCGTGTGTCAACTATTTAAGCTAAATTATTTAATTAAAAAGGAAAGGGTGAACAATTATGAGAATTGACACAGAAAAACTTGATGTTTTGATTGCGAATAAGGGATTGATGTTGAAGGATGTTGCATCTGCTTCAGGAATCACAGAAAATTGCTTCAGAAATATCAGAACAGGGAAAGCAGTACCAAGACTTAGAACAATAGGAAGAATTGCTTCAGCACTTAATGTTAGTGTAAAGGATTTGATTATCAAGGATGGTGAAGACTAATGGGTTGGAAAGGTAATAAAGAAGTATTCAAAGGATATGCAACAGGTGATGGAAAGAATCCAACCATGAAGGTCAAGGATGCAAAACTTCTTTCATGGGAACAGATTGAAGGAAATCATTCCTTTGGTGCAATCCTGAACAAAGATTATGTGGACATTAGTTTTGACAGTGATGAACTGTCACAGAAGTTTTGGGATATGGCAGAACAGAACAATTGGAATTGTCTGATTCTTGAAAACCCAAACAATGGACATATTCACAGTTATTGGAAAGACACCCATCACAGAATTGAAAAGGGTGGAAAGGACAAGAAACTTGCAGTTGGATTGATTGCTGACATTCATTCAGGTTCAACATACATTCCTTTGAAGGTGGATGGTGTGGACAGATTTCCACCATCCTTTGAACCTTCACAGGTGGATGAAGTCCCTGATGAACTTCTTCCTGTGAATACACAGATTGACCTGATGGACTTGTCAGAAGGTGATGGAAGGAATGACAGCTTGTTCAGATATATCTTGGTGCTTCAGGGTGCAGGGATGGAAGAAGATACCATCAGAAGGGTATTGAAAAATGCAAATGAATTTATTCTGTCGGATGCACTTAGTCAGGATGAATTAGATGTCATCTTGCGTGATGAAGCATTTGAAAAACCTGTGTTTTATAATGGAAAGACTTTCATGCATGACAAGTTTGGTGATTATATGATGAAAAAACATTATATAAAAAGAATCAATGGTCAACTTCATTGTTATAGAGATGGAATTTATATGACAGGTGGAAAGTATATTGAAAATTTGATGACTGATGAAATAAGAAATATTAAAGCTAACCAAAGGACAGAAGTTTTGAAATATATAGAAGTCAGAATTCCTGACAGTGAAGATGTTCTGATGCAGGAAAATTTAATTGCATTCAGAAATGGAATTTTAAATATTAAGACAGATGAACTTCTTCCCTTCAGTCCTGAATACATTGTCACCAATAAAATTCCTTGGGACTACAATCCTGAAGCATACAGTGAACTGTGTGATAAGACATTGGACAAAATCAGTTGCAATGATAAAGAAATCAGGGCATTGCTTGAAGAATGTGCAGGATATTGTCTGTATAGGAAGAATAAATTGCAAAAATCCTTTATTTTAACAGGTTCAGGAAGCAATGGTAAATCAACTTACTTGGAAGCATTGAAATGTATGCTTGGAAGACAGAACTATTCAGCACTTGACCTTGCTGAATTAGATGATAAGTTCAGCACTGTCATGTTGGCAGGAAAACTTGCAAACATTGGTGATGATATCAGTGATGAATTCCTGAAGGGGAAAACACTTTCAGTATTTAAAAAAATTGTCAGTGCAAACGATATCAAAGCAGAAAACAAAGGTCAGGATGCATTTACATTCAAGCCATACACAAAACTGTTATTCAGTGCAAACAATATTCCAAGAATAAAAGTGCAAGGATTTGAAGCAATCAAAAGAAGAATTTTAATCATACCATTCAATGCAAAGTTCAGCAAGGATGATGATGACTATAATCCTGATATTGAAGACGATTTAAAAACTTCATCATCAATGGAATATTTAATTTCCATTGCATTGAAGGGATTGAAAAGAGCATTGTATAACAAACAATTCACTGAAGCATCTAAGGTGAAGAATGAAGTGGAACAGTTTGAAAAAGACAATAATCCTATTCTTGGATGGTTGGAATCATTGGAAGAATCTGAAGATGATTTGATTTCTTATCTATGTAGAAATTCAGTTGCAGAATTGTATTTGCAATTTGAAATATTTTGTCAAAATAATGGATTTGAAGTTGTAAAGAAAAAAACATTTTTGAATGATTTAAAGAAAAGATTCAATTTATACAGTGACAGAATGAAGACAATGGTGAATGGTCAAAGACCTACTATGTTATATCCTATTGCCATGTAATTATGACACATGACACGACATGACACAAAAAGTATTTATATTACAACAATAAATAAGTATATATATATACATGAAATATTTATACTACTTTTTATATTATATAAAATATAAAAAGTAAGGAAATTTCTTGTCATGTGTCATATCGTGTCCTGATATATGAAAAACCTTGTAAAATCAAGGGTTTCAGAAGGACATGAAAAAGGACATAGGACAGGACACGAAAAAGGACATGAAGAATAGAAAGGGAAAAGTTATGAATTTTTATGAAGATATTAAAACAATTATGCAGATGAAAGATTTGAAATCAGTTGCTTGGAAAGTCACAGGTGAAAATCCTGCATTTGAATGTGAAAGAGTGCAAGTAAGATTTGAAGATGTGGAAGGGTCTGTATATGAATTAGTTATTCATGATGAAAGAACCATGTATAAAAAGTATAGAAATCAAGAAGAAGTGATTTTAAATGTTGCATTTTGTCATTTTGGAATCATTCCATCAGGTGAATGGATAGGCATAACAACAGAGATTGAAACAATGGTGAATATGTGCAGGGAAAAAGCAAAATATGATGGAACATTCTTTGTGAATGAAGAAAGATGCATTTGGAATGAATTTGAAGTTCCTGTTCATGTATTTTGATTTACCATGCAGATTCATGATATTTAGGGTTTTTGACTATATAAGGAAGGGAAAGAAATGTATTGTATAGATGAATCGGTTTTGAAGATGATTCCTTCAGATTCAATGTCATGCAATTTCAAGGTGGAAGGAAGAAGACACACTGTGATGCTTGAAGTGGTAAAAGTTGGATATGGGGACAGAAGATATTTTGTCTGTCCCTGCTGTGGAAAGAAAAGAACTATCCTATATTATATCAACCATGGATTCAAGTGCAGGGATTGTGGTCACTTCAATCCATACAAGAAGATACAGAATGGAACAAAGGGTGGAAGTTCTGAAATTCAATACAGAATGGAAAGGTATGCGAAAAAGAATAATATTGAAATTGTCAGATTTCCATTCAATTATATGGACTACATTCAGGATGAAAGACTGATGAAGAAAGGAAAGGATTCATTCCGAATGAAGTTGAAGGTCTTGCAGGCATTGGAAAACATGAGATTCCAAACCATTATGATGAAGAAGACATTCAGCAATCAAGCAATTAGGAAAGTAATCAGTGAAAAGCATCCAATACTTCAGAAAGTATCATTGAAGGATATGACCATGATTTGGTATGATTGGGAATCTGATTCAGGGAAAGGATTCACCATTCCTGCATCACATAATAGGGTCAGTCAATTGACAAAAGATGCAATGAAAGGGATATAACCAACACACAGAATATAAAATAGGAAGGAAATAATAAGATGAAAGAATTCAAATATGAAATCAAGAAACACATTGCAACAGTTAGCAAATCAAATGATGGACAGATTGCATTGGAAGTCAATCTGATAAGTTATAATGATGCACCTGCAAAGGTGGATGTTAGAACATGGAACAAAGAAACAGGAAAGATGTATAAAGGAATCACCCTGACACATGAAGAAGCTGAAAACCTAGGTCAGATTCTTCTTGGAATGTAATGCAGGAAAGGACAGTGTAGATGTCAAAGAACAGGAAGTCATTGGAAGTTATGAGAAATCTTCTTGGTGAAGAACTGTTTCAGGTTATTACAGAAACTTTTGCAGGGGAAAAGATAAAGTTTCCAAAGAACGTGGAATCATTAGACAGGGAAGGAAGAAACAAGAAGATTCAGGATGATTTTGAAAAAGGTGAGAAAGTCACAGCCTTGATGAAACAATATGAACTTTCAGAATCACAGATATATAAAATTATTGGAAGGATGTCTTGATGACTTCCTTCTTTTTTTATTTGGTCAATTAAGAACAGTAACTATTGATAATGAACCTTGGTTTGTAGGTAAGAGGTAGTAACATTCAAGGATATTGATACCGTACATAAAAGACCTGATGGGACTGCAAGACGAAACTTTAATCAGAATCGACAGCGGTTTATCAGCGGTGTTGACTTCTTCAAAGTTTGTGCGGATGAAATTCGTACACACAAAATTGCCGAAATTTCACCAAAATCCAACGAACCTTTAACTCTTATCACAGAAACAGGTTACCTGATGTTAGTGAAGTCCTTCACAGATGATTTTCTCACAAGTGACCATGAATGAAAGTATGAATCCATTTTGTATAGTGATATAATTATAATAGAACAGATATAACAAATGAAGGGTAAAATGACTGATAAAGATAAGTATTTTGAACAGGCAACACAAAAGACAGGAATCCTGTCAGATGTGGTTAAAGTTCTGAATAGATTTGTGGAAGATTATGATTTTGCTAAATTGAATATGAAACAGAGAATAACAGAACTGAAGAACAGTCCTGTTCCTGAACAGAATCAGATGGAAATATTTGATGATTTCAATGCAAGAATTGAATATATCAGAAATGATTCTGTCAGAAGTATTCAGGACATTGTAAAGCAGGTGAAGACGGAAATATCAAGAATTATTGCTTCAAACCTTCCTGATGGTGCAATGGATGATATTCAAAGTATTGAAAGGATGGAAGGTCATCTGACAGATGAAGATGTGAAAGCATACTTGAATAAATATAGGAAATGTTATCTTGTTACCAAAACACTGTTCAAATCAATGGATACAGTGCAGGCAAAAAGACTTGGTATTGATTTCATCAGTGCTGATGACATCATTGAAAGTCTTGAATCCATTGAAAATGTTTCTGTCAATCTCATCAAGAAATACAATGGTTTTGTCCCTTATGAATTTGCCACCATGCTTGATGGGAAACCTATTCAAACTGTGAATGATGCCTTCAATTCATTTGCAAAATTCTTCATGTAACAATTTTATACAGTAGGTGAATTTCCTTTCTCTGTTTTGATAACAGCTTTCTGTTTCATCTGTTGTGAAAAATTGTAATAGGGATAATCTTCATGAGTGTCCCTTATTTTTTAGAAAGGTGGGATGTTCTGATGGTAAAAAATACAAAAATAGGATGTCAATGGATTTGTTTATGACCAATGAAGAACTTGTTGAACAGATTCAAAATGGTATCAATGTTCAGGAAAACATGGGAATTCTTTATGAGCAGAATGAAGTTTTCATCAGAAGGATTGTAAAACCTTATACTGCATATGCAGATATAGATGACCTGATGCAAGAAGCATATATTGGACTGCATGATGCTGTTGAAAAATTTGATTCTTCCAAAGGATTTTTATTTCTTACATATGCACCATATCAAATAAAAAATCGTTGTATAAACTTCATTAATCATTCAAGAGATAACATAGTTCCTACTTACATGATTTCAAGAATTTCAAAGTATAAGAAACTTGTTGCAGAACACAATGGTTCTGTGAATGGGGAAATGGTTAAAAAAGAATTAGGACTCACAACACATCAATATAAGGAATTAATAAAAACAATGCATCAAATGTCAACAATTAGTATTGATGTGACAATGAAAACAGATTCAGATGATAATATGACCATTGGTGAATTGATTCCTGATGATGGTGTGGATATTGAAACGGATGCAATTGAAAATGATTGTAAGATGAGACTATGGAATATAGTTGATTCTATTTTAGATGACAAACAAAAGGATATAGTCATCAGATATTATATTAATCAAGAATCATTAATAGATATGGCTATGGAAATGGGATGCTCACGTCAAAATATTTCAGTGATTAAGAGAAAAGCAGAATCTATATTGAAGAACATAACAGAAATTCAAGAACTTGCAGAATTTTGGGGTTATGATTCCATGATGGCATATTCAGGAAAGAATTCAGTTGAAGATATAGTAATCAGACGTATTGAATATGAAGAAAAGGAACACAAGATGATGGACATGTTGGAAAAGACCTTCAGAAAACTATATGAAGAAAGGAAGATTGAAAATGATAACACAGGAACAGAAAGACAGATACAAGTATCAACAGACTGAATCAGGGAAACAGGTGATTCAGTTGTTGGAAAAGATGAAAAATCAATACAATGATAAATTAAGTATTCATAAAAGTGCAATCAAAACAGGAAGATTGTCACCGCTTGTCAATGGTAACACAGGTGAAGTTGATAGATTTATAGAATATTAGGAAGGATGATACAAAATGAAAAATACAAACAGAGCAATTAAGGAATATAGTGAAGCAGTGAAACAGGCAAAAAGTGTTTATAATCAGGCAGTAAAACACATTGAAGGGAATTATATCAAAGGTAGTTCAGTCTATAAGGATGCAATGAAAACAGCCAAGGAAACCTTTGAAAATACAGTTAGAGAAATGAAAAGTGTGTTTGTGAAACAGGTTGAAAAGGATTTTGAAGAAACAAGAACGTCAATCAAAAACATTGTAGTGACTGCACCATCTGAAGAACTTCTTGGACTTCTTCCAATGATTAAGAATGGAATGATGACAGAAACAGAAATTCAGATGTTTTCTGATAAATTTGTAGGAAATTACATGGATGAAAAATTGCTTGCTGATGCAAAGGGTGAACAGTTTAAAACTATTGAATGGATGATGGATGATTTGAATAATCTTGAATCTAAAGTAAATGATTTCTTTGACAATTACAAAGGTGATGACCTTGCAAAGATTTCAATTCATACAGCCACAATGATGAATGGTTCGCCAGTTGAACTGATGAATAAAACTGTTGATGAATTCCTGACAAGATATGCAGGTCAGGAATAATGAAAGGGGGTGAGAATATGTGGAAAATCGTAGATAAGACAAAAACATCATATGATGATTCGTTTGAACACGTTGCATTCACAAATGATGCAACTGTTGCTAAAGCATTCAAGGAATCAAATGACTATGAAGTCACAAAGGTAAATTTCAATAGTGATGCAATGGGTATTGAAGTGTATTCAAGACATACATGGTTTGAAGTGAGAGTTCCAAACACACAGAATGAGTATGTGACATTTAGACTTGTTGGATATTTTAGTAATTACGAAGAAGCAATGCAGTCTGTTGGTGGTCATTATACATTCAGAACAATTCACAAAGAATCAGACCTGATTATTGGTAGAGCATCTGAATTGTATTAAAAATTTGAATAAATAATGAATGAAAGGGGGTTGATGAATCTTGAATATATTTAAACTTGTCGGTTCAATCTTCATAAAGAATGACAAAGCAAATGAAGACATTGACAAGACATCAAAGAAAGCAGAAAGCATGGCTGAAAAAGTCGGTTCTGCATTTCATAAAGCAGGTCAAAAAATCACAAGTGTTGGTAAAGCAATAGCACCTGTCAGTGCAGGTATGGCAACAGCACTTGGTGCATCTGTAAAATCTGCATCAGATTTTACTAATGGAATGGCTAAAATGTCAACACTGTTTGATACTCAAAAAGTTTCAGTCAGTGACTTGTCAAAACAGTTCATCAACCTTTCAAATAAAACAGGACTTGCATCAACTGAATTAGCTGAAGCAGGCTATCAGGCATTATCAGCAGGTGTTGATGTCAACAATGCAGTTTCCTTTGTGGAAACAGCAGGAAATCTTGCAAAAGCAGGTTTCACATCCACAGCAACAGCAGTGGATGTTCTTACAACAGCAATAAATGCCTATGGAGAACAAGCAGGAACTGCTGAAGAAATATCAAATAAATTAGTTAGAACACAGAACCTTGGTAAAACCACAGTTGATGAATTAGCGTCTGCAATGGGTAAAGTTATCCCAACAGCATCTGCAATGGGGGTCAACATTGACAACCTGACATCAGGCTATGTTGCACTTACTAAACAGGGTATTGCGACAGCAGAAGCCACCACATACATGAATAGTATGATGAATGAACTTGGTGATTCAGGAACTAAACTTGGTGGTGTAATCAAGGAAAAGACAGGAATGTCATTCCAAGAATGTATGCAGTCAGGAATGTCACTTGCTGATGTCCTTCAGGTCACAAAGCAATATGCTGACGAAAATGGAATTGCATACAATGAACTTTGGTCATCTGCTGAAGCAGGACAGGCAGTCAGAAATGATTGTCTGTTCTTTTTTCTGTCTTGGTGGTATGATAAGGATGAAGGAAGGTGTGTGTTATGCTGTCAGGTGAATTCTTGTCATTGTTTTGGAAGTATCTTCAATTTAATACTGAAGGTGATATCACAGGGATTTCTGAAGATGCACCTGATGAAGCAAAGAAAGCATTCAGGCACTTCATGAAACTGATGCAAGACCCACACAGGCATTATTAGAAGGTTATTGATAATTTCTTGGGGTTATTATATAAAAGGTCAGGAAAGTGATAATATGACAAAGTTAGAAAAAGCATTACAATCATATATGAATGCATTTGATAAAAGTTATCCTTTGGTTGCATCAATGGAAATGTCAGATGATGAAATCATTGATGATATTGAACAGTGCATTCAGTCAGGGACACCTGCTGAACCACCAACGCTTGAAGACGATATTGATTATTAGCCTATGGAAGGATGTTGATAATAATGATGTGGTATAAGAACAATCCTAATGACAAGGTATGGTGGAAAGATACATCTGAAAAGTGCATTGGTGAATTTGTGTTTTCTTTTGATAAGAAGAAAGAATTCAACATGTTCAGAGATTATCCACATGAACTGACAGAAGAACAAAAACAAATATTTGATGAAGAGAATCCATATTGGAAGGAATTCTTCAAAGATAGAAACTAAAAATATGGATTTTTGCAGGAAAATAATATAAAATTAGTGGAAAAGTAGACAAAAAGACATGATTTTTGTATTAAAATGTAAGAAAAATAATTGGTTTTGTTGATGTCAAGATATATCCATAGCCAACAAGTAACCAACAAAGCCTTTGAAAACCTTGATTTTTCGGATGTCGGAACTATGCAAGAGATAATCTGCTGTTCAAACCGTATCAAAATGGTTCAAAAACCCCGGAAAATCAAGGCCTTCCGGGGTTTTACTATATCTAAAAGGGCTGATATAGTTTGACTAAATTTGGCTAAACGAGAGCCATTTTCACCCAATTTTTAGTGGTCCGCAAGTGGTTAACCGGCCAAAAAGAGGGCAAAAAGAGGGGCGAGTGGTTCCCAAAGTGGTTAACCGAGAGCCGATTTTGGGGGTGTTTTGGGGGGCGCTTTTCAGCCCTATTTCCCCTCGTTTTTGGCTGTGGCAGTTTGGCATAGTTTGACCTAATTTGAATAATTGAATATGAATTTGATACAGCACTCAGTATAATGACTGGGTGCTTTTTTCGTTTCAGGAATTAGCATTCCGGCGATAGAAAGAGCCGTCACTTCATTTTTCATTTTGGAGTGGCGGCTTTTTCTATTTTCAGAAGCAACAGCAACAATCAGAAATGAGGTGAAGTCAATGAACACGCAAATCATCGCCATCTCCAATCAGAAGGGCGGCGTTGGCAAAACCACCACCTGTGCCAATCTTGGAATCGGTTTGGCACAGGCCGGAAAGAAAGTCCTGCTGATCGACGGAGACCCACAAGGGAGCCTAACCATCAGCCTGGGCAATCCCCAACCGGACAAGCTGCCCTTTACGCTGTCGGACGCTATGGGGCGTATCCTGATGGATGAGCCGCTTCGTCCCGGTGAGGGTATCCTGCACCACCCGGAGGGTGTAGACCTGATGCCTGCGGACATCCAGTTATCCGGTATGGAAGTATCTCTGGTAAATGCCATGAGCCGTGAGACTATCTTGCGGCAATATCTGGACACGCTGAAGGGGCAATACTCCCATATCCTCATGAAATCTATCACTGGTGCTATTTTACTTTCTCTTGAAAATGGGATATACTAATAACTATGAAAATATATTCTGCCACTGAGTGTGGACAGTTTTTAGATAAGGAGGACGTGTATGAAAAATCAATTAACGCCAAGCAGTTCCATGATTCTGGAAATTCGAGAGTTGCTGGAAAATTCCAGAAAAAATGTTGCCCAACAGGTTAATACGCAGCTACTGACAACCTACTGGAATATTGGACGGATTATTGTGGAATATGAACAGCAAAACCAGGTTCGTGCAGATTATGGAAAGTAAACCTTAAAGGAACTTTCTAAAGAGCTGACACAGGAATTTGGAAAAGGTTTTTCACGATCCAATCTGCAAAATATGCGGGCATTTTATCTTGCTTATGAAAAATGCCAGACGGTGTCTGGCAAATTATCTTGGTCCCATTACTGTGAGCTTTTAAGCATTTCCGATGATAACAAGCGTAGCTTTTATGAAAAAGAGGCTGTCAATTCCGGCTGGTCAGTCCGGGAATTAAAACGACAGATTGGCAGTTCGTTGTATGAACGACTGCTTTTATCTGATGGAGATGCCAACAAGGAAAAGGTTCTTTCGCTGGCACAGAATGGAATTGAAATCAGACAGCCATCTGACATTATCCGTGACCCCTATGTGTTTGAATTTTTGGGTGTGCCTGAAAATAAGCCCATGTTAGAAAGCGATTTGGAAAAAGCGCTTGTCGCACAAATTGAAAAATTTCTTTTGGAGCTTGGGCGCGGTTTTATGTTTGTTGGAACTCAGCAGCGTGTGACTTTGAACAATACCCACTACTATGTAGACATGGTATTTTATAACAAAATTCTTCGTGCTTATGTGCTAATCGAACTGAAAACAAAAAAGCTCACACCAGAAGCCGCAGGTCAACTTAATATGTACTTAAACTACTATGCTGCGGAAGTCAATGATCCAGATGATAACCCTCCTATCGGCATTATCCTCTGTACGGAAAAAGACAGTATTGCGGCAGAATATGCTTTGGGTGGCTTGTCAAACAACATCTTTGCATCCCGTTATGTTCTCTATATGCCCAATAAGGAGCAGTTGATTGCTCAGGTGGAAGCTGTTTTGAAAAGCTGGAACGAAAAGAAAGACAACGACCATGAATGATAAAGAACTGATTGGGAAAGTACATTCATCTGTTTATCACCAATGCCAGCAGCGCGGCTATGCAGCTCCAGTGGATGTGTTGATGGAAATTGGCGTTCTGCCAAAACAAAAATATGAGGACTGGCGGTTCGGGCGGGTAGATTACCTGGAACGGGTCTGTACCGTCAATCTGCGCAAGCTCTCGTTTATTATGCACCAGATGCGGGTGTATGCACAGAAAACCGGCTTAAAGCCATCATTCTGCTATTACAAACAGTGGGGCGTAAAAAAGAAAAATGGTCAGGGTCACAAGCCGGTGATTCCGCTGCGATTCAGCAAAATCGGAAATCCTGAAATTGAAAAATGGTACGCCACTCATTTTGTGGATACCAAACGGATTGTAGCTCTAAAAGCACAACAGAATATTGAAATTTCAGATTGATCAAAGGACAGCTCTCACACAGCTGTTCTTTTCTTTTGGGGAAAGGAGGTATGACTTATGGCAACCACAAGAATCATGCCGCTTCATGTCGGCAAAGGCCGCACAGAAAGTCGGGCAATCAGTGACATCATCGACTATGTGGCCAACCCACAAAAAACAGATAACGGCAGGCTTATCACCGGTTATGCGTGTGACAGCCGAACTGCTGATGCAGAGTTTCTTCTGGCAAAGCGGCAGTATATTGCCGCTACCGGACGAGTGCGCGGTGCTGGCTGGGAAAAAGCAGCATACCTCACGAAAGAAAATGGTCGCACATACAGAGCCGCCGAAGGTCAACTTGCTGGTGGATATTCAGGCAAAATTGCAGGCAGGAAAAAGTGCTGGTTATGCTCGTTGGGCCAAAGTTTTCAATCTGAAGCAAATGGCGCAGACCATGAATTACCTGTCGGAGCATAACTTGCTGGAGTACGCGGTTTTGGAAGAAAAGGCTGCGGCTGCTACGGTACATCACAATGAGGTTTCAGCGCAGATCAAAGCTGCTGAAAAAAGCATGGCAGAGATTGCCGTTTTGCGTACCCATATCGTAAATTATACCAAGACCTGTGAGGTTTATGTGGCATACCGCAAGGCAGGCTACTCTAAGAAATTCCGGGAGGAACATGAGGAAAAAATTCTGCTCCACCAGGCTGCCAAGAATGCCTTTGATAAGATGGGCGTCAAGAAACTGCCCAAGGTCAAAGAGTTGCAGACGGAGTATGCGAAATTGCTGGAAGAAAAGAAAAAAATCTATGCCGAGTACCGGCGTTCCCGCGAGGAAATGCGGGAGCTTTTAACGGCAAAGGCCAATGTGGCTCGGGTACGGAAAATGGAGGTAGAACAGGATGTTGAAAAAGACCACGGTCAGCTGGTCCTGTTCAAAAGCGTTCGCAGAACGCGCAGCCACAGAATGAAATTCTGTGTTCAAAGGGGCTTGTAGGCGCTACCCCTTTTTACCCGAAAATGAAAGGAGCCAGTGAGGAAACAGTCAAATTTCACTCACCTTAAGTATATTCTATCGTGCCGATTTGCACAAAGGAATAACCTTATTATGCCGGTTGATAGGATTGATTATGCTGATTTTTTGAGGATGATATTTCTACACACTTGTATTGTTCGAGAAAGGGAACTATAATACATCCTGTGGAGGTGCGAAATGGATTATATGACATTGAAAGAGGCCGCCGAAAAATGGGGCGTGACATCTCGTAGGGTAAATTATTATTGCTCTGGTGGGCGTATCCCCGGCGCTGTGAAGATGGCTGGCGTCTGGCTGATTCCTAAAACTGCGGAGAAGCCGATTGATGGTCGGACAAAACAAGGAAAGGAGCAAAAGCATGAGTAACATATTACTTCTTGAAGATGATCTGAGCCTGATTAACGGGCTTTCTTTTGCGTTCAAAAAACAGGGATTTGAATTAGTTGTTGCCAGAACTCTCAAAGAAGCAGATAGTTTGTGGACGGATGGAAAATACGATTTGCTGGTGCTTGATGTATCCCTGCCAGATGGCACCGGATTTGAATTTTGCAAAAAAGTGCGGCAAGTTTCCAAAGTTCCCATCATTTTTTTGACAGCGGCAGATGAAGAAATGAACATTATCATGGGATTGGACATTGGCGGAGATGATTATATTACAAAACCGTTTAAGCTGGGAGTGTTAGTATCCAGAGTAAATGCGCTGCTTCGTCGGGCAAAAGATTTCAGCTCCGCAGATACACAGCTGGAATCCAACGGAATGAAAGTGCTTTTGCTGCAAGGGCAGGTGTTTAAGAATGAAAAGCTATTGGATTTGACTGCCGCAGAATATAAGCTGCTATGTCTGTTTATGAGAAACCCGAACATGGTACTTACCAAAGAACAAATTTTAGATAAGCTATGGGACTGTGATGGGAATTATATTGACAGCAGTACCCTTACCGTATATATGAGGCGGCTGCGTATAAAGATCGAGGATAATCCGAGTGAACCGCAAATGCTCCTGACAGTTCGGGGAATGGGGTACAAATGGAATGTGACCCGGTGAGGTGGCCTATGAAAATATTTGCAAACAAAGAAATCAAAAAATTGTCTTTTGCAGTATCCGTTATTTGGGTAGCCTCCCTTCTGTTGACACAAGGGTTCTTATGGTTGTTCTATCAGCGGTTTTCTTTGTTCCTATTGCTAGTTTTCGTATTGGCAGGAGGAGCGATATTGGCGGTGGGTTGTTCTTATTTCAAAAAGCAAAATCAAGTCATGGAACAGGCAGTATCACAGATTCATGCGTATCTTGACGGCAATCACAATGCCCGTATTGAATGTGATGATGAGGGCGAACTATATCGGTTGTTTCATACCGTTAATTCTCTGGCGGCTGTCTTAAATGCTCACGCAGATAACGAACTCCGGGAAAAGGAGTTTTTGAAAAATACAATCTCGGATATTTCCCACCAACTGAAAACACCGCTGGCTGCTTTGAATATTTATAATGGTCTGCTTCAGGACGGGGATATGGAATTGAGTGCGGTAAAAGAATTTGCTGATTTATCCGAACAGGAACTTGACCGCATTGAAACGCTGGTGCAAAACCTGCTCAAGATTACAAAACTGGATGCCGGTGCCATTGTGTTGGAAAAGACCACAGAGAATGTGGCGGATATGATGCGGGATATTGAACTGCATTTTGCATATAGAGCCAGACAGGAAAAGAAGAAAATCATTCTGTCTGGCTCGGATCATCTTTCTCTTTTCTGTGATCGTGATTGGCTGTCTGAGGCAATCGACAATATTGTGAAAAATGCGTTTGACCATACGGAAAGTGGTGCTGTCATTGGCATTACATGGAAGGCGTTGCCATCAGGTGTTCAAATTGTGGTAAAGGACAATGGATGTGGCATCCACCCGGAAGATATACACCATATTTTCAAACGGTTTTATCGCAGCCGTTTTTCAAAAGATACACAGGGTATCGGTCTGGGCCTTCCACTTGCGAAAGCAGTAATTGAAGCACATGGAGGAGCAATCGAGGTAGACAGTGAGTTGGGCAGAGGGACAAGTTTCACGATAAATTTTCTGATTCCTACAAAATTGTAGGCTGATTGTAGGGTTACAGTAATATTTCAGTGCTATTCTTTCAATCGCAGACAGGAAAGGAAGCCTACCTGTCTGCATCGCAAGAACATAAGAAAGAGGTGTTTGCACTATGAATTTATTAGAGGTCAAGAATATTTGTAAGATCTATGGCAGCGGTGAAACCGCTGTAAAGGCGCTGAGAGATGTCAGCTTTTCTGTTCCCAAAGGAGAATATGTGGCAATCGTTGGAGAATCCGGCTCCGGTAAAAGCACACTGCTGAATATGATCGGTGCTTTGGATCTGCCGACTTCGGGAAAGGTGCTAATTGATGGCAAGGACATTTTTTCCATGAATGACCGAAAACTGACGGTATTCCGCCGCAGGAATATCGGCTTTATCTTCCAGGCGTTTAATCTGATTCCGGAGCTGACGGTGGAACAGAATATGATTTTTCCGCTGTTGCTGGATTATCAAAAGCCGGACAAGAGAGATTTGGAGGAACTGCTGACGGTTTTGAATTTGAAAGATCGTCGTAATCATTTACCCAGTCAGCTTTCCGGCGGTCAACAACAGAGAGTGGCGATTGGCCGCGCATTGATTACCCGTCCTTCTCTGATTCTGGCAGATGAGCCAACAGGAAATTTGGATTCACAAAACAGCAGTGAGGTCATAGCATTGCTCAAAGAAACATCAAAAAGATACGAGCAGACCATCATTATGATTACCCACAACCGCAGTATTGCGCAAACGGCAGACCGGGTATTACAGGTATCGGATGGCACTTTGACTGATTTTGGGAGGTGCCGTGAATGAAAAGCTATCTTAGTCTCATTCCGATTTCTGCAAAGGTACGCAAGCGGCAAAATCGTATGACTGTCTTGTGTATTATCATTTCGGTGTTTCTTGTCACAGCTATTTTCAGTGTTGCTGACATGATGATACGAACAGAAAGCGATTTTATGATAAGTAATCACGGAAACTGGCACATTGCAATAAAAAATATTTCACAGAACAATGCGAATGAAATCAGTAATCGTTCAGATGTTACAGCAGTTGGTGTAGCCTCTCAATTTAATTTTGAAGGAGAACAACCGTACCGAGTCAACGAAAAACGAACTGTTTTGTATGGCACCGATGAAGTCTATATTACTCAGATTTCAAATGGAATTGTAGAAGGAACATTTCCGGCGAACGATGAGGAAGTTATGCTTACACCTAATTCTGTAACTGCTTTAGGAGTACAGCTTGGGGATAGCGTAACCTTGCATACCCCTGCTGGAGATCGGACATTTACAATCTCCGGCTTTGGTACAGATGATGAAAGCTATTATAGCAATCAGACTTACTTGATAGGCTCTTATCTGACGCAAAGTGCATTTACTTCTGTTATGGCACAAAACGGAGTAACAAACAATGAGTTGACCTATTATGTGCAGTTTGAAAGTGCAGCGAAAGCGGCAAATGCAATAACAGAACTACAGACACAGTATCAATTATCCGATGGGAGTATTTCTGAAAATACCGGCGTTATGGGCATGGCTGGGCAAAGCAACAATACAGCGATGCAGAGTATGTACGGATTGGCAGCAATTCTATTTGCTTTAGTGTTGCTGGCAGGAATATTGATGATTTCTGGCAGTATGAATAGCATCATTGCGCAACGAACTCAATTTTTTGGAATGTTGCGTTGCATTGGTGCAAGTCGTCAACAAATTATCCGTTTTGTCTGTTTGGAGGCATTGAACTGGTGTAAAACCGCGGTACCTATTGGAGTGGTTTTTGGAACAATAATTAGTTGGATTATTTGTGCCACACTTCATTATGGAATTGGTGGAGAATTTTCTACAACGCCAGTCTTTCAGATCAGCCCTGTTGGACTTATCAGTGGCGTAGTTGTTGGAGTGGTAACAGTATTTTTAGCAGCACAATCCCCAGCAAAGCGGGCTGCTAAAGTTTCACCCATATCTGCGGTTTCTGGCAATGTAGGTAATAAATCTTCTGTTAAACACGCTATCAAGTTTAGCCTAGGAAAAATTGATAATTCACTTGGCATACATCATGCGGTTGAAAAAAAGAAAAACTGGTTTCTGATGACGGCTTCCTTTGCACTGACTATTATATTGGTTTTTTCTTTTTCTGTAATTTTAGATTTTGCAAAGCAACTTGTTCCATCGTTAAGTGTCACATCAGCCGATATATCATTATCCAGTTATGCAAATAAAATGGATATTGAGCGCAGCTTGGTCGATGAAATCAAAAAAATAGATGGGGTTGCAAATGCTTATGGAAGTAGCTATGTAGAAAACATTCCTGCAACATCTTCAAGGGCAGGAATAGACCATATCAATATTGTTTCTTATGATGATACACTTCTGGATTACTCAAAAGGTAGTATTGCGCAGGGAGCATTAGATGCAGTTTACGGGGACAGTAATAAAGTGGCAACCGTATTTAATAGAAACAATTCCTTGCGCATCGGTGATACCATCCAGTTTGCAGGTGAAGAAGTCGAGATTACCTGCGCTCTGTCACAAGGGCTATTCGGAGATGATTTGATTATTATTTGTTCGCAGGAAACATTTGACCGTATCATGGGCGATACAAAGTATGGTCTTATTGGAATTCAGTTAGATTCAAACGCAACTGAAGAAACGATAGTAGAAATTAGAAGCCTTGAAAACGATGATATTATCATTACAGATCAGCGTGAAGGCAATAGACAAAATAATGCGACCTATTGGGCTGCACGAATTGTTTGTTATGGTTTTTTAGCTATTATCGGAGTTATCTCGCTGTTTAATATCGTCAATAGCATCTCTATGAGTGTATCTGCGCGGATTAAGCAGTATGGTGCAATGCGAGCTGTTGGTATGGATAATAGGCAGCTTAAACGAATGATTTCTGCGGAAGCGTACACCTATGCAATTTCTGGTTTGATGGTTGGATGTGGCATTGGACTTCCTCTTAGCCGATTTTTATATAATCGCCTAATTACACATTATTTTGGAATTGAGTGGAGATTTCCTATCCTATGGTTTGGAATTGTCGTTGCCTTTATCTTTATAGCTGCTATTGTGTCTGTCTATGCTCCTGCAAAGAGAATTCGCAATATGCCAATTACTGCAACCATCAATGAATTATAGTTTTATGTTTTAATCTGCCGCACGACGGCAAAAGAAAAAAAGCCGTCGTAAAGCAGAAACCCGACGACCCTCATGCAATCAGCAGGGGCGGCATTTTAGGAGGATGCTATATCGGCATTATCAAGCCTTGTAAACCAGTATAATCATAGGTTTTCTTGTCGCGCCAGTATCCCTTTGTGGGGAGCTGGAGTTTTTGCTTGCCGTTTTTTAGATAGACGAGCGGTTTGTTACCGCTGCCGTTCCCCGCCTTCGTTTGGTTCACCCGTCAACTGCCCGTGAATCGAAATGGAGGTACATAATGAAGAAAGTCAATCTTAGGGACTTATATCCCGATGTTTATAAAACCGATTACTTTGTAGAAGTAACAGAAGATGTGCTGGAGACAATCCGAGCCTCTGAGCGTGCGGAAGCTGCTTATGACCGGAGGATGTATCGCTATAAGGCGTACTACTCCCTGGATTGCGACAATGGCATTGAAAATGCAATCTTGCTGAAGCCCGCAACGCCGGAAATGCTTCTGGAGGAAAAGCAGCTGTGGGAGCAGATCTATGCCCGGTATTACTTAGGTATGCGCGTGAGCGAGATCGCCGCAGCAGAGAGTGTAGATCCAAGCCGTGTCTGTGACAGTATCCGGCGCGAGGACTGCACGGGGGCTTAAAGATACTTCTTCACGGCCGCCTAAAGACTTGGGGGGAATCCTGCGGCGCACAAGTAAAACGACGCTGCGGAGTTATGACAACCGCGCTAGCGTATTCATGTGATTTTGAAAGCACGATGATAACCTTGACAGATTGGAGGGAATATGGTCTATGGAAAAACTCATTACACGAAAAGAAGCTGCTGAAATCTTAGGAATCAGCATCGCAACGCTGGATGCCGCCCGTAACAACGGCTTGATTTCTTATGTGCAGTATGTTCAGAATGACTGTGTGTATTTTACTGCGGCAGGTCTCCAGGAGTATATCGCAAAATGTACGCACAGGGCAAAGCCTGCTGAGAGAAGCGAAAGAAAACTCCATATCAGATTATGTGATTGCTGACAGTAAAGGAAAACCGTTAGCTGCTTCACAATTTCAAAGGGTATGGCAGTATGTAGTTGTCCGATCCACTAAGCCACGGAATTACTATAAGTATGTAAATGGGGAGAGTATCAAATATACGGTTACTCCAACGCTGGGCATGACCCAGAAGAATCAACCCAAAATCAAATATACTCTGGACTTTGATGTGATACCACATCAGCTACGGCACACTTACATCACCAATCTTCTCTATGCAGGAGTGGACCCTAAGACGGTTCAGTACCTTGCAGGACGTGAAAACAGTAAAACAACTATGGACATCTACGCAAAGGTAAAGTACAATAAACCTGAAGAACTTTTTGGTGTAGTGAATCAGGCGTTTATACATGATAAATAATATATTTGAAATTCCAGTTTGGCCTATCAAGTTTTAAACAGGAATTGTCGCACACAGTATCTTGGTACGGATATGAGGGATGGATATGGATAAATTAATAGAAGTGGATGCTCAATATAGAGAGTGGATTTCCGAAGTGAGTAAACGCTTTCATCAAAGCCAGATTAAGGCTGCGGTGAAAGTGAATGATGAGATGCTTCGATTTTACTGGCAGTTAGGAAAAGAACTTCATGATAGAAAAGATACGTTCTCTTATGGACAGAGCTTTTACAAAACAATCAGTCGTGATCTGCGTAGGGAACTGCCGGATGTAAAGTCATTTTCGGAGACAAACTTACGATATATGCAGAAATTTGCAGAACTATATAGCGAAGTTTCAAATTTTCCCCAACTTGGGGAAGATTTCAGAAACGAAGAAATTGAGCCGCTTTTTGCAATTCCGTGGGGACATCATAAGATTATTATTGATAAGTGTAATGGAAATCCGAAAAAAGCAGTGTTCTTTGTAAATCAAGTGATTCAAAATAATTGGTCGCGCGCCGTATTGCTGAATTTTTTAGATACAGATCTTTATGAGCGGCAGGGAAAGGCAATCACAAATTTTAATCTGACACTTCCGGCCATACAGAGCGATTTGGCACAGGAAATCACAAAAGACCCATATAAGTTTGATTTCATTACCTTGACCCAAAGCTATAACGAAAAGGAACTGAAGGATGCACTGATGGATAATATTCAGAAGTTTCTTTTGGAACTGGGTAATGGATTTGCTTTTGTGGGACGGGAATATCGAATTGAAATTGGTTCAACAGAGAACTTCATTGATATGTTGTTTTACCATATTCGCCTACATTGCTATGTAGTAGTTGAGGTAAAGGTCACGGAATTTGAATCATCCTATGCTGGCCAGCTGGGAACCTATGTAGTGGCGGTTAATCATCAGCTAAAAACAGAGAAAGATGAACCGACGCTTGGCTTGTTAGTGTGTAAATCCAAGGATGATATAAAAGCACAGTACGCACTGGAAGCAAGCAGTCAGCCTCTGGGCGTGTCAGCATATGAATTGTCAAAACTGATACCGGAGAATTTTAAAGGTTCGTTGCCTTCGATTGATGAGATTGAAAGTGAACTGCGGAAAGATACGGAAGGCTGACAATAAAGGTGCCTAGCTATTCATAAAGAATCGGAACAATTTTGGTGGTTCGCACACCGGATAACTGAGAAGCAGAAAGCCGGAAAAGCCCGGAATGTCAAGGAAAAACAGCTCAAAAACTCGCGCAATACGGTCTCAAGGTAGCTTGTCGTGCGCTTCAGTTCAGCAAACGATAATCATACGTTTCAGAATGTACAATTTCAAAAAGAATTTCAACCTCTCAGGATTTCGGTCTTGGGAGGTTTTTTGTATGTATTTTAAACAAAGATAGTGGTATAATCTATATAGTTCTAGCTTGTTATTATTGCAACAGATTTTCTTGGGTGCAGGAAAATCATTAAATGAACAATATGAATTTGTGTCCGCATTGCTGACACAAATTAGTTGGACGAATCATTTGACAATTATGTCAAAAGCAAAAACTGTAGAAGAAAAACATTTTTATCTAACTCTTTGCATAAAAGAATCCTATTCTGACAGATCGGATAAAAGGATTGAAAGATAATCCATTTTTAGATTCGTACATCATAGAATTTCTTGAATAGGAAAGAACTGTAATAAGTGATTGGAGGGAAAGTTATGGGGACTCAAACAAAAGGCTTTTGCAAATATTGTGGAAAAGAATATACAAGAAGCGGAATGCTACGTCATTTGGAAGCGTGTAAAGAACGAAAAAGTAAACTAGCAATGGAAACATATAAGAGAAAATGCAGATATTTTCAAATTGTCATTTCTGGTAAATATGCGAAAGCATATTGGTTAATTGTCGAAGTAAGTGAGAATACTACATTAAAGGAACTGGATCAGTTTATCCGTGATATTTGGGTGGAATGCTGTGGTCATCTCAGCGCTTTTACAATTCATGGGACGCAATATGAGAGCTGCCCGGTTACAGACAGATTTTGGGGAGAGCCATCTAAAAATATGAATTACCGATTAAAAGATGTTGTGAATGTTGGAGATTCTATTTCTTACGAATATGATTTTGGTTCAACAACGGAATTGATGCTGAGCATACATAGCTGTCGTGAGGGAGAGAAAAAGAAGAGAGAAATTATAATATTATCTCGAAATAATCCGCCGAAAATTCTTTGCAGCAATTGTGAACAAAATGAGGCAAAGTGGGTTAATCCTGAAGGGTATTGTGAAGGTGTACCTTTTTGGTGTGATAAATGCTTAGGTGCAGAAAATGAGGGTGAAGAGGAAGAGGGTTGCGAGCGGCAATTTTTGGTACCGATTTGTAATTCTCCCAGAATGGGTGTATGTGGATATGCAGGAAGTGATAGATATCCAGATTTATTCGAGCCGGATAAACGGTAAATGAGCGGAGATGAATTGATTGTGGGTCGTGTAATGAATGTTTTGGGGATTCCACATGTGATATACCAATTGATACATACACAAATTATTCTAGATGGCTAGGAAGATTGAACAGATGTAGTCGTTGAGGTGTTCTGAGAATGAGAAGTCCTGCGTTTGTAACGTGTTTGCAACACCCTCTCTCTAAACGTTAATTTCAGTTCAGCAAGAGATAATCTGCTGTTCAAACCGTATCAAAATGGTTCAAAAGGCCCGGGAAATCAACGTTTGTCGGTTATAAGGAAGTATATTTTTCAATTTGGCGGTAGAGCCCCATTCAAGGGCTATGCCGTCTTTTCCTGTTTATTGGCTCTTTCTTTGATTTTGGTTTTGTACAGAGAGCCAAAATCTGTTCAGATACCGCTGAAGGTGCAGAATCTTCGCTGCCACTTTTCAGCAGATAAATCAGATTTCCCTCGTATTCTTTATCATCCAAACCAAAGGAAATATAATCGGATGGCTCAAAAAAGCTTCCATTACGCCGTCTGCCTTGGAAATACAAGGGTGTAAATCATCTAAACGGTAATCATACGTTTTTGGAATTACAATTTCAGAAAAGAATTTCAACCTTTCAGGACTTCGGTCTTGGGGAATTTTTTATCAAATATTGACTGAGTGGTCAATATTTGATATCATCCATTTATAGACTATATGGTCTATAAAAGATTTCTTAGCGGATTTGCAGGGGAAATCGAGAAGGGAAAATAGGAGGCAGAGACATGCGAAAAGAAGAAAAGACAAAGCTTACTTATGAGAGAATTTTGTCAGCAGCAATGGAAGAATTTGGAACGAAGAGCTATGACAGCGCTTCCCTGACAACACTCTGTAATGAAAAACGAATTTCAAAGGGACTGGTATATCATAATTTTAAAAATAAGGACGAACTGTATTTAAAGTGTGTGGAAGAGTGTTTTAAGGAAATGACCGCATACTTTCAGAGTAAGGAATACAAGGCAGAGCATGTACAGAAAAGTCTGCATAACCTTTTTCAAATGCGGCAGCAGTTTTTTAAGGAAAATCCGTATCATTGCAATCTCTTTTTTTATACGGTTTTGCAGCCTCCAAAGCATTTGCGGGAGGAAATACACACACTTCGGCAGCCATATGATGAATTTTATGTAAACTGCTTTCGGGAATTGTTGCAGCAGCTGCAGCTGCGTGACGGGATAACCATAGAAGCAGCTATGGAGTATTTCATGATTTTTCTGGAAATGTATAATGGATATTTTCAAAGCAAGTCCGGAGAAAAAGAGGATATTCCTGCTTTGATAGAAGACCATGAAGTAAATCTTTCTAAAATTTTAGATATTATGTTATATGGTGTCGCAAAAAGCGAATAATATTATGAAAAAACATGGAGGAGGAGACAGATGATATCTCTGATAATAAGACTATTAGCAGCTGTTGTACTTGCATTTTGGGCAGGAAAGCTGATATCAAAAATCAAATTGCCGTCCATATTGGGCTGGCTGATAGCGGGAATGATTTTAGGACCCCATGCGGTTTCCCTGATGAATCAGCAAATTTTAGACGCCCGGTGGTATCAGACAATGGTGCATATTTTAGAATGTGCCGTTGGTCTGATGATTGGTACAGAACTCGTGTGGAATAAAATCAAACGTTCCGGTAAAGCGATTGTGATTACAACATTTACACAGTCGGTTGGAACATTTTTATTTGTATCCCTTGTTTTCGGAATTGTATTTTATTTTCAGGAGATTCCTCTGTACCTGGCCTTTTTATTTGGCGGAATTGCCCTGGCTACAGCCCCTGCCCCTGCCTTATCCATTATGCGGGAATTTAAGACAAGCGGTCCGGTCACCAACACGCTGATTCCTATGGCAGCACTGGATGATATTGTGGGCTGTGTGATCTTCTTTACCACGATTGCTATTGTAGCAGGAAATCTTTCTGCAGGACAACTTCCGGCCTATATAATTGCGCTGGTTGTAATTCTTCCCTTGGTGATAGGGGCAGTCACGGGAATTCTAGCCGGCCTTATGTTAAAAAAAGAGAGAAGTTCTTCGGCTACCCTGGTTATCTTAATAGGTAATATTTTGCTTACATCAGGCGTTGGATTTTTCTTTAACAACGTGGTAATGCCGAAACCGGTTTTAAATTTTATGTTGATTGGTATGGCGTTTTCTGCCGCCTTTTCCAATATGATTACCGAGAAACGACTGGAACAGATTATGCAGGCTTTCAATCCATTCCTGGGAATTGCAATGATTCTTGTAATTCTGAATCTGGGTGCGCCGCTGGATTATCATTTGATTATGGGTGCGGGAATGTTTACGGCCATTTATATTGCCGCGAGAGCCCTTGGTAAATATTTCGGCGCTTATTTCGGTGCAAGCATTACAAAATCGCCGCAAACGGTTAAGAAATATCTGGGATTTACGCTTTTGCCTCACTCCGGAGTGTCGCTGGTGTTTACGGGAATTGCAGTTTCTGTGCTGAGCGGCCCTGCGCCGGAATGCGCTCAGATTATTCAGGGAACTATTGCGGCTGCGGCTGTTATCAATGAAATCATTGCCGTGATTGCTGCGAAAAAAGGGTTTGAATGGGCAGGCGAATTTGGGAATGGTGCTGCAGCGGTAAGAGAACCAGAAGAGGGGATTTGTCACGAATAATTCAGCGCATATGGAATGGAAAGTTAAGGAATGACCAGAGTGAAACATCATTGCCAAACCCGTATACCTGCCGTATACTAAAGAATGTACAGCAAAATTTTTACAAAGGAGACATAACCATGACAAAAACATTAAAACGTCTGGCAGGATATTACAAGCCCTATAAAGGACTTTTCTTTTCCGACCTGTTCTTTGCCATTCTGGGGGCCGGAATTACTCTGGTGATTCCGTTGATTGTGCGTTACATCACCAGCACCATTGTTCATCTTCCGGCAGAGACAGCCACAGGTATGATTGTAAAACTGGGAATTTTTATGATCGTGCTGGTGCTGATAGAAGCGTTCTGTAACTTTTATATTGCTTATTACGGTCACATTATGGGAGCGAGTATTGAGCGCGATATGAGAAATGAGATTTTCAGCCACTATCAGAAACTCTCTTTCGCCTTTTATGACAACCAGAAAGTAGGCCACCTGTTATCAAGAATCACTGCAGATTTATTCGATATCAGCGAACTGCTCCACCACGGCCCCGAAGATTTGGTGATTTCCATTATTAAATTTGTGGGGGCCTTTGCCATTCTGGTGTTTATCAATGTGCGTCTGGCCCTGGCAGCCTTTTTCTTTGTTCCATTTTTGATTCTTTACGCTATTTATTTCAATAAAAAGATGAAAAAAGCCTTTCGGGAAAACAGAGCCAGAATCGCAGATATTAACACCCAGATTGAAGATAGTCTTTCCGGTATCCGTGTGGTAAAATCGTTTGCAAATGAGAAGGTGGAGATGAAGAAATTCCGGCAGGGAAATGAAAGGTTCGTTAATTCCAAGAAACTCAGCTACAAATACATGGGAACTTACAACAGCGGTATGGGGGCTTTTACCACACTGATTACGATTTCTGTGCTTCTGACCGGGGCTTTCTATCTTACCAAAGGAGCCATGCCGGTGGAAGATTTGGTAACGGTACTTTTGTATATCAGTAACTTTACGGACCCGGTGAAAAAGCTGATTACTTTTACCGAGCAGTTCCAGAACGGATATAGCGGTTACTCCCGTTTCCTGGAAATTATGGCAGTGGCTCCGGATATTCAGGACGCGCCGGAGGCAAAAGAGGTCAATGACGTAAAAGGCGCTATTGATTTTGAAAATGTCTCTTTTGCCTATGAAGGAACGCAGGAAAAGGTATTAAGTCATGTAAACCTCAAGGTAAAAGCAGGGGAGTATGTGGCCCTGGTAGGAAGTTCCGGCGCAGGAAAAACTACACTTTGCAGTTTGATTCCCAGATTTTATGATGTGACGGAGGGAAGCGTGCTGCTGGACGGTGAGGATATACGGAATCTGAAACTGCAGAGTCTGAGAAACCAGATAGGAATTGTACAGCAGGATGTGTATTTGTTTGCAGGAACCGTTATGGAAAATATCCGGTACGGAAAACCGGACGCTACAGATGAAGAAGTCATTCGCGCCGCAAAGGCAGCCAATGCCCATGAATTTATTACAGAACTGGAACAGGGTTATGACACGGATATCGGACAGCGGGGTGTGAAACTCTCCGGAGGACAGAAACAGAGACTTTCCATTGCCAGAGTTTTTCTGAAAAACCCGCCTATTCTGATTTTTGATGAAGCCACCTCTGCGCTGGATAACGAAAGTGAAAAAATTGTGCAGCAGTCTTTGGAAAATCTGGCAAAGGACAGGACCACGTTTGTCATTGCCCACCGGCTTTCCACTATTCGCAAGGCTCAGAGAATTCTGGTGCTTACGGAGGACGGTATTGCCGAGGAAGGAACTCATGAAGAACTGATGAAAAAAGAGGGAATTTACAGCAGCCTGTATCAGCTGTCTTTTGCCTGAAGAATCAAAAAATTGTGCATTGCATCACATTAAAACGTTGATGATGGAAAGGAAAAGGCGTATAATGGAGGATAAAACACAGGGAAAGGAAGCAATGCCATGATAGCAGATAAAATGAGAGAACTTGTAAAGAACAGTTCCGCCATTCGTGCCATGTTTGAAGAAGGAAAGAAAATGGCAAAGGAATACGGTGCAGAGAATGTCTATGATTTCAGCCTGGGGAATCCCAATGTTCCGGCGCCGCCACAGGTAAAGGAAGCCATTTTAAAAGAACTGGAGGAGGCAGACTCTCTGATGCTCCACGGATATATGAGCAACAGTGGGTACGAAGATGTAAGAGAGGCGGTTGCCCGTTCTTTAAACCAACGGTTTGAAACTGCCTTTGCCCAGAATAACATTGTGATGACCGTAGGAGCAGCAGGCGGATTAAACGTCATACTGAAAACTCTTTTGAATCCCGGGGACGAGGTGCTGGTCATTGCCCCTTATTTCGGAGAATACAATTCTTATGTGGCAAATTATGACGGAAAAGTAGTGGTTGTAAGCCCCAATACAGAGACTTTTCAGCCTAATCTGAAGGAGTTGGAAGAAAAGATTACAGAGAAAACAAAGGCTGTGATTGTAAACTCCCCCAACAATCCCACCGGAGTAGTGTATTCCGAGGAAACCATCAAGCAGATGACAGCAATTCTGGACAGAAAGCAGAAGGAATTGAAAACAGACATCTATCTGATTTCAGACGAACCTTATCGGGAATTGGCCTATGATGGTGTGAATGTGCCATATTTGACGAAATATTACGCCAATACCATTGTGGCCTATTCTTTCAGTAAGTCCCTCTCCCTTCCCGGAGAACGCATTGGATATCTGGTGATTCCGGATCAGGCGGCCGACGGGAAAGAGATTCAGGCTGCCGCCAATGCAGCTACCAGAATCCTGGGCTATGTCAATGCTCCGTCTTTAATGCAGCGGGCCGTGGCCAGATGTCTGGATGCAAGAGCAGACGTGCCTTATTACAACAGAAACCGGGAAGTCCTTTACAATGGATTAAAAGAACTGGGATTCGACTGTATTAAGCCTCAGGGGGCATTTTACCTGTTTGTAAAATCTCCGGTGGAAGATGAAAAGATGTTCTGCGAAGCTGCGAAAAAGCACCGTATTCTGCTGGTGCCGGGCGCGTCCTTTGCCTGCCCGGGCTATGTGCGGATTGCTTACTGCGTGTCCTATGAGACCATTGTGAACGCCATGCCTGCTTTTCGGAAGCTGGCCGAAGAATTTTAGAAAAGTTTTTAGAAAAGTTCATTGTTTTTAAGGGAAACTATGATAAGATGATTCTGTAGAGGGATATTGTAAAGGTATAACGAATAAGAGGATTGATGTTATGAATAAACAGGAATTTTTAAAAATACTCAGAGACACTCTGCAGAGTCAGCTGTCTTCCCGGGAGACAGAAAATCATGTGGAATATTATCGGACTTATATAGAGGAACAAATGCGGGAGGGAAAGACAGAAATAGAGATTCTGGATGTGCTGGGAGACCCCAGGCTGATTGCCAGGACCATTCTGGAAACCTCTTCTGCAGGAAATGCTTATCAGAAGCAGGAATACACTTATCAGGAAGAACCAAAAGAAACGGCAGGAGGAAATCGTGATGCCGGCAAACTCACTGAGCGGTACAGACATACCCTGCGTATCCTTGCCGGAGTGTTTATTGCTCTCCTGGTGCTTATTCTGGTAGTGCGGGTAGTAACGTTTCTTTTACCTGCAGTTCTGGCTGTGGCGGCAGTCCTTTTTGTCCTCTCATACTTTAAAAAGAGATAGGGAAGAGCGTTTTCAGACAAAGAGAAACGCCCGACAGGGGAGCTGCCGGACGTTTCGAGGGGAGTATAAATAATTAAATAAGGGGTTATAATGTAAAAAAAATTTTTGAAGGGTAAATTCTTTTTACAACCCATATTATAATATAAAAGGAAAAAAAATGCAATAATATTATTTTTTTCTTATAAAATTGTTAAAAAATAGGAAATATAATTGTGAAGGATTCGCCGCATATTTTTTGTGATTACAGGGATACTAAGACTGTAATCAAAAAAATAAACCAGGAGGTAAGAACGAATGGCTAAGAATTCTAACAACACAAATAAAAACAAAGCAGGTGCTTCCAACACGAAAAATACCTATGCACAGAACAACGGAAGTCAGAACTGCCATACTTCTGATAAGGCATCTGACAAAAACGCTGCAGACAATATGAACAGAAGCAAATAAAGAAGCGTAACACCCCTTTTGAGACGAGAATGCCGCATAAAGCAGTTAGGGGGAATATGGATACTTTTTCATATTCTCCCCAGCCCTTGGTGCGGCATTCTTCTCTTTTTATAAGCGAAATGCTTTTTTACTACATATGATATAGTAAAAATAAAAGGAAGTAAACATATGCTTAGTATTGATACCATTGCGGCGCAGGAATTGGATATATATGTAAATAGAAGCGATACCATAATTATAGATTTAAGGGAGCGCGACGTCTATGACAAAAGCCATTTTCGCACAGCGGTAAATGTGCCCTATGAGGAACTGGAAATCTGCAGGAAATTTCCCAGACAAAAGCTGCTGATTGTATACTGTGAACGAGGAAGCACCAGTCTGTTTGCAGCCAGAGCACTGATGAAAATGGGATTTCGGGTAAAGTCCGTGGTAGGTGGAATTCGATGTTACCAAGGTTCTAACTTGTATTTTTCCACAGAGCATAGTAGAATAAAAAAATAAACAGGGACCGGTTTTAGCCGGTCCGGGACAAAGGAGAAAAAAGATATGAAATATATGTTTGCGTCAGATATTCACGGGTCACAGTATTATTGCAAAAAAATGCTGGACGCTTATAAACAGGAAAAGGCAGACCGTCTGGTGCTGTTGGGAGATTTGCTTTACCATGGACCGAGAAATGACTTGCCAAAGGACTATGCTCCCAAGCAGGTGATTGCCATGCTGAATGAAGTGAAGGAAGAGCTTTATGTTGTCCGGGGCAACTGTGATGCAGAAGTAGACCAGATGGTGCTGCAGTTCCCCATTATGGCAGATTACTGCATTATTATGGATAATGAAAGAACCATTTATGCCAGCCATGGACATGTATATAATGAAGACAACCTTCCGCCAATGAAAAAAGGCGACATTTTTGTGCATGGACATACCCATGTGCTGAGAGCCGAAAAAAAGGAAAATTACACAATTTTAAATCCGGGCTCTGTTTCCATACCTAAGGAAGGAAATATTCCTACCTACGCTGTGTTGGAGGACGGCCTGTTCAGTATCCGTGGATTTGACGGAGAAGTAGTGAAGGAGTTAAAGCTTTGATGAAAACGTTTGAATTGATTGCACCCTGCCATTTCGGGCTGGAGGCGGTTTTAAAGAGAGAAATTCAGGATTTGGGCTATGAAATCAGCGAGGTGGAGGACGGAAAGGTGACTTTCTGGGGAGATGCCGACGCCATTGTAAGGGCCAATGTATTTCTGCGCACAACAGAGAGAATCCTTTTGAAAGTGGCAAAGGTAAAAGCTGTAACCTTTGAGGAACTGTTTGATAAAACCAAAGCCCTGCCCTGGGAAGACTATATTCCCGTAAACGGGAAATTCTGGGTGGCTAAGGCCAATTCGGTAAAGAGCAAGCTGTTTAGTCCTTCGGATATTCAGTCTATTATGAAAAAAGCCATGGTGGAACGTTTGAAATCTGTCTATCATGTGGAATGGTTTGAAGAGGACGGGCCTTCCTATCCTGTGCGTGTGGCCTTTATGAAAGACGTGGCAACCATTGGCATTGATACCACAGGGCTTTCTCTGCATAAGCGGGGATACCGCCAGCTTACCAGTAAAGCGCCGATTACGGAAACTCTGGCGGCGGCTCTTTTGAAGCTGACCCCGTGGAATAAAGAACGAATTTTAGTAGACCCTTTCTGCGGCAGCGGTACGTTTCCTATTGAGGCAGCTATGATGGCGGCTAATATTGCGCCGGGAATGAATCGAAGCTTTTTATCTGAAGACTGGAAGAATCTGATTTCCAGAAAATACTGGTACAATGTCCATGACGAAGCCAGAGATTTGATGAATGTCAATATCGAGACTGATATTCAGGGCTATGATCTGGACGGAGAGATTGTAAAAGCGGCCAGAGAAAATGCCAAAAGAGCCGGAGTGGAACATTTGATTCATTTTCAGCAAAGAGATGTAAAAGATTTAAGTCATCCGAAGAAATACGGTTTTCTGGTGACAAATCCCCCTTACGGCGAACGAATTGAGGAACGGGAAAATCTGCCCGCCCTTTATGAGACGATTGGAAAGAGTTTTGCCGGACTGGATGCCTGGTCCATGTATCTGATTACGGCCTATGCAGATGCAGAACGTTATATTGGAAGAAAAGCAGATAAGAATCGGAAAATTTACAATGGTATGATGAAAACGTATTACTATCAGTTTCTGGGGCCGAAACCGCCCAGAAAGAGAGAGAATTTGGCGGCAAAGGAGATGGGTGAGAGATGAAGAGAATGATTTTTGCAACCGGAAATGAAAACAAAATGGTTGAGATAAGAGAGATTCTGGGAGATTTGCCCTTGGAAATCCTTTCTATGAAGCAGGCGGGAATCCGTGCAGATATTGAGGAAAACGGCACAAGTTTTGAGGAAAATGCGCTGATAAAGGCAAGAGAAGTCTGCCGTCTGGCAGGTGAAATGGTGCTGGCCGATGATTCCGGTCTGGAAATTGATTATCTGAACGGGGAACCGGGGATTTACTCTGCCCGGTATATGGGAGAGAATACTTCCTACCGTGTAAAAAATAAAAACCTTATGGAGCGTCTGGAAGGGGTGCCGAACGAAAAGAGAACAGCGCGGTTCGTATGCGCCATTGCGGCTGTTTTCCCGGACGGAAAAGAACTGGTGGTAAGAGGAACTGTGGAAGGTATCATCGGATACGAAGAGCGGGGAGAAAACGGCTTTGGCTACGACCCTATTTTCTATCTTCCCGAGCGTGGACTGACTACTGCAGAACTTCCGCCTGAGGAGAAAAACAGTATCAGTCACAGAGGAAATGCTCTGAGCAAGATGAAAGAACTTCTGGAAAAAGAAAATCTGCTGTGATTTTGAAAAAAGAATAAGTAAAATAGAAGGATAAGCAAGTATGAAAATATTAATTGTCAGTGATACCCACGGACATTCGGAAAATCTGGAAAAAGTTCTTGAGCAGACAGGCCCTCTGGACCATTTTATTCATCTGGGAGATGTGGAAGGGCAGGAAGATTATATAGAGGTTATTGCAGGCTGCCCCGTACATATGGTGTCCGGAAATAATGATTTTTTCTCGGATTTACCCAGAGAAGAAGAGTTTTGGATTGGAGAATACCATATTCTGATTACACATGGACACTATTACGGTGTTTCTGTGGGGACAGAACGCCTAAAAGAAGAGGCTATGCTGCGAGGTATTGACATTGTCATGTACGGGCATACCCATCGTCCGGAGATAGATATGGAAGATCAGGTAACGGTTTTGAATCCGGGAAGTCTGTCTTATCCGAGGCAGATAGGAAGAAGACCCAGCTTTCTTATGATGGAAATTGACGGAGCGGGAGAGGCACATTATACGATTCATTATCTTTAGAATTGTTTTTTACAGGCGGTCAATCCAGGAGTCGGGGAGGCGCAAACAGTCGTTTTCCCGGCGTCCAGATTCCTGAAAAAAGCGCGTCAAAAGCATCACCAAAATTTCATGAAAAATTTTTAAAAAAATTTTAAAAATAGTGTTGACTTTTCTGGGACGACATGGTATATTATATTTCGTCGCCGGGCAAGAGAGTTCGGAAGACAAGAAAACATCACTTCGGGGTGTGGCTCAGCTTGGCTAGAGCGCCTGGTTTGGGACCAGGAGGTCGCAGGTTCGAATCCTGTCACCCCGATTGTTTCAAGACAAGAAACGCATGATTTTGTGCGGGTGTAGTTCAGTGGTAGAACACCAGCCTTCCAAGCTGGATATGTGGGTTCGATTCCCATCACCCGCTTTCATGAAACTTAGATTTCATGGGATGTGTTTGTAGCTCAGCTGGATAGAGCAACGGCCTTCTAAGCCGTGGGTCGGGGGTTCGAATCCCTCCAAGCACGTTTTGCATAAGAATGCAATATGGTGGGTATAGCGCAGTTGGTTAGCGCGCCAGATTGTGGCTCTGGAGGCCAAGGGTTCGAATCCCTTTATCCACCTTTAGCCGTAAGGCGGTCTTGGGCTATCGCCAAGCGGTAAGGCACAGGACTTTGACTCCTGCACTCGCTGGTTCGAATCCAGCTAGCCCAGTTAAGTAGTATATATGGAGCATTAGCTCAGTCGGTAGAGCACTTGACTTTTAATCAAGTTGTCCGGGGTTCGAATCCCCGATGCTTCACTGGAAGTTCAAATCCAAGCTGGGTTTGGACTTTTTTTCTTCAAAAGATAAATATGGAATATGCGGATATGGCGGAATTGGCAGACGCGCCAGATTTAGGTTCTGGTGTCTACGACGTGCAGGTTCAAGTCCTGTTATCCGCAGTAAACAGCAAGGGTGTCGCAGCAAGCATCAGAGTGATGACTGAGTGGCACCCTTTTTACAGTGGAGAAAGAGCGGGGGCAAAGAAGTGGAAAAAGAAAAAAAACGGGGAAAGACTTTGGCATGGTGGATTCTGGCAGTGGTGTTTGTAGTTTTTGGCGGTGGATTGTGCAATACAGTGCTGTTTGGAAAAATGCTGGACAAAATAGCAGAAGAGTATGTGTCAGACAATAATCAACAGCTGGCCGCCCATATATCTTATCGCTTGAAATCAGGAGAAGAATTTATCAGTGATTTTGCAGATAGCTTAAGTCGAATGCCGGAATTTCTGCTGACAGAAGGGCTGCTGGAGAGAAAGAAAGAGTCGCTGGAACTGGATAAGCTGATTCTGGTGTCTGAGGATGGAACACTTTTTCCAGCAGTAGAGGATTATGCGTATGTGAAAGACTGGATAGAAGAACACCAGGAAGCCTGGAAGGAGTCGGTAGTTTCTTATGTAAAAGATAAAAGCATTCTTTTTTCTGCACCTGTCAGAAAAGAAGGAGAACCGGTCAGGCTGCTGCTGGGAATACAAAGTTATAAGGATATACAGTCTTTGGTAAACCAGACGGATTATCTGGGGTATGGCATCAGTATTCTGTTGGATATGGACAATCGGGAACGTATGATTATGGAAGGTGATTCTTCTATTTCCATAACCGATAAGGATGTAAAAAAGCTGCTGAAAAAGGCGGAAGTACAGGGGAACTGTGTATATCAGAAAGAACTGCCGGATACTGGGACGGTGTTTGTGAGTGTATGTGAGGTGGAAGGCACAGACTGGGAACAGGCGGCGATTATTCCTTCTAATGTTTTATTATCCCAAATTGGCGTTTATATGGATGGTTATATTGCGCTGTTCTTTCTAGTGCTGATTTTATTTCTGATATTGATATTTTGTCTGCTGAAAGAAAATAAAAAGAAAGAAAAGCTGTTTTTGATAGATAATCTGACGGGAGGATATAACAGAGGAGGATTTTTGGAGCAGGCGGAGAAAGTGGCAGACAGCAAAGGGGGAACTTTCTGTATTGTGTATCTGAATGTTGTGGATTTCCGCTATATCAATGAAAGTTGGAGTGAAGAGGACGGAAACAAAACGCTGCAGTTTGTGTATCAGAACTTTGCGGGAATTTTGAGAGAGCAGGAATTGATTTGCAGAAGCGGTATGGATCACTTTTTCTTGTTTTTACAGGAATCGGAAGAAGAAATTATTTCCAGGAGAATCCAGACAGAGATTGAAAAGATAAACAGCATGGTAAATCAGAAATTTAGCGGATATCGGATTGATTTCACCGTAGGGGTATGCATGTTGGAAAATTCTCAAGAAGTCAGTTCTGTGATGAATAAAGCTGTCTATGCCAGCAAAATGGGAACAGAGCAAAACGTCTGCAGCTTTTTCAGCGGCAGCATATCCGGAAAATTTGACAGGGAGAAATGGCTGAACAATATGTTTGAAGAATCGCTGAAAAACCACGATTTTCAGGTTTATCTTCAGCCGAAAGTATCACCGTCCCACAGCCAGCCCTGTAAGGCAGAGGCTCTGGTTCGATGGATTCATCCGGAGGCGGGGATTATCAGTCCGGCAGATTTTATTCCGCTGTTTGAAAGAAATGGAAAAATATGTAAGCTTGATTTATATATGTTTGAAGAAGTATGCGGTCTGATGAGCCGCTGGATTCGGGAAGGCAGGACTGTGACGGGGATTTCTGTCAATCTTTCTCGATATCATTTGAAGAGTGCGGGAAGCGATGTGTGGAAAAGCTATCAGGAGGTAAAAGAACGCTACGGTATCCCCGACGGGGTCATAGAGTTGGAACTTACGGAAACGGTATTTCTGGAAGATAATCAGCTTTCTTTTGTGAAGAATATATTAGACCATTTTCGTGCCTGTGGATTTACGGTATCGCTGGATGATTTTGGATTTGCCTATTCGTCGCTTTCTCTGCTGAAGGATTTTCAGGTGGATATTTTGAAGCTGGACAGGGAATTTTTTGTTAATGAAAATGAGAAATCACGGAAAATTGTGGAAAACATTATTCGTCTTGCCCACAGTTTGGGGATGGATGTGGTAGCAGAGGGAATCGAGCAGATGGAACAGGTAGAGGTACTTCGAGACATGGACTGCGATTTCATTCAGGGATATGTGTATTCAGCACCTCTTCCAGTAGAAGAATTTGAAGTATGGAGGGAAAAATACCAAAGGCAAACAGCAGATATGAACTGTTAAAAAGATGGCAGTGACATGAAGAGCAAATCGGAAGCATTTCGAAGTGCTGTTTCATGCCGCTGCCTTTCTATATCTGAGAAATCAAAACCGCTATTTTACAGTAACAGTAAAGCTGTCCCCTGCAGGCTGGTAGTCATTGCTCATTTGTCCGCTCTCCTGGGGCATTTTTGCAATATACGGAGTGAGTGTCAGAGTCTGTGCATCGTCACTGACATAGCCGTTCTCCAGAGTGTCCACCTCCATGCAGCCTATACCTGTATGGATGGTGCGTATGGAAAATTCTACCGGATTGCCAAGGTTATCCTCTCCTTTTAGGAGAATATGATAGGCGGGAACCGTATCCGGTGTAGAGGTTTTAAAGTAAATCCGCTGTCCCATGGCATTGGAAGAATATTTGTAGAAGCGGATGGCGGTTTTATCCGGCAGAGTTATGGTGGTATCCAGGGAAACTGTATAAGTGGAAGCCATCAGGTCTTTTCCTGTAGCGGTGAAGGAAAAGCTGCCAATACTTTTGCCGCCCATGGAATAGTGCAGTTCAATATCCAGATTTTGAGAGGCATCAATAGAATCAAGAGACATTCTCCTGGAAGAAACCAGGTTATAGTCATCTGCCTGCTCCGTTCCGCCGCTGGCGCCCCAGGAGACCATTTTGCCATTAATAAAGACATTAACATCTGCAAGTGTACCGCCCTGTTCCAGAAAGTTTTCATTCTTTTGGGGCAGAGTAAAGGTATCCGAGATGTAAAGGATGTTTTCATCTAATACCACATCATTGAGAGTAACCGTATATCCGTCTTTGCTTATGGATTTTCCTACCATGGTACGGTAAGGGGACAAATCCTTCTGAATTCCCAGAAGCTGGGAAAGGTTGTAGGTGACAGTCTTCATACCGGCGTATGCTATAAACTGTGCAGGAGGAAAAAGCAGAGAACCTCCAAGAATACACACAATCGCAGCAGCAGCCACATATTTTTTACGGCTGCGGCGGGAAACACGGCGGGAAGAAAATTGTTTTTTCCATTTTTTCATTTCCAAATCAGATACCTGAGGAATTTCATAGGAATCCGGTTGATTATCGATTTCGTTTAAGAGGGTATAAATCTGTTCATTCATAAGCGAGGGCTCCTTTCTCTGTTTGCAGAAAACAGGCTGCGAATCCGCTTCTTTCCTCTGGAAAGGCGGTTGTAAATCACAGGTTTAGCAAGACCGGTGGACTGGCTGACTTCCTCCATATTTTCCTCTTCTATGTAGAGTCGGAGGAAAAGTTCCCGGTCTTTGGGTTTTAAGCAGGCAAGTATCTGTTGGGTTTCCTCTGAAAATTCTTCCTCTACGGCCTGAAGTTCTGCAGAAAACTCTGCCTGTATCACGGGCTGTCCTGTTTCTTCCATAGCCTCCCAGCTTGTTTCCAGCATACGAGAGGCATATTTTCTTTTGCAGTCCAGCGCTTTTAATCTTGCAACCCCTGCAATCCAGTTGGCAAATGGATTTCTTTCCGGGTCATAAGCGTCAATATGGTTCCATACAGCAAAGAAGACATCGTTTTGACATTCTTCTTCGTACTGAGGCAGACTCCCCAGATAACGGTGCACCACAGCTTTTACCAGACCGCCGTAACGCAGCATGCAATATTCCAGTGCTTTTTCATGTTTCCGGCAAAGCAGCGGAATAAAATTTTCTTCCGTGACTTTCATGGCTGTCATCATTCCCTTCTGTATTTTGTCTTATACTATATATTCGTTTCTTTTTTTGCATTTTCTATCATTTTTTGAAAAATTTAATTCTTATCCGGGATTTGCCGGCCTTCGTGGTTCATGTGGTAGTTTTCCCTGTAAATCAACTGGGAAATGGGGACAAATTCATAGCCTTTATCCTGAAGAGTGGTAAGAACGGCATCCAGGGCGTCTTTGGTGTATTTGGCGCCGTTGTGGCAGAGAATGATACTGCCGTTGCCGAGATTCTTGCTTTCTGTAACCCGTTTGACAATGTCGTCAGCACCGTAATCTTTCCAGTCCAGGGAGTCAATATTCCACTGGATGGGGTAATAGTTATTTTTACGGGCATTGCTGACCACTTCGTTGTTGTAATCTCCGTAGGGAGGACGGAAGAGGAACATATCGTAGCCAGTCAGTTCTTTTACCTTATTATGTACGGTCATCAGTTCCCGGGTCTTTTCTTCATCACTTAATTTCGTCATGTATTTGTGATTTTCGCTGTGATTGCCCAAATCATGCCCGGCTTCGTATATTTTTTTTACATCATCAGGATAGCTTTCTACCCAGCCCCCAGTCATGAAAAACGTGGCTTTTACGTTATGTTTGGCCAGAATATCCAGAAGTGTTTGGGTGTCTTCGTTGCCCCAAGCCGCGTCAAAGCTGATAGAAATCTGTGGTTTTTCGGTTTCCACACAGTAAATCGGAAGTTCCCTGCCCCCGACAGTGCTGCTTACGGAGACAATGTCCGGAAGGAGGGCAGAAGCGCACAGAAAAAGCAGGCCCGCAAAGGAAAGTATCACAGCGGTATTGAGTAGTTTTTTAGACAAAAGGAAATCCACCTTCAGAAGATTGGTTATCTACAGTTTATGACACAGAGGGGAGAAAAAGAACCGGGGTCCATAAGACCCCGGCAGTCCATATTTACTTTCGTTCTCCAATTCCCTATTATTATAGAAGAAACCCGTTTATTCTTCCTGATGAAGTCTCTGGTGTTCCTCAATTAATTCCTGAAAAAGCTGGATAAACGTCCAGAAACTGTTTTGGGCAGTCAGGATGGCTTTCAGTGCTACCTGGGGAATTTTGCCGTTTTTCATGGCAGCCAACAGGGTATCCAGATTTTCCTCGGAAAAATAACATAAGACCATGACTTCCTGAGAGATGCCGGGAAGTACTTCCAGGGGAGAAATCTTCTTCATAGGAAATCCCTTGACTTTTGCCAGATATCCTACGGTCTGCTGAAAATGGGCCGGCGTGACAGGCATCAGGGAAAAGCCCATACGGTTTATGGATTTTTCCAGCAGTCTGCGCTTGTCCTCCTGCCCGTTGTCATAGTAAAGTATGGTTGGTTTGCGGTTCATGTTATGTCCCCCTAATGCGTATGTGATACTGTAATCATATACTTTAAGAGAAAATTTTTCAACGGATTTTCTGAGAAATTTCAAGAAAGTTTTAGACGAATTTTTTGCGCTTTGCGTATGTTGACATTGGACATGGAGATTAGTATACTTAGGGGTATATAGAATGTGAGGGATAGAATTTGGATAGAATCAAAGTACATCTTTTGGGCAGACCATATGTAGAAGCAAATGGGGAAAGAGTGAATTTTCCTTACAAGAAAGCAGAAGGATTTTTCTATTATCTGTGCGTGAAAAAGACTGCCACAAGAGAAGAAATTATTTATGTGCTCTGGGGAGCGGACAATGAAAATGTAGGACGGAAAAATCTGCGGGAAGCTGTCTATCAGATAAAAAAACTGTTGGGAAAGGAAATACTGGTGACTGCGGGACACACCAGCATTTCCCTGAATCCGGAATGTATGCCCGAGATTGACTGGGACAGCATTACAGAGGAGAATATTCTGGAACATGAGGAAGAAGGTTTCCTGTCTCATTTTCATATTAAAAACAGTTATGAATTTGAGGAATGGGTGGATGCCATGCAGGAGCAGTACAACCAGTCTTTTATTAAGTCTGTCCGTCAGAGACTTTATGAGGCCGATGCGGTGAAGGATATGTCTCAGATACAGAAATACAGCAACATCCTGTTAAAGCATGACCCTTATAATGAAAAGCTTTATCAGGAGGTTATGGATATTTATGCGTCCGGGGGCAATTATAATATGGCCATTAAGCTGTATTATGATTTGGAAAAAGTGCTGGAGGAAGAACTGGGAGTAGAGCCTTCACCGGAGGTTACAGAACTGTTTCACCGTATTTTCAATGTGAAGGGAAATATTGCTGTGGACAATGGCAGCTGGAATTTGCCGTTTACGGGAAGGACAGAGGAAATTTATCGTATCAGCGAGTGCCTTACCGGTTCAGGGAAATGGCCGCATCCCCAGTGTGTTGCCATAGGAGGAGAAGAAGGCGTGGGAAAATCCGCCCTTTTGGAAAAGACCAGGCAGATGGTAAAAGGGTATCAGATGGTGTCTTTGTATGCGGCCTGCTATAAAGACGAAAGCGAATTTTTCCTCCGTCCCTGGAATGATATTTTCTGGGAAATCGAGCAGTGCATGGAAAGCGGGCTTCTGGAACGGGACATTACGGATGATGAAAGAGGAAAACTGAAAAAAGTGCTGAAGGGAATTCTCTCTGAAGGAAATGAAAAAATGGGACGACTCACCTATCAGATTATGGAACAGTCGGTGTTGGAAATGTTTCGGCGAATTGTGCAGCGTCATAAAGTAGTGCTGTTTTTTGACGATATTCAGTATATGGATCAGATGAGTTTTCAGCTTTTGAATCGTGTACTTCTCACCATGGGCACGGACAGGATTCTGCTGATGTGCACCTATAGTCAGGACAGCGATACAAAGGTTATGGAATCCCTGGAAAAACTCATGAAAAAGGATTGCCTGCAGGTTATTGTCTTAAATTCGTTTACAAAAAAGGAAACCGATGAATTGCTGCACAGGTATTTGCCCCAGCTGGACAAAGAAGAGGAAAAAAGGGAAAATATTTACCGGATGACAGACGGAAATGCCTTTTTCCTTATGGAACTCATGAATCTCATTAAAGAAAAGGGCTATACCCTGGAAATTTCCCCTAAGGCCACCAATGTCATTAAGGCCCGGCTGGCGGAACTTCCCCCGATGGAGACAGAGGTTTTGGAGTGTCTGTCCCTTTTTCCGGAGAAAATCAGTATCGAGGAATTGGAACTTCTGCTTCCGGGCTTAGACCGGCTGACTTTGATTCAGGTCCTGGAACGGCTTCAGGAGAGGCGGCTCATTAAGGAAATACTGGTGGGCTGGAATATTTATTATAAGTTTGTCCACCGGATTTTCAGAGAATATCTGTATGAGCGGCAAAGTGTAGGCAAGCGGCGGATGTACCACCAGATACTGGCGGAATATTATGAAAGCCAGGCGGAGACGAAAAAAAATTTCGAGTGTCTTCCAATGATTATTCACCACTATGAGAGATGCCATAACCAGGTGAAAACATATGAGTATAAGATAAAATACCTGAAAGAATACTATACCATTGTGAATGAGAATTTTCCTGTACTTCATTGGGAGATTGAATATGGCGATGATGAATTTGGCGTTACGGCAGGGGCAGGGGAAATGCTGGCTCTGGCAGAAGAGGTCATTCGTCTGGAGGACAATTCTCATCAGGCACAGGAAATGAAAATGGAAATGTATTACGTCAAAGGGCGTTACAAAATTGCAGTGGGAGAGTACAATACAGGAATTTCCTGTATTGTAAAGAGTATGGAACTGGCAGAGAACCTGGGAGAAAAGAAAATGCTGCTGAATAATTTCAAGCAGATGATTTTCTATGGTATTCAGGTGGAGGATTTGGCTCGAGTGGAGGAATTTGTAAACAGAGGACTGGAGCTTTTGGAAAAAGAAGAACAGCCTGCAGAGGAAAAAGGCGTTTTTACCAGGCTGAAAGGGTGGTATCTGCTGCATAAAGGCGCATACGAAGAGGCGGAGAAAACGCTGAATGAGGCTATGGAACTTTTCCGCACCTGCGCAGAGGAAAAAGAGCATTTCCGCATGAGCATTGCTGCCTGCCACGGATATCTGGGAGATATTAAGAGAAAGCAGGAGGATTTGGAGGCAGCCGTTGTCTGCTATACAAAGGCAGTGGAAATGGGAACCGGAAAAGTAATCACCAACGGTTTGGGGCAGTTTTATTCCGGTTTGGGACAGATTTTTTATTTGCAGCAGCAGGATAAGCTGGCAGAAGAATATCTGGAAAAAGCCGTTTCCTGTCTGAAACGCCATGGATATTACTGGGGACTGGAGAGAGCAGAGGCTTACATGGCTATGCTTCTGTGGAGAGAGAACAGAAAAGAAGAAGCCAGAGACTATTACCGGGACAGCAAAGAGTTGTCAGATAAAATCAAAAATCCCACAACCATGCGGCTTTTGGAAGAGATTCAGTCTTACATTACCGGGTGATTTTATTGTGTTAATATAGTAAAGTTGTACACTTGTATCGAAGCAACATGCTTTGGGGATGTGGATAAATACAAGCGTTCTACAAAACGTCTAAAAATACATTATGCAAAATGACATTTATTGACGCTTTTTTGACACCTAAATCTGTATAATTCCACATATAATATATATAGGAAAAGAGGGTGCGATATGAGTAATATTGTAATCACGGGAAAAGACCTGACACTGGAGCAGATTGCTGCTATTTGTCGTGGTCATGCGAAAATCGAATTAGCAGAAGAAGCAAAACAGAACATCATCGAATCCAGAAAGGTAGTTGATGACCTGGTTGCGGAAGAAAAGGTTGTATACGGAATCACTACCGGATTTGGTAAGTTCAGTGATGTGGTGATTTCACAGGACCAGTGTAAAGCACTTCAGAAAAACCTGATTATTACACATGCGGTAGGTGCCGGAAATCCGTTCTCAGAAGATATTGCAAGGGGCATTATGCTTCTTCGTATCAACAATCTGGTAAAAGGATTCTCAGGTATCCGTCTGGAAACTGTACAGACCATGGTTGATATGCTGAACAAAGGCGTGACAGCATTTATTCCGGAAAAAGGTTCTTTAGGCGCTTCCGGTGACCTTGCACCATTGTCTCATATGGTTCTGCCAATGCTGGGACTTGGTATGGCTTATTACGAAGGCGAACTCCTTCCGGGCGCAGAAGCAATGAAACGTGCAGGTATTCCTACAATTGAATTATCTGCAAAAGAAGGTCTGGCTTTAAACAATGGTACACAGGCTATGACTTCTGCAGGTTCTCTTGCACTTTATGATGCATTGAACTTACTGAAAGTAGCGGATATTGCTGACGCTCTTTGCTTTGAAGCACAGAACGGTGTGGTAGATGCCTTAGACCACAGAGTACATGATGTACGTCCGCACTCCGGACAGCTTGCTACTGCAAGAAACCTTCTGAAATTGCTGGAAGGCAGCAAAAATACTACACGCCAGGGCGAAATCCGCGTACAGGACGCTTATTCCTTAAGATGTTCACCGCAGATTCACGGCGCAAGCAAAGACGCCATCAACTATGTATTAGATAGAGTAAATATTGAAATCAATTCTGTAACAGATAACCCGATTATCTTCAAGGAAGACCGTGCAGGTATTTCAGGCGGTAACTTCCACGGTCAGCCAATGGCGCTTAGCTTTGACTTCCTTGGTATCGGTGTAGCTGAACTGGCAAACGTTTCTGAAAGACGTATTGAGCGTCTGGTAAACCCGGCATACAGTGATCTGCCTGCATTCCTTACACCGCACGGTGGAGTTTGCTCCGGTTTCATGATTGTTCAGTACTCAGCAGCAGCATTAGTATCTGAAAACAAGGTTCTTGCACATCCTGCATCTGTTGACAGTATTCCGTCTTCTGCAGGTCAGGAAGACCATGTATCCATGGGTACCATTGCAGCAAGAAAAGCTGGAGAGATTGCTAAGAACGTAAGACGTGTTCTTGCTATGGAATTGATGGTTGCCTGCCAGGGTATCGATATGAGAGGAAATAAAGGCCTTGGTAAAGGTACACAGGCTGCTTACGATTTAGTTCGTAAACAGGTGGCAACCTTAGATGATGACCGCGAATTATACGGTGATATCAACTACTGCGAAGAAATCATTGAAAATGGTTCTCTGATTAAAGCAGTTGAGGAAGCTATCGGTCAGGCAATCGAAACAAGATAAAGCAAAATTTATATTGCGGGTGCGGTGCCGCGGCGTTTGGAGAGGGACCCCTTTAGCGGCGGCATCAAGGTAAAAAAGAGGGAGGTTTATTTATGGAAAATTTACTTAATCCTGTTATTGTGGCAGTGTTACTTCTTTGTGTACTCTGCCTGTTGAAAGTAAATGTACTTTTATCCATGTTAATTTCATTATTTGTTGCCGGACTTATCGGCGGACTGCCCATTGTCAGCAGCGGTGATGAAGCAAGTATTATGAGTTCTGTAGTGGCCGGTTTCAGCGGCAATGCAGAAACAGCATTGGCTTACGTACTGCTTGGTACTTTTGCTTCTGCTATGGCTTATACCGGTATCACGGAAATCCTTTCCAAAAAAATTGCAAAAGCAGTAGGCGGAAATAAATGGATTCTGTTGACTATCTTACTGGTTATTGCATGTGCATCCCAGAATATCATTCCGATTCACATTGCATACATCCCGATTCTGGTTCCGCCATTACTGGCTATGATGAACAAGATGAAACTGGACAGACGTGGAGTTGCATGTACTATCGCTTTTGGTCATAAAGCACCGTACATCGCAGTTCCTATGGGATTTGGTTTGATTTTCATGGGTATTATCCGAGATAATATCAACGATAATGCGAAAGATTTTGGCTGGAAAGTTACTGTTGGGGATATCACAAAAGTAAACTGGATTCTTGCAGTAGCTATGGTTATCGGTCTTGCTATCGCCGTATTCATTACATACAGAAAGCCTCGTGAATACAAAGATATTCAGCTTGAGGGTGTACATGAAACAGAAGATTTGACACTGAAATATGAACACTGGGTAACACTGGCCGCTATCGTCGTTGTAGTTGCACTTCAGATTATCTACGGTTCTCTTCCGGTGGCAGCTCTTGGGGGTCTTCTGGTTATGTTTATCTTCCGTGCAGTAAAACCGAAAGATATTGACGAGCAGTTCCAGGGCGGTATTAAATTAATGGGATTCATTGCATTTGTTATGTTGGTAGCAGGTGGTTTTGCAACTGTTCTGCAGAATACAGGTGCTGTAAATGAACTTGTTAAGAGTGCGATTTCCTTAATGGGCGGAAATAAGTGGATTGCAGCAACGATTATTACTTTAATTGGTCTGTTGGTAACCATGGGTATTGGTACTTCTTTCGGTACAGTTCCTGTACTGGCAGTATTATACGTTCCGTTATGTCATGAGATTGGTTTCTCACCGGCAGCAACAATCGTTCTGATGTCGGCAGCAGCAGCGCTTGGAGATGCTGGTTCACCTGCATCAGATACCACGCTTGGACCAACCTCCGGTCTGAACGCAGATGGTCAGCATGACCATATTTGGGATACTTGTGTACCGACATTCTTACACTTCAATATCCCGCTGATGATTGCAGCAATCGTTGCAGCTCAGTTCTTATAAGAGTAAGACGTGGATGTTCGATAATCTGATTCGGCACCCGTTACACTTATATATATAATAGATAGCAATCGTCTATTGTTACATCATGCAGGAAGAATCTGTTCCGTCGCCTGCGGAGCAGATTCTTTTGTCGTGCGCCTTGCGGCGCACGTCACTAAAGGGTGCAAGTCCCTAATCCGCCCTAGTAGTGGGAAGGATACAGCCAATGACAAGGGTGTCCATCGTGAGGTGGAATCTGAAGGAAGTCGGATGGCAAATCTCTGGTCTGACGAACAGAAATCACATCAGGCTATAGTTAAGGATAAGGTTGCGACACAAACTGAAGTCCTATAACTACCCGGAATTAACTATAGTAAATGTGGCAGATACATGGAGAGAAAGTGACGTGTGGTACCAAGGGAGGTCTCGTCAGCGGATGGAAACAGAGTATGAAATCCGTGAGTAACAACGAATGGCGAGAAGTCAGCAGAAGCCATAGTAAACCGACGGTTGCAAACGTCGGCGAAGGGCTGAACTTTAGGAGACACAAGCAATGAATGTAACTGAAAGTGGATTTAAGAACAGACAACTTCATATAGAGGACTATCTGCAAATGGTATCTGCGGAACAGAAAGAGTATGCAGAAGTGTTCGACTACTCTAAGATTACTGAAAAGAGCGGTGTCATCACAGACTATTGGACGAACAATCTTTTGGATTTGATTTTGCGGAAAGACAATCTTAACAATGCCTATAAGCAAGTCAAAAGAAACAAAGGGAAAGGCGGAATTGATGGAATGCAGGTGGATGAACTTCTGCCCTTCCTAAGAAGAAACCAAGAAGCCTTAATCCAAGAGGTAAGGGAAGGAAGATATAAGCCTAACCCAGTTCGCAGGGTAGAAATACCCAAGGAAACAAAAGGCGAGTTTCGAAAGCTGGGAGTTCCTACTGTCGTTGACAGAGTGATTCAACAGGCGATAGCACAGGAACTCTCACCAATCTTTGAGGAGCAATTCTCAGAGAATAGTTTTGGATTCAGACCGAAAAGAGGAGCACATGATGCCCTTAGACAATGCCAAAAGAACGTAAATGACGGCTATGTATATGTAGTGGATATGGGCTTGGAGAAGTTTTTTGATACCGTATGTCAAAGTAAGTTAATAGAGGTATTGTCACGAACCATCAAGGATGGAAGAGTGATTTCGTTAATACAAAAATACCTGAATGCGGGAGTGATGGCAAACGGGAAATTCGAGCGAACAGAAGTCGGAATGCCACAAGGTGGACCATTGAGTCCGTTGCTCAGCAACATATTATTGAAGGAAAGTTATTTCTGAAAGTAAACAGGAAGAAAACAGAGGTGGCTCACATCAGCAAGGTCAAGTATCTAGGGTATACCTTTTATAGATACAAAGGCAAATGCAGATTCAGAGTACATCAAAAGTCAGTAGCCAAGATGAAAAATAGAATTCGAGAACTTACTGATAGAAACAAAGGTATTAGTAATGCAGAGCGAGAAAAGAAGTACCAAGAGTATGTGCGAGGATGGGTGGAATACTTTAGACTAGCAGATATGAAAGGACTTCTCAAAACAACGGATGAATGGGCAAGACGTAGAATCCGAGCAGTTTATTGGAAACAATGGAAGAAAATCAAAACAAAGTATCGAATGTTGAAAGCATTGGGAATGGAACATTGGAGAGCGAAGGAACTTGTATGTAGTAGAAAAGGATATTGGAGAATGGCGAAAGTCTTGAATCAAATCTTTTCAAAGAAAATAATAGCCAAGCTAGGATATACATCCATGCTTGACTATTATCTGGTAGTTTGTGAAAACTAAAGAACCGCCTAGTACCGAACGGTATGCTAGGTGGTGTGGGAGGACGGTAAATAAAATAATTATTTACCTCCTACCCGATTTTGAAAAAATTTTTAAAAACTTTACAAAATTAGTCTGGAAACTTTTGAGAAACTGTGGTAGACTGAATAAGAACTGAAGAATGAATTTCAGAAAATGTGAAAAAATAAATTTTAACAGGAGGTATTTAACCATGAAAAAATATGTATGTGAACCATGCGGATATGTATATGACCCTGAATTAGGAGACCCGGATAACGGAATCGAACCGGGAACAGCTTTTGAAGACCTTCCGGAAGATTGGGTATGCCCAGTCTGTGGTCTTGGAAAAGAAGAATTTGTAGAGGAAGACTAATTCCATATACAAGCAGCAAAGTCTGTTAAAGAACAGGAAAAGGAGAAATTTCCCACAGAGGAGGTTTCTTCTTTTTTGCTTTTTGGCAGAAATCTGTTTGCGAAAAAGGCGAAATTGCTTTAATATAGTGGTAATGGATTTTTATACAGGAGGAGTACAGGGATGATTTACACAATTAAAAATGAAAATCTGGAAGTGTCTATAGAAGACCTGGGGGGACAGATGTGTTCCATAAAGGATACAAAAGGAAGAGAATACTTGTGGCAGAGAGATGAGAAATACTGGGGAGACAGCGCTATTAACCTGTTTCCGTACATTGCACGTTTGACACAGGGAAAATATACATATCGGGGAAAAACCTATGAAATGGATATTCATGGATTTCTGAAAGATTCTGTTTTAAAGGTAAAGGACAAAACAGCAGATAAAATCGTATTTTCTTTACGGGACAGTGAAGAAACTTACCGGCAGTATCCATTTCACTTTGAACTGAAATTGAAATACCAGCTGCAGGGAAAGGAACTGAAAGTGACTTACAGTGTGAAGAACAAAGACAGAAAGAAAATGTACTTTGGTATAGGCGGACATCCCGGCTTTTTGCTTCCCTGGGAAGAGGGACTCTCTTTTGAGGACTATGATATTGCGTTTGCTTCCTCAGAAAATATGATGCGGGTAGGCATGTCAGAAGACTGCTTTGTAACCGGAAAGGATGAAGCCTTTCCACTTGACGAACAGAAGAGGCTGCACCTGCGGCATGATTTGTTTGACCATGACGCCATTATCTTAAGAAATGTTCCCACCCGCCTGCGTCTGGAAGCAGAAAAAGGAAGTGTGGGACTGGAGATGGAAACAAAGGGGCTTCCCTATCTGGGCATCTGGCATATGCCCCATACAGATGCGCCTTATGTGTGCATAGAGCCATGGAGTTCTCTGCCGTCCCGAAAAGATGTGATTGAGGATTTGGAAACCCAGGAAAACCTGCAGATACTGCAGCCAAAGGGGTATTATTCCGGATTTTTTAAATTGAAATTGCAGGAAACATCAGAAAGCAGATGACAGGAGATTGGAGGAAACGGAAGATGAAGTTTACGAAAATGCAGGGAATCGGAAATGATTATGTGTATGTGAATTGTCTGGAGGAAAGGGTAGAACATCCTTCTGAAACAGCTATAAAGGTCAGTGACCGTCATTTTGGCATTGGTTCAGACGGATTGATTTTAATCAAACCATCTGAAAAAGCTGATTTTGAAATGGAAATGTACAACGCAGACGGAAGTCAGGGAGCCATGTGCGGAAATGGTATTCGCTGTGTTGCAAAATATGTGTATGACTATGGTCTGACTAAAAAGACTCAGATTTCTGTGGATACCAAAAGCGGAATCAAGTATCTGGATTTGACGGTGAAAGACGGAAAGGCAGTGGAAATCAGGGTGAATATGGGAAGGCCCATACTGGAAGCAGAGAAAATTCCTATGAAGTATCCCCAGTCTCCGGTGATTGCCAAACCTTTAAACGTAGGAGAAAACATTTATGAGGTGACTGCGGTATCGATGGGAAATCCTCATGCTGTAGTGTTTGTGGAGGACGTGCAGAACCTGGATATTGAAAAGGTGGGACCGGACTTTGAAAAACACCAGGCCTTTCCGGAGAGTGTGAATACGGAATTTGTCCGTGTTCTGGACCGCAAAACGGTGGAAATGCGGGTTTGGGAGAGGGGCAGCGGAGAAACTCTGGCCTGCGGAACAGGAGCCTGCGCTGTGGCCGTTGCCTGCGCTTTAAACGGTTACACGGAAGATGCAGTCACCGTAAAGCTTTTAGGGGGAGATTTGAAGATTGCCTGGGACAGAGAGGACAATCTGGTTTATATGACTGGCCCGGCCCAGGTGGTATTTGACGGAGAAATCCGGCTTTAAATAAAAAAACAGGAGAAAAAGATTAGAGAAATGGTTTTAAAAAGAAGTATGAGCCTTGAAGATAAAAGGTTTTATTCCAATGTAGCCCGTCTGGTTATGCCTATGGCGATTCAGAATCTGATTAACGTAGGTGTAACCTCTACGGATGTCATTATGCTTGGAAAGGTAGGGGAGACAGCGCTTTCCGGCGTTTCCCTGGCAAATCAGGTGTATTTTATCCTTTCCCTTTTATTTTTCGGACTGACTTCCGGGGCTTGTGTGCTGACGGCACAATATTGGGGAAAGAAGGATACCAGAACCATTGAAAAGGTTATGGGTATGTCTTTTCGGATTTCCCTTTTGGCTGTTGCAGTCTTTACTTTGGCAGCACTGGTGTTTCCGGCTCTTTTAATGCGGATTTTTACCACAGACCAGGCTGTCATTGAGGCAGGGGTCAGCTATCTGCGGATTGTGGCATTTTCCTATATGCTGTCTGCATTTACCAATGTGTATCTGAATATTATCCGCAGTGTGGAGAAGGTGGTTATCGCTACCGTTGTGTACGGTACGTCTCTGCTGGCTAATATTATTTTTAATGCAATTTTTATTTTCGGACTTTTGGGAGTCCCGGCAATGGGAGCAGCAGGCGCAGCGCTGGGAACGCTGCTTGCAAGAACCATAGAAGTGCTGATTGTGGTTTTTTATGCAGTGAAGATGAACGATGTGGTGAAAATTCGCTGGCGGGATTTCTTTGTAAAAGACAAAGCCCTGGGAAAAGATTTCTTTACCTATGCCTTTCCGGTGCTTTTAAACGAACTGGCATGGGGCGCGGGTATGGCGGCTATTTCCGCTATTGTGGGACATCTGGGCAGTTCTGCTGTGGCAGCTCACTCCGTGGCGCAGGTATGCAGACAGCTTTCTATGGTGATTGGCTTTGGTATTTCCAGCGCAGCGGCTATTATGATTGGAAAGGCCATCGGAGAGAAGAAAGAGGAACTGGCCAGAGAGTACGGAAGGCGCTTTGTAAAGATTGCTGTTTTATGCGGTATCGGCGGGGGACTTCTGATACTGGGCATTTCGCCTCTGGTTAAAAGCCTGCTGAATCTCACCCCTCTGGCCAAAAGCTATCTGACGGCTATGATGCTGATTATGTCCTATTATGTGGTGGGGCAGTCTGTGAATACCACGATGATTGTGGGGATTTTCCGGGCAGGAGGGGACACCCGGTTCGGGTTGATTCTGGACGTGAGCGTGATGTGGCTTTGCTCTATCCTGGGCTCTGCAGTGGGGGCTTTTGTTCTGGGGATTCCCATGCCCTGGGTTTATATTCTGCTGTGCAGCGATGAGATTATCAAGATACCGTTTTCGGTGTACCGCTATAAAACGTATAAGTGGCTGCGAAACGTTACCAGATAAACGAAATATTACAGGAGAAAATAGAAAGTACCCCTTGACAAAAATGAAATTGTGCACTTTCAATAATGTTGTGCCGAAAACCGGTTTCCATAAAACGAAAAGAGGGAAAAAATCAGGAAAAGAAAAACTTTTTTTGTCAGGTGACATTTTGTCGAAGTATGTTGAATACGGGGATAATAGAGGAAAGTGGAGAATATTAGTACAGAATTGTGCAATATTCCCACTTTCTTTCCTGTGTGAAAAGTGATATACTGTGGAATACAAAATGTTGTGAAATGAAAAGTGAAAAATATTATACTATACCAGATATAGTGTTTTAAAGTGTATGAGGTGAAAGTGATGATGTATGTAGTTAAGAAAGATGGTACGAAAGAGGATTTTGATGTTCAGAAAATCGTGAGGGCAGTGAACAAATCCGCATCCAGAATTATGTATAATTTCAAAGAGGATGAGGTGAAATTTATCTGCCGCTATGCCCAGGAAAAGGCGGATTCTCTGGATAAAGAAGAGATTTCCATTCAGGATATGCACAATATTGTGGAGGGGGCTCTGGAAGAAGTCAATCCATCTGTTGCAAAGAGCTACAGAGATTATCGCAATTATAAGCATGACTTTATTCATATGATGGATGAGGTGTATACCAAGAGCCAGTCCATCCGCTACATTGGGGATAAGAGCAATGCCAATACGGACAGCGCCCTGGTGGCTACCAAGCGCAGCCTGATTTTCAATGAACTGAATAAAGAACTGTATCGGAAGTTCTTTATGAACCGCAACGAACTGCAGGCCTGCAAGGACGGGTATATTTATATTCACGACCAGTCTGCCCGTCTGGATACCATGAACTGCTGTCTCTTTGACGTGGCTAATGTGTTAAGAGGCGGCTTTGAAATGGGAAATGTGTGGTACAATGAGCCGAAGACCCTGGATACGGCTTTTGACGTTATGGGAGATATTGTGCTCAGTACGGCAGCCCAGCAGTACGGCGGCTTTACCGTGCCGGAAGTGGACAAGATTCTGGCCCCTTATGCGGAAAAAAGCTACGAAAAATATAAGGAAGAATTTCTTGCTTATGTAGACCCGGACTGGGAACTGGCAGAGGAGAGAGCCGAGCAGTATGCTGTGGATAAGGTAAAGAGAGACTTCGACCAGGGCTGGCAGGGAATAGAGTATAAGCTGAATACGGTGGGATCTTCCAGAGGAGATTATCCTTTTGTTACCGTGACTCTGGGACTGGGTATGAAGAAATTTGAGAAAATGTGCAGCATTTCTCTTCTGGAGGTTCACAAGGGCGGACAGGGAAGAGAAGGTCATAAAAAACCGGTGCTGTTTCCAAAGATTGTGTTCCTCTATGATGAGAATCTTCATGGAGAGGGCAGAGAAGGGGAGGATGTGTTTGAGGCAGGAATTTCCTGTTCTGCCAAAACCATGTATCCGGACTGGCTTTCTTTAAGCGGCAAGGGCTATATTTCCAGTATGTATAAAAGATACGGAAAGGTTATCAGTCCTATGGGCTGCAGAGCCTTTTTAAGCCCCTGGTACGAAAGAGGCGGCATGACTCCGGCAGATGATAAGGACGTTCCTGTATTTGTGGGACGGTTTAACGTGGGCGCAGTCAGCCTCCATCTTCCCATGATTCTGGCAAAGGCCAGAGCCGAGAATAAGGATTTCTACGAGGTGCTGGATTTTTATCTGGAAATGATTCGTCACCTGCATATTCGTACTTACGATTATCTGGGTGAGATGAAGGCGTCCACAAATCCGCTGGCTTACTGTGAGGGCGGTTTTTACGGCGGCAACTTAAAACCTTCGGATAAGATTAAACCGCTTTTAAAACCGATGACTGCTTCTTTTGGTATTACGGCATTAAATGAACTGCAGGAGTTGTACAACGGTAAATCCATTCGCGAGGACGGCAAGTTTGCCTTGGAAGTACTGCAGTATATCAATAAAAAAGTAGAGCAGTACAAATATGAGGACGGCAATCTGTATGCCATTTACGGTACTCCGGCAGAGAGTCTCTGCGGCCTTCAGGTAGAGCAGTTCAGAAAGATGTACGGTATCGTGGAGGGGGTTTCTGATCGTCCGTATGTGAGCAACAGCTTCCACTGCCATGTAACAGAGGAAATGACTCCCATTGAGAAGCAGGATTGCGAGGGCAGATTCTGGGAACTCTGCAATGGCGGCAAAATTCAGTATGTGCGTTATCCCATTGGATACAATGTAGACGCCATTCGGGCACTGGTGCGCAGAGCTATGGATTTGGGCTATTATGAGGGCGTGAACCTGTCTTTGGCTTACTGTGATGACTGTGGTCATGAGGAGCTGGAAATGGATGTGTGTCCGGTATGCGGTTCCACCAATCTGACCAAAATTGATCGTATGAACGGCTACCTTTCCTATAGCCGTGTACACGGAGATACCCGTCTGAATTCTGCTAAGATGGCGGAAATTGCAGAGCGGAAATCTATGTAAATATATGCGCTGTCCCAGAAGAGGAGAAGAGACAGAAGTCTTCTCCACCTCTACAGGAACAGCGCTCTTTTTGTGCAAGAAATATACGGTGTAGTGTAAAGGTTTTTCCTTGGATTTTCTGACAAATTGTGATAACATAAATACAGTTTTAAAAATCACAGTGTGGGGATTTGAGGAGGGAGAATATGGATTCTTATGGGTATTTACTGGATTTGGCACTGATATTGCTGACTACAAAGGCGTTTGGGCTTCTGACTCGGCGCATCAGCCTGCCGCAGGTAGTAGGGGCGCTGCTGGCAGGGCTGCTTTTAGGGCCGGCCTGTTTGGGAGTCTTACATCAGACGGAGTTTATTTATCAGGTATCAGAAATCGGTGTGATTGTTCTGATGTTTTGTGCAGGACTGGAGACGGATATCGATGAACTGAAGAAAAGCGGAAAGGCTTCGTTTATTATTGCCCTTTTGGGTGTGATAGTGCCGCTTCTGGGCGGTCTGGGAGTAGCAGCTTATTTTAACCGCCCGGGAATGTTAGAATCTGCCGCCGGAACCAGTCTGATTTTGCAGAATGTTTTCATTGGTGTTATTTTAACGGCAACCTCGGTAAGTATTTCGGTGGAAACCTTAAAGGAAATGGGCAAGTTAAATACCAGAGCGGGAAATGCCATTTTAGGGGCGGCCATTATTGATGATATTCTGGGAATCATTGCCCTTACAGTTATTACCAGTCTTGCAGATTCATCTGTAAATGTATGGCTGGTGTTCGGAAAGATTCTGGGATTTTTTGTCTTTATCGGTGTGGGCGGATATATCATTCATGTCCTGTTCCAGAAATGGGTAAAGGGATATGAGCGGGATTTGCAGCGTTTTGTCATTCTGGCGTTTGTTATCTGCCTTGTATTTTCTTACTGCGCAGAAGAATTTTTTGGTGTTGCAGACATTACAGGAGCTTTCTTTGCCGGGCTGATTATTACAAAAACAACTCATACCAATTACATTGCAAGAAGATTTGGGATTTTGTCTTATATTTTCCTGTCTCCGGTATTTTTCGCCAATATTGGTCTGCAGGTAGAACTGCCGAAAATGAGTGCCATGATTGTGGTGTTTGCAGTAATACTGGTGGTAGTGGCAGTGCTGACGAAAATCATTGGCTGCGGTCTGGGCGCAAAAATGTGTCATTACAGCAACCAGGACTGTATCCGCATTGGTATGGGGATGATTTCCAGAGGCGAGGTGGCATTGATTGTGGCTGCCAAAGGAAATGCCATTGGCCTGATGGCTCCGGATTTGCTGGGACCGGTTGTTATTGTAGTGGTGATTACCACCATTATTTCCCCCATTCTTCTGAAATTGACTTTTAGAGAGAAGAAGGGAGAAGCAGAAGGCACAGATTTTGTGGAAACGGAATTAATCCGTCAGGTGCAGGGATTTGAAGAAGAGGAACAACAGGAAAAATCCAGATATGTAAAAAAATAGAGAAAGAGAAAAGGGGCTGCTGCGTGTTTCATGCATCGGCTCTTTTCGGATAGAGGAGAGAAAATATGAAACTTCTTTTGGCGGCAGTCAATGCCAAATATATTCATTCCAATCTTGCAGTATACAGCATGAAGGCATACTGCAGAGCATTTGCAGACCACATAGAACTGGCGGAATATACCATCAATCAGCAGGAGGATGAGATTTTAAAAGATTTATATCGGAAAAAACCTGAGATTTTGTGCTTTTCCTGCTATATATGGAATATTTCTTTTATAAAGGAACTGATTCGTAATGTGAAGAAAATCCTGCCGGACACGGTGATTTGGGCAGGAGGCCCGGAGGTGTCTTACGACGCAGAGCAGTTTCTGGAAGAAATGCCGGAGGTTTTCGGCGTGATGTGCGGAGAAGGAGAGGAGACCTTCCGGGAATTAACACAATATTATGTAAATTTAGAGCGGAACACAGAAAAAGGGACGGAACTGGAAAAGATAGACGGTATTGTTTTCCGAAAGGGGAAAGAGATACAAAAAACGGCGCCAAGGGCCATTCTGGATATGGATACACTGGTGTTTCCCTATCAGGATATGGAACTTTTTCATCATCGGATTATTTATTATGAGAGCAGCAGAGGGTGTCCCTTTTCCTGTAGTTACTGTCTTTCTTCTATAGATAAGAAGCTGCGTTTTCGGAGTACGAAGCTGGTGAAACAGGAGCTGCAGTTTTTTCTGGATAACCAGGTGCCTCAGGTAAAGTTTGTGGACCGGACATTTAACTGCAAAAAGGAGCATGCACTGGAAATCTGGCGTTATATTCAGGAACATGACAATCAGGTGACGAATTTCCACTTTGAAATTGCTGCAGATTTGCTGACCGAAGAGGAAATTGCCCTGATACACACCATGCGTCCGGGACTGATTCAGCTGGAAATCGGGGTGCAGTCTACCAATGAGGACACCATAAGGGAAATTCGCAGAAAGACCAGTTTTGAAAAAATTTCCCAAAAAGTAAGACAGGTGCAGGCCGGAAAGAATGTGCACCAACATCTGGATTTGATTGCGGGGCTTCCGCTGGAAGGGTATGACAGTTTCCGAAAATCGTTTGATGACGTCTACGGATTGAGGCCTCAGCAGCTCCAACTGGGATTTCTGAAGGTTCTGAAAGGTTCTTATATGTATGAGAAGCGGGAAGAATATGGCTGTGTGTACAAGCAGAGAGAGCCTTATGAGGTGCTTTCCACAAACTGGCTGTCTTACGGAGAAATCTGCCGTCTGAAAGGCATTGAAGACATGGTAGAGGTGTATTATAACAGCGGACAGTTTACCCGTACCATAGAGGCCCTGGAGAAAGAATTTTCAGACGCCTTTGCCATGTATGAAGCTCTGGCAGATTTTTATGAGAAAAAGGGCTATTTCGGCATTTCCCATACCAGAATCCGGAGATATGAAATTCTCCTGGAATTTTTAGAAGAACAAGGAAAGGAAGATTTGGCATATTTCCGGGAACGGATGGTTTTTGATTTGTATGCAAGAGAAAATCTGAAGACCAGGCCTGTGTGGGCAGGAGAACAGAAGCTTTACAAAGAGCAGATACAGAACTTTTATCGGAAAGAGGCAGAAGAACCCCGGCTTTTGAGGCAGTATGGGGGATATCAGCCAAGGCAGTTGGAAAAAATGACACATTTGGAGGTCTTTACTTATGATGTGTTGAGCCAAAAACGGGAGAAAGGGCAGTATCCGGTTTTATTTGACTATAAAGAACGCAGCCCCCTGACCCATGACGCAAGAGTCTGTGCTGTGGAGTTTGAGCAGAGAAAGGAGGACGTATGACAAAGAGGACAAAGGAAATTCTGGAGAAGCTGGATGAGGTTTATACCAGAGAATACAAATGCTATCTGAATCACGAAAATCCGGGACAGCTTTTGATTGCCACCATGTTAAGCGCCCAGTGTACGGATGCCAGAGTCAACATTGTCACAAAAGATTTGTTTGTGAAATATCCGGATATGGAGGCTTTTGCAAAAGCAGATTTAAAGGAGTTGGAGCAGGATATTAAGCCTACGGGATTCTATCACAATAAGGCAAAGAACATTATTGGCTGCGCCCAGAGAATCTGTCAGGTATACGACGGAGAGGTTCCGCGCAGTCTGGAGGATTTAACCAGCCTGCCCGGTGTGGGAAGGAAGACGGCCAATGTGATCCGGGGAAATATTTTTCATGAGCCAAGTGTGGTGGTGGATACCCATGTAAAGCGGATTTCCAAGCGGCTGGGACTGACGAAGGAAGAGGATCCGGAAAAAGTGGAAATGGAACTGATGAAGGTTTTGCCCAAGAACCACTGGATTCTCTATAACATTCAGATAATTACTTTTGGACGGCAGATCTGCTTTGCCAGGTCGCCCAAATGCGAGGAGTGTTTTCTTACAGAATATTGCAGGGAATACAAAGAAAAACAGAAGAAAAGCAGGAAAAAAACATGAGAGCATATGTGACACTGGATTTGGAAACGACAGGTCTGGAACCGAGAAAAGACAGAATCATTGAAATTGGCGCCGTGAAGGTACAGGGCGGCATGGTGACAGGAGAGTACGCTACACTGGTGAATCCCCGAATGGAGATACCGGAGAGAATTACGGCCCTTACAGGCATTTCAGACGAAATGGTGCAGGGAAAGCCGTATGTACGGGAAGCGCTGGAGGGGCTTCTGGAGTTTTGTGAGAATCTGCCGCTTCTGGGGCATAACCTGATGTTTGACTACAGCTTTGTGAAGCACAATGCAGTCAATCTGGATATGGACTTTGAGAAAGAGGGCATGGATACGCTGAAGCTGTCCAGGATTCTGCTGCCGGATTTGCCCAGCAGAAGTCTGCAGAACCTGCGGGTACACTACCAAATTCCACAGGGGGATGCCCACAGGGCTTTAGAGGATGCCCGTACTACTTATAAACTTTATGAGCGGCTGCGGCAGGAGTATGAAGAACAGCATCCTGAACTTTTTTGTCCGGTTCCTCTTTTCTATAAGGTGAAAAAGCAGGGGCCCATAACTCCGGCACAAAAACGATACTTGCAGGATTTGATAAAATATCATAGAATAGACCTGAATGTGGAGGTGGAGAGTCTGACAAAGAATGAAGCTTCCAGACTTATTGATACGATTTTAGGCACTTATGGAAAGATAGAGAGGTAAAGGATTATGAATAAAAAAAATTCCGGGAAAAAACAGATAGTTGCAGGGATTCTGGCGGTGTTTATGATTCTGGCTATGGTGCTTCCCATGATAGCGTATGCTTTATAAGAACAGACGGAGGGACAGACCATGAAAATAGGGAAACTGCCGGAACCAATGCTGATTCGTTCCGTTTTAAGAGAAGTTGGACACAGAAGAGAAGAAATCCTGGCAGGACCGGCTGTAGGCCGTGACTGTGCGGTGATGGAACCCAGGGAAGGAGAAGTTTACGTGTTTTCCTCCGACCCTATTACCGGCACCACAAAGGATATGGGGAAACACAGTGTTTATATTACTGCCAATGATTTAGCGGCTGCCGGGGCAGAGCCAGTGGGCATTATGCTCACCATTTTGCTGCCGCCTAAGACAGAAGAGAGAGAGCTGAAAGAAATTATGCGGGGAGTGGAATCTACCTGCAGAGAACTGAATATGGAAATTATGGGCGGCCATACAGAGATTACCGATGTGGTAAAACAACCGCTGCTTTCCCTTACAGGTGTAGGCAGAATGAAGAAGGAACAGATGATGGAGCCCGGAGGCATAAAGCCGGGACAGGACATTGTGATTACCAAATGGATTGGATTGGAAGGTACCTCTATTGCGGCCAAGGAAAAGGAAAAACTGCTTTTGGAACGGTTTGCGCCGCTGTTTGTGGATACGGCCAAAGGGTTTGACCAGTATCTTTCGGTGCTGCCGGAGGCAAAGATTGCCGGCGCGTGGGGCGTTTCTGCCATGCATGACATTACAGAGGGCGGTGTGTTCGGCGCTCTGTGGGAAATGGCCTCAGGCTCAGATGTTGGACTGGATATCGACTTAAAGAAGATTCCGATTCGCCAGGAGACGGTGGAGGTCTGTGAGGTGCTGGGGCTCAATCCCTATATTCTCATGTCCAGCGGTTCTATGATGATAGCAGCCCAGGATGGACATGGCCTGGTAAGAGAATTGCATCAGGCGGGAATTTTTGCGGCAGTGGTGGGAAAGGCTACGGCAGGAAAAGAGCGGATTTTGCGAAACGGAGAAGAAACCCGGTATCTGGACAAGCCCCAGAGTGACGAATTGTATAAAATCTATCAGAAGGATTGAGGAGTAAGAAATGGCAAAGCTGAATATTGTGTTATTTGAGCCGGAGATTCCTGCTAATACGGGAAATATCGGAAGAACCTGTGTGGCAACGGGTACCCGCCTGCATTTAATCGAACCCTTGGGCTTTAAACTGAACGAAAAGGCTATTAAGAGAGCAGGCATGGATTACTGGAAAGATTTGGATGTGAAAACTTATGTAAATTATCAGGACTTTCTGAATCAAAATCCCGGTGCCAAAATCTATATGGCAACCACCAAAGCGCCTAAAACTTATGTGGACGTCCAGTATGAGGAGGATTGCTATATTATGTTTGGAAAGGAGAGCGCGGGAATTCCGGAAGAGATTCTGCTGCAAAACCAGGAGACAGCTATTCGTATTCCTATGATAGGAGAGATTCGCTCTTTAAATCTCAGCAATTCGGTGGCGATTGTGCTGTATGAGGCTCTGCGCCAGAACCATTTTGACCATATGCGTCTGGAAGGACATCTGACGAAATACGAATGGAAATAAAATAGAAGAAAAGCACAGAGGAGCAGGATTACCGCTCTTCTGTGCTTTTTTGCAGGGTAAAAATAAATTCGGTCCCCACGTCTTCGGTGCTGATGACATTGATGTTCTGCTTGTGGGAATTGATGATCTCCTTTACAATGGCAAGCCCAAGCCCGGTACCTTTGCGGTCCTTGCCACGGGAGGAATCAATTTTATAGAACCGATCCCAGATTTTCCCCAGACTGGCTTTGGGAATACCGCAGCCCTTGTCCTTCACGGAAATGAAAACCGTATCGTGTTTCAGGGAGGATTCCACTTTAATCACAGACTCCTCCGGGCTGAATTTAATGGCATTGTCAATGAGGTTATAGAGTACCTGCTGAATCTGTCCCATATCGGCCCGTACAAACAGGGTCTGGCCGGTCAGCAGAAGTTCGATGGAAATCCGTTTCTGCCTGCAGGTGCCCTCAAAGGATTCGGCAGTGCTTTTTATGATACTGTTGATGTCAAAATCCGAATAATCCAGCTGCCGTCCCTTTTCATCCAGATTGTTCAAAGTCAAGAGACTTTGGGTCAGCTTGTAGAGGCGGTCGGTTTCATGCACCACGATTTTCAGGTATTTCTCCTGCATTTCCGGAGGAATGGTACCGTCTAAAATAGCTTCTGTATAGCCCTTGATGGAGGTCAGGGGGGAGCGGAAATCGTGGGAGACGTTGGCAATGAATTTGCGCTGATAGTTTCCCGTCATGTCCAGTTCATCGGACATATAGTTCAGCGTCCCGGCCAGATATCCCAGTTCATCCTCTTTTTCCAGAGGGATGTTGTATTTCAGATTTCCCGCAGCAAAGGCATCCGCCCCCTGTATGATTTTCCGGAGGGGGCGGTAAATCATGAGAGAAAATACCGGAATAATAGCCATCATAATGAGAAGAAACAGGAGAAACAGAATGTAAATCATGTTCATCAGAGCGTCATGCTGTTCCTGCAGGACACGCATGGGAAGGTGCATGGCTACATAGCTCTCCACAGACATGTTTCTGGTGACAGGCACCATGACGCTTAAATGCGGTTCGCTGAACTGGTGAAAAAAATCCCCGATCCGGTAGTAGGAACCGCTGGCTGTTCCGGGATTAAAGCCTGTAATGATAGGGAAATCCTCTGTTTTTGGTTCCGAAGCGGTATTCAGCAGAATTTCGCCCTTGGGGCTGATAATCCAGACGTCACAGTGGCGGTAAGAGGCCAGAGTGCACAGATTTTCATACAGCTGGTTGTCTCGTTCCTCATCATTTTGGAAATACTGCACATCATGACTCTGGGCAATGGTGGTAGCTTCCTGATACAGTTCCCCGCTGTACACGGATTCCAGATGTTTCTGCACCTGACGGTTTCCCACAAAATAAATGGTGCAGAAGCCCAACAATCCCAGAATGACAATGGCAAGCACATATTTTACATAGAGAAATTTTTTCATTTGTTTTTGACCTCGAATTTATATCCGATACCCCAGACTGTGGCAATGGACCAGGCCGGGTGGTCTTTGATTTTTTCCCGGAGACGTTTGATATGCACGTCCACGGTGCGGGTGTCTCCAATGTATTCGTATCCCCAGATATGGTCTAAAAGCTGTTCTCTGGTAAAGACCTGATTCGGTGAAGAGGCCAGAAAATACAGAAGCTCCAGTTCCTTTGGCGGCATATCCAGCTGATTTCCATAGTAGATAACAGAATAATTCGTCAGGTTAATAGCCAAATCCGGGTATTCCACATATTTTCCGGAAGGCTGGGTGGAGGGCGCCACATTGGGCTGATAACGTCGAAGCACGGCTTTCACCCTGGCCACCAGTTCTTTGGAATCAAAGGGTTTAATCATATAGTCGTCCGCCCCCAGTTCCAGTCCCAGCACCTTATCAAAAATTTCGCCTTTGGCAGAAAGCATGATAATGGGAACATTGGATTTCTGGCGGATTTCCCGGCAGACCTGATAGCCGTCCATACCGGGCAGCATCAAATCCAGAAGAATCAGGTTTGGGGCAAAGGAGGAAAAAGCGGATAAGGCTTCTTCCCCGTCATTTACAATTTTAGTGTCAAAACATTCTTTGGTGAGATACAGAGAAATAAGCTCTGCAATATTGTTGTCATCGTCTACGATGAGAATTTTCTGTTTTACTGCCATGCTGCAGTCCCCCTCTATTTTTTAAATTCTACAATGGTCACGCCTGCATCTCCTTCTCCAAATTCTGCAAGATGGAAATCCTGTACATATTTCAGGCGCTTTAAGTAGTTGTGTACGCCTTTTCTGAGGGCGCCGGTGCCCTTGCCGTGTACTACCCGGACACTGCTTAAGTGTGCAAGGTAGGCGTCGTCCAGATATTTGTCCAGTTCGGCAACGGCTTCGTCCACGGTTTTTCCAAGCAGATTGATTTCCGTGCGCACGGAGGCGGATTTGCTCATTTTAATCTTTCCGGCGCCGGTGCGCTGCAGGGAAGGCGAGGTGATTACCGGTTCGTCAATCAGCTGCAAATCGGACAGAGATACTTTGGAACGGAGAATACCCATCTGGACAAATACCATGCCCTTGGCATCCGGTTTGGAACTGATAGTGCCTTTGACATTCAGACTTAACACCTTTACAGCGTCTCCTAAAGATACGTCTTTGGCTGTCAGGGTGGATTTTTTCTTTTCCGGCGTCTTTAAAGCCATTTTCTTTGCGGTTTTGTCCATTTTCTTTCGCAGTTCGGAACGTTTCTGCTCCAGTTCTCTGGCTGTCATGGATTCCTGACCCGCTTTGTTGAAAATTTTCATGGTCTGGTCCGCATATTCCTTGGCTTCCCGTAAAATCCGGTGGGCTTCTTCGTTGGCTTCCTGGAGAATCCGGTCTTTTCTCTGTTCCAGCTTGTCTTGTTTGGTTTCCAGCTGTTCCTTCAAAGTCTGGATTTCTTCTTTGTACCGGGCAATTTCGGCCTGCTCGCTTTCAATCGTCCGGCGGCTTTCTTCCAGAGAGGTGAGCACATCTTCAAAAGATTCGTCCTCCTGGCTGATTTGTTCTTTGGCCTTTTCAATAATATAATCCGGCAGTCCCAGCTTTCCGGAAATGGCAAAAGCATTACTCTTTCCCGGTACGCCGATAAGCAGGCGGTAAGTGGGGCGCAGGGTTTCTACGTCAAATTCGCAGGAGGCATTTTCCACGCCCGGCGTAGAAAGGGCATAGACCTTCAGTTCGCTGTAATGGGTGGTTGCCATGGTGCGGACTCCTTGTGCGTGAAGATGGGAGAGAATGGCAATGGCCAGAGCTGCGCCCTCAGTAGGGTCTGTTCCGGCGCCAAGCTCGTCGAAAAGCACCAGAGAGTCCCGGTCTGCTTTTTCCAGAAAACGTACCACATTGGTCATGTGGGAGGAAAAGGTACTGAGAGACTGCTCAATGCTCTGCTCGTCCCCGATGTCCGCATAAACCTCCCGAAAGACACTGAGACGGGAATGGTCAAAGGCAGGAATGTGAAGCCCGGACTGCCCCATTAAGGTCAGAAGTCCTACGGTTTTTAAAGAAACGGTTTTACCGCCCGTGTTGGGGCCGGTTACTACCAGCAGGTCAAAGGTTTCGCCCAGACGGATGTCAATGGGAACTACTTTATGTTTTTCAATAAGAGGGTGGCGTCCCTTTTTGATGTCAATAATGCCCTCTGTGTTGAAAAGGGGTTCTGTTGCATTCTGGGATTTCGCCAGAAGGGCTCTGGCAAAGATAAAATCCAGCTGTGTCAGGACTTTTAAGTCATCATCCAGCATTTCCAGACTTTCCGCAGCTGTTTCACTGAGGCCTGCCAGAATCTTTTCGATTTCTGTCTGTTCCTGAATTTCCAGTTCCCGCAGCTCGTTGTTCAGCTTGACAACAGCCATGGGCTCTACAAATACCGTAGAACCGGTGGAGGACTGGTCATGTATCATGCCGGGAATCTGTCCCTTGTGCTCTGCCTTTACGGGGATACAGTAGCGACCGTTTCGCATGGTAACCACTGCGTCCTGCAGGTAGGTTCTGGCACTGCCGCTTACATAGGAAGAAAGCTGGCTGTGGATTTTATCATTGGTATTTTTCATGGTTCTGCGCACCTGTTTCAGTCCTGCACTGGCGTCGTCAGCAATTTCTTCTTCTGAGAGAATACAGCGGCGGATTTCCAGTGACAGAGGCGTCAAAGGCTGCAGAAGTTCAAAGAGAGGGTCTAAGGAGTCCCCGGTATCATTCTCTGTTTCTCTGCGGGAATAGGCTTTGGCCCGGTTGGCATTTTCCAGAAGGCTGCAGATGGAGAGCAGTTCCCCGGTTCCCAGAGTGCTGCCGATTTCCAGCCGCTTTAGGGAACCCCGGATGTCCCGGACGCCGCCAAAGGACAGAGAGCCTTTCTGGTATACACGGGACAGGGCGTCTGCGGTTTCCTGCTGCATGGCTTCGATTTCCGCCAGATTGTCAAGCGGCGTCAGATTCCGGCAAAGTTCCTTTCCCATAGAAGAAGAGGCAAACCCTTCTAAAAGTTCTGTGATTTTATTGTATTCTAAAGTTTTTAATGCTTTTTGATTCATAGTATTCACCTTATCCAGTTTTTTAAGATTCCGCTTCCTATTTTACATGAAAACAGGCAGAAAGAAAAGGTTCTGAGGGGGAATTTTTGTGGGATGAGAGAGAAAATTTTGTGTAATCTTCATAAAAAGTTCATAAACATTCGGTATAATAGTACAAAATACAGTCTAATGCGGAGTGTTGAACATGGACGAAAAAAAGAATGAGGGACAAACAAATCAGGAGAAAAAGGAAGAGAACTCCTATGAATTTCTGAAAGAAACGATTAAGGCGAAGCCTTGGAACAGGAAGAAGCTGGCAAAGCAGGTGGGAAAACTTCTGGCTTCGGGAGCCGTGTTTGGGCTTGCGGCGGCTGTTGTGTTTTCCGTAGCAGCGCCGGCTATGACCGGTAAAATTCTGGAAAAGAAGGATGCCAGCAAGGTTACGTTTCCCCAGGAAGAAGACCAGGAGGAAGAGGAAAAGAAAGAGGGGGAAGCCGATGCGCAGAATGAGGAACTGCCGGAAAGTCAGGGCGGAGGGGACGCCTCTGCTCCTGTGGCACAGGACATGACCCCGGAGGAATACAAGAAACTGTATGGGGATATTTTTGCCACAGCGGATGAAGCGGAAAAAGCCATGGTAACGGTAATTGGAAATAAAAATGATGAGGATTGGTTTCAGACGCCTTACGAAGAGCAGATTTCCGGGATTCTGGTGGCAGAGAGCGGGCAGAATTATTTTGTGCTGACGGAATACCGGATTGTGGAGAATGTGGACCGTATCCAGGTGGTCTTCTATGACGGCACCGTGACGGATGCCAGATTCCAGAAGGCAGACCAGAATACAGGGCTGGCAGTGCTGAAAATTGACAAATCCGGTCTGGACAGTTCGTTAAAGGAAAAAATTGCCGTTGCACCGCTGGGCGAGTCCTACAATCTGAAGCTGGGAGAACCGGTTCTTGCAATTGGAAGTCCTATGGGGTATAGTGATTCTGTTGGTTATGGAATTGTGACTTCTACTTCAGATACAGTGTCCAGAGTGGACGCGCAGTATGGACTTCTCACTACAGATATTACAGGCAGCAGTCAGGGAAGCGGTGTGATTTTAAATCTGGAAGGGGAAATTGTGGGGATAATTGCCCAGAGCTTTGGCGGGGAGGAAAACGGAAACCTTATTATCGGGCTGCCGATTTCCCAGATAAAGGATTTGATTCAGACACTTTCCGATGAAAATAAGGAGATGGTGTATCTGGGTATCACGGGAGAAGACATTACTGCGGAAATTTCCGAGAAAAAGGGAATTCCGGTGGGGATTTTCGTAGAAAAGGTAGAGGTGGATTCTCCGGCTATGCAGGTGGGAATTCAGAACGGAGATGTGATTATAGAGCTGAACGGTGAAAAAGTAGAAACGGTAAAAGGATATCAGCAGCAGTTAAAATCCTGTAAATCCGGGGAAACCGTAAAGGTGAAGGCCATGCGCCAGGGAACAGAAGGATATGTAGAAGTCTCCTTTAACGTAACATTAAAAACAAGGTAGAGAGGATATGAAAATGAAATTTATTAACGAGCTTCACGAAGGGGAAAAACTTTCCGGAATTTATTTATGCAAACACAAACAGGCAGCAGTGACAAAGAACGGAAAGCCTTATGAAAACGTAATTTTACAGGATAAAACAGGTACCATTGACGCTAAAATCTGGGATCCGAATTCTCTGGGCATTGATGAATTTGACAGCCTGGATTACATTGACGTGGTGGGAGATGTAAATTCTTTCCAGGGCAGTCTTCAGGTGAGTATCAAACGTGTGCGCAAAGCCGCAGAGGGAGAGTATGAGCCGGGCAATTATCTTCCGGTGAGCAGCAAAAATGTGGATTCTATGTATGAAGGGCTGTTAAGTTATGTGGCAAGTGTGAAAAACCCTTATCTGCACCGATTGCTGGTTTCCTTCTTTGAGGAAGATCAGGATTTCGCAAAGGCATTTCGCGGCAATTCAGCGGCGAAAAGTGTGCACCACGGCTTTATCGGCGGTCTGTTGGAACATACATTAAGCGTAGTCAGCCTGTGTGATTATTACTGTAAGGTCTATCCGATTTTGAACCGGGATTTGCTGCTTACCGCAGCCATGCTGCATGATATTGGAAAAACAGAAGAATTAAGTCCGTTTCCCATGAATGATTATACAGATGACGGACAGCTTCTGGGTCACATTATGATAGGGGCGGAAAGAATCCATGATAAGGCAGGAGAAATCCCCGGATTTCCAAAGAAACTGGAAAGTGAGCTGAAGCATTGTATTCTGGCTCATCACGGGGAGTTGGAATACGGCTCGCCAAAGAAACCGGCACTGCCGGAAGCCCTGGCGCTGAATCTGGCGGACAATACAGACGCGAAGATGGAAACCCTGACTGAAATATTTGCGTCAGCAGGGCAGCAAAAAGAATGGATTGGTTACAACCGTCTTTTTGAATCCAATTTCAGAAAATCCAGTTGTGAGCAGGAAGGCGGCGTTCATGGAATTTAAGAAGAATGATACGGTAACACTTTATATAGAAGATATGGGACACGACGGAGAGGGCATCGGAAAGGCGGATGGCTATACGCTTTTCGTGAAAGATACCGTGATTGGTGATAAGGTAGAAGCCAGGATTATGAAAATGAAAAAGAACTATGGCTATGCCCGTCTGATGAAAGTGCTGGAACCCTCCAAAGACCGTGTGCAACCCCGCTGTCCCGCGGCCAGAGCCTGCGGGGGCTGTCAGCTGCAGTTCCTTTCTTATGAGAAGCAGTTGGAATTTAAGAAAAATAAGGTGAAGGGAAATCTGAAGAGAATCGGAGGCTTTGAAAATATCTGTATTGAGCAGGTGATTGGTATGGAAGAACCCTGGCGGTACAGAAACAAAGCCCAGTTTCCTGTGGGCAAAAATAAAGACGGGGAAATCATTACCGGCTTTTATGCAGGCAGAACCCATTCCATTATTTCCAATAAAAACTGTTATCTGGGTACAGAAGTGAATGAGCAGATTCTGGAGGAAGTTCTGGTTTACATGAAGGAGAATCACATAGAGCCTTACGATGAGGTTTCCGGTACTGGACTGGTTCGCCATGTCCTTATCCGCTGCGGCTTTAAGACAGGGGAAATTATGGTCTGTCTGGTTCTTAACGGAGACGCTCTGCCGAAAGCGGAGAAGCTGACGGCGCGGCTGCAGGAGATTCCCGGCATGACCAGTATTACCTTTAATGTGAATAAGAAGAGAAATAATGTGATTTTAGGTGATAAAATTGTGAAACTGTGGGGGCAGGACTACATTTCAGACTATATTGGAGAAGTACAGTATCGAATTTCTCCCCTTTCCTTTTATCAGGTGAATCCGGTACAGACGGAGAAGCTGTACAACACGGCCCTGGAGTATGCGGGGCTTACCGGAAAGGAAATTGTGTGGGATTTGTACTGCGGTATCGGGACGATTTCTCTTTTTCTGGCACAGAAGGCCAAGCAGGTCTATGGTGTGGAGATTGTGCCTGCGGCTATTGCAGATGCCAAGAAAAATGCGGAAAGAAACGGGATTGCAAATGCGGAATTTTATGTAGGAAAGGCAGAAGATGTGCTTCCGAAAAAATATGAGGAGGAAGGTGTTTCTGCCGATGTGATTGTGGTAGACCCGCCTAGAAAGGGCTGCGATGAGGCGCTGCTGGAGACTATGCTGAAGATGAATCCGGAGAGGATTGTATATGTGAGCTGCGATTCTGCTACCCTGGCCAGGGACTTAAAGCGGCTGTGCGCGGAGAAGTATGAGGTGAAGAGAGTAGCGGTGTGCGATATGTTTCCGCAGGGGGTGCATGTCGAGACTTGTGTGTTGCTACAAAGACGAACTATGTAGAAATCCTTAATTTTAGGCACTTTTTCAAGCATATCGTCTTTACGAGCGAGGGCGATAAAATCAGAAATAAAGAGATAAAAAACTATATCAATGTTTCGGTAGTAGTTGATATAGAGTGTGGGAACACAAACAATTAAATACTAAACTTTAGGGGTACTTGTTAAAAAAGTATCCCTTTTCAATGTAAGGCGTTCAGAAATGAGCGTCTATTTTTATACCCAAAATGAAAGGAGCATTAGATTTATGAAAAAGATGTTAAAACGATTGTGTATGGGCTTCTTAGCTCTTGCGACTGTCGTTAGTGTTTTACCGACTACACCCGTCCAGGCAGAAAGTAAACAATACTGGACGGAAAGTGCAGAGCGTGTTGGTATCATTGAAAAAGTGATGAATGACGGTTCTATCAGTTCTACATTCAATGAGGGCATGATGAAAGTTGAGGGCGAAACTGCCTATTGTATTGACATCAATACAGATTTTAAGAATGGCTACAAGACCAGAGCTGACGCAAGCTCACGCATGAGTGCCGACCAGATTTCAGATGTGGCGTTATCCTTAGAGTATGTCAAACAGTATAGAGAAACTCACAAGGGACTGAACTACAAACAAGTTTATCTGTTGGAACAATGCGTTGTCTGGCAGAGATTGAGCGTACATCTTGGCTGGCAATGTGATAACGTGCGAGCTTCTTATGATGAAATACCAAAGGCGACGCAGGACGAAGTTTTCTCTGGTGCAAAAGTCTTTGTCAAAGAAAATAAAGGACGCTATGAATGTGGCGGTTATATCTACTCTGGCGAGGGGCAGGAATTAGGGCGATTCTGGGCGAAATTAAATGTCGGAAATGCGAAACTGCAAAAGACTTCCAGTAGTGCCAGTATTACAGACGGTAACGGGAATTACTCTATCGCTGGTGCAACATACGGTGTCTTTGCTGATAAGGACTGCACAAAACAGCTTGCCACCCTTAAGACTGATGAAAACGGAAATACAGATGTTGCAGAGGTAACGGCTGGCACAGTTTATATCAAGGAATTATCTGCACCAGCAGGATATAAAGTGGATAAAACAGTCTATCCATTGACAATCAAAGCTGGCGAAACAGCAACCTTGAAAGTATCAGATACACCAAAAGTAACAGACACTTTGATTGAGCTTTTCAAGATTGATATGGAAATACAGAAAGACAATCCGCAGGGGAACGCTTCTTTAGCAGGTGCGGAATTTACATGGAAGTATTATGCTGGCTTCTATAATAAAGAAAATCTTCCTGCCGAAGCTACTCGTACATGGGTTACAAAGACAATCGCTGAAACTGACAGCGACGGGACAACCCACTATATCACAAAATTAGCGGACGCATACAAGGTATCTGGCGACAGCTTCTATATGCAGGACGGTAAGGCGGTTCTTCCACTTGGGACACTCACTGTTGAAGAAACAAAAGCTCCAAACGGCTACTTGCTGGATGGTGCATATATGCAGGCTGGCGATAAATCTGAACAGATTAAGGGCTTATATGTAACACAGATTAGAGAGGACGGCGACCTTGCCGTACTATCTGGAAGTAACCAATTTTCTGTATCAGATAAAGTCATTCGTGGCGGTGTGAAAATCCAGAAACGAGATTTAGAAACGGGCGATACCAAACCACAAGGAAGTGCCACCTTGAAAGATACTGCCTTTGACATCATTTCCTTAAATGATAATGAGGTATTGGTTGAGGGCAAGCTATACAAGAAAAATGAAGTGGTAAAAACAATCCATACGGATATTGAGGGTGTCGCTTCTACTTCCGCTGACCTTTTACCTTATGGAAAATTCCGTATCGTTGAGAGTGAAGCTCCAAACGGATATTTGACAGACGGTGCAAAACCGATTGACTTTGCAATCACAGAAAATGGAAAAATTGTGGACTTAACTGACGAAGCCCATTCTATCTATAATCAGATTAAGCGTGGCGATATTGAGGGCGTGAAAATTGGTGCAGGCACACACAAGCGTCTTGCTGATGTTCCCTTTAGGATCACAAGCAAGACGACGGACGAAAATCATGTGGTGGTAACTGATGATAACGGGCAATTCTCCACTTCTGCTGACTGGGCTTCACATAAGCACAATACCAACGCAGGCAAGACCAGCGAGGACGGTGTGTGGTTTGGAACTTCTGAACCAGACGACAGCAAAGGTGCGTTGCCTTACGATACTTACATCATTGAAGAATTACGCTCCGATAGCAACAAAGGCTTTGAACTTATCCCACCTTTTGAAATCGTGGTATCAAGAAATAATCTTGTGATTGATTTAGGGACTTTGACTGATGAATACGAAAAAGAAATCTCTATCCATACCACAGCAACCAGCAAGGACGGCGAAAAAACTATTCTTGCAGGAAAAGAGGTAACAATCGTTGATACTGTCAAATTAGACGGACTTACAAAAGGCACAAAGTATCAGTTGAAAGGCTGGCAGATGTTAAAGGAAGAAAACGCCGAGCTTATCATTGACGGGAAACGTGTAGAAAACGATTATACCTTTGTCGCTGATGAGGAAGAAATGAAAGTGGAAATTTCCTATACGTTCAATGCGTCTGCTTTAGGTGGCAAAAACCTTGTTACCTTTGACGAATTGTATGATTTCAGCAATCCAGACGAACCCGTAAAAGTTGCGGAACACAAGGACATTGAGGACGACGGGCAGACGGTACTTATCACAGAGCGTATCATCAAGATACATACAACTGCTACCGATAAGGACGGCAACAAAGAGCTTGAAGCAGAAAAAGAGGTAACAATCATTGATACCGTAACCTTAGAGGGATTGGAAATCGGTACACAGTACAAACTTGTGGGCTGGCAGATGTTGAAAGAAGAAAATGCAGAACTTCTTATCAATGGAAAGCGTGTGGAAAGTAATTATACCTTTACTGCTGACAGCGAAACTATGAAAGTGGAAGTTGCCTTTACCTTTGACGCTACTTCCCTTGACGGTAAACAGCTTGTAACTTTTGAAGAATTGTACGATTTCAGCAATCCAGACGAGCCGAAGAAAGTTACCGAGCATAAGGACATTGACGACGAGGGACAGACGATTACCTTTAAGGAAAAACCAGAAGTCCCAGAAGAACCAGAGAAACCCGAAACACCACAGACACCAGAAAAGCCAAACAGACCTAGCGACAGTCCCAAAACGGGCGATAATACCAGCCTTTACGGACTGCTTGCACTTCTTATGACTTCTGGTGCTGGGCTGGCAGGTATCTTCTTCTACAAACGCCGTAAAATGAAGAAATCATAAGGCGGTAACGGTATGATGAAAGAAAAATCACGCTCTCCGCCGAAGCTGTCAAACGGCAGACTTCCGCTTATTCTGGCTTGTCTGCTAACAACCTGCAAGAACACGGATAGTCAAGGGTGCGTAAGCATTGATTTTACCCTTTACTATCGGTGGGATTGCTGGTACTTCCCGAACCGCCAGAATAAGCAATCACAATCAAAGAACTTATCAAGTATAGAAAGAAACGAGGTAAAACACTATGGAAATGAAATATGTCGTGCCAGATATGGCACAGTCTTTTGGAACTCTTGAATTTGCAGGCGAAAGCGAGCCAGTCTTTGAAAGAGATAAAAATAACCGCAGGGTCTTAGCCAGACGAAGCTATAACCTTTATTCTGACGTGCAGAAAGGCGAAAATGTAGTAGTGGAAATTCCCGTGCAGGCTGGCGAAAAGCATTTCAAGTATGAGCAGAAAGTAAAACTTGTTAATCCGAAGTTATATGGCAGAGGCTACGCAATCGGGGATATGGGACATACCGATTATGTGTTGCTTGCTGATGATATTGTAGCAGTTGAAGAAAAGTAAAGGAGTGAAAAATTTATGAGATTATCAAACGGGTTTGTCATTGACAAAGAGAAAACATTTGGAGAATTAAAATTTACAGCGGTGCGTGATGTGTTCTTGCAGAACGAGGACGGGACACCGAGTACTCAACTGAAAAAGCGTATCTATGATTTGAAGTGCAGTCTGCATGGTGGAATTATCCCCGTATCTGTACCACCAGAAGTACCGTTAAGGGAATTTCCGTACAATGCAGTTGTGGAGCTTGTCAATCCCGTAGCCGATACGGTATCACGAAAAACTTATATGGGTGCAGATGTGGACTGGTATGTAAAGGCAGAGGATATTGTGTTGAAGAATAAAGGTAACCAGAACGCAGGTAGTCAACAGAACCCTACACCTCAAGGACAACAGAAAAAATAAACTGATACCTAAATTTTCATTGTAGCGGATATTTGGAACTGTTATAATATGGGTATGAAAAAATAACTAAAATTGGAGGGTAAAAATATTATGGAAACAATTCATCAACAGCTTATAAAAGAAATTGAAAATTATTTGAAACCATTTAAAGACGATTATGTTGAACAACGTTTTGAGTATAAGATAACAGATTATTGGATGAATGATATTATTTATAAAGTCGAAGTAAATGGATATCATAAAGATGAATATAATCCAGAAAAACAAGCTACTTTTGTTTTATTGAGATTTTTTATAAATTATGAGTACAAGCAAATTATGATAAGTAATATATTTTTACCAGATTTTATGAAGTATAAGGGGATTGGGAAAAAACTTATTTACAATTTATTTGTAATATCAGAAAAAGAAAACTCTGAGCTTTTTATTATCGACATGGTAAATAGTTTTTACCAAAGAATGATAAAAAGAGGTGCATTACCTTGCGACGATTGCGATGATGCCGTTCAGATAGTTAGTGAAACGAAATTAGTTTAATTTTTATTTGCCTTGATTTGTAAAACTATAAATATTGGTTTGACAATTCCATATCCATACACACAAAGCAGTTAGTCTTAGGATTGACTGCTTTTTTTCGTACTCAGAAAGGAGTGATTGATTATGCGTAAGATTTGGAATAAAGGACACCGTATCAGAGCCAGCGACAAACACCTTGTTTACCACTTTTTTATAGGGTCACTTCTGTTTGTATTCGTGGCGGTTCTTTTGCTATTGAATATCAAACAGCTCATGCGTACCGATTGGGAGCATTTCAGCTTGTTAGAAAACGGCTTGACGCTCTCCCCTTACAACTTCATAACCATACTGATAGCGACTGGTGTTTGTGCATTGGTCGCTTTTCTGTATTACCGCTTCTGTTATGACAATTTCAAGAAGCTCCTGCACCGTCAAAAGCTGGCACGAATGGTACTGGAAAATAAGTGGTATGAAGCCGATACCGTACAAGACAGCGGTTTTTTTACTGACCTGCAAAGCAGATCAAGGGAAAAAATCGTCTGGTTTCCAAAGATTTATTATCAAATGGAAAAGGGACTGCTTCATATCCGCTGTGAAATTACGCTGGGGAAATATCAAGACCAGCTTTTACGGTTAGAGGATAAATTGGAAAGTGGCTTGTATTGCGAGCTGACCGACAAGACCCTGCATGACGGCTATATCGAATATACCCTGCTTTATGATATGATAGCGAACCGCATTACCATTGATGAAGTACGGGCAGAGAACGGCTGTCTTAGACTGATGAAAAATCTTGTGTGGGAATATGACGCACTCCCTCATGCTCTGATTGCAGGTGGGACTGGTGGCGGTAAAACTTATTTTCTGCTGACGCTTATTGAAGCCTTACTGCATACTAACGCTGTCCTTTATATCTTAGACCCGAAGAACGCTGACCTTGCGGACTTAGGGTCAGTTATGGGAAATGTGTATCACACGAAAGAAGACATGATAGATTGCGTCAATGCTTTTTATGAGGGCATGGTGCGACGAAGCGAGGAAATGAAACGACACCCGAACTATAAGACGGGCGAAAACTACGCCTATCTGGGACTGCCACCCTGCTTTCTTATCTTTGATGAATATGTGGCGTTTTTTGAAATGTTGGGGACGAAAGAAAGCGTGAGCTTACTTAGCCAGTTAAAGAAAATCGTTATGTTAGGGCGACAAGCAGGTTATTTCCTTATCGTCGCCTGCCAGCGTCCAGACGCAAAGTATTTCTCGGACGGTATCAGAGATAACTTCAATTTCCGTGTGGGACTTGGGCGTATCAGCGAATTAGGTTACGGTATGCTGTTTGGTTCAGACGTGAAAAAGCAGTTTTTTCAGAAGCGTATCAAGGGGCGTGGTTATTGTGATGTGGGGACAAGCGTGATAAGCGAATTTTACACGCCTTTAGTCCCGAAAGGACATGATTTTTTGCAGACTATCGGCTCTCTTGCACAAGCAAGGCAGGACGGGACGGCGACGTGCGAAGCGAAAGGCGACGGCACGGACTAGCCGTTGCTGGTGTGGCGTAAGCCACGCCAGCAGGTAAAACCCCTCGGTATCTAACAGAGGGGTACGTTTGCAAATAGACAATAGACAAAAAACATAGGAAGCATAAGGCTTCTGGCATGGTTTCCTAACAAAAATCGGCTGTGAAGTCGTCCTTAAAAACTTCACACTTTATAGATTGGGGGTATGGTTCTGAATGAAGAACAATGGATAAAAGAATTACGGGAGAAACGGATTGCTTACGGTATCTCACAAGGCAGGCTGGCGGTGGCTTCTGGTATCACAAGGGAATATCTCAACAAGATAGAAAGCGGAAAAATGAAGCCGTCAAAGGAACTTCTGGAAACTCTGCATAAGGAACTGGCAAGGTTCAATCCAGAAGCACCGCTTACCATGCTGTTTGATTATGTGAAAATTCGTTTTCCCACGCTGGATATACAGCACATCATCAAAGATATATTAAAACTGAATATCAATTATATGCTCCATGAAGATTACGGACATTACAGTTATACGGAGCATTACTCTTTAGGGGACATCTTTATCTATACGTCGGCTGACGAAGAAAAAGGTGTCCTCTTAGAATTAAAGGGGCGTGGTTGCAGGCAGTTTGAAAGTTACCTGCTGGCACAGCAAAGAAGCTGGTATGACTTTCTCATGGACGCACTTGTAGACGGTGGCGTGATGAAGCGTATCGACCTTGCTATCAACGACCATACGGGCATTTTGGATATTCCAGAGCTTGTGGAAAAATGCAGGAAACGGGAATATATTGGAAAGTCCAGAAGCTATAAGTTTTACCAGTCGGGCGAGCTTATCAAGCACAGAGAGGACGACAGAGAATATATGGGACGCACCCTTTATCTTGGTTCGCTGAAATCAGATGTGTATTTCTGTATCTATGAAAAGGACTATGAGCAGTACGTCAAGTTAGGGACACCGCTGGAAGAAGCCGACATTATCAACCGTTTTGAGATACGGCTTCGCAATGAACGAGCTTATTATGCAGTACGAGATTTGCTGACGTATTATGACGCAGAACAGACCGCCTTTTCTATCATCAATCAGTATGTGCGGTTTGTTGATGAAGAACCAGACAAGCGGAAAAATGACTGGAAACTCAATGACCGCTGGGCTTGGTTTATTGGCGATAATCGGCAAAGTCTGAAACTAACGACAAAGCCAGAGCCTTACACTTTAGACCGCACATTGCGTTGGGTACAAAGGCAGGTAGCACCGACCTTGAAAATGCTGAAAAAGATTGATAAGGGAAACGGTACAGACTACATGGAAACGATTGAAAAGCAGGCAGTCTTGAGCGAAAAGCATGAAATGATAATCAAACAGCAGACGACCCCTGCAAAAGATTTAGTAGAAAGTTAGGAGTGATAAAAAATGTGGGAATTAGGAAAAGACTTCCTGTTGGTATCTATGGGAATGGGTATCGGCGTTGTCTTGATGTGTATTTTGAGTGTTGGCAAAGAAGCTGACTATAAAATGAAACAATTAAAAGAAAGCGAGGACAATTAAATGAATTTCGGACAAAATTTGTATCAATGGTTTTTAAGCAACGCACAGAGCTTGGTGCTTATGGCGATTGTGGTTATCGGTATCTACTTAGGGTTCAAGCGTGAGTTTTCCAAACTTATCGGCTTCTTGGTAGTTGCCTTGATTGCTGTCGGCTTGGTATTCAATGCTGGCGGTGTGAAAGATGTACTGTTAGAGTTGTTCAATAAGATTATCGGTGCATAAAATTTTATTGTGGTGCTGATATGAGAATGGTATAATGTGGATATATAAAATTCTGATTTATGGGGGCGTTATTTTGAAGAAAGCAATGATATATGTTCATGGTAAAGGTGGAAGTTATCTTGAAACTGAACAGTTCAAAAATATTTGTTTAGATTTTGATGTTTTTGGAGTAGATTATAATGACTATTTCCCGTGGATTGTAAAAAATAAAATTATGGAAGTCTACGATAAAATATCTGAAAAATATGACTACATATATGTACTTGCTAATAGTATCGGAGCTTATTTTACAATGCACACATTACAGAATTTCAAGATTGAAAAAGCATTATTCATATCGCCTATACTTGATATGGAACAACTTATAGTAGATATGATGAGCTGGGCGAATGTGTCTGAAAAGGAACTTTCTGAAAGAAAAGAAATACCAACTGATTTTGGAGAAACATTATCGTGGGAATATCTATGTTTTGTTCGGGCAAACCCGATAAATTGGAAAACGCCTACTGAAATTTTGTATGCTGAACATGATAATCTTACATCACGTCAAACGGTAGATAAATTTATTGATAGACATTGTGCAAATCTTACCGTTATGAATGACGGAGAACATTGGTTTCATACTGACGAACAGATTTTATTTAGAGATAATTGGCTAAGAAAAGTTATACAATAGAATTTAGATTTTATATCCACACACAAAGCAGTTAGTTTTAGGATTGACTGCTTTTTTCTTATCAAAATTTCAGATTGGAGTGATGAAATGGTGTCTGTTAGAGCTGTTCAATAAGATTATCGGTGCATAGAATTTTATTGTGGTGCTGATATGAGAATGTTATAATGTGGATATGAAACACAGTATCTAGGAGTGATGAAATGAAATATATAATGCTTCATGGTTTGGGACAATCTTCTGAAAGTTGGAGTGATACCGTAAAAGTATTCAATGATGATTTTGAAGTTTTATGCCCTAATTTATCAGATTGGCTTTCTGGGAAAACACCATGTTATGATACATTGTATCGGACATTGGAAACATACTGTGAACAGTTTGAAGAACCGCTAAATATTTGTGGACTTTCTTTAGGTGGTATTCTTGCTATGCAGTATGCGATAGAACACCCAGAAAAAATGAACTCATTAGTATTAATAGGCACACAATATGAAATGCCAAAGTATCTGTTAAAAATGCAAAATCTGATATTCCGTATTATGCCTTGTTCAGCATTTGAAAAAATGGGCTTTCAGAAAACAGATTTTATCAATCTATGCAAATCTATGACAGAACTTAATTTTAAACATGAACTGAAAAAAATATCATGTTCGGTACTTGTTGTCTGTGGCGATAAGGATAAGATAAATAAAAAAGCTTCTTTAGAATTGCAACAACAGATAGAAAACGCAGAAATAGCTATTATTGAAAATGCAGGACATGAAGTAAATACAGATAACCCAACACTACTAGGGCAAAAGTTAAATGTATTTTTCAAACAATATGTCTGATAAACAATTTCATATCCATACACACAAAGCAGTTAGTCTTAGGATTGACTGCTTTTTTCTTACCAAAATTTCAGATTGGAGTAATGAAATAGTGTCTGTTGGAGCTGTTCAATAAGATTATCGGTACGTAAAATTTTATTGTGGTGCTGATATGAGAATGCTATAATTGGAGCATAAAAAATGAACTTATATGTGGTTAATATTTCTTTACTTTATGACAAATATTAGTGAATTATACTGATGTAATGAATGGTTGACAAATTGCCAACAAAGGTTGGTTGCAAGAAATCATCATATTTGCAATACTTATTTTGCGGTCGCAAATATAATTTATATTTTAGGAGGCTACTTATGAACTTTAATGAAAAACTGATAAATTTAAGAAAGTCCAAAGGTCTTTCACAAGAAGAATTGGGAAATGAACTAAAGGTTTCCAGACAAACAATTTCAAAATGGGAGTCTTGTCAGTCATACCCAGATTTTCAACGATTAGTATTATTGAGTGATTTCTTTGGATTGACATTAGATGAACTGGTAAGAGATATTGACGTGCAAGAAGTAAGAGAAAAAAATTTAAATAATGAAAAATTATCTTCCATATACGATGATATAAATGAGGGGAAAAAATTTATTAGGCTATGTTATATAATTGGAACTGGAGTGCTAATATTTTTTTCACTTATCGTTCTTTATGGTGTGTTTTTCTCAAAATAAAATATAAGTTCTTATATATTTTAAAAAGCAGTTAGTCTTAGGATTGACTGCTTTTTTCATACCTAAATTTCAGATTGGAGTGATGAAATGAACGATATTTTTAAGGATATGCAGGCAAACGTCGGCTGTGAATACATTTCCGACCTGCCCTCTTACAAGCGTAAGGTATGGCAGGAAATGAAACGACTGAACCCTGCCGACTATGAAGAAAGACAGTTAGAAGATTTTTCTAAATATGTGTTTGGTATGTCGTGCCAGACCTTAAAAGATGTGAGGAAACAACAGAAAGGACGTGAGGAACAATGCAGGAAACAAGGGTGCTGGTGGAAACGAGAGGAACAACTGGCGAAGAAACAATATCATACTGGTTCGACTTGCCAATAGATGTTGCCGAGTTTGAAGAAAAGCTAGGTATCGGTGCAGAAAGTCAAGATTATCGTATTATCGAAAAGGTACTGCCCTTTGCTGATGAAATCCACGAACATACAAGTGTGTATCAGCTCAACGAATTAGCTTTTATGTACCGCCAGCTTTCAAGCGATATGCAGGAAGAATATACAGCACTTCTTACCGTATATGAAAATTTAGAAGCACTTTATATTTGCAGGAACGTGATTACGGTTTATCCTGACTGCAAAAGCATGATAGATGTTGCAAAGCAAAAGCTGATGAACGACCCGACATTTAAGCATTTATCCGAGGGCTGTCAAGAATATTACTTTGACTTTGAAGCCTACGCTTCTCACTTGCAGGAACACGGGAAATTTTTAGTAACGGAACACGGTATCTTTGAACTGCCAGAGTAGGAAATGAGGTGGTGCTTATGATTGATGATATGGCGGTTTACATTGCTAATCTTGGCAAATACAATGAGGGCTATTTAGTTGGTGCTTGGTTCACATTTCCTATTGACGAGGAAGATGTAAAAGAAAAAATCGGCTTGAATGAACAGTATGAGGAATATGCAATCCATGATACCGATAACTTTCCCATTGCGATTGGCGAGTATGTTTCCATTGAAGAACTCAATGAGATGTATGAAATGATAGAGGAACTTCCCGACTATATCGTAGAGTGTCTGGACGAATTTATCAGCCACTACGGGACGCTGGAAGAAGTCGTGGAACACAAGGACGATATTTATTATTATCCAGACTGTGAAACCATGACAGACGTTGCCTACTACTACATAGACGAATTGCAGGCACTTGGCGACATTCCACCCAGTTTACAGAACTACATTGACTATGAAGCCTACGGGCGAGATTTGGATATGGGCGGTTGCTTTATCGAAACAAGCCGAGGTATGTGCGAGATACCATATTAACGCTGGAAGATCAGCAACAAACATTGTTGCTACTGACAGCGTATTTCTCTTTTAAGGGACAGTCTGAAACATGGCTGTCCTTTTCTATTTTGAAAGGAGCTAAAAGAACTTGAAAAAGATTAAAAGCTACACGGGTATCTGGAACGTGGAAAAAGTCTTGTACGCAATCAACGACTTTAACTTGCCCTTTCCCGTTACCTTTACACAGATTACATGGTTTGTGATTACAGAGTTTATCATCATTCTGTTTGGGGACTTACCGCCACTTTCCATGATTGAGGGAGCATTTTTAAAATACTTCGGTATTCCCGTTGCTCTCACTTGGTTTATGTCGCAGAAAACCTTTGACGGAAAGAAGCCGTACAGCTTTTTGAAATCACAGATAACCTATGCCCTGCGACCAAAAATCACTTATGCAGGAAAAGCCGTAAAACTGCATAAGCAGATACTCAATGAAACAATCACGGCAGTAAGGAGTGTGAACTATGTTCCCGATAAAATATATTGACAATAACCTTGTCTGGAACAAGGACAATGAAGTGTTTGCCTACTATGAGCTGATACCGTACAACTATTCTTTCTTATCCGCAGAGCAGAAATTTATCGTGCATGACAGTTTCCGACAGCTTATCGCACAGTCCCGTGAGGGTAAAATTCATGCGTTGCAGATTGCCACAGAAAGCTCAATCCGAAGTCAGCAGGAGCAGTCAAAGAAACTGGTAACTGGAAAATTAAAGGAAGTTGCCTGCCAGAAGATAGACGAACAGACCGAAGCGTTGGTATCTATGATTGGGGACAATCAAGTGGACTACCGCTTTTTTCTTGGCTTTAAGCTCATGGTTACGGAAGAACAGCTCAATCTGAAGAACATCAAAAAATCGGCGTGGCTGACGTTCACAGAATTTCTCCATGAAGTGAACCACACGCTGATGAATGACTTTGTTTCCATGCCGAATGATGAAATCAACCGTTACATGAAAATGGAAAAGTTACTGGAAAATAAAATCTCCCGTCGCTTTAAGGTGCGTCGCTTGGAAATCAATGATTTTGGGTATCTCATGGAACATCTTTACGGCAGGGACGGTATCGCCTATGAAGATTATGAGTACCAGCTACCAAAGAAGAAATTGAACAAAGAAACGCTGATAAAATACTATGACCTTATCCGTCCGACAAGATGTGTGATTGAGGAAAGCCAGCGGTATTTACGATTGGAACATGAGGACAAGGAAAGCTATGTGTCCTACTTTACCGTCAATGCGATTGTCGGGGAGCTTGATTTTCCGTCAAGTGAAATCTTCTATTTCCAGCAACAGCAATTCACATTCCCCGTTGATACGTCCATGAATGTAGAAATCGTGGAGAACCGAAAAGCATTAACAACCGTCCGCAACAAGAAAAAGGAACTGAAAGACCTTGATAACCACGCCTATCAAGCAGGAAGTGAAACCAGTTCAAATGTGGTGGACGCATTAGACAGCGTGGACGAGCTGGAAACAGACTTAGACCAGACAAAAGAAAGTATGTATAAGTTAAGCTACGTCATACGGGTGTCTGCACCCGATCTTGACGAGCTGAAACGCCGTTGTGATGAAGTCAAGGACTTTTACGACGACCTCAATGTAAAGCTGGTGCGTCCTGCTGGGGATATGCTGGGGCTTCATTCTGAATTTTTACCTGCCAGCAAGCGATATATCAATGATTATGTGCAGTATGTAAAATCAGATTTCTTGGCAGGGCTTGGCTTTGGAGCAACACAACAATTAGGGGAAACTACGGGTATCTATATGGGCTATTCCGTTGATACGGGAAGAAATGTGTACCTGCAACCGTCCCTTGCCAGTCAAGGTGTAAAAGGTACAGTTACAAATGCCCTTGCTTCTGCTTTTGTCGGTTCGCTTGGCGGTGGAAAGTCATTCTGCAACAATCTTCTTGTGTATTATGCGGTGCTGTTTGGCGGTCAAGCAGTCATTTTAGACCCCAAAGCCGAGAGAGGCAACTGGAAAGAAACGCTCCCAGAAATCGCCCATGAAATCAATATCGTAAACTTAACCAGCGACAAGGACAACGCAGGACTTCTTGACCCATTCGTGATTATGAAGAATGTAAAAGACGCTGAAAGTCTGGCAATCGACATCTTGACATTTTTAACGGGTATTTCTTCAAGGGACGGCGAAAAATTCCCCGTACTTCGTAAGGCGGTGCGTTCCGTTACCCGAAGCGACAGTCGGGGCTTGCTCCATGTGATAGACGAGCTACGCCGTGAAGATACACCCATATCAAGAAATATCGCAGACCATATCGACAGCTTCACAGACTACGACTTTGCACACCTGCTGTTTTCAGACGGTACGGTGGAAAATGCAATCAGCCTTGATAACCAGCTCAATATCATTCAAGTAGCGGACTTAGTATTGCCAGATAAAGATACCACCTTTGAGGAATACACGACCATTGAATTGTTGTCGGTGTCTATGCTGATTGTGATTAGTACCTTTGCTTTAGATTTTATTCACAGCGACCGTTCTATCTTCAAAATCGTAGACCTTGACGAAGCGTGGGCATTCTTAAATGTGGCACAAGGAGAAACGCTCTCTAACAAGCTGGTTCGTGCTGGGCGAGCTATGCAGGCAGGCGTTTATTTCGTTACACAATCCTCTGGGGACGTATCAAAGGAAAGTCTGAAAAACAATATCGGCTTGAAGTTTGCCTTTAGAAGTACAGATATTAACGAGATAAAGCAGACCTTAGAATTTTTCGGCATTGACAAGGACGACGAAAACAACCAGAAAAGGCTTCGTGATTTGGAGAACGGACAATGCTTATTGCAGGACTTATACGGGCGTGTCGGTGTAGTACAGATACACCCCGTCTTTGAAGAACTACTACACGCCTTTGATACCAGACCGCCCGTACAGAGAAATGAGGTGGAGTGATGAAAGAAAGGATAAAAGGTGCGTTCACAAAAAAGAAGATTTTCCACTTTCTCAAAATGGCTCTGTTTGTCGTGGCACTTTCCCTTATCCTGCTTTCACTCTTGGGGACGGTGGCTCATGCGATGGGGCTTGTGGACGATACCATAAACGCAGAAAATCTTTACTCAAAATATCCGCTATCGAATTACCAGCTTGATTTTTATGTAGATAATAGCTGGTCGTGGTTGCCGTGGAACTGGCTGGACGGTATTGGAAAATCGGTACAGTACGGGCTTTACTGCATTACCAACTTTGTCTGGACGATAAGCCTTTATTTAAGCAATGCAACGGGCTATGTGGTGCAGGAAGCCTATAAGCTGGACTTCATCAACGATATGGCAGACAGTATCGGAAAGAGCATACAGACCCTTGCAGGCGTTACCGAGAACGGCTTTTCTTCTACGGGCTTTTATGTTGGTTTCCTGCTTCTCATTATCTTAGTCGTTGGAATGTATGTTGCCTATACGGGACTGATAAAACGGGAAACCAGCAAGGCACTTCACGCTGTTATCAACTTTGTGGTGGTGTTCGTGCTGTCCGCTTCGTTTATTGCCTATGCTCCCGACTACATCAAGAAGATAAATGAATTTTCATCAGACATCAGTACCGCTTCACTTGACTTGGGAACAAAAATCATGCTCCCTAATTCTGACAGCGAGGGCAAGGACAGCGTAGACTTGATACGGGACAGCCTATTTTCTATTCAAGTGGAACAGCCGTGGCTCTTGCTTCAATTCGGGAACAGCAACGCAGAAGAAATCGGGACAGACCGTGTAGAAGCTCTCGTATCGGCAAGTCCAGAGGACGAGGACGGGAAAACCAGAGAGGAAGTCGTGAAAACAGAAATCGAGGACAACGACAATAACAATCTGACAATACCGCAGGTCGTGAACCGTTTGGGTATGGTGTTCTTCCTCTTGTTCTTTAACTTGGGTATCACGATATTTATATTCTTGCTTACGGGCATGATGTTGTTCAGCCAGATACTTTTTATTATCTTTGCAATGTTTTTACCTATCAGTTTTTTACTTTCCATGATACCGAGCTATGAAAGCATGGCAAAGCAGGCAATCGTAAGGGTATTTAATACCATAATGACACGGGCAGGAATAACGCTTATTGTAACGGTGGCGTTCAGCATTTCCAGTATGTTTTATAACATCTCCACGGACTATCCGTTTTTCATGGTGGCGTTCTTGCAGATAGTATGTTTCGCTGGTATCTACATGAAGCTGGGCGACTTAATGAGTATGTTCTCACTTAATGCTAACGACAGTCAAAGCATGGGACGCAGGATTTTCCGCAGACCGTATCTGTTTATGCGACATAGGGCTAGGCGTATGGAACACCGTATTGCAAGGGCGGTAAGTGCTGGCGGTATTTCGGGCGGTGTGGCTGGTGCGGTGGCTGGAAGTGCCGTTGCTAACAAACGAGCGGAAAGAAAAAATACGGCTTCTAAAGAAAATCGGGGCAATACCACTTCTAGCATGGGACAGCGTGCAGGCTCAAAGGTGGGTGCTGTCTTAGATACGAAAAATAAAGTGAAAGATAAGGCAAATGCTGTCAAAGAGAATATCAAGGATATGCCGACACAGACCGCTTATGCGGTGTATTCCGTAAAGGAAAAGGCAAAGTCCAGCGTGTCCGACTTCAAGCGTGGCATGGTGCAGGAACAGCAGTCCAGACAGACGGGACGCTTGGAAAAGCAAGAACAGCATAAGAAAAATATCGCTGACAAGCGAATGGAACTTCAAAAGGCACAAGAAGCAAGGCAGGCACAGCGAAAGGCTGACGGATCAGCGACAACGGGAACTACCCGTCCCCATGAGCGACCAGCCACAGCTTCAACCATTCCAAAGCCGAGTGCGAAAAAAATGCAGGAAGTCAAACGTCCTGCCACAGCGACCACTTCAAAAGCAAGTGAGCCAGTCAAGACAACTGTTATCAAAGAGCGTCCGTTATCTTCTGGTGCTTCTGATAGAAAAGCGACCCAGCCTGCACAGCCAGTACATAAGCAGAATGTAGAAAAAGTAGTATCGCAGGAAACACGCCAGAATTACACCAAAGACCGCAGGACAGAGGTTCAGCAGACACAAAGCGTCCAGAAGAACCAGCAGACCACAGAGAAAAGCAGTAACCTTGTAACGAAGAAAGGACAGAAGAAAAAATGAAACTGAAACATATCGCTATTATTGGCAGTCTGTTTCCTATCCTCTTTTCTCTGGTGCTGTTCTTTGGTGTCCTCATTAGTGCGGACAGCGACGACGAGAACAGCAACTTTTCTTCGGGCATTACGGGTATGAACTTATCCGCAGAAGTTTTGAAACATCAGTCTATGGTAGAAAAATACGCCAGAGAAAACGGTATCTCCGAGTATGTCAATGTGCTACTTGCTATCATTCAAGTAGAAAGTGGCGGTACGGCAGAAGATGTCATGCAGTCCAGCGAAAGTCTGGGACTACCGCCCAACTCTTTAGATACGGAAAGCTCAATCAAGCAGGGGTGTAAATATTTTGCGTCCCTGCTTTCTTCCTGCAAAAAGCAAGGTATCGACGATTTGAATGTAACGATACAGTCCTATAACTATGGAGGTGGTTATGTGGGATATGTGGCAGGAAACGGGAAAAAACATACATACAATTTGGCGGAAAATTTCGCAAAAGAAAAATCGGGTGGAAAGAAAGTAACCTACACCAATCCGATAGCCGTTGCGAAAAATGGTGGCTGGCGTTGGAACTATGGAAATATGTTTTATGTGGAATTAGTCAATCAGTATTTGACTGTTCCTCAAATATCGGGCGAACTGGCACAAAAGATAATGAATGAAGCGTTGAAATATCAAGGGTGGAAGTATGTGTATGGCGGTAGCAACCCCAACACTTCCTTTGACTGTTCGGGATTGACGCAATGGTGCTATGGAAAAGCTGGTATCTCCTTACCGAGAACGGCACAAGCCCAGTATGACGCTACCCAACATCTTCCACTTTCGCAGGCAAAGGCTGGCGATTTGGTATTTTTCCATTCTACCTATAACGCTGGTTCGTATGTAACACACGTCGGTATTCTCGTTTCACCGACACAGATGTACCATGCAGGCGACCCGATAGGATATGCAGACTTAAATAGTAGTTACTGGCAACAGCACTTAATCGGTGCAGGACGAGTAAAACAATAGAAAGGACTTGAAAAATATGTTTAAGAAGAATAAGAAACAGACAGAAAATGTCAAAGAAAAAAAGGTGCGTACTGTCAAGGTAGGCACACATAAGAAAACCGTGATTGCGTTGTGGGTGGTGCTTATCGCAAGCGTGAGCTTTGGGGTGTATAAGAATTTTACCGCTATCGACCAGCACACCACCCATGAAAAAGAAATCATTGAGCTTCGCTTGCAGGACACCAACGGGATAGAAAATTTCGTGAAGAACTTCGCAAAGTCCTATTACACATGGAATAACAGCAAAGAAGCGATTGACGCAAGGACGCAGGCAATCAGCGGTTATCTGACAAAGGAATTGCAGGACTTGAATGTAGATACAATCCGAACCGATATACCGACCAGCTCCACGGTTACAGATGTGATTGTGTGGAGTATCGAACAGTCGGGAACGGACACTTTTTCTGCTACCTACGAAGTAGATCAGCAGATAAAAGAGGGAGAACAGACAAGTAATGTCAAGGCAACCTATACTGTAAAAGTCCATGTAGACGCTGACGGGGATATGGTAATCATTCAGAACCCTACCCTTGCACCAGCAATCGAGAAATCAGACTACGAACCAAAAGCACCAGAAGCCGACGCAAGTGTGGACACTGATACCGTTAATGACGCTACCACATTTCTGGAAACATTCTTTAAGCTGTACCCGACAGCCACAGAAAAGGAGCTTACCTACTATGTATCGGGAAATGTGCTTGAACCTATCGGCAGGGACTACCTTTATTCTGAATTGATAAATCCTATTTTTACAAAGGACGGGGACAATGTGAAAGTAAAAGTTTCCGTAAAATTCCTTGATAATCAGACAAAAGCTACGCAGGTATCACAATACGAGCTTGTGTTACATAGGGATAGCAACTGGAAGATTGTAGGATAATAAGCTAGACAAAGGTTTGTATACTACTTTTTAGTAGTGTATAAGCCTTTGTCAGAAACTACTAAAAAGTTGGAAATTCATTTCTTATCATGTTATTTTAGGTGTAAGTAAGGGATAGTGGATAAAATTACTGCATTGACTTTCCCCTTACGTCAAGGTGTAACATGAGAATAGAAGTAAGTTGATAGGAGGATATTTATGTTATCTATTGGTGAATTTTCAAAGATATGTAAAGTTTCTACAAAAACACTTCGTTATTATGATGAAATCGGACTTATAAATCCCAGTAAAATCAATCAAGAGAATGGTTATAGATATTATTCCATTGAGCAATTAGAAACTATGTTACTTATAAACCGTTTAAAACAGTATAATTTTTCTTTGGAAGAAATCAAAGTGATTATTACATCAGAAGAAATACCAAATGAAAAATTATCCATAGAGCTTTATAAGAAAAAGGCAGAATTAGAAAAGCAAATACAGATATATTCACAAATTACAGAACAATTAAATGAGGATATAGCAGTTTTGAAACAAGGAAAATCAATCATGTCTTATTTGAATAAGATTGATGTACAACTTGTTGAAATACCAACTATGTATTTGGTTTCTGTTCGTAAAATGGTTTATAAGTTTGAAATGGAAGAACAATACGCTTGTTGTTTTAATTCAATATTAAGAAAAATTCAACATGACAAATTAACTGTCAATGCTCCACCTATGGTACTTTATCATAGTGATGAGTTTACTCCTTTGGGTTTGGACACAGAATTTGCTATTCCAGTAGAAGAATTTGTTACGGGAACTCGAGATTTTCGCCCCGGACTATGCTTAAAAACAACTTTACATGGCAGATATTCTAATTTGCCTTCTATTTATACGAAACAATGTGAATGGGCAGAGCAGAACGGTTATGAAAATAATGGTCCGCTTTATGAAGTTTATATTACCGATTTGACACAAACTTCAAACGAAGATGAACTTATAACTGAAATTTATTATCCAGTAAAAAAGAAATAGGTATACATCAAAGATTAAAATTTTTGTGAATAGAAGTTTCAGATACAATAACGTGAAATGGAGATGAGATTGATACTATGAATAGAAAAGAACTACACGATTTTATTAAAGAGAAACAGCCTAATATCTGTCAAATATCATGCTACAAAGACGGTAAAGAAGTTTATTCTGATGAATGGAATAATTATAAAAAAGGAGATGCTTGTCATGTTATGTCTGCAACCAAAAGTATCGTAGCATTACTTGTAGGAATAGCACTTGATAAAGGATTTATAAAAAGCATAGACCAACCCGTATTAGATTTTTTCCCTGAATATAAAATTAAAAGAGGAGAAAAAACAATTCAAAAAGTTACAATCAAGCATTTACTGACTATGACTGCACCATATAAGTATAAGTACGAACCGTGGACTAAAATTTGCTCAAGTGATGATTGGACTGTTTCAGCTTTAGATTTTCTAGGTGGAAGAAAAGGATTGACTGGACAATTCAAATACTCGACTTTAGGCATACATATACTAACTGGTATTATATCGAAAACGAGTGGTCTAAAAGTTGTGGACTTTGCAAATAAGTTTTTATTTGAACCCATTGGAGTAGAAAAACATATAAATTATTTAGCGGAAACTGCCGAAGAACATAAACACTTTACCATGTGTAAAGACCCACAAAAAAACATATGGTTTTGCGACCCAAAAGGAATAGGAACAGCAGGCTATGGTTTATGCTTTTCTGCAACAGACATGGCAAAAATCGGACAACTTTGCTTAGATAAAGGCGTTCATAAAGGGAAACAAATTATATCATCTAAATGGATTGAAGAAATAACGAAGCCAAATTATAAATGTGGAGAAGAATATAGAAATATGTCTTATGGGTATCTTTGGTGGATTGTGAATGAAAATGTATATGCAGCCATAGGAAATAGTGGGAATGTTATATATGTAAATTCGTCAGAAAATATAGTGATAGCAGTTACATCATATTTTAAGCCAACAATATTTGACCGTATAGATTTTATACAAAAGTATATTGAGCCATTTATTACTATTAGGAGAACTTTGTAAATGATGGGATTAAAAAAACGAGATATAAAAAAGGCATTAAAAGCTGGTGCAAAGGCTGGCGGTGTATCATTGACTGATGTTCGGGCTGATATTGAAGCAACAATTGATGAAGCTATGAACAGTACCGACTCTGATGTGCAGGCAAATTTCAAAAAGTATTTTGGAAATAAACGCCCTACACCAGAAGAATATATTTACAAGATTACGAAAAAGACAAAGGTTTAATCTAATATTGTTTGCTCCCTGCGGAGCAGATCAGCAAACAAAAGCTAGAAGAATACCACTAAAAGGGAGTATCCCAAAGTTTGTGTAAACCTTCAAACTGATGTAAGATAGACTTACCA